>NZ_CP056087.1:2538318-3172898 GCF_001839655.2 Pseudomonas argentinensis
CGTGACGGTGGTAGTAGTGGTCTGGACGCACAATCTGGCCTATGGCGTACTCGCTGGAGTACTGCTGGCCGCTATGTTCTTTGCGAACAAAATCGGCCGTCTGCTGAACATCGACTCGGAGCTTATCAATGGCACCCGTCGCTACAAGGTTGTTGGCCAAGTGTTCTTCGCGTCTGCAGACCAATTCGTTGAGGCATTCGATACAAGAGAATCGCTGGAAAACGCGGTCATCGATCTGACCGATGCCCATTTCTGGGACATTACTGCAGTCGGCGCGCTGGACAAGGCAGTGCTGAAGTTTCGCGGTGCTGGCACCGAAGTCGATCTGGTCGGGCTCAATCAGGCCAGCTCCACGCTGGTTGATCGTTTCGCCATTCATGGCAAGCCCGATGCACTGGATCAGCTCCTGAAGCACTGAGTCAAAGCCACCCGGCTGGACAAGCTGTCCAGCCGGTGATGTCTCAGCTCTTGCTGCTGGACGCTGTTACCGCGGCAGTTTTTGGCTCAGAGTGTGTAAAAACGCTCCGTCAAAATTGGAGTGCGCGCGTCTCCGGGAATCTGAAATTTATCGGCTCGTCAGCAGATGCGGATTTCGCTCCAAAACCTGCGGCTCGGATGGCGCACACTCACTGGAATCGGTTGCCGCCATCACTGGAATACACAAGGGTCAGGCGGGCAAAATGTGGGAAGCGGCCGCGCAAGTGCGCAGGCAGCCATCAGGCACGATGGACCGTCGTCGGTACGGATTCAACATGCAAAAATTGAAATGGCAACACTGCACTGGCTGTTGAACGCATAGACTCGGGAGTCGCTGACCCTTTCGAGTTTTTGGGCTCAGACTTTTAGTGGCCGCTTGGCAGCGATTCTGCTGTCTTGTTATGTGGCTAATTTGTGGGCGCAAAATGTCAGTAGCGCTTAAGGGCTGCCTGGAAATTACGCTTGCCATCCTCACCCCACCATGGCGCGGATATCGTCCCGCCTAGGCTAACAAAGCATCGGCCGGGCCCGAAAATGCCGTCTCGCTCCGCGTTGCTCGCATCCAGAGGTGTCCGCCGTCAACGGTGACGTTTCTCGCTCCTCTTTCATATAGCAGCGCAAAAGCTTCAACTGCCGAGGCTGCTTCTCGATAGGCCACTTCTAGTTCTGGAAGAGCAGTCATCCGTTGACAAGTACTGTGTCAGATTCAAATCGATCTCCTGCTGCGAGGTGCGTCCATGCCTTGTGCACAAGTATGGGGCGAGTGACACAGTTATTTTCTTCCGCAATGTGTAGTGGACCACTACATTCGGTGTTCGCTGCATTGTTAGAGGTTGCTCAGTTCGTCCCCTCCAACCTCTGCTGAATCCGACTGATAAACGCTACCTCAAACGCCTTCCGATCCGTCTCATCCTGCAGGGCGTCTCGCTCAAAAATCAGCGCAGCCCATAGCCAGTGGCTGCGCTTGCCGTTGAGCCAGCGTTCTGCAGCGCGGATGCCTTTATGAAAGGCCGGGCGGCAGTCCTTTGCCCAGGCGATTGTCAGGCCGGGGTAGCCATCGTTGGCGGGTAGGGTAGTGGTCACGCCTTTATTCATGGCGATTGCCTCCCTGGTTTTCGCAGCTTGCTCGGCGGTATAGCACCGTCAGTTCGTTGAGCAGTTCCTGGGCAGCGAAGCAGGCCATTCGCACCCGTAGCGAATCGGGGCGGTCTCCTTCCTTGCGCAGGAGGTCTTCGAGTAGTTCATTCAACAGCACGGCGCGCAGGTCGGCATCGGCCAGTGCGCTTCGGGTCTGGAAGTTGGTGCCCGTAATCGGGCTTGGGCGTCTGGGGAAGTTGAGTACACGGCCGAATTTGTTAGCCATGGGGCACCTCCGGGGTGGAGGTCTGTGGGCCGTTGGGGCGAGCAGGGTGGTGCCCTGGCATAAAAGCTGGATGGCGCATTTTCCTTATGCTCCTCGAACTAGTTAAGGAGCCGCCACCGCCGTTGTCACGCGGTTATGGTGACGGACCGTACGAGGGTGACAAACCGGCGTCCGAGGGAACCGGCCAGGCCGAAACCTGCCCCGTACGGCCCGCCATAGAAATGCAGTAGCACGGTATGAAACCGGCTAGGCAATTTGGACGCACCGCGTCCTCGAACATTCAGGTTGTCACACCCGGTCGCGGGATTGACCACGACCCGCGCACTCTAGCCCGCAGGTTTTCAGATGGCAACCTTGCTGGTTGCCTCAGCTGTTACAGCTTCTTAGACCGGCGTCGACTAGCTCAAGGGGAGTAGGGTGGTGGTGTATTTGCCCATGCTGGTTATTTCCCAGAACCACTGCCCCCTACCTCCGCGCCACATCCGAAAAGTAAAACTTGTCGAGCGTATGCCGTGACTGGGTGTACTCGAACTGTCGGCCATCCTGCAGAAAGGTCTGGTTGCTGACGACGATCACGTGGCTCTGGTCGTCCAGGTCGAGGTGCTTGAGGTCGTCCGCGCCGCGGGGCACGGCTTCGATGGTGCGTTGCGAGTAGCTGATCTGCAGCTGCAGGGTCTTTTCGATGTATTGGTAAATCGAATGCTCGGCGATGCGGCGATCCAGGCCGGGGATCAGGTCGGCGACGAAGTGGTTGATATCCAGGATCACCCGCCGGCCATCGATACGCCTGACCCGCTTGATGCGGGTGATCAGGGTGCCTTGTTCCGCCTGGATATGCTCGCGCAGGCTGCCTTCCAGCGGTAGCTGGCTGAGCTCGACCACCTCGGTGCGCACGTTGCCGCCCAGCCGGGGGTAGGTCTCCTGGAAGCTGACGATGCCGCCGAGCTGGAATTCGATGGGTGCACGCGACAGCACGAAGGTGCCCTTGCCGTGGATCTTCTGCGCGAAGCCGCGTTCCTGCAGCTGCTCGATGGCCTTGCGCACGGTGCCGCGGCTGGTCTGGTAAGTCTCCATCAGCTCGGTTTCCGAGGGCAGGCGGGCGCCGCGTTCCAGGCGTTCGCTGGTGATGCTGGCAAGCAGATCGCTGTAGATCTGGCTGTATTTGCTCATGTGCAGGCTCGATGCCGGTTGTCGTCAAGCGAGGAACCTTAGGGAGCGCGTGGCGCTTTGTCTATGGTTTGAGGGAAGGCGGGGGCCGGAAATTTCCCGTTCAGCTGGCGCTTTGGCAAACAGGGCTAAACTGGTCTATACGAGTTGTTGCTTTAACTCGTATGTACGAGTAAGGTCTTGTCAGGTTGCTACCTGTGCCGCTCTCCAAAAACAAAATCCTCAAAGGATAACAAGCGCATGAGTCACGATTATTCAGCCATTGCCCGCGACGTGCTGCAGAGCCTCGGCGGCGTCGATAATGTCGAGCAGGCCGCCCATTGCGTGACGCGCCTGCGCCTGTCCCTCAAGGACCCCAAGAAGGTCGACGTGGGGACCTTGAACCAGATCGATCTGGTCAAGGGTTCGTTCTTCACCGGCGGCCTCTACCAGGTGGTAATCGGGCCCGGCGATGTGGAGAAGGTCTATGCCGCGCTGCGCGAGCAGACCGGCCTGGCGGCCATGACCATCGCCGATCTCAAGCAGCAGAGCGCTGCCAAGATCAACGGCATGCAGCGCCTGGTGCGCATCCTCTCCGACGTGTTCATGCCCATCCTGCCGGCGCTGATCATTGCCGGCCTGCTGATGGGGGTGAACAACCTGATCGGCGCCAAGGGCATGTTCATCGAAGGGGTCACCCTGCTGGAAGCCTACCCGTCGCTGGACGGCGTGTGGAGCCTGATCAACCTGATGGCCAACACCTCGTTCGTGTTCCTGCCGGCACTGGTCGGCTGGTCGGCGGCGAAGCGCTTCGGCGGCAGTGAGATCCTCGGCATCGTGCTGGGCCTGATGCTGGTGCACCCGGACCTGCTCAATGCCTGGAACTATGGCAAGGTGGTCGCCGGCCTGGGCGACCAAGGCATGCCGTACTTCGATATCTTCGGCTGGTTCAAGATCGAGAAGGTCGGGTATCAGGGGCAGATCCTGCCGATCCTGCTGGCCGCCTATGTGATGAGCGTGATCGAGAAATGGCTGCGTGCCCGGGTGCCCAATGCCATCCAGCTGCTGGTGGTGCCGATCACCACCATCGTCATCACCGGCGTTCTGGCCCTGGCCCTGATCGGCCCGGTAACCCGCCACCTGGGCATCCTGATCACCGAGGGCGTGGTGATGCTGTTCGATTTCGCGCCGCTGATCGGCGGGGCGATCTTCGGCATGCTGTTCGCGCCGCTGGTGATCACCGGGATGCACCACATGTTCCTGGGCGTGGACCTGCAATTGATCTCCACCCAGGGTGGCACCTTCATCTGGCCGATGATCGTGATGTCCAACCTGGCCCAGGGCAGCGCCGCGCTTGGGGTGTTCTACATGACCCGCAACCTGCGGGACAAGAGCATGGCGTCCACCTCGGCCATCTCCGCGTATTTCGGCATCACCGAGCCGGCGATGTTCGGTATCAACCTGCGCTACAAGTACCCGTTCTACGCCGCCCTGGTCGGCTCGGCCATGGGCTGCATCTTCCTGTCGCTGAACAAGGTGCAGTCTTCGGCCATCGGGGTCGGCGGCCTGCCCGGTTTCATTTCCATCATGCCGCAGTACATCCCGGTGTTCATCGTGGGCATGGTCATCGCCATCGCGGTGCCGTTCCTGCTCACCTGCGCCCTCAGCGTGAAGATCGTCCGCCCGGGCTACCGGGTCGCCTGAACCATCGCTTGGCGAGCGGCAGCGCTGTGGCGTGCCGCTCGTGGTTTTAAAACAGATGAAGGAATAGCGCCATGCAAGACTGGCAGCATTCGGTGATCTACCAGATCTACCCGAAGAGCTTTTACAGCCAAGCCGGCAACCCTACGGGCGACCTGCTCGGTGTGGTCGCCAAGCTCGATTACCTGCAATGGCTGGGTGTCGACTACCTGTGGCTCACGCCTTTTCTGCGCTCGCCGCAACGTGACAACGGTTACGACATCAGCGACTACTACGCCATCGACCCCAGCTACGGCACCATGGCCGACTGCGAGCTGCTGATCGCCGAGGCGGGCAAGCGCGGCATCAAGCTGATGCTCGATATCGTGGTCAACCATACCTCCATCGAGCACCTGTGGTTTCAGCAGGCGCGCAGCAGCCTCGACAGCCCGTACCGCGACTTCTATATCTGGCGCGACCAGCCGAACAACTGGGAGTCGAAATTCGGCGGCTCGGCCTGGGAGTACGAGGCGCAGACGGGCCAGTACTACCTGCACCTGTTCGACCACACCCAGGCCGACCTCAACTGGGACAACCCCAAGGTGCGCCAGGAAGTCTTCAGGATGATGCGCTTCTGGCGCGACAAGGGCGTGGGTGGCTTCCGCCTGGACGTGATCAACCTGATCTCCAAGCCGGCCGACTTTCCCGAGGATGCCAGCGACGGCCGCCGTTTCTATACCGACGGCCCCAACGTGCATGAATACCTGCAGGAAATGCACCGCGAGGTGTTCGAAGGCCATGAGCTGATCAACGTCGGCGAGATGTCGTCCACCTCCCTCGAACACTGCATCCGCTATTCGCGCCCCGACTCGAAAGAGTTGTCGATGACCTTCAATTTCCACCACCTGAAGGTGGACTACCCCAACCAGCAGAAGTGGGTGCAGGCCGATTTCGACTTCCTGGCGCTCAAACGCATCCTCTCCGACTGGCAGACCGGCATGCAGGCCGGCGGCGGCTGGAACGCCCTGTTCTGGTGTAACCATGATCAGCCGCGGGTGGTGTCGCGTTTCGGCGATGACGGTGAATACCGCGTGGTTTCAGCCAAGATGCTCGCCACCGCACTGCATTTTCTGCAGGGCACGCCCTTCATCTACCAGGGCGAGGAGCTGGGCATGACCAACCCGGGCTTCGACAGCATCGAGCAATACCGTGATGTCGAAAGCCTGAATATCTACCGCCTCAAACGCAACGCTGGCGAAAGCCCTGCAGCGATCATGGCCACCATCATGCAGAAGTCCCGCGACAACGGGCGCACGCCGATGCAGTGGAATGGCGAGGCGAACGCCGGGTTCAGCACCGCCGAACCCTGGATCGGCGTGCCTGGCAATGCCAAGCAGATAAACGTCGCCAACCAGTTCGACGATCCCACCTCGGTGCTGCACTACTACCGCCAACTGGTCGCCTTGCGCCGTCAGGAGCCGTTGATCCAGCAGGGCGTCTATCGCCAGCTGCTGGCGGAGCACGAGCAGGTGTGGATCTACCTGCGCGAACGTGAAAACGCCCATGAACGCCTGCTGGTGGTGAACAACTTCTATGGCACCTCCTGCGAGGTCGAGCTGCCTGAGCGGGTGATCGACAGCGCCAGCCGTCAGCGGGTGGTGATCAGCAATTACCCGGACTGCGAGCCGCGGGGGCGTCAACTGTACCTCAGGCCATACGAGTCCTTCGTGTTGCACCTCGAGGACAGCTGATCGCATCCACGCATGCCTTCGCTGTTCTAAGCCTCAACCCAACAAGAAAGACAATGGAGTGGCGCTTGAAAACAAGAATGAATGGCGGCCTTGCCGCCTCCTGTGTGTGCCTGGTGATGCCGTTTTCCGCGCAGGCGCTGGAGTTCGCCGGCTACCTGCGCAGCGGTGTCGGCAGCACCGATAACGGCCGCTCGCAATCATGCTTCATGCTGCCCGGTGCGCAGTCCAAGTATCGGCTGGGCAACGAGTGCGAGCAGTACGCGGAGCTGGAGTTGCGCCAGGACCTGCTGACCCTCGACGACGGCTCGGTGTTCAGCGTCGACGGCATGGTGTCGCTGTTCAACGAATACGACCGTGACCTGACCTTTCAGGGCGACAACGGTGCCGTACGTCTGCCGCAGCTCTATGCCCAGTGGTCAAACCTGCCCAGCCTCAACGGCGGCTCGCTGTGGGCCGGCCGGCGTTACTACAAACGTAACGACATCCACATTTCCGATTTCTACTACTGGAACCAGAGCGCCACCGGCGGCGGGGTCGAGGACGTGAAGATCGGCGACCTGAAATACAGCTACGCCTTTTCCCGCAAGGACAATCTGTACCAGAAGGACTACGTCACCCGGCACGACTTCAACGTCGCAGGCTTTAGCACCAACCCCGGCGGCGAGCTCGAGCTGGGCTTGAGCTACATCGACAAACCCAGCCGCCGCGACGCCCATGCGGGCTGGGCGGTCACTGCCCAGCACGTGCAGCAGCTGTTTCTGGGCGGCAAGAACACACTGGCGCTGCAATATGGCGAAGGCCCCGGCACGGGCCTGGGCTACACCGGCAACGTCGGCCTGGACGACAACAACAAGAGCTACCGGGTGGTGGAGTTCTTCGACTGGCAGGTAACGCCGCGTTTCGGTGGCCAGTTCCAGGCGCTCTACCAGAAGGACATTCGCCCCGATGGCAGTGACCAGAAGTGGATGTCTGTGGGCGTGCGCCCGGCCTATGGGATCACCGACCAATTCAAGCTGGTGGCCGAGCTCGGTCACGATCAGGTGCAGGCGCCAGGCGGTACCCGCAAGTTGAGCAAGTTTACCTTCGCGCCCACCTGGTCGCCAAAAGGCCCGGGGTTCTGGGAGCGGCCGGAGGTGCGCCTGTACTACACCTATGCAAGCTGGAACGCGGCGGCCCAGCGCGCGGCCAATGAACTGGCCCAGGGCTCGGCATTGTCCGACAGCGGCGAGTTCGGCTCGTCGCTGCACGGTTCCAATGCCGGGCTGCAAATCGAGTACTGGTGGAAATAGGCGATGTCGCCGCAGTGACCTTGCACCATTTCAAGAACAAAACCGCAGGTGAAGCCATGACCGTACCTCAACCCTTGCAATTGCTGGCACCGCTGTCCGGGGTGCTGGTGCCCCTTGATCATGTGCCTGACCCGGTGTTCGCCAATCGGGTGATCGGCGACGGCCTGTGCATCGACCCGACGTCGCAGACCCTCTGTGCGCCCCTGGCGGGGGAGGTCAGCGATCTGCAAGCCAGTGGTCACGCCATCACCATTACCCATGAGGGCGGTGCGCAGATCCTGCTGCATATCGGCCTGGATACCGTGAACCTGGCCGGCGAAGGGTTCACGGCCCTGGTGGAAAAAGGCCAGCGTGTGGAGGCTGGCCAGGCGTTGATCGAGTTCGATGCCGACCATATTGCCGTGCATGCGCGCAGCCTGATGACGCTGATGCTGGTGGTCAGCGCCGAGCCGTTCAGCATGCTGACCGGCGACAGCGCCAGGGTGGTCGGTGGCCAGCCGTTGCTGGAGCTTGGCCACGTCGGGCTGGCGGCCACTGCGCCAGTGAATGAAGGTGAGGCGCTGGTCTCGCAGCCGATCAGCCTGCCCAATGCCAACGGCCTGCACGCCCGGCCTGCAGCGGTGTTCGCCCAGGCCGCCAAGGGCTTCAAGGCCGATATCCGCCTGCACCGGCAGCAGGACAGCGCCAACGGCAAATCCCTGGTGGCGATCATGGCCATGCAACCGGCCCTTGGCGACATGCTGACCATCAGCGCCACCGGTGAGGATGCCGCCGCGGCCATCGAGACCCTTGCCGAGTTGCTGGCCGATGGCTGCGGGGAATCCGTGGCACCGGTGGCGGCCAGGGCATCGGCCATCGAGGCGGCGCCGGCAGCGAAGAGCTCGGCAATGTCGTTGCAGGGCGTCTGTGCTTCGGCAGGCTCTGCCCTTGGCCAGGTGGTTCAGGTGGTGGAGCGCAAGCTGGAGATTGTCGAGTCCGCCGGCGACCCTCGCGCCGAGCTGCAAACCTTGGATCGTGCGCTGGCAGGGGCGTTGTCTGCCTTGCAGAAGCTGCGCGACGGGGCGGCAAGCGAGGCCCAGGAGGAGATATTCAAGGCCCATCAGGAACTGCTGGAAGACCCGAGCCTGCTGGAGCAGGCCCGGCTGCTGATCAACCAGGGCAAGAGCGCCGCCTTCGCCTGGAACTCGGTGACCGAAGCGACCGCCGAGCTGTTCAAGGCCAGCGGCAACCGGTTTCTGGCCGAGCGTGCACTGGACCTTGCCGATGTCGGGCAGCGGGTGCTCAAGCTGATGCTGGATGTGCAAGACAGCGCCTGGGAGCTGCCCGACCAGGCCATTCTGGTGGCCGAGCAACTGACCCCGTCGCAGACCGCGGCACTGGATACCAGCAAGGTGGTGGGCTTTGCCACGGTTGGCGGCGGGGCCACCAGCCACGTGGCGATCCTGGCCCGGGCGCTGGGACTACCGGCGGTCTGCGGTCTGCCGCAGGAGGTACTTGCCCTGGCCGACGGCACCCGGGTGCTGCTCGATGCCGACAAGGGCGAACTGCACCTCGATCCCGATCCCGTTTCCATCGAGCAGTTGCAGGCCCAGCGCGAGCAGCGAACCCTGCGCCAGCAGCGCGACCTCGAGCAGGCCGCGCTGGCAGCCACCACCCGCGATGGCCATCGCTTCGAGGTGACGGCCAATATCGCCTCGCTGGCGGAGGCCGAGCAGGCGCTGGAGCTGGGCGGCGAAGGGGTAGGGCTGCTGCGTTCCGAGTTCCTTTACCTGGAGCGCAGCAGTGCGCCCAGCCAGGACGAACAGGCGGCCACCTATAGCGCCATCGCCCGCGCCCTGGGGCCGGAGCGCAACCTGGTGGTGCGTACCCTCGATGTCGGCGGGGACAAGCCCTTGGCCTACGTGCCGATGGAGGCCGAGGCCAACCCATTCCTGGGCATGCGCGGGGTACGTCTGTGCCTGGAGCGCCCGCAACTGCTCCACGAGCAATTTCGCGCCATCCTGGCGAGCTGCGCGCTGGCGCGGCTGCACATCATGTTGCCGATGGTCAGCCAGATGTCCGAATTGCGCCTGGCCCGGCAGATCCTCGAAGAAGAGGCGGCGAGCCTTGGCCTCACCGCGCTGCCCAAGCTCGGCATCATGATCGAGGTGCCGTCCGCGGCGTTGATGGCCGATGTGTTCGCGCCGGAAGTCGATTTCTTTTCCATCGGCACCAACGACCTGACCCAGTACACCCTGGCGATGGACCGCGACCACCCACGCCTCGCCAGCCAGGCCGACAGTTTCCACCCGGCGGTGCTGCGCCTGATCGCCACCACCGTGAAAGCCGCCCACGCCCATGGCAAGTGGGTCGGCGTCTGCGGCGCCATGGCTTCCGAACCACTGGCCGTGCCGCTGTTACTGGGCCTTGGGGTGGATGAGCTGTCGGCCAGCGTGCCGCTGATTCCCGCCATCAAGGCGGCGATTCGCGACGTGCAGCTCAGCGATTGCGAGGCCATCGCGCGCCAGGCGCTGACGCTGGAAAGCGCCGGGCAGGTTCGTGAAGCCCTGCTGTCATGGCGGCCATCGTCGTTACCCCTGTCACCTGTACTGGAGTGCTGAGCATGTTCAATAAATTGCAAAGTGCCTTCTGGAAGGCCCTGACGCCGGACCTGGTGCCGGACGAGCCCAAGGTGAACACGGCGCCTGAAACACTACTGCCGGCCAAGGTCGTCGAAGCCCTGGGCGGCGAGAAGAACCTGGCCGCGCAACAGCGCGTCGCGATAACCCGCATCCGCGTGCAGCTGCGTGACGCCGAGCAGCTCGACGAGCCGGCGTTGCAGGCGCCTGACATGCCCGCCGTAATGGTGCTGGGCAAGGGCGTGGTGCATGTGCTGACGCCGGTGGAAGTGCCGTTGGCTGAAACCGGCTGAAACGCTGCGTGCCGATCCACTGAGTCGTGCCTCCGGCGGTTGATAGAGCCGGGGGTAATGCTCCCCATCATCTCCCGATGAACCGCACTTATTAGTGCGTCGCAGAACACTTGCCACAAGTTGTTCAACACCTTCGTTAATTCCGACGATGCATTCGGTGGGTAACTGTTCTCTGAATTTGGTTCTTTAGTTCGTGGTGATCAATAAAACCCTGAAAGACTGAAGGAGTAGAACAATGCAACCGGGGGCTATTTTCATATCATTCGATGCCGTTGCGGTATCGGGTATTACCGTCGAGGCCCTGAAAGTGGCCAAGCGACTCCGACGTAATGGCATCGCCTGTTATCTGGATGTGGGTTACGACATAAAGGTCGACAAAGGCAACTTCAACAAACCATACGACGAAGAGAAAGCCATCTATCAGGGCGTGTTCACCCTTGTTCGTGTCGAGGGCATCGACGCCATTCCCCATTACACGGTGCCGTTCATCACGCACTTGCATGAAGTGCTGATTGGACAACGAGTGTCCGTTTCGGCTGAGCAAGAACAGCAACTTCTCGCGGCGGTGGATGAAGCATCACAGGCTTTGGCCCAGCGAATCATCGCGTTGTGGGAATCACTCGCTATCCGTTACGTGATAGTCGAAAACGGCACGCTGCCGGAAAACATCATCTATACCAGGGCGCTGTACCAGGCCATCGAAACCTACGGCAAGGAACATGGCCTGGGGAATTTCGTGATCTGGCGCGATCACGACCTGATGTGGAACAGTGAAAAGGCGATCATGAAGTACGGCCCCGAGCCGTACCCCCATGCCGTCAGGCCTGTGCGCTCGCCCTATATCCGCTACGTGACCCTCAATAACCATCTGAAGAACCAGCTCGAGCAATGGTGCGACCATCAGGTGCAGGTCGAGGTGCGCAAGAACACCTATGACTTTGACCGGCAAGGCACTTACCGCAACATCAGGGAAGGCCTGGATATCCGCGATAGCGACGTATTGATCGCCCGTACCACGCGCATCATTCCGCAAAAACGCCAGGACCGCGACATCTGGTTGATCCCCCGGCTGAATCAGCTTTTCGCCCAGAGCGGCAGTGGGCGCAAGGTATATCTGGTGGTCGCCGGCGACCCTCAGGAACACCCAACTTACTTCGCCGCGTTGAATAAGCAGATCAGGGAACTGAACATCGAGCCGTTCGTGAAGTTCGTCGGCTCGTTATCCCACGCTTGCATGCCGGCGAAGCAGAACGCGATCACCATCGAGGATCTCTATGGGTCCTGCGATCTGGTTTCCTTTCTGACGTCCTGGGGCTATGACAGTTACGGCAACCCCATAGGCGAGGCCATCAGCAGCCAGCGTTGTTACATCACCACCCGCTACGAGTATTACCAGGAAGTGTATGGCCGGCACGGCTTCGAGGCGCCGATCATGAATATTTCCCAAGCCAATGACGGGCTGCCGGATGAGGCATTCGTCGACGAAGTCTATCGGCTGTTGAACGACAGATTACTGATGAAAGACATCGCGCGGCGAAACTTCGTTATTGGCCAGCGGGTGCTCGCCAATAACGTCGCCGGCATGCTGGACCTGAATGAACCTGGAGGAACCATGCGTGACACCATTTTTGTATCGGTCGTGCTGCCGGTTTATAACGAGCGTGACCGCATCGACAGCGTGCTGGATTCCCTGTTTCAGCAGCAGACCCGGGACGGCCTGATCACCCATGACAGCTACGAGCTGATCATCGTCGACAACAACTCCAGCGATGACTCGGTGCAGAAAATCAACGCCTTCAGGGCGCGCAATCCGTCCCTCGATATTCATGTCATCGAGGAGCGCGTTCAGGGTGTTTCCTCGGCGCGCAAACGCGGTATGGACTATGCCAGCGTGCGCTCGCGCCAGCGCGACCTGCGTCTCGGTACCAGCAGCAGGCATTACATCGCCTCCGCCGATGCGGACTGCACCGTGGACCCATTCTGGCTGCACGCGCTGATCAGAAAGATGGTCGATGAACACGCCGACCTCGGTACCTGTAACTACTACTACAACCAGGCCGCCTTTCAGACCCGGCCGAACCTGTACGCCGAAATCGACAGGACGTTGCGCTGCCGGGAGATGTCCTTCTCGCTGTTCGGCGGCTTTCCCGACGGCAAGGGCTTTGCCGTCGAACGCACGCTCTACGACAAGGTAGGCGGCATCGAGATCTTCTACCAGCTGCAAGACGGCCGTTTCGTGGAACACCTCTCCGATGACTGGGACTTCGGCATCCGGGTCATCGCCTGGGGCGGCAAACCCGTGTATGCCCATGATTCGCGCATCGAAATCAACAGCCGCCGGGTGGACACCATTCTGGAGGAGGTGATCACCGGCAAGGCCTATGGCCAGGACGGCATCATCATCATGAAGGACGTGCGCCCGGACGTGGAGCGGCAGCTGCCCACCCTGGCCGACACCAGCGCCGAGCAGTCGCGGCAGGCCTGGGAGTATTCGATCAAGGACTACGTGCCCAAGAACATCGTGCTGCCGGCCTTGCTCAACCCCCACATCCTGCTGGAAAACAGGGCGGTGCGTGAGTTCTTCGGCGGGCCGGTGGCCGACCGTCTCTACCAGCGTATCCACGAGATCAAATACGAGTCACGGGTCATCGATTTCAAACCCATCCACGCCTACAAGACGCCGGCCTATCGCCTGTATTTCGAGTTTCGCGACGAGCTGTTCAGTGCGTTGCGCCGGGCGGTAGGCGACGACATCGGCTACCCGCCGGCCTTGCCCGAGTGCTTTGCGGCCGTGAGGCCCGAGGACTTCCAACGCTTCGTCTACTACTTCTGCGAGGACCGCGAGTCCGGCGAAGCCCACAACTACTTTGCCAATGGCGGGGTGTTCTGATGAACGTCGAAGCACTGAACTCACTGAACGATATCGACCCCAACTATCCGCTGCCCAGGGTCCATGAGTTTCTCTCCCGCCCGCAAAACGCCGCCATGCTGGACTACGTATTCAACGATCCCTTTGGCTGCCACGTGTTTCCTGGCGATATCGCCGACTATCCGCTGGAGGAATTCTTCGCGGACATGGACGGTGAAATCGGCCAGGCCCGGCAGATTCACCTGTGGGCCTATATCCCCACCTGTCGTTACCGCTGCCATTTCTGCCAGTACCCCACGGTCATCCTCAATCCCAAGGCGGCGTCGTCACAACAGGTGTTCGTCGACCTGGTGGACTACAACATCAAGGAAGCCAGGATGTGGCTGCAGAAGGTCCCGAGCCTGGCCAACGCCGAGGTGGGGGAATTCAATATCTTCGGCGGAACGCCGTCGTTGCTGCCGGAGCCGGAACTGCGCCGCCTGATGGACTTCTACCTGAGCCATTTCAATTTCTCGGCCGCCACCCTGCGCTTCGAAGGCGAGCCGGGCACCCTGACGCGCGACTATCTGCTGCTGTTGAAGGAGCTTGGCTTCACCAAGATCAGCTTTGGCGCGCAGTCTTTCGACGACCGCATCATCTCCGCCTGCGGGCGCATGCACTCGGCCGAAGAGTGCGTGCAGACCATCCACCATGCCCGGGAAATCGGCCTGGAGTGGGTCAGTGTCGACCTTATCTACGGCATGCTGGGGCAGGGCGTGGACGATGTTAAGTACGACCTGGAGAAGGTGCTCGAGCTCGAACTTTCCCATGTGGTCATCACCAAGCTGCACATGGAAGAGTTCATGAAAACCCGCACCGGGGTTTCCGGTGAACGGCAAAGCCACTGGCAACGCAAGGGCCTGATCGGCACCGACAGCATGACCTTTCCCGGCCTGGGCAAGCAGTACCAGATGCGCGAACTGGTCGAGCGCTACCTCGCCTCGGGCTATCGCGAACACCCGACCATGTACTTCCACCAGAACCACCTGCAGGCGGAGAAGTGGAAGGGGCTCATTACCGATCTGCCCACCCAGTACCCGGAGGTGGCGATCGGCCTGGGCGGCAGCTCGAAATGCACCCGCGCCGAAGCGATCAACATCACCGGCTACAAGAAATACAAGGAAGCGCTCGACCAAGACCGCCTGCCCATCGAGGGGAGCCGCGGCGTGTCGCCCCTGCAGCGGGAAGTCAACGCCTTCAAGATGGCGCTATCCACGCTAGTGCCCGTGGACGACAAGGTGTTCAGGCAGCGCTTCGAAGGCAGGAGCCTCTACGACAACCCGATCATCAGCCGCACGCTGGACACACTGGTGGAAAAGGCCCTGGTCACCGTGCAGGGCGAGGTGGTCAGCCTGACCCCCAACGGCGTGACCCTGGTGGAGGCCATCATCAATACCCAGTTCGTCGAGCCCCATGCCTGAGGAGGCCCAGCCAATGACACAGCCAGACGCTTCAGTCGCGCCGGTCTTCAGCTTCTACTACATCGCCATCGATACCGAGGCCGGTGTGACGCCCGAGCAGTTCGAGCGCTTCGTACGTGAGCGGGGCGTGCACATACCCTGCTATCCGGGCTGGAACTGGACCTTGCTGCGCGGCCTGCGCGGCGAGCGGGCCGGGCAATACCTGATGCTGTTCGAAATCGCCAGTGCCGCGCAGCGCGACCTGTACGTGAGCGCCGATGGCAACAAGACCCCGCTCGCTCGCCAGTTCTGGCGCGACCGCCCGCAGGCCCTGGATATGCTGGGCGGGTGGAAGCGCTACGCCACCTTCAGTGAACTGCCCACCCTCTACACCGACTATCGCTTGCTGGCCGAGAACCCCAGGAGCGACGTGCCCCAGGGCCCACGTTACCTGGAGCGCGCCGGGCAGGAGCCGGTGGCACGGGTCATCGGCATTCACAACCTGGCGCTGCGCGAGGACGTCGAGGCGCACAGCTTCGAGACCTTCATCGCCGAGAACCACCACCGTATCGAGGACTATCCCGGCTGGAAATTCCGTTTGCTCAAGGGCGAGCGGGGCAACCGGCTGGACCAGTACGTGGTGATGATGGAAATAGCCAGCCTGCAGGCGCTCGACGTGTTCTACCCGGAGCCGGATATCGCCACCGACCAGGCCGCGCTGTTTGCCCAGGCCCATCGCGACACCAAGCAGATGTACGAAGAGTGGAAGCAACTCGCTTCGTTTTCCGGCTCGCCCCAGATCTACACCGATTACCTCTCGGTGGCGCAGAGCCTGGGCTGAGCGCAGGCGTTTCCTTGCGCTGGCAAACCGCGGTGGGCTGCGCTGCCTTGCAAGCGCGCGGCCATCGCCGCCCATAACTAGAACCTAGAGTTTCGTGCCATGAATGCTGCCTGCCCGAGTATCGCTGCCAATCGCCTCCAGCAGCGCGCCACGCGCCATATCTTCCTTGTCGCCGGGCTCGGCATGGCGTCCTGGGCGCCGCTGATTCCTTTCGTAAAATCCCACCTGGCCATCGACGAAGGCACGCTGGGCCTGTTGCTGTTCTGTATCGCCGCGGGCTCCATGCTGGTGATGCCGCTGGCAGGGCGGGCGATTGCCAGGTTCGGTTGCAAACCCCTGATCCTGACCTGCGCGGCGATCTTCTGCCTGGTGCTGCCCTTGATGATGCTCGCCGGCTCCGTCTGGGAAATGGCGGCCGCGTTACTGGTGTTCGGCGCGGCCAATGGCCTGCTGGATGTTTCGATGAATGCCCAGGCGGTCATCGTCGAGCGTGAAAGCGGGCAGGCCAGAATGTCCGGTTTCCATGGGTTCTACAGCATCGGCAGCGTGGCCGGTGCCGGCGGGGTCACCCTGCTGCTGTGGGTCGGGCTGACGCCGCTGCAAGCCATCGGCCTGATCGTGCTGCTGATCGCGCTGTTCACCCTGTCCGCCCGCGGCCACCTGCTGGCCAGGCGGGTAACGGATCGCGGCGAGTCCGGCGGCACCTTGCAGGCGTTGGCCCAACCCGGGGTTCTGTTCATCGCCGTGCTGTGCTTCTTCGTGTTCATGATCGAGGGGGCCATGCTGGATTGGTCGGCGGTGCTCCTGCACACCGAACGCGGGCTGGACAAGAGCCATGCCGGGGCCGGTTTTACGCTGTATGCCATCGCCGTCGCCGTGTGCCGCTTGTATGGCGACCGCCTGGTCAACGCCCATGGTCGCCAGCGCATGCTGATGCTGGGCGGCGCCTGCGCCTCGCTGGGGCTGCTGCTGGTCGTGGCGATCGATCTGCCAGGCGTTGCGCTACTGGGCTTCGTGCTCACCGGCATCGGCCTGTCCAATATCGTGCCCATCCTGTTCACCGCCGCTGGTAATCAGCCAGAGGTTGCCTCGAGCTTCGCCCTGCCTGCCGTCACCGTGATCGGCTACACGGGTCTGCTGAGCGGCCCTGCACTGATTGGCGTGGTAGCCCGGCACTGGAGCCTGACCGCGGCGTTCTCCGCGGGAATCGTGATCATGTTGCTGATTTGTGCCAGTGCCCGACGCGTTGCCCGTCATGGCGCCGGCTGATCGCGGTTCCTTTCGCCGCGCATTGCTGCCCGCGAGGCCGAAAGCCTTTCATCGTGTCCTGTCACTAACTACCAGGGAGTCATCATGAACCACTTATCCGGGCCTGTTTTCAGCCTGCACTACATCGGCCTCAACCTGAAGAAAGGTGTCACCGCCGCGCATTTCGAAGCCTTCGCCCGTCAACGCGGCATCGAGATTCCGGCTTACCCCGGCTGGCAATGGACGCTGCTCAAAGGCCTGCGCGGTGAGCGGCAGCATCAATACCTGATGCTGCATGAGGCACCCAGCGCCGAGGACTACGCCCGCTATATCGACGCCAACGGCGATCACACCGCGCTGGCCCAGGCCTTCTGGCAGCAGCGCCCCCAGGCCCTGGAGCTGATCGCGCAATGGAAGACCTTCGCGACCTTCTCCGAACGGCCCACCATTTTCTCGCACTACGCGTTGGTCGCCGAGAATACCCGCAGCACGTTGCCGGAGGGGCCCAACTACCAGGCGCTTGCCGGGCAGAAACCCGCTGCTAGGGTCATCGGCATTCATAATCTGGCACTGCGCCCCGGTGTATCTGCGGCGACCTTCGAAGACTTCATCACCGGCAACATCCAGCGAATTGCCGACTATCCGGGGTGGAAGTTCCATATGCTGAAATGCCAGGGTGGCAGCCGTATCGATCAGTATGTGGTCATGCTGGAAATCGAAAGCCTGGAGTCCCTCAATGCTTTCCACCCGGAACTGGATGTCTCTACCGAGCAGGCACTGGAGTTCGTGCGCGAGCACGAGGACGCGGAGCGCATGAACGAAGAGTGGCGTGAGCTGGCGTCCTTTTCCGGCGCGCCCCAGCTCTATACGGATTACCTGACCATTGCTGGCAATTGTGGTTGATTGGGGCAGGGCG
The DNA here is from genome assembly GCF_001839655.2 of Pseudomonas argentinensis. Classification (NCBI taxonomy): domain Bacteria; kingdom Pseudomonadati; phylum Pseudomonadota; class Gammaproteobacteria; order Pseudomonadales; family Pseudomonadaceae; genus Phytopseudomonas; species Phytopseudomonas argentinensis. The sequence continues at coordinate 2,556,249 of NZ_CP056087.1, forward strand.
CCATCACCGTGCGCCACTGCTGCCCATGTGCCTGGCCCAGGCTTTCCTGCCAAATGCTGCAGCTGACGTCGGCAACGACCTGAAGCGGGCCGTCCGTCTCGGGGGCAAGGCGAGCGTCCAGCCGAGCTGATCATTGTCGGCCCGGGATCAGGGGCCTATCGTATGGAAAAACGCGAAGGGCAGATCGTTGATGGACAGAAAGCCAACATGGCCACTGACCCTCTATTTTGACGGTGAGTGCCCACTCTGCGCCCGGGAGATAAACACCTTGCGCGGGCGTGCCGCCCCGGAGCGCCTGCGCTTCGTCGATATCCGTGACCAAGGTTTCGAGCCAGAATCCCTGGCGCTCACCTTTGCCCAGATGGAATCATTGCTGCACGCCAGGTTTGCCGATGGCGCCTGGGTCACCGGTCTGGACGCAACGTTGTGGAGCTGGCGCGCGGCTGGCCTCGGCTTCTGGGCCGCCCCCCTGTCGTGGCGGTGGGCCAGGCCGATGCTGAACGTCGCCTACCGGCTTTTTTGCCGCTGGCGTCCGCATTTGGCTTGGCTGCCTCATCCGGATGGTGCCGCTCGCTGTAAAGGCGAGAGCTGTGCGATTCCCAAGGCGGGGAATGCACCGCATAAGCAGTCGACCCGTGAAAAGCGTTAGGTGTCACGCTCAATGGCTTGGGCGCCATGCGAGCGATCTCGCACCCCTGTGAAACGAAGGCGCCAGGCGGCGCCATCGGTCATAGCGAACGGCCAGAATCAAATCCCTTGCCTGGTATCCATCGCGGCCTTGTTGCCGTCGAAATCCTCGGGCTCCACGGGAGGCGCTTCGTCTGGCAGTGACGTCGGCTCGCTATCGGTACCGGTGCCGGGGTCCAGGCCCTCATCGTCTTCATCGGCGTGGTCTCTACCCGGCTGTTGGGCCAGGGGCCGTCTTATCGCACTCACCGAGCCCAGCCGAGTGGGGGTAGCAGCGGCTTGGGGCGCAACATAGCCTGGGTTGCCCTGGTAGTGGGGCGTCCCATCTTTCAGATTCATGACTTTCATGACGATGTACCTCGAGGTAGGCCAAAGAGTTGGCCTACTCCATCCGAGCGGGGGCGAGGATGGGAGGTTCATGCTCAAAGATGACCGCCGGGCGGACAGATCCAGACGCGCCACGCCAAGCGTGACGGCGTTTCGAGCGTTACAGGAGCGGCCGTGACCATCCGTCCACTTTAAGACACGTAATGCGCATCCCACGGCCTAATTTTCATTGTAGACACTGGCCAAACCAAATGACCTTCACCGTACTGCTCGTCGAAGACGAGCTGATCCTCCGGCAACTTCTGATGGAGTTGATCTCGCCCCTGGCTCTGGAGGTGATCGAGTGTGCATCGGCTGACGCAGCGCTCGAACATCTGGAGCGCGGGACGGTGGATCTGCTGCTGAGCGATATTCGCATGCCGGGCTCGCTGGATGGCTGGCAGCTGGCGCAGATCGTCTGGGCCCGCTGGCCCGAACTGCCGGTGTTGCTAACCTCGGGGCACCAGATGCCGCGCGACGACCAGATACCGGAACACTCGGCGTTCCTCTCCAAACCATGGGATCTGGACGCGATGTACGGCAGGGTGCAAACCTACCTCGAAAGCCAGGCCGGCCATCGGCCGCGTGCTCATTAGCCACGGCGGCCGCTGCGCCGCCGCCAGCCGAGGATTCGGCCACCACCCGTGCACTCTAGCGCAGGTTTTCAGGTGGCAACCTTACCGGTACCGTTGCGGCACCGCTACCCATAAGCTCTTTCGCTACGGCCCTAGACCTTGAACTGGTCCATCAACCCCTGCTGGTGGTTGGCCAGCGCATTCAGCGAGCGGCTGACCTGGGCGGACTCATCCGCCTGTTCGGCCAGCGATTCGGTGACGTCGCGGATGCCCGACACGTTGCGGTTGATCTCCTCGGCGACTGCGCTCTGTTGCTCGGCGGCGCTGGCGATTTGCAGGTTCATGCTGGTGATCACCGAGACCGCATCGCCGATACGCTTGAGGGCGCTGACGGCGAGGGCGACGTGGCTGACATTGTCCTGGGCCTGGAGGTGGCCGTCGCGCATGGATTCCACCACGTCGCGGGTGCCTTGCTGCAGGCGCTCGATGACCTGGCGGATCTCTTCGATCGAGACCTGGGTGCGGGTGGCCAGGCTTCTGACCTCATCGGCAACGACGGCGAAACCACGGCCGGCTTCACCGGCGCGTGCGGCTTCGATGGCGGCATTGAGGGCCAGGAGGTTGGTTTGCTCGGCGATGCTGCGAATGGCTTCGAGCACCGAGCCGATCTGCTCGCTGCTGGCCGCCAGGCCTTCGACGTCGCGCATGGCGGTACCGAGGTCGTGGGCCAGCCGCTCGATACGCTGGGTGGTCTGGTCGACCACCTGGAGACCTTCGCGGGTCGCTTCGTCGGCGCTGCGTGCCGCGGCGGCGGCCTCTGAGGCGTTTTGCGCCACGGCCTGGGCGGTGGCGCTCATTTCGTTGGAGGCGGTCGCCACCTGTTCGACTTCGCTGAGCTGCGCTTGCATGCCCTGGCTGGTGCGGGTGGCGATGCCGGCCGACTGGTCGGCGGTGTGGCGGGCGGACTGCACCGAGTCCTTCACCTTGGCCACGATCGGCTGCAGCTTGTCGAGAAAGTGATTGAAGCCATCGGCCAGCCGGCCCAGTTCGTCCTGCCGCGGGTACTGGAGGCGGCGGGTCAGGTCACCCTCGCCGCTGGCGATGTCGTCGAGCCTGTCGGCGACCGACAGGATCGGGCGGGTGACGCGCCGCGCCATGATGTTCATGAGCACCAGGCCCAGCACGATCGCGCCGATGCCCACCAGCCAGGAGATCATGCTGTCGCGGGTACGCTGCGCCTCGAGGGTGTCGGCCAGTGCCAGGGCGCGGGTGAGCACCACCGGTTTCGGCGCCTGGATCAGAATGCCCCAGGTCTTGGCGCCGGGAATGGGCTGCACGGGCTGCATGACGCCGATGGCCTGCTCGCTCGACACCACGGACGGCTGGCCGGCCTGCAGCGCCTGCCGCAGTGCGCTGGCCTGGGTCTGGGCGGCGTCGTCCAGGGGCTTGCCTAGCTGAGTCGCGTCACGGGTGTACGCCGCCAGCAGCCCGGCCGGGCTGATGATGCTGATGTCGCCCTGGCCGTCATACAGGCTGCGGTTCGCCGATTCGGCCAGCGCCTGCAGCGCGGCCAGGCTGATATCGATACCGATCACGCCGATCACCTTGCCGCCGTCCTGCAGGGGCAGAGCCACGCTGGTCATCAGCACGGGCTGGTCATTCACCTGGTCGACATAAGGGTCGAGCAGGCACGCCGCCGCGGTCTTGAGCGGGCAGCTGTACCAGGCGTTGTAGGCTGCGCCGCTTGGGCCGGGGGTGGTGTCGGCCAGTTCCTGTTCGGTCATCACTTCGGCTGCGAACCTGCCCGGCTCGCTCTGCGCCCAGTAGAGCGCAAAGCGGCCCGCCTCGTTGCTGCTCGCGCCTTCGTTATCGATGAAGGCGGCATCCTGCCCGTCCAGGCCGTTGGGCGCGAAGGCGATGTAGATACCCAGGGACTCGGGGCGCGCCTTCAGCGCATCGGCCAGCACGGCGGTCAGGTCGCTACGCAGCGCCTCGGCGCTGAGCACACCCTTGGCGTGCTGGTTACGCAGCAGGTCGACCTGTTTGGCGAGGCCGAGGCCGTACAGGTAAACCTCGAGGAATTCGCTGCGCATGCTTTGCGCCTGTGCCTCGCCGATGGCCTGTAGCCGCAACTGCGCGGAATCGCCGAGCATTTGATAGCTGGTGCCTTTGACGACATCGCTGCTGCGCGCTGCATAGAACTGGGAGACGAGTACGAGCAGGGACACGACCAGGAACAGGCAGAGGCCGGCGAGGGCGGTCAGCTTGAACTGGATGGAGAGCCGATTGAACATGAGAACAGCCATTTGAAAGGGGGACTGGCAGGTTATCGGCGGCCGCGGCAATTGCTTCAGCCGATCGACACGTCATCCGTCTCGCTGTCCGCTGGCGCTGCCGCCTGTCGAAAGCATTGCACTCCGGCGCCGGGCGACGTTTCAGAACGGTGTGCGCAGATGTCCTGCGTCGTTACGGGAGTGTGGTCATGGCAGTCGAACATAACGAATCAGAATCCGCCTTCGAGTCCTCCAGCGACAAGGAAGTGGATACCGGCGCAGGGCATGGCTCGGGGCTGGAGAAGGCCAGTTCGGAGCCCAGGCAGGGCCGCAACGAGGCCGAGGCGAAGAAGAACCGGGTGGAGTGGAACCCGCCAGCGGGCAATCCGGGTTCGGATCAGGATTCCCTGAACGAGCGTGAAAACGGTACCGCCAGAACGGATGAGCGCTAGGGTCTGTTGTCGATCTGCAGGCGCTGGTCCGTAGGTGAAACCCCGCGAAATCACCATGGGTTTCACCTACCCGGTCCGGCCCATGCGACGAGCTGTCACCCCTCTGAGAAAGGGTTTCGCCCTTGATTTCGCGCGCATGGCGCGCTCCCACAGAAGCGGGTCGATGGGTGAGCCAGCCTTGGCGCCGTCCATTCGAGTGCGAGATCGGGACGGGCTTCCCATGCAATCACCCAGCAACCCATCAGTTCCCGCCAGCCGTAGGGCTTACCGGCGAAGCGCTCGGCTCTTCCTTTTCGCTCCAACAGGCCCCCGGCCCGGGCCGCGGCATACCGGCCGGCCGGCTTGTTGAATCTTTGCCGATGGACGGCATCTTTCAAAATGTAACGGTCAGTCATGACCGGCCTGCAGGCGGCTGTCGCCGTACCTGCGTAACACCAACAGGACGTGAACGATGCCCACAGCCAATACGCAGCCAACTCCACCCCTGAAGCGCGCCATCACGGGCTCGATGCTGACCCTGTTCATCCTGGGGGACGTGCTCGGCGCCGGGGTGTATGCCCTGGCCGGGGTGATCGCCGGCGAGGTGGGCGGTGCGGTCTGGGTGGCCTTGCTGGTGGCCCTGGGTTTCGCCTTGCTCACCGCGGGTTCCTACGCCGAGCTGGTCACCAAGTACCCCCATGCCGGGGCGTCGGCGGTATTCGCGGCCAGGGCCTACAAGTCGCCGCTGGTGTCCTTTCTGGTCGGCTTCTGCATGCTGGCGGCAGCGGTGACCAGCGCGGCGGGGCTGTCCCTGGCCTTTGCCGGGGATTACCTGGCGGCCTTCATCGACATTCCCGCCCAGGTGGCGGCGCTGATTTTCCTGGTGGTGATCGGCCTGCTCAATGCCCGGGGCATCAAGGAGTCGCTGTCGGCCAACCTGGTGATGACCACCATCGAGCTGTCCGGCCTGCTGCTGGTGATAGTCGCCGCGGCGTGGTTCTTGCGCGGCGGCGAAGGGGATTTCAGCCGGGTGGTGGAGTTCAAGTCCGGGGTCAACCCGGCCTTTGCAGTGCTGGGTGGAGCGCTGCTGGCGTTCTATTCCTTCGTGGGATTCGAGACCTCGGCCAACCTCGCCGAAGAGATTCGTGACGTGCGCAAGACCTACCCACGGGCGCTGTTCGCTGCGCTGATCATCGCCGGGGCGATCTATATGGCGGTGTCCATCGGTGCGGCGCTGGTGATGCCTGTCGAACAGCTGGCCAGCTCCACGGCGCCGCTGCTGGAGGTCGTGAAGGCCTCCGGGCTGGGCATCCCGCCGCAGCTGTTCGCCTTTATCGCCTTGATCGCCGTGGCCAACGGCGCCTTGCTGACCATGATCATGGCCAGCCGCCTGGCCTACGGCATGGCCCACCAGCGGTTGCTGCCGAGCGTGCTGGGCGGCGTGCTGGCGGAGCGGCGCACACCGGCAGCGGCCATCGTGGCGACCACCCTGGTGGCCATCGTGCTGACGCTGACCGGCTCCCTGGCGACTCTGGCGCAAACCGTGGTGCTGCTGTTGCTGTTCGTGTTCATCAGCACCAACCTGGCGGTGCTGGTGCTGCGCCGCGACGAGGTGGCGCAGGAGCACTTCCGCGTACCGACCTGGGTGCCGGTGCTGGGCGTGGCCTCGTGCCTGCTGCTGATGACCCAGCAGGACGCGCAAACCTGGCTGCGCGCCGGCGCGCTGTTGCTGGCCGGCGTGGTGCTGTACGGCATCACCCGGGCCGGCGGGGTGCAGCCGCTCAAGGCCGAGGACTACAAGGTGGCGGACAGCTGAGCCGGGTAGCCGGTGGCGGCTCGAAGGGGCGAAGCGCAGCCAAGGGTGACGTCGAGTTTCATAGTGCCATTAGCACGCCTGTGCTAATGACCCGGCCGTGACGCGGGGTTATGGTTTGGTGGTATCCCCAACGTTTTTCAAGCCCTTGCGCCATTGCAGTGGGGCAACCGTTGGTTGTGGAGCACCACTACAATCCCAAGGAAGCACACCATGAAACTGCGTTCTCCGGTCACCTTCGCGCTGCTCGGCGCCCTGTCTGTCGGCCTCGCTGGTTGCAGCAACATCAAACCCTCCGAAGACAAGCTCAAGACGCTGGCCGAGACCAATCTCGGCGAGGCGGTGAGCGGCATCGGCAACGTGCGCAGCGATTCCATGCAGACCTACTACGTGGCGCGCACCGGCTCCGGCGACTACAACTGCACGGTGGCCAGTGGCGCCAGCGGCGGCGCCTTCACCGTGGCGAGCTTCGGCCTGATGCAGCCCGCTGCCTATTGCCAGCGCAAAGGCTCCGGCAGCGGTGTGCCCGCGCCGCTCGCACAGTAAACGGGCCACTGGTCCGAATACCGAGCCCGGTGTGAAAGCCCGACCAGGGATGGCCGGGCTTTTCGATTTCGATAACTAGCGTCAGCCCTGTCTCCAGGGCAATGGCGTTATTCGAGTTCGTGGAGCAGGGTGACGCCGGAGTACAGGCCGATCACGAACAGCGCCAGGAATACCACTGCCGAGCCGATCAGGAATGAAGTCATGGTGCGGGCCTTTTCTTCTTGGGCGCCTGGTTGCCGGCGCGATAGCAGGGTAGAGGCGCCGCAGTGCCGATCCGTTCAGGTGATTTTTCCCGGCGGCAGCGTTATCAGCGCAGCCGTTCGTGGCTCAGCGCCGGCGACCAGGTGCGCTGCGTGCAGCGCGGGCAACTGGCGTCTTGTCCGCTGGTCATCGATTGCGTGTGGCCGCAGCGCACGCAGGCATAGGTGCCGGCCTGTGGCACCTGCCGGTATTCGCTGCGGTGCTCGCCCGGCAGCACCGAGAGGCCGGGTTTCACGGCATTGGCGGGGTAGAAGTACAGGCTCATGTCACCATCGGTTTCCAGAATGCCCAGGCGCACCTGGCCGAGGTGCTCGACACCCTGCTGGCGCAGCTCCATGAAGAATTCGTCGGAGGAGATGTTCAGGTGATCCAGGCTGTTCAGCTCGTAGAGTCCGTCCTTGATGATGGTTACCGGTTTGCCCTCCATCCAGTCGGAAACGCGCTCGCTGCGGCGCATCATCGTCACCGTGGCGCGGTACAGCACCAGCAGGGTGAGGAACACCATGGCCACCGGCAGCAAGGGCACGTCGTCATAGAACGACACGTCACCGGCGGCCGAACCCAGGGTGAGAATCACCACCAGTTCGAACAGCGACAACTGGCGAATGCCGCGCCGGCCGCTGACCTTGAGGAACACGAACACCACCACGAAAGCGAATAGTGCGCGAAGCGCCACTTCGCCCAGAAACAGCAAAGGCAAATCATCCAGCAGCATGCGCTGCCAATCGAACGCGGTCATCTTTTTCACTCCGAAAGCCTGCCTCTATCGCTTCAGACCGCCAAGCCGGCGATTGGATCGAACTCGATCACGGCGGCCCTCGATACGGGCGGCAAGCCCGTTCTAGACAACTGCGCTGCAAATTGTGTGAACCGAGGTACGCAACCTGCGTCAATGTGATATCAATGTGCCACCTAGTGATTCTGTTGACGCGTGCGGTGTTAGGGCCCCATGCGACGACAGGCTGGCCGATCGTTCCCGCGTACCGGGAACGATCGGGCATCGGGCACTTACTGATCATCCATTCGAGTAGTCGGAGCGACCCATGAATACGTGGTTTGGCAATATCAGCGTTACCCTCAAACTGGCCTTGGGCTTTGGCCTGGTGCTGCTTCTGACCATGGCCCTGGCTCTGGTCGGCTGGAGCAGCCTGGGCAGCGTGGTGCAGCGCAGCGAGCGCATGACCGACGTTAACGAGCTCACCCATACCCTCACCGATCTGCGTGTGGCGCGCCTGCAGTACCTGCTCTCCAATGGTGGCGCAGCAGAAGCCGATACGGTACAGCAGGGGATACGTGCGCTCTCCCAGCGGCAGCAGGAAATGCTGCCGCGCTTTCGCAACGCCGAGAACCAGCGCCTGCTCCATCAGCAGATCGGGCTGATCGAGCAGTACCGGCAGGCCTTCGACAAGACCAACGCCACCTATGTCGTCGTCAACAACACCCGTGCCGAAATGGTCGACATGGCGGATCGCGCGGGCGAGCTGATCGACCGCATCAGGGATGAGGTGGCACGCAATGCCGCCGGCGATGAGGCGGGCTTCGCGCGTTACCAGGCCATCGCCCGCACCAAGGATGACGTGCAGACCCTGCGCTACCGCGTGCTCAGCTACACCGCGGATGTGAACGAGCGCACCGAGCAGGCGCTGAATCAGCAGATCGAAGGTGTCGATCAGGGCATCAGTGGCCTGACCAGCGTGTTCGTCGGCGAGTACCGGGAGCAGATCCAGCAGCTGCAAAGCACGGTCACCGCCTACCGTAGCCTGCTGGACGCCTACCGCACGGCAACCGCCGAACGCCTGCAACTGCGCGGCGCCATGACCGATCAGGTGCAGGAGATCGTCCGAATCGGTGATGAGCTGCTGGCCATGCAGGCCACCCTGCGTGACCGCGACACCACCTGGGCCAACCAGATGACGATCGGCGCCGCGCTGCTGGCGCTGCTGGTGGGCATTCTCTCGGCGTGGCTGATCACCCGGCAGATCACCCGACCGCTGCAGGAGACCCTCGAGGCCGTCGAGCGCATCGCCGGAGGTGACCTCAGCCAGACCCTGCAGGTCAGCCGTCGCGACGAGTTGGGCGTGCTGCAACAGGGCATTCAGCGTATGGGCAGCACCCTGCGCGAGTTGATCGGCGGCATTCGCGATGGTGTTACCCAGATCGCCAGCGCGGCCGAAGAGCTGTCGGCGGTTACCGAGCAGACCAGTGCCGGGGTGAACAGCCAGAAGGTGGAAACCGACCAGGTGGCCACGGCCGTGCAGGAAATGTCCGCCACCGTGCAGGAGGTCGCACGCAGCGCCGCCGAGGCGTCCCAGGCGGCCGTCGATGCGGATCGCGAGGCCAGCCAGGGTGATCGCGTGGTCGCCGAGACCATTGCGCAGATCGAGCGCCTGGCTAGCGAGGTGAGCCGCTCCAGCGAGGCCATGGGCGAGCTGCAGAGCGAAAGCAACAAGATCGGCGGGGTGATGGATGTGATCAAGGCGGTGGCCGAGCAGACCAACCTGCTGGCCCTCAATGCGGCCATCGAGGCAGCACGGGCCGGAGAGGCCGGGCGCGGTTTCGCCGTGGTGGCGGACGAGGTGCGTGGCCTGGCCCAGCGCACGCAGAAGTCCACCGAAGAGATCGAAGGGCTGATCGCCGGCCTGCAGCGCGGCACCCAGCAGGTGGCCGTGATCATGCAGAGCAGCCGCGAGCTGACCGACAGCAGCGTGGCCCTGACCCGCCGCGCCGGTGACGCACTGGGCGCGATCACCAGCCGGGTATCCAATATCCAGGCGATGAACCAGCAGATCGCTGCCGCTGCCGAGCAGCAGGGCGCGGTGGCCGAGGAGATCAGCCGCAGCGTGGTCAACGTGCGCGATATCTCCGAGCAGACCGCCGAGGCCAGCGAAGAAACCGCCGCCTCGAGCGTCGAGCTGGCGCGCCTGGGCAATCAGCTGCAGACGATGGTCAGCCACTTTCGGGTGTGATGCGGATAACGGATTTCCCGCTCGCGTAGGAGCTCGCCTCCCCTGGGGCGAATGGCCTGGCCGACAGGGTTATTGCGGTACGGCCGTAATCGATCGCGCCGAGGTCGATGCTCCTACGCGTGCGGTGAGCCCTTCGCCGCTTCGCTTATCACGACCTGGCTCTATCAGGTAATAAGCATTGCCTATCAAGACACTGCCTTTTTCCAATTTAGCGAAGCAGCGGCCCTCTCGTAGTTTGGTGCAAGCGCATGACGCGCGAGTACTCATAAAAACGACGAGGATTCACCGATGAAACCCACGACCGCATGGGCCCCCGCCCTTGGTTTGATGACTGCGGCCTTGTCCGCTTCGCTGTTCAGTCTGTCGGCCCAGGCTGCGCCCTTGACTCGCGACAACGGTGCCCCGGTGGGCGACAACCAGAATTCCCAGACCGCAGGCGAAACCGGCCCGACCCTGCTGCAGGACGTGCAACTGATCCAGAAGCTGCAGCGCTTCGACCGCGAGCGCATCCCCGAGCGCGTGGTGCATGCCCGCGGCACCGGCGCCCATGGCGAGTTCACCGTCACGGCGGACATCTCCAACCTGACCCGCGCCAAGGTATTCAGCAAGGGCACCACCACCCCGGTGTTCGTGCGTTTCTCCAGCGTGGTGCACGGCAACCATTCCCCGGAAACCCTGCGCGATCCGCGCGGTTTCGCCACCAAGTTCTACACCAGCGAAGGCAACTGGGACCTGGTCGGCAACAACTTCCCGACCTTCTTCATCCGCGATGCCATCAAGTTCCCGGACATGGTGCACGCCTTCAAACCCGACCCGAACACCAACTACGGCAGCAACCGCACCCAGTTCGACTTCTTCAGCCACGTACCGGAAGCCACCCGCACCCTGACCCTGCTGTATTCCAACGAGGGCACGCCGGCCAACTATCGGCAAATGAACGGCAACAGCGTGCACGCCTACAAGCTGGTCAACGACAAGAACGAGTACCGCTACGTCAAGTTCCAGTGGCGCAGCCTGCAGGGCATCAAGAACAACGACCCCAAGCAGACCGAGCAGATCCAGGGCAAGGACTTCAACCATATGAGCCGCGACCTGATCACCACGATCAACGCGGGCGACTACCCCAAATGGGATCTGTATATCCAGGTGCTCGAACCGGCCGACCTGGCCAAGTACGACTTCGATCCGCTGGACGCCACCAAGATCTGGCCGGACGTGCCCTACAGGAAAGTCGGCCAGATGATCCTGAACAAGAACCCGGACAACGTGTTCCAGGAAACCGAGCAGGTGGCCATGGCGCCGTCCAACCTGGTGCCGGGCATCGAGCCCTCCGAGGATCGCCTGCTGCAGGGTCGGCTGTTCTCCTATGCCGACACGCAGATGTACCGCCTGGGCGCCAACCACGCCTTCCTGCCGATCAACAGGGCCAGGGTGCCGGTCAACAACGGTAACCAGGATGGCGCGGCGAACAGCGGCCACGCCACCACCGAGGTGAACTACGAGCCCAGCCGCATCAATCCGCGCCCGGCCAGCGAGCACGCACGCTACAGCAACCTGCCACTGAGCGGCCGCACCGAGCAGAAGAAGATCCGGCGCGAGCAGAACTTCAAGCAGGCCGGTGAGCTGTACCGCTCCTACGACAAGAAGATGCAGGGCGACCTGATCGCCAGCCTGGGCGGCGCCCTGGCCGAGGCCGAAGACGAGAGCAAGCACATCATGCTGTCGTTCTTCTACAAGGCCGATGCGCAGTATGGCGAAGGCCTGACAGAGGTGGCCGGTGGCGACCTGGCGCGGGTCAAGGCGCTGGCTGCCAAGCTGCAGGACTGAGCCTGTCAGGGCGTGACGCGCGGCCCAGTGCCGGGCCGTGCGTCGCAACTTGCGAACCGGGAGCGGCCCCAGGCCGTGCGGGAGGACATCATGTTGCGACCCCTCTGTTTCACCCTGGCGCTGAGCGTTGCAGCACCGCTGCTGGCCGCCACGCCGGCGGCGGATGCCGAGCGCGTCCAGGCGCAATTGCGCGACTACTACTTCCAGGCCGCCCGGGAGGGCAACGTGGCGATGCTCGACGAGTTCATCGCCGCCGGCTACGATCTCGATACCGCGGACGAGAAGGGCTACACGGCACTGATCCTGGCGGCCTATCACGGCCATCGCCAGGCGGTGGAGCGCCTGCTGAGCGCAGGGGCGGACGCCTGCGCCCAGGATCGGCGCGGCAACACCGCGCTGATGGGCGCGATCTTCAAGGGCGAGCTGCGCATCGCCAAACGCCTGCTCGACGCCGATTGTAGCCCGGACCAGCGCAACGACAGGGGTCAGACGGCGGCCATGTACGCGGCATTGTTCCAGCGCAAGGCGATGCTCGATGACCTGGCGGAAAAGGGCGCCGACCTGGACGCCAGGGACGCCTTCGGCAATTCGGTACGGGGCCTGGATAACGGCGAAATACGCACGCGCTGGTCGGCCAGACAGCCCTGATCGACGCGCCCTGGCCATCTTCTGGCCAGTACCCGTTCGTCAGAAACCTGGACGCAATGCGGGTTTGACGGCATCCAGACGGTAACAAAATGCGAACCTGTTGCAACTGCAGGCGACTCAAAAAGAGAGACGCGCCGTATCAGCCTGCCTGATCGCCCTCATCAGCCAAGGAAGCGACCCGGATGCCCGACTTCGTCAAAGCCGACCCGCAGGAAGTACCCCGCCTGCTCCAGGATATGGAGCAACAGGGATATGCCGTTATCGAAGGATTTCTCACCGACGAGCAGCTGCAGGCCGCCCGTGCCCATGTGAACCACGAAGTGGAGCGCCATGAGCACGAGTATTTCGCCCTGCAGGGCCTGGCTGCCGTGAAGGGCAGCATCTTCGAGCAGATGAGCGTCTCGCCCCAGGTCAAGGACCTGTTCCGCCAGGTGTATCAGGGCGGCATTGGCCAGCCACCGCGCTCGCCCGACATCTTTCCCGCGTTGCGCTGTTTGCAGGGGCTGACGGGCAAGCGTGAGTCCTACTATTTCCACTATGACGCGGCGGCCCTGACGGCACTGATCCCACTGGTCACGCCTACCGAGGGGCGCTATTGCGGCGACTTCATCTTCTTCCCGAACCTGCGCAATATCCGCTCCAACCTGTATTTCAACATCCTGGAAAAGGCGCTGATGCAGAACACCCTGACCCAGAAACTGGTCACCTTCGCGGTCAAGCGCGGCTGGCTGAAACCGGTCACCATCAAGATCGTGCCCGGCAACGCCTACTTCTTCTGGGGCTACCGCTCGCTGCACGCCAACGAGCCCTGCGACCCCAAGGCGCTGCGCTCCACCGTGCTGCTGCACTACGGCGAGCCCCACAGCCGCGACAACCTGGCCTCGCGCCTGTTCCTGGGCTGGAATTTCCGCCGCGCACGGATCAGCAACGAGCGCACCACGCGCAAGGACGTCGGCTGAGCCCCAACAGCATTTCGCGGGCGCTAAAATCCAGCGGCAGGTCACACCTCGTCGCCATGCTCTGTCATCATTCGCCGTCTGATTCTGCACCCAGGAACCCTGCATGTCGGCGCTTAACCCCGGTCTGATCGTCATCCATGGCAACCGCCTCGAGGAGCTGCGCGCTCTGGCGGTGGAGTGGATGCGTCGGTACCCGCTGCGCCCGCTGGAGAACGAAGTGCTGCTGGTGCAGAGCAACGGCATCGCCCAGTGGCTCAAGCTGGCGCTGGCCGAGCAGGATGGCTGCGGCATTGCGGCGGCCACCGACGTCAGCCTGCCGGCGCGCTTTCTCTGGCAGGCCTACCGCACGGTGCTGGGCAGCGAGGCGATTCCCCAGCAGTCGCCGCTGGACAAGGCGCCGCTGACCTGGCGGCTGATGCGCCTGCTGCCCAGCCTGCTCGACGAACCCTGTTTCGCGCCGCTGCGGCGCTTTCTGGCGGATGACGCCGACCTGCGCAAGCGCCACCAGCTGGCCGAGCGCCTGGCCGACCTGTTCGACCAGTACCAGGTGTACCGCGCCGACTGGCTGGCGGACTGGGCCGCGGGCCAGGACCAGTTGCGCAACGCCCGTGGCGGCATGAAGCCGCTCGATGAAACCGCACTGTGGCAGCCGCTGCTGTGGCGCACGCTGCTGGCCGATGTCGGCCAGGAGCACTTGTCCCAGAGCCGTGCCGGGGTGCATCCGCGCTTCGTCGCCAGGCTGGCCGAGCTGGATACGCCGCCCCGTGGCCTGCCACGCCGGGTCACGGTGTTCGGCATCTCCTCGCTGCCGGCGCAGATGCTCGAGGCCCTGGCCGCCATGGCGCGCTTCACCCAGGTGATGCTCTACGTGCACAACCCGTCGCAGCACCACTGGGGCGATATCGTCGAGGACAAGGACCTGCTGCGCCATGAGTACCGCCGGCACAAGCGCAAGGCCGGTGGCCAGGCGGGGCAGGTCGGCCAGCTGGGGTTGTTCGACGTCGAGGCGCTGCACCAGCATGGCCAGCCGCTGTTGGCCTCCTGGGGCAAGCAGGGCCGCGATTACATCAACCTGCTCGACCAGTACGACGAGCCGCAGCGCTACCGCGAGCAGTTCGAGCGCATCGACCTGTTCAGTGCGATGGACGAGGGCACGCTGCTCGGCCAGCTGCACAACGACATCCTCGATCTGCGTCCGGTCGAGGAAAGCCGCACCCATTGGCCGGCAGTCGACCCGGCCAGGGACCATTCGTTGCGCTTTCATGTCGCCCACAGCGCCCAGCGCGAGGTCGAGGTGCTGCACGACCAGCTGCTCGCGGCGTTCAGCGCAGACCCGACCCTGCGCCCGCGGGACATCATCGTCATGGTGCCGGATGTGAACACCTACGCCGCGCATATCCGCGCGGTATTCGGCCAGTTCGCGGGTGACGACCCGCGCTTCGTTCCCTTCACCCTGGCCGACCAGGGGCTGCGCGGCAAGGAGCCCCTGGTGATCGCCCTGGAGCACCTGCTGCGCCTGCCCGACAGCCGCTTCAGCGTCAGCGAGGTTCTCGACCTGCTCGACGTGGCGGCGGTGCGTGCCCGCTTCGCCATCGCCGACGAGCAGCTGCCGCTGTTGCGCCGCTGGCTGGAAGGCGCCGGCGTGCGCTGGGGCCTGGATGCCCAGCAGCGCGAAGGCCTCGGCCTGGGCGTCGGGCTGGAACAGAACAGCTGGCGCTTCGGCCTGCGCCGCATGCTGCTCGGCTACGCCGTGGGCGGTGCCGGGGCGCGAGCGGGCATCGAGCCCTACGACGAGATCGGCGGCCTGGATGCCGCGTTGCTCGGCCCGCTGACCCGGCTGCTGGATGCGCTCGAGCTGCACGGCGAGCGCCTGGCCGAAACCCTGCTGCCGGTGACCTGGGGCGAGCGCCTGCGGGCGCTGCTGGAGGATTTCTTGCTGCCCCAGGACGAGCGCGACGAAGTGCTGCGCAACCAGGCCCAGGATGCCCTGGAAGGCTGGCTGGAACTCTGCGAGGCGGCCGGCCTGGAAGAACCCCTGCCGCTGGCCGTGGTGCGCGAAGCCTGGCTGGGCGGGCTGGATCAGGGGGGGCTCAGCCAGCGCTTCCTGGCGGGGGCGGTTAATGTCTGTACGCTGATGCCGATGCGCGCCATTCCGTTTCGGCACCTGTGCCTGCTGGGCATGAACGATGGCGATTACCCGCGCAGCCAGGCGCCGCTGGATTTCGACCTGATGGGCGGCGACTACCGCCCCGGCGACCGCTCGCGCCGCGAGGACGACCGCTACCTGCTGCTCGAAGCGTTGCTGGCGGTGCGCGAGCGCCTGACCATCAGCTGGGTCGGGCGCAGCATTCGTGACAACACCGAGCGCCCGCCGTCGGTGCTGGTCGGCCAGTTGCGCGACCACCTGGCCAGCGCCTGGCGCCTGGTGGGCGGCGGCGATCTGCTCCACGCCCTGACCACCGAGCACCCGTTGCAGCCTTTCAGCCGCCGCTATTTCTCCGCCGACGGGCCGCTGTTCAGCTACGTGCACGAATGGGCCGCCTCCCACCGCGCGCCGCTGGTGCCGGCCGGCGAGCAGCCCCTTGGCGCCTATGTGGTGGACGACGCGCTGAACCTGGAAACCCTGCAGCGTTTCCTGCGTGACCCGGTCAAGCAGTTCTTCACCGGGCGCCTCAAGGTGCACCTGGACGAAGCCGAGCAGGCCGAGCTGGATGCCGAGCCTTTCGCCCTGGGTGGCTTGCAGCGCCACCAGATCCAGCAGGAACTGCTGCAGGCCGCCGCCCTGGCGCTGCAGGAGAGCCAAGGCGTCGACGCAGCGCTGGCCAAGGCCGCGCGGCGCATCCAGCGCAGTGGCCGGCTGCCGGTGGCCGGGTTCGGTGAGCGCCTGGGCGCCCAGTTGCTCGAACCCTTGCCGGCGCAGCTGCAGGGCTATGCCGCGCTGCTGGCGCGCTGGCCCGAGCAGTTGCCGTCGCCGGTTCGCCTGAGCTTCGCCCATGCTGGCCTGGCACTGGAGGACTGGCTCGGCGATCTGCACGCTGCCGGCAACGCCCTGGCTCGGCTGGAACTGCAGCCCGGCGGGCTGAAGCGCAAGGACCGCTCCTACAAGTGGCACCGCCTGCTCAGGCCCTGGGTCAGCCATGTGGCGGCCGCCGCCTGCGGCCATCCGCTGACCACGCTGCTGGTCGCCGAGGACGTGCGCCTGGCCTTCGCGCCGTTGACCCAGGGCGAGGGTGAACAGCTGTTGCGCCAGTGGCTCGATGCCTACGCCGCCGGCATGCAGGCGCCGCTGCCGGTAGCGATCAGAACGGTTGCGGCCTGGTTTGCCCAGCTCGACAAGAGCGGGAATGAAGACCAGGCCGCGGACGCTGCCCGCAAGGTCTACGAAGGCGACGGCCACACCACCAGCGGTGAAGTGCAGCAGAGCGCCAGCCTGGCCCGCCAGTACCCGGATTTCGACGCCTTGCTGGGCGACGGCCGGTTCGCCCACTGGGGCGCCGTGCTTTACCAGTCGCTATTCGAGGCGGCGATCAGCGAACTTCAGGACGATCAGCCATGAGCCAACCAGCACGCCCCCTGGCGCTCAGCTTCCCGCTGCACGGCAGCCGCCTGATCGAGGCCAGCGCGGGCACCGGCAAGACCTACACCATCTCGGCGCTGTACCTGCGCCTGATCCTGCGTCATGGCGGCGAGGCGGCCTTTCGCGAGCCGCTGCTGCCGCCGCAGATTCTCGTCGTGACCTTTACCGATGCGGCCACCCGGGAGCTGCGTGACCGCATCCGCGCGCGCCTGGTGGAGGCGGCCACGGTATTTCGCGAGGATGCTGACGGCGATGCCTTGCTGGCGACCCTCAAGGCCGACTTCGCCTCGGCCGAATGGCCCGAGTGCGCCCGGCGCCTGGAGCTGGCGGCACAGTGGATGGACGAGGCGGCGGTGTCGACCATTCACGGCTGGTGCCAGCGCATGCTGCGCGAGCATGCCTTCGACAGCGGCAGCCTGTTCAGCCAGACCCTGGAAACCGACCACAGCGAACTGCTTGCCGAAGTGGTGCGTGACTACTGGCGCCAGCACTGCTACCCGCTGCAGGGCCTGGCCCTCGACTGGGTGGCGGAGAACTGGGGCGAGCCGGACGTGCTGGGCCAGCGCATCCGCCCGCTGCTCGGCGAACAGGACGACGGCGCCGTTTTGGCCCTGGGTGAACTGCTGGATGGCACCTTGCAGGCCCGCCAGCGCGCACTGATTGCCCTCAAGCAGCCCTGGGGAACCTGGGCCGACGCCCTGCAGGGCCTGCTCGACCAGGCCGCGACCGACAAACAGGTCGATGCCCGCAAGCTGCAGGCGCGCTACTACAAGCCCTGGCTCGACAAGCTGCGCGCCTGGGCCCATGGCGATGACGAGGTGCTGGATATCGGCAGCGGCTTCAGCCGCCTGACCCCGGATGGTCTGGCCGAGGCCTGGAAGGTCGGCGCGCCGCCTGCACATCCGGCACTCGATGCCATGGCCAGGCTCAAGGCCGAACTCGACGCCTTGCCTGCACCGAACGATGCCGCGCTGCGCCACGCCGCCGCCTGGATTCGCCAGCGCTTCGACCGCGAGAAACGCCAGCGCGCCGAGATGGGCTTCGACGACATGCTCAGCCGCCTGGACGATGCCCTGCAGGGCGACAGCGGCCCGCGCCTGGCGGAGGTGATTCGCCAGCAGTTCCCGGTGGCGCTGATCGACGAGTTCCAGGACACCGACCCGCTGCAGTACCGCATCTTCGACACGCTCTACCAAGTTGAAGCCAATAGATCGGATTCTGGCCTGTTTATGATCGGCGATCCCAAGCAGGCCATCTATTCGTTTCGCGGCGCGGACATCCACACCTACCTGCGCGCCCGCCGTGCCACCGCCGGGCGGCACTACAACCTGGACACCAACTTCCGCTCCAGCGAGGCCATGGTGGCGGCGGTCAACGGCTTGTTCGGGCTGGCCGAGGTTTGGGAAGGCGGGCAGGGCGCCTTTCTGCTGCGCGACGACCTGCCGTTCATCCCGGTCGGCGCCCAGGGCCGCAAGGAAGTCTGGACCGTCGAGGGCCAGGCGCAGCCAGCCCTCAATCTCTGGCACCTGCCCAGCGAAGAGGCGGTCGCCAAGGGCCGTTATCTGGACGCCCTGGCCGCCAGCGCGGCAAGCGAGATCGTCCGCCTGCTGGTGCTTGGCCAGCAGCAGCGCGCCGGCTTTAGCGAAAACGGCGAACTGACGGCCCTGCGGCCCAGCGATATCGCCGTGCTGGTGCGCGATTTCAAGGAAGCCCAGGCGATTCGAGGCGAGTTGGCAGCCCGTGGCGTGCGCAGCGTGTACCTGTCGGACAAGGATTCGGTGTACGCCACCGTGGAGGCCCGTGACCTGCTGCTGTGGCTGCGTGCCTGCGCCGAGCCCGACCAGGACCGCCCGCTGCGTGCGGCATTGGCCAGCCCGACCCTGGGCGTGAGCCTCTACGAGCTGGAGCAACTGAACCTCGACGAGCGCTTCTGGGAGGCGCGGGTCATGCAGTTTCGTGGTTACCGCCAGCGCTGGCAGCGCCAGGGCGTGCTGCCGATGCTGCGCCAGTTGCTGCAGGATTTCGGCCTGCCCCAACGGCTGATGAGCCGCCCTGATGGCGAGCGGGTGCTGACCAACCTGTTGCACCTGGCCGAGTTGCTGCAACTGGCCGCCGCCGAACTGGACGGCGAGCTGGCGCTGATCCGCCATCTGGGCGAGTGCCTGGCCGGGCGCGGCCAGGCGGCCGAGGAGCAGGTGCTGCGCCTGGAAAGCGACGATGCCCTGGTGCGCGTGGTGACCATCCACAAATCCAAGGGCCTGGAGTACCCACTGGTGTTCCTGCCCTTCATCTGTTCCTTCCGCCCACTGGACGACAAGAAGCCGGTGCAGGTGCACGATGGCGAACGCCGCCGGCTGCTGCTCAAGCCCGATGAAGAAAACCTGGAAAAGGCCGAGCGCGAGCGCCTCGGCGAAGACCTGCGCCTGCTCTATGTGGCGCTGACCCGCGCCCGGCATGCCTGCTGGCTGGGTGTGGCGGACCTGAAGATCGGCACCGCCAAGACCTCGCGCCTGCACCAGAGCGCCCTGGGCTACCTGCTCGGCGCGGGTCAGCCACTGGGGCAGAGCGCGCAACTGATCGACTGGCTGAGCCCGCTGGCCGATCCACCGCGCTGCGTGACGTTGCCGGCCCCCGAGGCCAGTGATCAGCAATACCGCGCGCAAGATGCCGAGGCGTTCGAGCCCCATTGGCGTACGCCACTGCGCCGCGCCGCCGAGCATTGGTGGATCGCCTCCTACAGCGCCTTGCGTATGGAGGAGGGCGAGACCCGCGTGACCGACCGCCACGAGGACGTTTCGCCGGACAGCTCGGCCGTGCAGATCGCCAGCGACGATGAGGATCCGGCCCTGGCGCTGGAGCAGATACCGGTTTCGGCCCAGGGCCTGCACCGTTTTCCACGCGGGCCGAACCCCGGCACCTTCCTCCACGGCCTGCTGGAAATCGCCGCTGCCGAAGGCTTCGCGGCCATGGCAGCGGCGCCGGAGGTGCTGCGTGAGCACCTGGCGCGGCGTTGCCAGCGGCGAGGCCTGCAGATCTGGATCGAGCCGCTATGGCTGTGGCTGCAGGACCTGCTGGTGCAGCCCCTGTTGCTCGACAGCGGGAAAGCGGTAAGCCTGGCGCAGCTGAGCGAATACCAGGCCGAGCTGGAGTTCTGGTTCGAGGCCCGCCGGGTCGACGTGCTGCGCCTGGATGCCCTGGTGCAGCATTTCGAGATGCCTGGCGTGGCGCGCCCGGTATTGAGCCCCGATACCCTCAACGGCATGTTCAAGGGTTTCATCGACCTGGTGTTCGAACATGAGGGGCGCTACTACGTGGTCGACTACAAGTCCAACTGGCTGGGCGCCGACGAGCAGGCCTACACGGCCGAAGCCATGAATGCCGCGGTGGCCAGCCACCGCTACGACCTGCAGTACGTGCTCTACGTGCTGGCCCTGCATCGCCACCTGCGCCTGCGCCTGGCCGATTACCACTACGACACCCATATGGGCGGCGCGCTGTACCTGTTCCTGCGCGCCCCCGGCGCCGGGCAATACCTGGCGCGCCCGCAGCGGGCGCTGATCGAGAGGCTCGATGCGCTGTTTCTCGGCGAGCCGGTGGAGGAGCTGGCATGACGCCGATGCTGGAAAATCGCGAGGCGCTGTTCGAGCTGCTGACGGCCTGGAGCGGACGTGGCTGGCTGCGTGAGCTGGACCGTACCCTGGCGCATTTCTTCGCCGACCTCGACCCCCAGGCATCGCCGTTGCTGCTGCTGGCCGCGGCGTTGGCCAGCCATCAGCTGGGTCAGGGCCATGTGTGCCTCGACCTGCAGACCACCCTGGCCGATCCGGATTCGGCGCTGTCGCTGCCGCCGGAAGGCGAGGACGCCGAGGGCGTCAGCCTGCTGCCCTCCGAGGTCCTGGCCGGTCTGAGCGTCGACGCCTGGCTGGCGGCCTGTGCCGGCAGCGCCTTGCTGCACGGCGCCGAGGATGAAGTCGCGCCGCTGGTGCTGCGCGGCAGCTGCCTGTACCTGCGCCGTTACTGGGATTACGAGCGCAGCGTCGCCGAGGATATCGGCGAGCGCCTGCAGGGGGACGATGCGCCGGCCGATCTCGCGCAGCGCCTGGCCGCGCTGTTTCCCGAGCCGCTGCAGCTCGAGAGCAGGCGCCTGACCGACTGGCAGAAGCTGGCCTGCGCCCTGGCGGCGCGGGGGCGCTTCACCCTGATCACTGGCGGCCCCGGCACCGGCAAGACCACTACGGTGGTGCGCCTGCTGGCGCTGCTGCAGGCCGCCGCTCTGGATCGGGGGGCACCCTTGCGCCTGAGCCTGGCCGCGCCCACCGGCAAGGCGGCGGCGCGGCTGACCGAATCCATCGGCGCCCAGGTGGCGAGCTTGCCGGTCAGCGAGACGGTACGCGGGCAGATTCCCAATACGGTCACCACGCTGCACCGTCTGCTCGGCAGTCGACCGGACAGCCGGCATTTCCGTCACCATGGGGCCAACCCGCTGCCGCTGGATGTGCTGGTGGTCGACGAAGCCTCGATGATCGACCTGGAAATGATGGCCAACCTGCTCGACGCGCTGCCGATACATGCGCGGCTGATCCTGCTCGGCGACAAGGACCAGTTGGCCTCGGTGGAGGCCGGCGCGGTACTGGGTGATCTGTGTCGCGATGCCGAAGCCGGCGGCTACAGCGAGGCCACCCGTGCCTGGCTGGCGCAACAGACCGGCGAGCGCATCGAGGGGCCTGGGTTGCAGCCGGGCGAGCAGGCGCTGTCGCAGCATATCGTCATGCTCCGCCATTCCCGGCGCTTCGCCGGCGGCTCCGGTATCGGCCGCCTGGCTCTGGCGGTAAACCGCGGTGCGGCCCTGGAGGCCCGCCAGGTGCTGGCGACAGGGGGAGCGGACCTGCATCAACTGCGCCTAAGCGGGGAACAGGACCGTGCCTTCGAGCGCCTCCTGCTCGATGGCTTGCCAGGGCACGAAGGGCGGGCCGTGGGCTACGCCGATTACCTGAGCGTTATGCGTGAGCAGCGCCCGGGGTTGCAGGATGGTGAGGCGCGCTGGAGCACCTGGGCCGCCGCGGTGCTGGCGGCCTTCGATCGCTTCCAGTTGTTGTGTGCGGTGCGCAAGGGCCCTTGGGGCGTCGAGGCGCTCAACGGGCGTATCGCCCATGCGTTGCTGCAACACGGGTTGATCGAGCAGGAGCACGGCTGGTACGAGGGCCGCCCGGTGCTGGTCACCCGCAACGACTATGGCCTGGGCCTGATGAACGGCGATATCGGCATTGCCCTGCGCCTGCCCGAGCCGGCGCTGGAGGTGGGCGGGCCACTGCGCTCGGCGCTGCGCGTGGTGTTTCCGCGCAACGACGGTTCGGGCGAGCTGCGCTCGATCCTGCCCAGCCGCCTGGGCGCGGTGGAAACCGTGTTCGCCATGACCGTGCACAAATCCCAGGGCTCGGAGTTCGCCCACTGCGCCCTGGTGCTGCCGGATACCCTCAACCCGGTGCTGACCAAGGAACTGGTGTACACCGGGATCACCCGCGCCCGGGATTGCTTCAGCCTGATCGAAAGTCGCGCCGGCATCTTCGAGGCCGCTATCCAGCGCCGTGTGGAGCGGCGCAGTGGGTTGTGGGAGCGGTTGGTCGGGGACAGGCCTTAACGGCATACCTGCCTATGTGCTTGACTCATCCCGCCCTGTGGGAGCGGGCCATGCCCGCGAATCGGGCGCATGGCGCCCTCCCACAGGAGGCCAGTTCGCCCTCAGGCCCTTAGATGGGCCGGCTGCGCCGGCGACAGCCCCATCAACAACACTTGGCTCAGGGCACCTTCACCCCTACGCCATCGAGCATCTCCACCAGGCGAATCAGCGGCAGGCCGATCAGGCTGTTGACGTCGCTGCCTTCGGTACCGCGGAACAGGCTGATGCCCAGGCCCTCGGCCTTGAAACTGCCGGCGCAGTCGTAGGGCTCTTCGGCATTCAGGTAGCGGGCGATCTGTTCGCTGCTCAAGGTGCGAAAATGCACCGTATAAGGAACGCAGTCGACCTGGCAGGCGCCGCTGCTGCTGTCGAGCAGCGCCAGGCCGGTCAGAAAGGTCACGCTCCTGCCGCTGGCGGCGCTGAGCTGGGCATGGGCGCGTTCGAAACCGTGGGGCTTGCCGAGCACCTGGCCGTCGAGCACCGCCACCTGGTCGGAACCGATGATCAGGTGGGCGGGGAATCGCTCGGCCAATGCTGCGGCCTTTTCCCGGGCCAGGCGGCGCACCAGTTGCTCGGCCGATTCGCCATCCTGGCGCGCCTCGTCGATACTCGGCGCGGCCCATTCGAAGGGCTGGCGCAGGCGGCTCAGCAGCTCGCGGCGGTAGGGGGAACTGGAGGCGAGAACCAGGGGCGGCATGGGCATTGACCTCGTGGGGAACGGAGCGCCGATTCTAGTCGTCGGCCAAGGTGCTGGACAGGCGGAATTTCCTTTGACAGCGCACGGTTGCATCCATAGAATGCGGCGCCTATGTCAAATGGCCCGATTCCACCTCACGTTGATCCACGCAAACTCGCTGACCGCGGCGCCACCCTCCAGGGTGAATTGCCGTTAGCCGATTTTTCGAGGCTCTGCGATCCTCTCGCCGACAATGGCGGCAACGTGCGTGCGAAGCTCAGCTTCGAACGTGACGAGCGCCATGCTGTGGTCATCCACAGCCAGCTTGAGGTCGAAGTCAAGATGGTTTGCCAGCGGTGTCTGGATCAGGTCACCTTACCGATCCTCAGCGAGTGTGATTACGCTGTGGTGAAGGAAGGCGCGAATACCCAGTCCGTGCCGCAAGGCTATGACGTACTGGAAATGGGTGAAGATCCTCTGGATCTGTTGGCCTTGATCGAGGATGAGCTGTTGCTCGCCTTGCCCATCGTGCCGATGCATGACCCGAAAGATTGCCAGCAGCCGGCGGGCCTCGATGAGCCCGAACCGAGCGAGGACGAGGTGACGCGGTCCAACCCGTTCAGTGTATTGGCACAGTTAAAGCGTGACCCAAACGTTTAGGAGTTAACTAGTATGGCTGTTCAGCAGAACAAAAAATCCCGTTCCGCCCGTGACATGCGTCGTTCGCATGACGCGCTCGAGGGTAACGCTCTGTCCGTTGAGAAGAGCACCGGTGAAGTTCACCTGCGTCACCACGTATCGCCGGAAGGCGTTTACCGTGGTCGCAAAGTGATCGACAAGGGCGCTGACGAGTAAATCTTGTCCGCTCCGATCATCGCGATTGATGCAATGGGTGGGGACTTCGGTCCCCACTGCATTGTTCCAGCCAGCGTCGCCTGTCTGGCCGAATTCCCCTCGCTGCATCTGGTCCTCGTCGGCCAAGCTCCCCTGATCGAAGAACTGCTCGCTGGTATCCCCGGCGTCGATCGCGCACGCCTGCGCGTCGAGCATGCGGGCGAAATCGTCGAGATGGGCGAGCGGCCCGGGCAGGCCCTGCGCGGCAAACCGGATTCCTCGATGCGCGTGGCGCTGGAGGCGGTGCGTGATGGGCGGGCCCATGCCTGCGTGAGCGCGGGCAATACCGGTGCGCTGATGGCGCTATCGCGGCACGTGCTGAAAACCCTGCCGGGCATCGATCGGCCGGCGATGATCGCCGCCATTCCCAGCCGCAACGGCGTGTGCCTGTTGCTGGACCTGGGCGCCAACGTCGATTGTACGGCCGAGCAGCTGTGCCAGTTCGCGATCATGGGCGCGGTGGCCGCCGAGGTGCAGGGTACCCAGGCGCCGCGTGTCGGTTTGCTCAACGTGGGCAGCGAAGAGACCAAGGGCAACCAGCAGGTCAAGCAGGCCGCGGCGCTGCTCGAAGGCGTCGACGGCCTCAACTACATCGGCTTCGTCGAAGGCGATGGCCTGTATGGCGGCGAGGCCGATGTGCTGGTGTGCGACGGTTTCGTCGGCAATGCCCTGCTCAAGTCCAGCGAAGGGCTGGTGACCATGATCGTGTCACGGCTCGAGGCGCTGTTTCGCAGCACTCTGCTGGGTCGTGTAGCCGGTCTTCTGGCCTTGCCGGTGCTGCGTCGCCTGCGTGGCGAGCTGGCGCCGGCGCGCCACAACGGCGCGAGTTTTCTCGGCCTGCAGGGCATCGTGGTGAAGAGCCACGGCAGTGCCGGGCCGGATGGCATCAAGAGCGCCATTGGCCGGGCGATGACCGATGTGCAGGAAAATTTACCCGCGCGACTGGGTGGTCGAATCGAGCACTTGATCCGTAATATGTGACCGCTCGGGATGGCCAGCCATCCAAGGTGTCAGATTTCCAGCGCTCGCCCGTGGCGGGCGTAACTTTTTCGACGAGAAGATCACTAAGGGAACCGTTCCATGTCTGCATCCCTCGCATTCGTCTTTCCCGGTCAGGGCTCCCAAGCGCTGACCATGTTGGCCGGGCACGGCGCCGAGCACGCGCTGATTCTCGATACCTTCGGCGAAGCTTCGAGCGCCCTGGGCTACGACCTGTGGGCACTGACCCAGCAGGGCCCGGAAGAGCAGCTCAACCAGACCGACAAGACCCAGCCCGCGATCCTCGCTGCTTCCATCGCCCTGTGGCGCCTGTGGCTGGCCGAAGGTGGTGCGCGCCCGGCATTCGTCGCCGGTCATAGCCTGGGTGAGTACAGCGCGCTGGTCGCTGCCGGCGCCGTCGGCTTCGCCGAAGCAGTGAAGCTGGTCGAGCTGCGTGGTCAGCTGATGCAGCAGGCGGTCCCGGCCGGGCAGGGCGGCATGGCGGCGATCATCGGCCTGGAAGATGCCGACGTGCAGGCGGCCTGCGCCGAGGCGGCCCAGGGTGATGTGGTCAGTGCGGTAAACTACAACGCGCCGGGGCAGGTAGTCATCGCCGGTTCCGCGGCTGCCGTGGCGCGCGCCGTCGAGGCCTGCAAGGCCCGTGGCGCCAAGCGTGCGCTGCCGTTGCCGGTCAGCGTGCCGTCGCACTGCGAGCTGATGCGCCCGGCTGCCGAACGTTTTGCCGAGGCGGTCAACGCCATCGCCTGGCAGGCGCCGCAGATTCCCCTGGTGCAGAACGTCAGTGCGGCCGTGGTGGCGGACCTCGATACCCTCAAGCGCGACCTGCTGGCTCAGCTGTACAGCCCGGTGCGTTGGGTCGAGTCCATCGTTCGCCTCGGCGAGCAGGGCGTTACCGATCTGGTCGAATGTGGCCCCGGCAAGGTGCTGTCGGGGCTGAACAAGCGGTGTGTCAAGGGCGTCAACACCCACAACCTCGACACCCCCGAAAGCTTTGCCGCCGCGCGCGCCGCACTGGCCGCCGTACAGTCCTGAACAAGGGAGAATGCTATGAGTCTGCAAGGTAAGGTTGCACTGGTCACCGGTGCCAGCCGTGGTATTGGTCAGGCCATCGCCCTGGAACTGGGCCGTCAGGGCGCCGTGGTGATCGGTACCGCCACGTCCGAGGCGGGTGCCGAGCGCATCGCCGCGACCCTCAAGGAAAACGGCATCGAAGGCACCGGCCTGATGCTCAACGTCAGCAACGACGAATCCGTTGCGGCGACCCTGGAGAAGATCCAGAAGGATTTCGGCCAGGTGCTGGTGTTGGTCAACAATGCCGGCATCACCCGCGACAACCTGATGCTGCGCATGAAGGACGACGAGTGGTACGACGTGATCGATACCAACCTCAACAGCCTGTATCGCCTGTCGAAGGCGGTGCTGCGCGGCATGACCAAGGCCCGTTTCGGGCGTATCATCAACATCGGTTCGGTGGTGGGTGCCATGGGCAACGCCGGGCAGGTGAACTATGCAGCCGCCAAGGCCGGCCTGGAAGGCTTTGGCCGTGCGCTGGCCCGTGAGGTGGGCTCGCGCTCGATCACGGTCAACGCCGTGGCACCGGGTTTCATCGATACCGACATGACCCGTGAATTGCCCGAAGCGCAACGTGAAGCGCTGCTGACACAGATTCCGCTGGGCCGTCTGGGGCAGGCGCAGGAAATCGCCAACGTGGTTTCTTTCCTTGCTTCCGATGGTGCAGCTTACGTCACAGGGGCTACTATCCCTGTGAACGGCGGGATGTACATGAGCTGAATAAAGGCGCGTCGTCGGCGATCGTCGACGATTCGATGCGGACCTGGTGGTAAAGCAGTCAGTTTGCAGATCGAATCGTTGGCGTATTTCCGTGGGCGCCACCGGCTTTCAGCTTGAAAAGCTGAAAACCCTTTCTATACACTTGCCGGCACAACCAGCTGGCTGGATTTGTCCAATAGGAGTGATAACACGTGAGCACCATCGAAGAACGCGTCAAGAAAATCGTTGCCGAGCAACTGGGCGTGAAGGAAGAAGAAGTAACCAACAGCGCTTCCTTCGTTGAAGACCTGGGTGCCGACTCGCTTGACACCGTTGAGCTGGTGATGGCTCTCGAGGAAGAATTCGAGACCGAGATCCCGGACGAACAAGCCGAGAAGATCACCACTGTTCAGGAAGCCATCGACTACGTTACTGCTCACGCTCAGTAAGCAGTTCGTCGCTTCCCGAATCGGAAAAGCCGCACGTCTGCAAAGGCGTGCGGCTTTTCTTTGACGGTTCGCTGTAAAAAGTTTGCAAGAGCGCCCACGGGCGTTTCCCGCTCGGGTAGCGACTACCCTGAGCCAATCGCCGGATGATCGACGACCTGGGCAGCGCTTTGCCAGGTGCATCGCGGCGTCGAAAAACCTGATAAGAGGAGATTGCTGTGTCGCGTAGACGCGTCGTGGTTACCGGTATGGGCATGTTGTCGCCGCTGGGTAACGATGTGCCGAGCAGCTGGCAGGGCATTCTGGCCGGCCGCAGTGGTATCGGCCTGATCGAACACATGGATCTTTCCGCTTTTTCGACCCGCATCGGCGGCTCGGTGAAGAATTTCGATGTCGAGCCCTATCTGGCGCCCAAAGAGGCGCGCAAGCTCGACCTGTTCATCCAGTACGGCCTGGCCGCCTGCTTCCAGGCCGCCCGTGACGCCGCCCTGGAAGTCACGGATGCCAACCGTGACCGTATCGGTGTGGCCATGGGCTCCGGCATCGGCGGCCTGACCAATATCGAGAACAACTGCAAATCGCTGCACGAGCAGGGACCACGGCGTATTTCACCGTTCTTCGTGCCAGGCTCGATCATCAACATGATTTCCGGTTTCCTGTCGATCCACCTGGGTCTGCAGGGTCCCAACTACGCCATTTCCACGGCGTGCACCACCGGCACCCACTGCATCGGCATGGCCGCGCGCAACATCGCCTACGGCGAAGCTGACGTGATGATCGCCGGTGGCGCCGAAATGGCCGCCTGTGGCCTGGGCCTGGGCGGCTTCGGCGCGGCGCGGGCGATGTCCACCCGCAACGACGAGCCAACCAAGGCGAGCCGCCCGTGGGACAAGGATCGTGACGGCTTCGTGCTGTCCGATGGCGCCGGTGCGCTGGTGCTCGAAGAACTCGAGCACGCCAAGGCCCGCGGCGCGACCATCTATGCCGAGCTGATCGGCTTCGGCATGAGCGGCGACGCCTTCCACATGACCTCGCCACCCGAAGATGGCGCCGGTGCCGCGCGTTGCATGGCCAACGCCCTGCGCGATGCCGGCATCGAGCCGTCCGCGGTGCAATACATCAACGCCCACGGCACCTCGACCTCGGCCGGCGACAAGGCGGAGGTGGCGGCGATCAAGACCGTGTTCGGCGAGCACGCGCACAAGCTGGCGGTCAGTTCGACCAAGTCCATGACCGGCCACCTGCTGGGAGCCGCCGGTGCGGTGGAGGCGATCTTCAGCGTGCTGGCGCTGCGTGACCAGATCGCGCCGCCGACCATCAACCTCGATCAGCCGGACGAAGGCTGCGACCTCGACTTCGTGCCCCTTGAGGCGCGCCAGATGCCGATGGACGTGGTGCTGTCCAACTCCTTCGGGTTCGGTGGCACCAACGGCTCCCTGGTATTTCGCCGGTACGCCGACTGATGCCGCACTGGGTCGACGGTCAGCCAGCGGCGTCGCTGCCGCTGGTGGACCGCGGCCTGGCCTACGGTGACGGCCTGTTCGAAACCATGGCGGTGCGGGGCGGCCGCCCGGTGCTGCTGGAACGGCATCTGACGCGGGTCACTGCCGGTTGTGAACGCTTGCATATCAGGCTGGACGCCGATCGGCTGCGCAGCGAGCTGTCGGCTTTCTGTGTCGAGCTGGAGGAGGGCGTCGCCAAGCTGATCGTCACCCGGGGTGATGGCCAGCGCGGCTATGCGCCGTCGACCGGTTCGCCGCGGCATGTCCTGCAGTCCGCCGCCATGCCGGCCTATCCCGAGCAGCACGCCGAGCAGGGCGTGAGCCTGTACCCCTGCACCACGCGCCTGGCCGAGCAGCCGCTGCTCGCCGGTCTCAAGCACCTCAATCGCCTGGAGCAGGTACTGGCGCGCGCCGAGTGGCAGGATGCCGGGTACGCCGAAGGATTGATGCGCGATGTGTCAGGGCGGGTGATCGAAGGGGTGTTCAGCAACCTGTTTCTGGTCGCGGGCGGCGTGCTGGTCACGCCTGACCTGCAGCGTTGCGGGGTGGCTGGGGTGATGCGTGCCGAGCTGCTGGAGCAGGCGCAGGCACTGGGCATCGCCTGCCAGGTCCGCGACATCGAGCTGGACGAACTGCTGGGCGCCGAGGAAGTCTTTCTCTGCAACAGCCTGTACGGGGTATGGCCGGTGCGTCAGCTACAGGGCCGTCACTGGCCGGTGGGCCCGCTCACCCGTAAACTGCAGGCCCTTGCCCGTCATCTACTGGACCGCTGATTCGTGATTCGCAAACTACTGTTGATGCTCGAAATCGTCGTGGTGCTGGCCGGCCTAACCCTCGGTCTGGTCGCCTGGCAGCAGCATCGCGCGCTGGAGCAGCCGCTCACCCTCGACGAGGAGCGCCTGATCGAAGTGCCGGCCGGGGCTACGCCCGGTGGCGTGCTCAATCGCCTGGAGGCCGACGGCGTGATCGACGGCGCCTTCTGGCTGCGCCTGTACTGGCGCTTCAACCTGCAGGGCCAGCCCCTGCACAGCGGCGAGTACCGCCTGACCCCCGACCTGCGGGTGCGCGACATGCTCGACCTGTGGCGCCGTGGCGAGGTGGTGCAATACAGCCTGACGCTGGTGGAGGGCTGGACCTTCCGCCAGGTACGCGCTGCCCTGGCGCGCCAGGACAAGCTGGAGCTGACCCTGAGCGAGCTCAGCGATGCCGAGATCATGGCCAAGCTCGGCCAGCCCGGCGAGAACCCCGAAGGGCGTTTCTTTCCCGATACCTACCGCTACGTGCGCGGCATGAGCGACCTGGACCTGCTCAAGCAGGCTCACAAGCGCCTGCAGGTGGTGCTCGACGAGGAGTGGGAGCAGCGTGCCGACGGATTGCCGTACAAGGACGCCTACGAGGCGCTGATCATGGCCTCGATGATCGAGAAGGAAACCGGCGTACCCGAGGAGCGTGGCGAGATCGCCGGGGTGTTCGTGCGGCGCCTGGCCATCGGCATGCGCCTGCAGACCGACCCCACGGTGATCTTCGGCCTCGGCGAGCGCTACCAGGGGCGCATCACCCGTGCTCACCTGCGCGAACCCACGCCCTACAACACCTATACCATCGACGGCATGCCGCCGACGCCGATCGCTCTGGTCGGCCGCGAGGCGATCCATGCGGCCCTGCACCCGGCCGATGGCAAGACCCTGTATTTCGTGGCCCGCGGCGACGGCAGCCACGTGTTTTCGGAAACCCTCGATGCCCACAATCGTGCGGTACGCGAATACCAGTTGAAGCGCCGCGCGGACTACCGATCCAGCCCTGCGCCCATTCCCCAGACCAGCGAAAAGGACACCCCGTGAGCGGCTTGTTTATCACCCTGGAAGGCCCCGAGGGCGCCGGCAAGAGCACCAATCGGGAGTACCTGGCGGCGCGTTTGCGCGAGCAGGGGATCGACGTGCTGCTGACCCGCGAGCCAGGCGGCACGCCGTTGGCCGAGCGGGTGCGCGAGCTGTTGCTGGCGCCCAGTGATGAAACCATGGCCAGCGATACCGAGCTGCTGCTGGTGTTCGCCGCCCGTGCCCAGCACCTGGCCCAGGTCATAGTTCCGGCCCTTGAGCGTGGAGTGGTGGTGCTCTGTGATCGCTTCACCAACAATCTGTTTCGGACGGGGAGAAAAGGTAAACAAATGGAAATCTACGTCTAGTCCTACCCATCCCGCCCTCATGCCCCGGAAAGCCCGGGTTTACAGAGGGAAACGCTTCGGAAATGACTTCATTGTAGGCCGAAACGGTCGAGTAATGTAAACGAACGCTCGTCGGCTGTGATTTCGGGGCAAATGTAAACCTAAAATTCCGAATAGCCGGTCTATCCGCCTCCGGTGGAGGTCAAGCTCTGCCCTGAAAATTAAAAAACCCCTTAAGTTCAATGGCTTGAAGGTTTACATTTTTGATTTACAGCCCCTCTGAAGACACGAAAGGGGCGGGCGCGACGGCATGGAAAGGGATAGCTCTACACCATTCGAGTCCTTGATGCGACAGGCGAGAGCTCAAGCACAGAGAGCTCAGACACAAGCAAGCCCAAGCAAAAGAGCCCAAGCGCAGAGGCGCTTGGGCAGACGCAGAGCGATAAAGCAGAGCGAGGAGCCCTGCGAGAGAAGCAGGGCAACGGACTACCAGGTAGCGCGAGGGACATACCAAAACGCACGCATCACCCAGCGCTATGCCTTCTTCTCCTTAGCCCTCCAATCCTTGATGTAGAGCAGATGGTCACGATCCAGCTGCAATACTTTTTTAGACTGAAGGATCTGCTGAGTCTGTTTGCTGAATTTCTTCGCTTCGTCAAAAGCCAGGAAGACCTGCTTTTGTGTGAATGATCCTAAAATTTCAAGAATATGCTCGGTGGCAGCAATCTCGATGTTTTTATAGATCATGGAGTCGTGGATGATGAATGGCAGGCGCGTGAGTTTAAGCAGCGCAAGATCAAACCCGACTAGGCCTGCGTACGATTTCCCTGTTCCGGTATCCAGCGGAGAGGTAAAGCTGTAGGAGTTCGCATTTTTTATACGAAGCTGTGAGGGGTTACGCTCAGGCCCGTATACGACCCTGTTAAAGCCCTCCAGCTCCTGATTCATAGCAGCTTCAATCTCTAGGAAGATTTTGTCGTAGATCGCGTCCAGACGTGTCTTAGAGGCCACTTCACTGTCATCAATCGACACCTTTTGCTCGAAGAACTTGTTCTCCTCACGAGCCTTGTCGGTGACTTCTTTTATCTCGAAGACTTTTGCGAACAGGTCTGTCGGGGTGCCTTTCGCATTGAGCGTTAGCTTTATCTCTTCATCAAAGGCAGCGATGCTTGTGCTGATTTCCGATTCCTTTGCGATCAGGAGCTCAAGCTCACTCTTGAGTTCCTTGCTGACAAGTTTTCCAATTTTGGCGTGGAACTGCTCTACTTGCTCAAGGCGTTCAAGGTTGGCGTCTGGGAAAAATTCGGCCACAAGTGCAATGTTGGCGGTGAGGCGAGGTGATACTCCGGAGATGTCTCTTTGAAGTTTCTCTCGCCTTGCAGAGATCGAATTCCGTTGAGCGATCAAATCATTTTTTCTCTGCTGGATGCCTCTCAGTTTCTCGTCGAATAACGCCTCGTATGCGGACATGGCTCCGGCAAAGTTATCTTTAAGGTCGCTAATGAGTTGCGCATTGCTTTTGATTAGCGTGCTATTTGTCCTGTACTGAGTCATGCTGATCCGTGGAATGATTTCCGCAGTCATCGATTTTCTCATCAGTTCTTTTTTTTCTTTCAGTACCTGAAGAATTGCTCGCTCCCCGGAAACTTCGCTTGTGCGTTCAAAGAGATCAAGTAGCCTAGATACACCTGCACTTAGTTTCTCTTTGGAAGCTGCAGCCAGTGGGTGTGCTGGATCGGACTCTCCTTTGTTCCATATCCGAGAGAATGGCCCGACGAGGGATCGAAACGAGCTTTCTAACTCAGATAATCTATAAAGATGCTTGAGCTTTTCCCTGAACTCTTCAAGTGATACCTCATTAAATTCCCGTTCATTGAAGTCCTGAACATGGACTGTGCTCGGTTGCGCTGTCGATCTACTAACGAACAAAGGCTTGCCATCGAACTCAAACGCGATATCGTATGAATGATGCCCCAGTGCCTTGATAACTCCAGCATCATCTTCTAACAGGCTGCTTCCGCCCATTGCGAAGTCGATTGCCATTAGGGCTGAAGATTTGCCAATCGAGTTCTTGGCCTCATCATCGCCGAGAATAACGTTCAGGCCGTAGTCAAAGTTAATTACCTTCTGACTGAATAGTTCGCATCTAATTGCCTTAAGCATATTCAATCACTCCAGTATCGTCCTGTATGTCCAAGTAACCCAAAAGAAAAAGCACGTCCATTGCGACCAGAAACTCTGAAGCATCCAGGAATTTATCTCTGGTCTTTATAAGGGCCTGGGCTACTGTTTCGCCAGGCTGTCTATCTGCGAGTATTGTGTGCATTTTGAAAATTGTAGATTCTTCAAGTTTTGTGAATTTACTCGGCACTAACATCGAACACCTCGCAATTCTGTACAAAAAATGAAGTCATGATTTTCGAGACGTCCAATGACTTTCCACTTTTTTGGCTTATCCATTGCGCGATGTAATTGAAGATGACGTCTTTGTTGCCTGGATGCTCTTTGTGCATGGCCCAGAAATAGGTATTGATTTGATTGAGTAGCATTTTGACTGCTGCTTGGTCGCGCTGTTCTAAAATTCTTAGCTCTTCACGAATGGTCACAAAGTATCCGACTACATCGTTTCGAATGTTGCGTTTTAGGATGTTGCTCGCACCTTTTTTTAATTTTTCACTTAAGGTGTGGGCGTTCAGTTCTACGTCGAAGGCGACAAGGCTCTCATCGTCTAGGTCGCAGAAAGCCTCAATGAGTTCTCTTATTTCAACTCGAAGGGAGTGTTCTGATATTGATTTTCTGGCGTTGGCATTACTGATGAATGCGTCCTTGATAGCTCTCAGTCGATCATATTCTTCAATTTTGAAGTCTTTATCAAATTTTTTATGGCAGGAAGGGCAGAGACAAATTACGTTGGAAAGACCGTTAATGTCGGTGGGCGCTATATGGTTAGCAAGTGCCAGACTTT
Source organism: Pseudomonas argentinensis (assembly GCF_001839655.2). Classification (NCBI taxonomy): domain Bacteria; kingdom Pseudomonadati; phylum Pseudomonadota; class Gammaproteobacteria; order Pseudomonadales; family Pseudomonadaceae; genus Phytopseudomonas; species Phytopseudomonas argentinensis. The sequence goes on from NZ_CP056087.1 coordinate 2,590,271, forward strand.
GAGCGGGTGTTGGGTTTAAAGGATAAATATGGGCTACGTCATAAAACTTACTAGGATTTTTCGAGCCTGGTTTTTTGTCGATGATTACACAGGAGCAAAGTGGGCAAATTCCACCCGTCTCTGCATAAAGCATACTGTGCTCTTCAGGATGGTAAGGAACCCTTGCATTAGCCATATCGAACCTAAAGTGTCCGCGTGCCATCCAGAGCTGAGCAGTGTCTCAACTGGCTGGCAAATGAGTGGGGTACAGGCACAGGGAACCGTTCCATACAGGCGTATGGAAAGGCCGAGCCTATGGAGGTTGGAGAGAGAGGCGAAAGGCAAACTGCTGATGGCGTGCCTGTGCCTGCTGCTAGAGCCTTAAGGCTTTTGCAGCCAATACGATCAATATTCCACATTCCTTGTGCTCGATTTCCTTTTCAGGTGGCAGAAAATACCATTTTGCCATCATTGCGGGTATAACTGTGTCGCGAGCTTAGTCCGAGCGTCTCACGAGCTTTGGTTGTTTGTTCCAGTCGTACTGCTACAGGTGACAGCGGATGGGTGGAGCAAATTCCAGAGTCGCTCTACCCGACGAATGGCGTCAGGGGAGGGGGATGGTTTGCCGTGCCCTGTCGGGCCGGCGGTCGTGAACCAAGCCTGGCCATGAATGGCCTGTCTTGGCCCTGCGGGCTTCCATCCTTCACGGCGGCGCGCTCCGCTTGCTGGGCATCCTTAGTTCGTTCCTTGCACGATTTGCCGTGGTGTTGAAGGAACCACTAAGTTTTTGGGGTGTTTAAGGTGTTGAGGGTGCGATCAGTGTGATCTGAAGCTGCGTAATTCGAGCATCGGCTATGGTATGAATTGGCAACTGGGGAGTTGGGCTCTCATCGATTCATTGCATGGCTGTAGGCCGTTGGCCGAGAGATATCTGCTCATGGTGTCTTCAGATTTGAGCTTTCTGGTCGTTATACTGATTGCAGAGAGCAATTTCAGTTGCTCGGCTTGGGGTTCTCTTGAATGTCCGTCCCCCGGTTTGACGCAAATCGACTCTTACTGATATGCTTCAAAAGCGAGCTTCACTACTTTTTCTACGGTACCCATCAGCCATGGCAAAGCCTAAGTCACACGCTGCACTCGTTGCACCTGTGCTTTCGTCCCTGTCTCAAGAAGAACTTGAGAGCCTCTCTCGTTGGCTCGCGACCGACGAGGGGCGGGCAGCGTTAGCCGAAGCGATTGAGCAGGCGGGTGATGAGATTAGCGAGCTCAATCGATCGCGTGCCGTGCATCGTGACGATCTGTATCGTCCCATCTCAATGCATCGGCGCTTCGGCTAGGTGCGACTCCCTCAGCTTTTCGTGATTCAAATCTGATCGGCGATTTTCGACCTGATCTGAAATCACCGTGCCTTCAATGGCGCATTGCTATTTCGTACTGGTATAATGCCTGCTCAATCATCTGCGTGGCGTAGGTGCGGCTTGGCGTTCTCGGTAGTTCCTTACAGCATCGACAACCTGATTCAGTGCTTGGTGCGAGGCTCAGCCAAGGCGCCCGTTGATCGAATTTCGCGCAAGCTCCATCGCACATATTTCGAGGAGTACTTCCAGGCCCTGTCTGCCAAGACGATTGTCGTCGAGACGGGCTACATTGATCGCGATTACTTGGAAGACTACGCGGCGTATTACGATCGGTGTTTCGAGAATTACGATCGGAAAACCCTCCGGCTCCATTTCTTCGATATTGAAGTTGATGAAGATTTCTTCGGTGCAGCGGTTACTCGTGGCCGAGACTGCAGCGAAGAGGTGCAGCTTCGTGCTGGGTATCTGGGGTTTGTCGTGATCAAGCCCCTGCCGTTGGCCGTCATAGGGCGCACCTGCTTGCGTACGTATCCGGATGACGGCGGCAGGAGGAATTTCCCTTGCCTTCGCACCTATCCGGTCAATCTGTTTGGTATGGAGTTGTCGGTCGAGAGCTTGGCGTATCAGGAGCAGGACACGGTCGTGGCGGCCTGTGCCACCAGTGCCCTGTGGTCATGTCTCCAGGGTACCGGGAAGCTGTTCCAGCATCCGATTCCGCCTCCGGTAGAAATCACTAACTGGGCAGGCGAACACATGCCCGAGAACTTTGCCGCTGCTAGCTCGCGAGCCTTCCCCAATGATGGATTGACGGCGGGTCAGATGGCCTACGCCGTTCGGCGGGTAGGGCTTGAGCCGTTGGTGATCGGTGCCGGCACGCGTTATGAGCTCAATGGCTTGGCCTATGCGTTCTTGAAGTGCCGCATTCCTTCTGTGTTGGTTTACGCGCTGCACGAAGTGAGCAACAAAGGAAAGCTGGTCGAGGTCGGGCAGCACGCTGTAGCGATTACTGGGTTTTCTCTAAGTGAGGATGCCCCGGTATTGCCGCGACGAGGCACGGGCTTCCAGTTGCGTGCTGCAAAGATCGACAAATTGTATGGCCATGACGACCAGGTGGGGCCCTTCGCCCGCATGGCTTGGCCGACCTCCGACGAAGCGGATTCGCTTGCTGGGCTATTGTCTACCAGTGATGAGCCTGCGCCTAGCACTGGCAAGCATCTTAGCGACGAAGTCTTCCTCAAGACTTCGCGGGCAGGGGAGGTTTATGCGCAAATCAATTTTGTGCTGCTGCCCCTGTATCACAAAATCAGGATTCCTTACTCGCTAATACACGACGTCGCGCTACGGCTAGATAGCCTCGTTGAGAAGGTCAGATCAAACGTGCCGACTGTTTCGCGAGGGGAGTGGGACATCTACCTTACGACGTCGAACGACTTCAAGGCGTCCATTCGTAACGACTACCCGAAGTGGGGGATCGATCCTGCTGATACGCTGTACACGCCGCTGCCTCGTTTTATGTGGCGGATGCTGCTCAGGGTGGGCGGCCAGGTAGAGTTGGATTTCCTTTTTGACGCTACGGGCATCGCCCAGCATGATCTGGTTGTGCACCACATTTCACGCGGTGGATATCAGGATATCTTAAAGCTGATTGCGGGCGTAAGCCGTGCTCATGGCTCGGATCCCTCCTGTCAGGTCGCGGCAGTCTTGGAAGCTATCAGTGCTGATGAACCTCAGCCCATGGATGGGTCATTGAGTGAGAGGCTGGTCTGGGAGCAAGCATTTCGTGAAATGAAGCGTGCAACCGAACAGCCCGCTGCAAATGACGAAAACGGGTCGCAGACCGGCTGATTGGCTTGTCAGTATGCGGAGTTGTATGATGGTGTTGTGCGATTCATGCTATGGTAAGGCACGGTATTTCATATCTCAGTAATGGAAAGGTTATGTTCCGTAGCAGCATTGGTCACCGAAGCGACGCCCAGAAGAAGGATGACGAGGCCTTCATGGCGGCGTTGAACGACATTCGCACTCTGGACGCGAAGAATGGTCAATTGTCCATGGATGCATCTGACCTGAAGGAGCAGCTTGAGGCGCTTCATGAGGCTGGAAAGCGACTCGTAAAGGAATAATCTCCACGCTATGGCGCTCCTGTTGCTGCTGCCGCTGCTGGTCAGTGGCTACCTCGCTTGTCTGAAAGATCCTTTTTCCTACTACACCCTGCATCGGTATGAAGGTCAGCTCCTTTACCTGCGGGTTGGGTATTATGGGATCATGTGCTTCATCGCCGCGCTGGCGATAGTGTCTGCCTTCAGCTTTGTGTTTTCACATGACTGGTTCACGTATACCTTGGGCCCTGCATGTTTGTGGGGTAGTTGGGCTGGAGCGCACACCTTCAGTACTGATTTCCTGGCGTTTTTCGGCAAGCTGATCAGCGAAGCAGGGTTAGTCGATCCCAAGTCGAGCCAAGCAGCCGTATTTGCACTCTTGGCCGGCTTGACCACCTTGGTAATGCCGGACGTATGGGCTGCGCGCACACGTCGTGGACTGCGCGCCTACTTAAAGTCAAAGGATCCGGAAAGAATTGAAAGCTTTCTGACGAAAGAGACGTTGCGTCACAGTCCAATGGGCAGCACGTTGGTGAATGCTTTCGCTCACAAGAGGTCGGTCATGATTTCGATGGATGATCGCAAAGTCTATGTTGGGCTTATCCAGTCGCTAGGAACGCCGACCGAGGTCACGGGTGTGGATCTCGAAATCAAGCTACTACCCGGGCTCAGCGGCTACAGAGACAAAGATTCTTTGAAGGTGACGTACACCAACACCTATCCCGCTGACACATCAATTCTGGAACCTATCTACTTCAAACAAGAAAACATCATCTCGATCAGCCTCTTCAGTGAGAAGATCCGTGAAGTTTTCGATGAAGAAGAGAAGGCCAAAAAAACGATTGCGACGGAACTGCTACCTTAGTGTCGGTATGCTTGCAAGCGCTTACTCAAAACCAGGCTACAGCTTTGTGTAAGTGTCTATCTCCATAGCCGAACTGCTACCGCATACTTGGAATCCGAACGACAAAGTAGGCTAGATTTTTTAACGGCGGCAAGATTTTCTTAAAAATCGCGCGAAGGTCAGGTCAGTTCTGCGCTGGTGAGAAACCGATTTGATGGCATGATCACCCAGTAAAGGCCGCTGACGCGGCCTTTGCTATTTTCTGGCTTTCATTTCAGATTTCTGACATTAGGCAGCCAGGCTCTTCTGCATGCCAGCCATTGCTTGCTGAATGCTCTTGAGCAAGTCACGCTTTGGTTTGCTGTCTTCGTAATATTTCATCAGTAGAGTTTGCAATCGCTCAATTGCTGCGACTTGATCAGCTGTAGAGCGGAAAACAGAGCACTCAGCGTCATCGCCGTAGTACGTATTGTAGAACTCGCTGTTACGGGTTTCTGCGGGGTGCTCGGCATACATCCAGTCTTCCAAGGTCGAACGTACCTTCTCAAAGACTTGATTTGCCCGGAAATTCATTGGTGAAATGCATAGAGACTTCAGCTCTTTCGAGAGCTCTTTGTGCTTGGAGATGGCCAACCCGGTTTTAGGGCGCCATTTGATCGGCTCGCCCGCCCGCCGAAAAAGCTCAGTTGCTCCCTTGCTGTATCCGTAGGTCGTTCCGAGCCTAGGCTTACGCTTACGTCCACTTGCCTCGGTAGCGGGGCTAGCGAAGCGTGCGTAATAGCCGAAACCTGGTTTGTCTCCCTCTCGCGTTACCGTTGTAATCTGCGGGGCGGGAAGTTTCTCTACGATGCTGGTCAATTCAGAAAGCCAGTCGCCGTCCTGGCCAACGAAGTGCGGAACCGCATTATTCGGATAGTAAAGGCCTGGCCACACCGGCTTCGAGATGTGAAAGTCATTTTGATCCGCCCACTTGCTGCGTGCGGTGACTTCATCTGTGCGGTTTACATGGTCGTAAGGCTCATCCAGTGCAACGCACCGCTCGGTTGTGGGATCTACCCACCAGGAGATGTGGTCGCGACGAGGTAGTGTTTCCGTGCGGCTCAGTTTTTTGCGTTGAGCTTGAGTCGTGACAGGGCGTAGTCCCGTTGCTTCAACGAACTGCAGTGCCAAGGCTGCCCGGTGAAGAAGTTCTTTTGCACGTTCCTGAGAGTCAGCGTCGAAGGACATTTCCAAGTGGTCGGTATCTGCAACGCGAAAGCCAGAGAGGTTTCGCGTAAAGGCTATCTGGTACTTGGTCAGGAACGAAAGCATGGGGCGTGGCAAATCAACCCGGATCACCTCAAGGCCAGCCTCAGAAGGTTTTTTGTTCCTGTCATGCCAGTAGGCAGACAGGTAGATGCTATCGAGCATGGGGAGTTCGGCGGTAAGCTTTTCCAATACACGGCGAGCGTGATGGAAGCTCTGATAGCCTGAGTCTTGAGCAGCCAGGTCGAGTGCCTGCAGGTGGGTAACCTCAGGGCCTTTCAGGGTTTTGGCTTTGCGTTTGATCCCACGAAGGGTCTGAGGAACGGCATGTACAGCGGGAGTGATGCTCATAATTTCTCTCCAGCTCCATTGCGCAACGCCACTCGCCTACGTCAACTCGGAGCCTAGAAAAATCATGGCTTAGAGGGTGTTCAGGTTTACCACATTGGCAGTGCCGTTTTGCAGCTTTCACTGGCGAGTGAGGTGCGCCTGCCTTGCGCTACTATTAAGCTAGCAAGTACTTCGGGCGTATTGCAAGGGATTTTTCACGACTTAGAGGCCGGTTGGCCAGGCCTGATCCAGCGGTACCGTGAGTTCTAAGTAGGGGGGAGATGTGGTGGGGCAGCGTACCACCAGTAGCAGCAGAGCACTGTGAGTATTAGGATGGCGCACAGCGCAATGGACACAGACGCAAAAGGATTTTTTGATGTCAAAAGCAGAGCAGGCTTTCCAGTACTCGATTAAAGACGCCGAAGAGCTCCTTGAACACTTCGACTCCCTCAACGCCAACCCGCCTCCGGCCAATGCGGAGGTGCTCAAACGCGCAGGGCTGGTCATGGCCCTGACCGCCTGGGAGACCTACGTCGAGGATCGTGTCACTGAGGCGCTGGCAATCCAGCTCAAGCTGATCAAGGGAAGCCGGTGCGGCGACTTCATGGCCGAGAAACTGGAGAACGAGCTCAAGCGTTTTCACAACCCTGATTCGGCGAAGACAAAGCAGCTATTCCTGGACTACCTCGGTGTCGACGTCACTACCAGTTGGGCCGGCATGAGCACTGATGCAGCAGGGAATCGGAAGGCGCTTGACGCTTTGATCAGCAAGCGGGGGCAGGCTGTGCATCGATCCAAGGTACAGAGCACGGGTGTGCCAGCTGCTCACCTGGTCAAGCGTGATGATCTGGAGAAAGCCATCCGACTTATCAAGCTTCTTGTGCAGAAGACTGATCAGTGTGTGAATGAACAGATTTAGTAGTAACACACAGAGGAACCTCAAGGCTTCTGTCTCAGCTATGGCGAGCCGTTCTTCAGATAGCACGCCAATTGAATAAATAGCTAAAGTCCTGCAGAAAAAAGTGTGCTACCTCCTCCCGATGCAGTTCATGTTTCATGTTCCCGTACTATCAGCATCCGCCGTACAAAAACTCAGGAGTCATAGATTGCCAGCTAAGAACAAATTTTCAGAGGTCGAAAACCAGAGCGATCAGACACAGGATTCGGAGAAAGGTTTTTTTCTTAGTGAGGAGATGTGTCGAAAGTTAGCCGAATCCCAGAAGCAATATCGCCGTGAGCAGCGTCGCCAGAGACGACTTGAGTTTAGCTGGGTCTCTTGGTTTTTTGATGAGTTTCCTAGCGACGATATGTTTAGGCCCGCACTTCGCGAGAGGAGAAATACGCGGCAGGAGATGATGTATCACCGTTTTCGGCAGATGATTAGCTGGTCATTCTGGTCAAGAATGAAGTCCTCAACTGGGGTCAAACTTGTAGCCATCGGGGGGTTGGTGGCTGCATTCCTCCAGGCAGCTCCGGACTTGAAAGGAGTAGAGGCCGCTGTACTTCCATTAAGCTGGTTACTGTTGGGCGGCGTCTTCTATTTGCTCGCAGTGATTTGTTTTGAGATTAGGTGTCCGGTTCTGCTCAAGCGAACGCTTGCAAGTAACGAGGACTACCTTGGAATTGAAGGCCGACGCTGGTTGCTCGCGCTGGTGGAGGATGAACTCAGGCGATGGTGGAGCATTAAGAGCTACGATATGGAAATCGGAGCGTATAGTCCTGAGTCAAATAAATATCAGACTGCAGAGGCTATAACTCAGTATGGCGATATACCAGTCTACGATGGGTTCGACGATTATGCTTCTACGCGAATTGAGTATGCTTTAAATGAGTATTCAAACTTAGCTTCGGTAGCTATGTGGAGGGCAGAGTTTGAGCCCAATCAGTACGAGAAGTTCAGCCCGGTACGCGTAATATCACCGACGAATGCGCCTTTGCGCAGTTTCCACCTGAGCCGCCTTAATTCATTTGACGCAAAATTGTCTAAAGAGGGAAAGGAAGGAGACTTGGTGCTGCGTTGGTTCGACAGTTCCTTGATGTTCCTCTCAAAAGTGGAGGGGCCTCATAATTTGACTGTATCTGCTAACGCTGAGGGGCTTCTATATCTTTTCCAGAACGATTCATCTGCGTTAATCTTCACGCGGATCATTGCCCAGTGGCAGAACACAATGCGGCCATGGAGTCGCTTGCTTTTGATCTGCTTATTTATCGCTAGCGGAGGCTGCTTTGCTTGGTTCGTTCTATTACAGATGAAAATATTGATTCCTATCCTCATGTGATGCCGACGTCGAGACACCATTGAGAATAAAGGCCGCTCTCGCGGCCTTTGATCAATCATTCACTGCACCCAGCTCTCAACCGTCTCAGCGCCGTGCTCTTCTTTCCAAGCCTTCAGCACCTTGTGATTTCCGCCCTTAGTCTCAATCACTTCACCAGTGTTCGGGTTCTTGTAACGCTTAAGAGCCCGCTCACGACGAGCCTGCTTAGCTGGAGCAGCTTTGCGTCCGGTGCCAGCCGACGGATCCAACAGGTCAATTACGTTGCGCAGCGAGTAGTTGTACTCACCCAAAAGCTTGCGCAGTTTGCTTTCAAATTCGATTTCTTTCTTCAGGCCTTCGTCACCCTGAAGGGCCGCGAGGCGCTGCTTGTGCTCTTCGATCTGGGCTTCGAGTGCTTTAAATTCTGCGAGTTTCGACATAAGAGCTCCCCAATTTTTAAAATGAAAGGTATTTGATAATTTGTCACGCAGGGTAGACAGCTTAATATAAAAAACATTCCGCTGCTTTTATATTTTGGACAGCTGGGTCACACGGTGCGCTCGGGTAGACGGGGCTTTTTCGTCATCCAATGTGAAGGAGGTCACAATCAGGAGCTGTCTCTAGCCATAGACCCTGTGAGCAGCTAAAGATTTTCTTTTTTGGTAAGACAGAAAGTCCTTGTTGTTGACTTCAGCCTCGCCATCCAGAATTCCCCTCACGGGCGAGCGGCTCCAAGTGCGCTGCTAGTGGTGAAGCTTTAATGAGGTGGCCAACAATGACAAATGAGCCAATGCACACGTCTGCTGGGGCTGTTTTTTCATCGTGGGGATTTCCAGCTGCTATCAGTCTATTGGCCTTTGCGGCCAACTCGATCCTTTGCAGACTTGCGCTGGCGGGCGGAAATATTGATCCAGAGTCCTTTACGGCAATTCGCCTGGTCAGTGGCGCTCTCTTTTTGGTGTGTTTGATCAGACTTCGGCAGCCCGTAACGGCGCTTGGTGGAAGCTGGAGGGGCGGCTTGTCTCTGTTTTTCTATGCATATCTGTTTTCGCTCGCCTACTTGGAGCTGGAGGCGGGAGCAGGGGCGTTGATTCTTTTCGGCGCAGTCCAAATCACTATGTTTGTATTCGGCTGGCTCAAAGGGGAGTTTTTACGCTTGCAGGTCGTTCTGGGGATGTTGGTTGGGTTTACAGGCTTGGTGGTCTTACTACTTCCCAGTGACAATGCACCTCCGCTTATCAGTGCACTAGTCATGATGGCCTCCGGGATAGCTTGGGGCGCCTATTCAGTGATTGGAAAGGGCTCGGAAAATCCCCTGGCCGACACTACAGGTAATTTCGTTCGTAGCCTGCCTATGATGCTTGCTGCTTGGATTCTTCTGGGCGGGGAAACGCATATCACTTCTGCGGGCTCCATGTACGCCCTCGGTTCGGGAGTATTAGCCTCAGGGGCGGGCTACTCGATTTGGTATGCTGTTGTGAAGCGGATCAGTGCCCAACAAGCTGCAACGCTTCAGCTTAGCGTGCCGGTTTTGGCTTCGTTTGCCGGGGTTGTTCTGCTTAGTGAGCCTATGACGTGGAGAATGTTTCTGAGCTCGGCAGTCGTCCTCGGTGGAATCGCTATCGCGGTGATCCCCCTTAGACAGCGGGTAGCCGATAGCCCGGACTTAGGGCGGTAGGTGGTGTTATTCGAAATCCATTCAATGGGGCGTGTAATTATTCAGGTACGCGCGGCGGCTCAATCGAGGTGAGCCGCTGCGTGTCATACGTTGATGCCTATCAAGCACCGCTTTAGGCTGAAAGATATTCGTCTACCGATTTGACGGTGGCGTAGCCGAATGCGAATGCTGCCATCATCGCCGCGTGCACGTGTTCAGCCTGTACAGTCACACCCCCAAAAGTTAGATCGAGCGTGGCGCAGGCGTCATGGAGCACTGTGACTGGATAGCCCATGTCTGCTGCAGCCCTAACTGCAGCATCGATACACATGTGGCTCATTGCCCCGATCACAATTAATTCTTCTATACCAACAGCATCCAGCTGCGCCTTGAGATCAGTCTCCCGAAAGGAATTGATATGGCTTTTAACGATCACCGGTTCGCCATGCAGAGGCGCAACGTCCGACTGAATCTCAGCGCCGTCAGAGTCCTTGGCAAATATAGGGGCATCGCTGGAGGCAGATTCGTGTCTGACATGAAAAATCGAAATACCCCTGCTGCGGGCGTGTTCTATCACACGTTTAGCGTTCGCAATGGCGATATCGATTCCCGAGAGGGGCAGTTTTCCAGTCGATAAATACTCGTTTTGAAGATCAACTATTATCAGTCCACTTTTCATTTCATTTATCCCGATAGCCAAGATTGCTCAAATATTTAAATTGAAGTATTTGTATGGGTTATCTCAACAGGTTGAGCTATGCCTGGTGCGAAACGCTTAGCGGTTGAATTTCGGCGCCAATCGCTATCAAAGGTTCACTTCCTGCAGTATCGACGTCACTCAATATCTGTGTATTGCACCGTCTTCAGGAACGTCTACGCGGTTATCGACACCCTTTTTCTTCGCAAAGTCACGTAGTTCCTTGCGTGTGAGAGACATATGATTAACTGCGTCCATATGCACTGCGACGATCTGTGCGCTTTTGGTTACCTGGGTGGCGCGGTATACGTCTTCCTCTCCCATGATAATTGAGCCCTCAAATCCAGTCATTTTTGCTTTACCAGCATTGAGAACGATGATTTCAGGCTTGAACTTTTCAATCGCCTGATCGACCTCTTTGCGCCAGATGGTGTCGCCGGCTAGGTAAATCGTTTTATAGCCTTTTGCTCGGAAGACCACCCCCATTGCTTCACCGAGAGGTTTCGCAAGCTCTGGCACCGCATACATTTCGTCAGTGCCATGTTGGCCACCGGTCTTAGTGAGTTTGACTCCTCCGAACTCGTCTTCATCGGTTAACACACGTACGTTGTCAAAACCTTGGGAACGAATTAAAGCCGCATCAGATTCGTGCTGAGTGAACAGCGGGATGTCTTTGGGTAATGCTTTTTGCGCCGCGTCATCCCAGTGGTCAAGGTGGGTATGGGTGACGATGATCGCGTCTACGCCGGAGATAACCTGATCGACGGACTCTGGTAGATCAACCAACGGGTTACGAAGATTACTGCGATAAGTGTTCTCAAAACCGGGGTAGGTTCCTTTTGTAGCCAGCATGGGATCAACCAAAAATGTAGTGTCACCGTACGTAATTTTCACGGTGGCATTACGTATTTGCTGTATCTCAACTTTGTGTGCTGCTTTAGCTGCTGGAGTCTTTACCGTTTCTGCATATGAAGAGGTAGCGAATGCACCACAAGCGAGGTGAAGAGCGAAGCGAAGGGGTGTGATATTCATGAGGGGCCCTGCCAGTCTGTTGAGGCTCCATTTTTATCCGCTCACCACCTACATACCAGTGGCCCAAATGACGTTTGTAGTTATAATTGGGCCAAATCGATAAGTGAGGAAGGTCTCATGTCCGCGATAGGTGTTGCCGTTCTTGCTTTCAATGGCGTAAGCCTTTTCCACCTTTCTGTTCCAGGAGTCGTGCTGGGCGCGGCCGAGGCAGTACCTGGAGAACCCCTATACGACGTCAAGTTTTGCGCGGAAGCGCCTGGGATGATAAGCAGTGATCAAGGCATCGGCATCGAGGTCATGTATGGGCTTGAGCTCATGCAGAGCTGCGAAGTAATCATCATTCCGGCTTGGAGCGACTTTTCAACCGTGGCTTCAACCCGGCTTATTGAGGCGCTTCAATTGGCCAATGCCGAGGGGAAGTTGATTATCGGTTTGTGTCTAGGCGCGTTTGTGCTGGGCGATGCGGGTTTACTCGATGAGAAAGAGGCAACTACCCACTGGGCCGCTCGCGAGGCATTCGCTAAGCGCTATCCGAAGGCCTGTTTTCGGCCCGAGGTGCTGTATGTCGCTGCCAATAACATAATGACCTCAGCCGGAACCGTGGCAGCGATAGATTGTTGCCTGCACCTCGTGCGTCAGCGACATGGAGCTGACGCTGCAAATCGCACTGCGAGGATGCTCGTGACCCCGCCACACCGGCAAGGTGGCCAGGCGCAGTATGTTGAGCAACCGGTGCCGCAGCTCGCTTCCGATACCAACTTATCAGACGTGTTGACGTGGGCGAGGGCGAATCTTTCTAGCAATCTTTCACTGGATATGCTCGCTGAAATTGCAAGGATGAGCCGGCGAACGTTCACACGCCGTTTCAAAGATGCAACAGGAAGCACTGTATCGAAGTGGCTGAATGCCGAACGGGTACTCAGGGCGCAGCAGTTGCTGGAAACGACGGATCTTCCTATTGAACTTATTGCTGACGAGGCGGGCTTTGGAACACCGCTATCTTTGAGGCAACAATTTAGTTCGCATCTTGGAACGTCACCCTCTGAATATCGCCGGATGTTTTTCCGCGAAAGGGAATCCAGTGTGAAAGCGAAAGATTTTAACAGTGGGCGGGGTGCAAAGCTCCCAATTCAGGCGGTTAGCACAGTGCCATAGCAGCCTGTACCTTATTCTTACCACTTAGTGCACGCATCACTTGGACATCCATTCAATTACCGCTTTATGGTCTTGAGCAGTGCAATCCATGCAGAGACCGCCAGGCGGCATGGAATTATACCCGTTGGCTACATGCTTCAGCAGTACATCCATGCCTTGGTCAAGATGCGATTGCCAGGCTTGAGTATCACCTTTCTTGGGGGCCAATGGCAGCTGACCGTTATGGCAGATTCCGCAAGATCGGTTGAACACCGCTTCGGGATCCTTCGCGGCAAAGGAGCCAAATGATAGCGAACCCAAAGCAAGTATTAATATATATCGCATTTATCCCCGCCTTTTCGTGTTCTGCTACCATGCATTATAATGGATCGCGTATCACTAAATTTTTTAAATGATTGGGTCTGATCTAATTGTATGGGTTAAATGTGGCAATGCTGGAGTGCGACGTTCTGCCTCAGTATGTCCGCTAGACTGTTTGCATTGCATGTTATTACCCGTAGTGTGACAGTATGTCGCGCCTCGTTCAGAGGATGCACACGGGTCACGGGCGGTCTCGGGACACTTGAAGCTTATTCGTGATCTTGGTCGCGAGCGCATTAAGCGTCGCGAGTGTCGATAGCTTTGACACCCACAGCGCCTTTAATTTTTTAGCATCCTACTCAGGTATTCGTAACCAGCGTTGAAATCCTTTTTCTCCAGCCGCCGTCAGAGGTGACCAGGCAAAATCCATTCTGGCAGGAGGCAGCGATTCGAAGTTGAAGCTCTGATGGTTTTCATAAGACTTCCACTCCAGCGTGATCGCCGGGATCACCGAGCATGTGACCAGTATTCCTTTCGCTTGACTAGAGTCTGTACTCACCCATCGTGCAGCTGCTGCAGAAAGTAAGCTTTCGACATGAGAGTGGTTTAACTCCGTGGCGAATTTTGAGTTAAGCAGCCACCGGCATAAGTTGACGTGGAACGTCCAATCTTGAGGTGGCTGTTTTCGATAAGCCCAGCTCATAAAACGACGGAAAATCTTTAACCCATCAGGCGGATCCAATTTCAGGAGTATTGGACACAAGTCAAAAATCAGGTGCCAGTACGGTAGTAGCTTCGAGTCTAATGTAATAAATGTTCTGGCATTACCCGGGTAGTCTGGAAATATCGCATTGCTGGCTCTTAGCTTAGGCATAGTCATCGCGCGTGGCCCTCCTGCCTATGGCGTGCTAATTTCAACCAGTCGACGCTGTGAAGTCGCAGCTTTGTCCGCAAGGTGCAACACGCTGAATGCAAAACGGGTAAGTGCCGAGTAGGTGAGTTTTTCATCTTTTTGAGCTCGTAATTTCGGTCGCTGCGAGGTTTGTCGGTGTTATCGCTTGGGCTGTGCGGCACACGTTTTTTAAAAGTCCAGCGTCAGCCCCGCGTAAACGGCCCGACCATCTCCAGATGCGTGTAGCGATTGCTGCACGCCAGCGCTGTCGTCATACCAGGCGTATTCGTAGTAACGGTCGGTGATGTTCTTGGCTTGCAGGTCGACGCTCAGGGTGGGCGTGAGCTGATAGACCGCCCCCAGGTTGAGCAGCACGTAATCGCCGAACTTGCCGGTGCTGTTGGTGCGCTCGAGGTAGTAGTCGCTCTGGCCGTTGAGCCAGGCGGACAATTCGAGCTCAGGCGTCAGCTGGTAGGTAGAGCCAGCGGCGTACAGGTGATGGGGCACATGATCCATCTCCTTGCCCTTGCTGGCCGGCAGGTTGGGGTTGGGCTCGAGGATTTCCGAGAACTGCCGCGAGTAGGACAGCCAGAGGCTGCTGGCGTCGGTGGGGTACAGGTTAAGCTGCAGATCCCAACCCTTGCGCAGGGTCTTGCCGACGTTCTCGGCATCGCCGACCGCGTCGTTGAGTTTGCGCTGCACTTCATCCGAGGCCTTCTGCTCCCAATAGGCGATACGGCCATCGATCCAGGCGGCTGGCTTGAACTTGATCCCGGTTTCCCAGCCATCGTTGATCGAGGGTTTCAGGTCGTCGCTGAGGGTCGCCAGGCGATAAGCCGCCGAACCGACCCCGACCTGATAGCTGCGGCCCCAGTTGGCATACAGGCTGGCTTGCTCCCAAGGCGAATAGACGACGCTGATCTTCGGCTGTTTGATCAGACCATAGTCATTGACGTCGGCATGCTCACCGGACAACCCGTTGACGTAGCCGCCATACAGCTTGTCGACACGGTACGCCGGGATGATCTTCAGCGTGTCGGAGGGCTCGATCACCGCCTGCACATAGGTGCCGTAAACATTCAGGTCGAACTGCTGATCGCGGGTCTGCGCCACGCGGGTGCGCTGTTGCGTGCGGTAACGCAGGCTCTCGTTCTCCTGGCGCTGTACCTCGGCACCACCTTCCAGGGCGAAGGCATGCAGATGCTCCACCTTGGGGCGCCAGGTCAGGCTGCTCAGGGCGCCGTACTGGGTTTCGTCGGCGTAGCGTTCCTGTTGCGACGAGGTGCGCCAGTACTGCGTCCAGCGGCGGTCTTCGAAGGTATTCACGTAGGCCTTGCTGGCCCAACTGAGGGTATCCGAGAGGTTGGCATCCAGATGCAGACTGAGCTGGTTCATTTCCCGCTCGCCGGTGTCGGTGGCGTTGTTGGCATAGGACTGCCGAGGCCGGTTGCGGGAGTCGGAGCGGCTCAGGTAGCCGGCTTCATCAGCATCGACCGTGTAGTGCCTGGCGATCAAGCCGGCGCGCCAGGCGTCATCGTCTGCGGTATAGAACCACTTGCCTGAAAAATTCATACGCTCGGCCTTGGCATGATCCCGATAGCCATCGCTGGCCTGATAGCTGAAGGCGTAGTTCTGGCGCCAGTTGCCGTCTTCAATGCCCTTCACCAGTTGCAGTTCACGGGTGTCGAAGCTGCCGTAGCGCAGCCGCAACTTGCTGTCGTTGCCGCCCTGGCGGGTATTGATGCTGGCGTTGCCGGCGATGTTGTGCAGCCCGTAGCGCGGGTCGTTGGTGCCGCGCACCACTTCGATACTGTCGATCTCCAACGGGAAGACCATATCGATGAAGGGCATGTTGCCGTCGTTGGTATTGCTGGGAATCCCGTCGATCAGCAGCTTGACGGCATTCACCTCACCCTCGCCATTGAAGCCGCGAAACGACAGCTTGCCGGAGGTGGTGCCCTGGTTGAACTGCGTGAGCATCACCCCAGGCGCGCGGCTGAACAGCTCCCAGCTGTATTGCACCGGCTGATTTTCGAGCATGTCGGCGCCCAGCACATCGACTGAGCTAAGAATGTTGCGGCTGGCCAGCGGGCCAGCTTGCCCTGCAACAACGCTGACTGCGCCCAGGGTGACGACCGAATCGCCGGTATGGGGAGTATCTGCAAGGGCTTGGCTCAGCGGCGTTACAGCAAATAAGCATGACAGCAGCAGGGGAGGTGCCGAGTGGGAGGTGGATAGGGATCGAATGTGAACGGACATTGCGTGCATCCTGTGAAAACGATAGGCGAAGGCAGCGCGCCTCAATACGAGGCATGCAAGCCGAAGGGTTAAGCCAAATCGAAAAGAGCTGTCAGGCCTTCAGCCAGACAGTCAGCAGGAGGGCGGTGCTCGGGGAAGATGCGCCACCCAGTTGTGCAGTGCCGTGGTGTGGGGCGTTTGATTTGGGGGATGAGTGGATTGTTCAGTGCCGGCAGGGCTAGCAGCCAGGCGGTACTTTTGAGCAATGCGACCCCACCGCCGAACGAGCACATCGGGCAGTCGATCTTGCTCAAGGGTTGAGGTAAGGACTGGTCGGAAAGCCCCTTTAACTCTGTGACGACCTGGTCGCCGATGGAAAGGCAGAACCCGCCTTGCAATCCGCTGAGCCTCAAGCCGCTAATCTGTCCATGCGCAATTGCGCACGCGAAGAGGCTGAAGAGCACGCAGCCATAGAGCGCCCAAGCGGTAAAGGCTCTTAGGGGGCGGCTCATCGGCATCCGTTCTTGCTCTGAGTATCTGGTTCAGGCCGGCGATTTTCATAGGTCTTGCGCTTTGCCGTCCTTTTGCGCGGAGCCAGGCGACGCCATCCCAGTACGATACCGGTCAGGCTGATGAGCAGGCCGCCAATGCTGAAAAGGATGATCAGTGGTTCACGCAGCCATGGTCGCTCCAGTAGCGGTGCCCAGTCCCAGCTGTGCAATAGATTGAACAGCAATCGCCCGGCGCGTTGATGCCGATCCAGTTGCTCGATCACAGCGCCGCTATAGGGATCAATATGCAGCCATGTGGCGGAAGGATCTTGGAAGCGCACACGCAGCATCGGCAGTCGCTTTCTCGTGGCGCCGTACATGCTCTGTTCGGCTCGAGAGACGTAGTAGAAGTCGTAGGCATCCAGCCATTCGACTTCAAGAACATCCTGGGGGCGTACGAGACGAACCGCTTTTTCCAATGTAATCGAAGGCAACTGAATCAGAGCCTGGGCTTCCTGGGTCTGCGGCAGGATCCGGCTTTCCCCGGTGCGGTCGTAAGCCACTCGATAGATGCGCTTGCCAACGATCTGCCAATGCAACTCCACGGGCTCGAAGCCTGCAGCTTGGAAGCGTTTTAACACTTTGGAGACTGGCTCTGTATTGATGTGACTGTCGAGGCTGATGCTTTGGTAGGCACTAGTATCCAGACGCTCCGGGTTTGCGAAGATGCCCCACGGCCGCATCGACATCAGTCCACTGAATATCCAGACAATGAGGAGGATCCCGAACAGCAACCCCGCGATATGGTGCCAGCGGGCCGAAAAGGTCTGATAAGGCGAGCGTGATCCGCTGCGGTAGGGCTTGGCAAACCGCCAGCGCAGGATGCCAATGATGTACCCCAGAACGGCCATCAGCGTTGCTGCAAGCGAGAGGTAGATGACGATCTGCGTCCACCAGGGATTGTCACGTAGGAGGTAGATCCAGTGCAGCCATGAGCCAACCCAATTCCATACCCGCTCGGTACTATTGGCGTCCCGTATCACCTCGCCGGTCTGGCTGGAGATATACAGCAACCGTGCCTGAGGCTCGTCCAATTGAACGACATGTAATGGCCGATCACTGTCCAGAGCGCGCGAGCGTGTCCAGGCATCTTCCTGAATAGCACTTAGGTAGCGGCGAGGCACTTGCGCGAACTGCTCGGCACTTGCGAGTGCCATAGCCGCATTCACATGTGTGACGCGCTGCCCGGTACGGGCCGCTACTGCGACACGTGTGCCCTCGGCGTATTCCAGTATGTAGTGCGGTAGCCCAACTACGGTAGTCAGTCGTACTGCCTTAGGCGTCGAGCCTGCAACCTGGATGGCCTGTGCCGGGCCTACGCAGCAATCGTTTGTGGCCAACGGTGGTAGATGCAGCAGATGCTCTTGAGGCGTCAGCTTTGGGTATCCAACGAACAGCATCACGACCCCGGAAAAGAACCAAAGGGCCATGAACAGGCACAGGACAATGCCCAGCCACCGATGCAAGAGATAGAGATAGCGCTTCATGATGGTCAGAAGCGCAGGGTGATAGGGCCGACATGCCTCATGTAGCTCGAGCCTCTACAAGCCTTTAGCTCGATGCCATCCACAGGCAAGTTGTGCTCTTGGGTGATTCGAACATGCGCAAGATCGCAGGCGCCGCGCAGCTGCACCTGAGAGGTGTTTTCTTGGTTCATGAACAGCAATTCCACACGAATGGACAGGCGCTGTTTCCGAGCAAAGCCAAGGCGTCATGCTGCGGATCAGCCAGAAATATTCACACTGCGTAGGAAGTGGAGGGTGGTGCGCGGGGATTGAGAGAGGGCCAGAAATATCGGGGAGGGGGCTGTGCCAGGGTACGTGTGATTACTGGAGAAAGGCTGCCATTGGGCATATTGCGCAGATTCCAGTCTGCCGTGTTCACTGCGACTGCAAGCGAAGAGGAAGAGCACAGTGGACAGTTAAGTTGGTAAGCCGCATGTTGCGTCTGGTCGGAGCCGTCTGCGTCGAAGCCTTGGCCATCACCACTACCCATAGAGCAGTAGCCGCCATTGAGACCGCTAAGTGCGAGTCCGCTCATCTGACCGTGATGAATACCGCAGGCGAACAGGCTGAACAGGACGCTGGCGTATAGCATCCATGCAACGAGTGTCCGTTCATCGCTTGCAGTTTTCATGGGCGCGACTTTAACACTAGGACAAGGTTTCGCACGCACTCGAGGCGTGGTGAATTGCCGCATGCCAGTACTGGTGATCATGACCGATAACGTTGAATCATTAAACCCGCACGCAGCTCGTGCAGTCCCTAGGGCCTTGATCTGAAATGTGCGCGATGCTCCCTTGGTGTCACGCCAAATGCTTTGATAAACCGCCTGATCAAAGTTGCTTCACTCCCGAGGCCCGATTTATGAGCTATTTCCTTGAGGGGGCTGTTGGACGTAACTAGCAGATGGCGGGCGGCATCCAACCGAAGCAGCTCCACCATTTTGCTGGGCGTCTGGCCGGTATCTGCCGTGTATTTGCGAAGAAATGTACGCTCGGTCATGTTCATAAAATCGGCCAATACCGGAACAGAAAGATCCAGGTTCAAGTTTGTGCTTATCCAGGCGTGCAGGTCAGAAAACTGACTGCTACCGGACTGCAGTCTTAAAGATGAACTGAACTGATCCTGATCACCAGGGCGCTTCAGGAACATCACAAGATGTCTCGCGACCTCGAGCGCTGCGGTGTGACCTAGATCCTGCTCAACAATGGAAAGGGCAAGGTCGATCCCTGATGTCACCCCTGCCGATGTCCAGACGTTTCCATCGTTAATGAAAATCGGCCCCCTCTTGACGATCACCTTGGGAAAGAACTTTTCTAACTCTTCATACGCAGACCAGTGTGTCGTCACTTTTCGGCCATCTACTTTACCGCCTGCCGCTAGTGCGAATATGCCTGTGCATACCGATACCAAGCGCTCCGCCTTGTCTGCATGAGCTACGAACCTGGAAAACTTTGACTCTTTGCAAAACTCCTGAATACCAGGCCCGCCAGGGATTATTAGAGTGTTTGGCGATGGCGTGTGCGCTTCTAGAACCTCGGCGCTGAGGGAAAGCCCTGTAAAAACCTCCGTATCACTCTCCAGAGCAAGGATCGATAAGGAATAGGGTGGAATAGGGGATTTCGTGTAGTGGTTGGCCGCGATGAAAACATCGAGAGGCCCCGCTAAATCGAGAAGACTGACCCCGGGATACGACATGATCTGTATCGACTTGCTGACCATTGATACCCCTCCAGAGCATGGCGGCTTGATCTTCCACCGATTGGCGGAAACGCGCAGTTTTTTGTCATTTTCGCCAAGATAGCCTGCCTTATGCTGGCTCCGCAATCCCGAAAAAGCGTTATTCAGCGCTTGTGAATTCGAGCTTGCCTGGCGAGGTGGAGGGAAAACCAGGGCTACTACCGCACCGATGCCATGAAGCAGGTTCGCTTTCAAATGCCCTTTCTACGCGCTCTAAGCCTTAGGGGTTCCACCATGTCACCAGTAAGCAACGTCATCGAGTTCGAGGCGAAAAAGGATGAAGACCTGCAGCTAGAGGTTCTATTGCTCTTGAAATACATAAAGCAGGTTTCGGTTAGGTGCACTGACTGCAGCCTGAAACGAACTCAGGTAACCAACGGTTGGATTATTGAGCTCGTTTGGTATGACGCAAACGCGATGCACGATCACTTGTCTTCCAAACCGCTTGAAATACTGGCGAATCTGTTAATTGCAAAATGCTCCCGAGTCTCTTTCGGAGCCTTGGTCAGCGCAGCGGCATGAGACGCCGTTCTTGCGGGAACTGACTCCTACCACTTAAAGGTAAAAAAATGAAAATTTGGATGATTGCTGCCGCAGTTGTTTTGTTGTCAGCTTGCACCAGTACGTTGCCGGCACCAACAGATTCGAAAAGTGTAGTGTTGTTTTCTAGCGACTCTACTCACACGCTAGTGGCCAGTAAATTGAATGGAGAGCGTGTGGAGAACGGGCGTTATTTTTCTGTCCTCCCAGGTCATAACCGTTTGGAAGTGCTCGTCGTTGGTGAGTCAGGTAAAAATTACACGTTCAACAGGTTTGTTTTGATCGACTATGACACTTTCAGCAAGGCAAGTACTTATAAAATATCGCTCACCGACAGGGGCCTTACCAAAGCCCTACAATTGATTGACGAGAATGGTGTGCTTCTGGGAGAGAGCTCTTTTTGATTCATGTTGAGAAATTTATTCGTGCCTCTGTGCCTTGAGAAAAACACATAAATCACTGCAGTTCAAACAATGGCCCTAGTTCGGCTCTCATTACTTTTTCAGATTAGAAAGACATTGCCAAGATTTTTGAAGATATCAGCTGCTGCAATCACATTGATGATCGTCATCGGTTGCTCGTCTAAACACATTACTGAGAACCACTATGACCAAGTAGAGGTTCCCGCCGGGTTACCAGCAGGCCCTGTCGCCCTGATCATTACTGGTTCAGTGATCGCGACGATTGAAGAGCTTGGGGCCTATAACAGGTATTACAAGGAAGCTCTGACGGCGCGCCTTTATACCGAGAACATCCGCCGTGCCTATGTGGAAACCTCTCAACCACACTTTAGCGTGGAGGGTGTGACGCGAGTACTCGAGGGACGGTTCGGCGAGGTTCGCTCATTCCAATCATCCGATGATGCTGCACGCAGTGGTTTTCCGCTCATTGCGACATTGAGCATGAAAACTCAGCTGATCGATGGTCGCGGTTCTGAGCCGACTTCTTCCCTTTCGTTGGCTTTCCAGAAGTCAAATGGACGTCACTTGGGAACCATCCATGGCACAGCAGCATTCGCGCTGGCACCACTTTGGCCCCGTAATAAACGAGAGAGTGAGATCGTTGCCGAAATACGGCAGCAGGGAGAGGTTCAGCGACAAGCACTTGAGTTACTCGAACAGCGATTGAAGGAAATACCTGCGGAGTAGGCGTTGCCGGTGACGATGTCGCAAGTCGATCTCTGCGATGGGAGGAGGGTATGCGGTTAGGTTCCTTGGAAATCGGCAGCTAAGGGGTGCGACAACTTGCCATCCTAGGTCGGGGCGTGTTGGTGGATTTTGCCAATTGGCCCCGAGATTGTCAGGTGCAGAGCCAGTTTGTATCGAGGTTCGTAAGCCTGAGGCGGGATGTCGCAGGTGCAATATGTTTCGCTGCTGTCAGCATCAGCGTTTCTACTGAAGGGTGTGCAGCTTTCAAACACCTCTGATCGGTTGGGGCAGTTCGGTTGTTAACCGCACTGGCCTGTGCGTCGACCCTAACTGCGGTAACGTATCGCCTCATGAAATTCGCACGCAATGAACGCGCGCTCGTAGCCTGGGTGCTCTATGGATGCATCCTGTTCAGTGCGTTCGCCTGCGCGATCGGTCACGCTCAGATGGCAGGCCTGCAGTTAACTGGCCTCGATGGGCAGTATTGTTCGCTCGACGGCAGTATGGGTACTGGGGCCGATCTTGATGGTTCTCGTTTGGTTGCAGCAAACCCCGCCACTGGATCCAGTTGTGCGCTGGCCAGCCTGTTCAGCGCCATCATTCTTGCCGCGTTCTTCGGTCTGTGCGGCTTGCTTGCTGCCGATCAGGTGCGGCCTCTACCTGGCTCACAACGCCCCCGATTGAATCGGTATCGCTGGCCTCCGGCCAATCCACGTGCATCGCCCCTCGGACTTCTCTCGCTCTGAAAGTACCCCTCAGGCTGGCTATGATGCCGGGCCTTGTGCGGGCTTATCGAATAAAAGCCTGGAAGTCCTTTATGTTCCGCATGACCACCCTGGCGCTGCTCGTTGGCAGTAGCCATCTTGCGTTGGCGCAAGATAACGCCCTGAAACTACCTGTCAGTACCGTCTCCGCAGTTGCCACAGAGCCTAAAGAAGCAACGGGTATCGATCTGGATGAGGCCATCGAGAGTGGCTCGCGCCTAAACCTGAGCGCCCGTGAGAACCCCGCATCCGTCAGTGTGGCCGACCGCGAGACGATTGAGCGCATCGGTGCGCGTAACTTCCAGGATGCGGCTAATGCGCTGCCTGGAGTGAATGCCTCCGCACCACCTGGCTGGGGTGGCTATGTCTCTTACCGCGGCTTCAACGGAGGGCAGATCGGGCAGTTATTCAACGGCATCAATCTGCAGTACGGCGGCTCAGCGCGCCCGGTCGGTGCGTGGATCTACGATCGCGTCGAGTTGCTGGGTGGGCCCTCGTCATTTCTGAATGGCAGTGGCGCGGTGGGCGGTAGCCTGAATTTCATCACCCGATTGGCCAGTCGTGACAAGGACAGCATCGAGGGGCGAGTGAGCTACTCGCGCTACGACACCTGGGAGACTGCTATCGGCGTAAACCAGGTCATCAACGAGGGTGACGGAGCGCGCCATTACGGGCGTCTGGACTACAGCCGCACCCACACCAATGGCTACATCGATCGTCAGGAGAACGGAGCTGGCAATCTGGCTTTTTCCTTGTTGAGCGATATCAACGACCAGCTCTCACACACACTCGCCATCGAGTATCTGGAAGAGCAGGAGGACAGCCCTTACTGGGGATCGCCAGTATTGCAGCCACTGAGCGGCAAGCTGAATATCCACAAACACAACCGTTTCAAGAACTACAACGTCGATGATGGGCGCTACGAGCAGAGAACTCGCTGGCTGCGCTCAATTACCGACTACCGCTTGGACGACTCCACCGGGGTGCGCAACACCTTCTATCACTACGACGGCCAACGCGATTATCGCAATCTCGAGGTATACCGCTTCAATGCGGATAACAGCGCGGTGGCGCGTTCTGGTGGCTATCGCCAGCGGCACGATCAGGAGGTGAACGGTAACCGCCTGGAGTTGACGCAGGCAGGCGAACTGTTTGGTCGGGCCAGTGACTGGGCCGTTGGCCTCGAATACAACCGCAACAGGCAAGTCAACTATCCACTGTCCATCAACGGGCCTTTCGGCTCTGCGGTAGACCCAGGCAGCTTCGATCCAGGCGAATTTCTCGACATCCCTGGCATGGATGCCGCACGCACGAAAGGTCGCAGCACCTGGACGGATACCACGTCGACCTTTGTGGAGAACCGCACACGCCTGACTGATCGTCTGGCACTGATTACCGCGCTGCGCTACGACCACATTGATTTCGAGGTTGTTGACCACGCGGCGCGCAACTCACTCAATCGCCGATGGGACGCCTTTACCGGCAGGGCAGGGCTCGTCTATGACGTGACCGATAACGCCAGCCTCTACACCCAATACAGCACCTCAGCCGAGCCGCCAGGCGGAACCCTGACCAGCGCAAGCATCGGCCAGGTCGGTGACTTCGACTTGAGCACCGGACGCCAGATCGAAGTCGGTAGCAAATTCGACTTCCTCGACGGCCGCGGATCTGCGACTGCAGCTGCTTACCGAATCGTGCGCAAGAACATCTCAGTGCCATCCTCCACACTGCAGAACACCACTGAGCAGGCTGGCCAGCAGACCTCTACGGGTATCGAGTTGGCAGCATCGTTCAAGGTAACTCCGCAGTTGTTGGCTGCCGGTAATTTCGCCTGGGTGCGGGCCGGATACGACGAGTTCAATGAAACCGTCGCCGGCGTTGTGCGTTCACGCAAGGGAAAGAACCCGGTGAACATTCCGGATCGCACCGCCAACCTCTGGCTGACCTACGATTTGGCACCGCAGTGGCAAATCGGCGCCGATGCACGCTACGTGTCTTCGGTCTACGCCAATACAGCCAACACCATGTGGGTGCCGTCCTACACGGTCTACGGAATGTTCCTCAAGCACGACCTCGACGTGCATACCGAGCTGAGTGCGCACCTGCGTAACCTCACCGACGAGACATACGCACGCTTCATTCATCAGACCAACACCCAGTACTACCTGGGTGAGCCGCGTAGCCTCGAAGTGGCCGTGCAGTGGAGATACTGATGATGCTCATACAGCGTCGTACCGAGTTACCAGTTCGCTCCTTCGCACTGCTGTCATGCTTGTTCTTGCTTATGCCTCTGGGCCACTTGAAAGCGGCTGATCCGGTACATGGGTTGCCTGCGCAAATCGAGCTGGATCCTCTGGATATTGTCGGCAACAGGGACAATGTACAGACGAGCGCGCGCGAGAATCTGGAGAGCCGAGCTGCCAGCACTGCTGTTATCGATGCCCAAAGTTACCGTAATGGACGAGCGACCACGGTGGTTGATGCCTTGGGCTATGCGCCGGGCGTTTTGGCTCAGAGTCGTCACGGCGATGAGG
This sequence comes from Pseudomonas argentinensis, assembly GCF_001839655.2. Lineage (NCBI taxonomy): Bacteria > Pseudomonadati > Pseudomonadota > Gammaproteobacteria > Pseudomonadales > Pseudomonadaceae > Phytopseudomonas > Phytopseudomonas argentinensis. The sequence continues at coordinate 2,615,134 of NZ_CP056087.1, forward strand.
CTAGATTTTCCATTCGGGGCTCGGGTATTCAACGTGGCTTTCTGATGCGCGGCATTCAGCTTTACCAGGATGGCATCCCACTAAATCACGCCGACGGCAGTGGTGACTTCCAGTCAATAGAGCCTCTATCCGCGAAGTACATAGAGGTGTGGCGAGGCTCCAGCGGTCTGGAGTATGGCTCTAACGCACTTGGAGGTGCGGTGAACTTCGTCTCTCCTACTGGGCGAGATCATGGGCCTCTGCAATTGCGTACCCAAACTGGTGCCTACGATCAACGCCGCAATCAAGTGGCTGTTGCCGGGGCCGGCGATGTCTTCGACGGTTTTCTGAGCATCACCGACAGCCATCAGGACGGTTATCGCGATCAGTCCGCAACGGACTCCACACGTTACTTCGGCAATATCGGTATGCGAATTTCCCAAGACTTGGAAGCGCGTCTGTTCCTGACCCACCTCGAAAGCAAGATGGAAATGCCGGGGAGCATTAGCAAAACAGCACTACGCAACGCCCCCCGTTCTGCAGGTGCCAACTACGAGCGCCTGAATGCACACAACGACTACCGCCTTGATCGAGCAGCACTGAAGCTGAGCTGGAATGCTTCTGAGCAGACTGAAGTCGACTCGTCGTTTTATGTCGCGGATCGCAAGCGAGATCATGCGATGACCTTTGCGATTCTGCAGCAGGATCTTATCGATACAGGACTGAGCGTCAGGATGGCCACCGAGTTCGGTCAAGCGGATCTGACTCGCAAGCTGACATTGGGAGCTTCCTACTCACGTCTTGAAGGCGAAGAGGATCGCTTCACCAATCCTAACGGTAAGCCAGGTGTTCTGACCCGACAGAGCGATCTCGACGCTAACGAGAGCATTCTTTATGGCCAGTTTAAGTATGGACTGAGCAGCCACTGGGCCGTCGAAGTCGGCGTGCAGGTTGTGCAGGCTGAGCGCAAAACGACCTTCAGAGGGCTGCCCGCAATCAGCTATGACGAACGCTACGAGGGCATGAGTCCCAAGATAGGTGTGCTGTTTGAACCAGACGACAATACACAGTGGTTCATGAGTGTGAGCCGTGGCTATGAAGCGCCCCCATTTGGCGAAATCACGGTCAACACCCAGCCCCTCGCTGAAGATCAGGAGTCGACTACCTGGGAGTTCGGATACCGCCACCGTCGTGGTGATCTGCAGCTCGATGCGGTGATTTACCGCTCCTGGATCGACCGCGAATTGCTGTCGCTGACCGATAGCCTGGGCAATGCACTCGGCACGGTCAACGCAGACAAGACAATTCATCAGGGCTTGGAGCTGTACGCCAATGTACCTCTGGCCGAGCAATGGTCGGTGCGTATGAACTACCTCTTCAACGACTTCAAGTTCGATGGCGATTCGGTTTACGGCGATAACCAGTTGGCTGGAATCCCTCGCCAATTTATCCGCGCGGAACTGCGCTGGTCGCCGTCTTCATGGCTTTACATCGCGCCCGCTCTCGAGTGGTTGCCAGGCAAGACCTACATCGATCACGCCAACACCTTATCAGCCAGTGGGTACAGCCTGCTCAACATGACGGTCGGTGGTGCGTTGGGCCGGCACACCAGTTGGTTTGTAGAAGGGCGAAATCTTGCTGACCGCAACTACGCCGCCACAACAGCTGTGCAGGCCAATGTGCGGGGCGTGGACGGTGCTTATTACTTCCCCGGCGATGGCCGTAGCGTCTATTTGGGCCTCGAGTGGCGTCTATGACCGCTTCATGCTGAACCGATCTACAACTCATTCACCGTCCGCCGTTTAGTAGTACTGAACGACGCCTGCTTAAAACAAATAGGTATTCCCATGTCCCTCGCAAAATCTCTTTTGGCACTCTCGTTCCTGTCGCTTGCCCAGGTTGCCCATGCGCACGAGTTTCAGGCCGGTCACATCGAAATCATTCACCCGTGGTCACGCGAGCTCCCACCTGTGGCACCAACAGCTGCTGCGTACTTCGTCCTCAAGAATCAGGGCGGCGACGCTGATCGCCTGCTCAACGTGAGTACCAGCGTCGCCGGAAAAGCAGAGCTGCACGAGCATGTGCATGCTGACGGTGCGATGAAGATGCAGCAGGTGATAAGCGTAGAAATTCCTGCTGGCGGTGAAGTGAAATTCGAGCCGATGGGCTATCACGTGATGCTGATTAACGTGAAGCAGCAAGCCAAAGCGGGTGATCACTTTCCCCTAACGCTGACCTTTGAAAAGGCCGGCGCGGTTGAAGTCGACGTCGTCGTACAAAAGGACGCCCCGGCTGAGCAGCAATCTCACCAAGGCCATGGCGAAGGTCACCAGCACTGAGTTTCAGGGCGCCAAGGGGATTCCCGATATTCCCTTTATCGCGGCCAGCACAGCTGCTGGCCTGCGGTTGCCAAGAGAACTCTCACTGTAGAGCCAATCTCGAGCTCGCCTAGTATTTTTTGGAGAGATACTGATGCGTCGTTTGCTACTGTTTTTCACTGCTGCATGTGTTGTCGGAGCAGGAGTCGCCTACTGGGCCTTTAAGGAAGCGCCATTGGATGAGGCGGAACTGGCCAGTGCTGATATCGTGCTGATGCCCAGCCCTCGTGAGCTTCCAGATGTTCAATTGGCGACCATGGATGGGCAGGCTTTCGGCCCGGAATTCTTCGCTGGAAAATGGACAATGGTGCTGTTCGGTTACACCTATTGTCCGGATATCTGCCCTACAGCCTTGAGTGAGTTGAGGCAAGTTTACTTGGCGCTACCGCCCGAATCGCGTGAGCTGATGGGAGTGACGATGGTCAGCGTCGATCCGCACCGGGATACGCCAGAGCGTACTCAACAGTACGTGACGTACTTCGACCCGAGTTTCACAGCCATGACGGGCGAACTCGCTGCAGTACAGCATGCCTCCAGCGTTATCGGTTTGCCGTTCGTGCCTGGTGACATCCGCATGCCGAACTACCCTGTCGTGCATACCGGTAACCTGGCTCTGATAAACCCCGAGGGTAAACAGGTCGGTTACGTCAGAGGGCCGCTCAAGGTGAACGAACTCATCGAGATCCTACCGAAGCTGTTTTCGATCGCTAGCCCCTAGCGAGGTCGGATTGACCTCTATCACCTAGATTACGCTTCGTGCTCCCCCGGCCAGGGTACGGCTGGAACGATCGCATGGGAGGAAATCAGCGCGAGTCAGTTCAAGCTGCTGCCTTCCCAACGTAGCACAGGGTGTGATGCACGCATTCAGGCTCAGGCGTGTGCTAGCAAGGTCAGGTACGCCGCAGCATCCAACTGCCTGACCTTGTGGTTCCAGGCCTAACCGTCCGAATACGTCATTTTGCATTCATTGCAGTGCACAGCATGGGCGACGTCCCTGCGATCGCCCGACTCGGTTTCTGTCTAAGCGTGGAACACGTTCGAGATACGTTAAATCGGCGACACCTTGACGCTCGCAAGGAGGCAAAAATTTACCTCTCCAGCCGCCGTACAGTTTGTGGTGACATCCCGTGGAGCTTAATAAAAGCTCGTCTCATCCGCTCTGGATCAGTGAAGCCCACTGAAACAGCTATTTTTTCAATTGGCTCCGAACTTTCGCGTAATCTCAGGCGCGCAGCTTCAACACGCAAACGCTCCACTGCTTTGGCGGGTGTCTCCCCAGTTTCCTGACGGAATGCTCTACCAAACTGCCGAATGCTCAAGTTAGCTACCTCGGCGAGGCGTTCGATGGGCAAAGGTTCGGCGAGATGATCACGCGCAAACGTTAGCGAACGCCTTATACGATCGGATGCCGGCTCCATCTTTGAGAGCTCTGAGAATTGCGATTGCCCCCCAGTTCGGCGGTGATACACGACAAGGTGTTGAGCCACGGATTGAGCTATTTCTACTCCATAGTCTGCCTCAATCAGTGCTAGGGCCAAGTCAATTCCAGCAGTCGCGCCCCCCGACGTCCATGTGTTCCCATCGGCCACGTAGATCAGATCGGGCTGCATCGTAACGGCGGGATACCGCTCCAGAAATATAGGTACGGCTTTCCAGTGAGTTGTTGCGCGTTTTCCGGCGAGAAACCCTGTCTCTGCCAGAAGAAAAGCGCCAGTACAGACACTGGCTACCCGGATAGCACCCAAAGCGTGTGTGCTGGCTGCGCAGATCTGTTCTGCCTCGAACATTGGTTCCAGACGGCCGCCAATGAAAATTACAGTATCTGCCGTGAACGCGTTGAATGCGTTCGTCTCCACAGCAATGCCGCTGCTGCTGATTACAGCGCCACCCTTGGAGGATGTGACGGCAAGGGTGTAGACGTTTCGGCCGGCCACTAGCGAGGCGGCTTCGAATGCGGCAAGAGGCCCGGCTAGGTCGAGCAACAAGAATTCGGGGCAGACGTAGAGAGCAATGTTTTTCATATGGCGTTTTATAAGGGATTTGCGACCTTTACGCCATCCGAGCGTTACAGGAGACTGGCACTCGAATCATTCTTTGGCTCCGCTCCGGCTTGCCATACCCCAACGATCCGCAATGACCAAACTATGAAATGCTCTTGTTCCTTCAACCCCATAAGCGTAAGCGCTATGTCTTGCTCGGTGTCAGGCGATAGCTCGACTTCCTCGGGGAGAGTAGGCCCTATTTCCCATACCATTCTTAAGCTAGCCATATCTATCGAGCCTGATGTTTTAGAAGTGGTGAGGTGGTTTGCAGATGACCCCATTTTCACACTGGGTGGGTGCACAGCTAAGGACTTAGTTGCGTCTGGGAGGGGCCAGTCTGTCGTGAGCTTCCTTCATAAGGTGAAGCGCAGCGAGGGGGAGGTCATCAACCAATGATCTGGAGCGAAGAGCGCACCAGGCGATATCCGAAGACTTAGAAAATTTCCGAATTTGCTTGGATTATTCAAACTTGCACCAATTAAAGATCAGTGCTCGGAAACGAGAAGTTATCACTAGCAGAGCAGTTGCTGCGTTGCTCGCAGCATGGCTTTGTAGCTCGATTATACAGCTTGGCGGCTGCAGAACGGACTCCAATCAAGGAGATAATTTTGTCTTTGAATCAAGGCTTTCCGAATATGGTTTTTTTAAGGGAACCATTTCCGAGCTTGTTCCTGTTGATGAAGCTTCAATTATTGAAATAGCGTCGCCGCTATTCACTGATTACGCAGAGAAGCAACGCCTAATTTTTTTGCCGAAGGGAGAGAGAATGAGGGGGAAGGGTAGTGATCTTCCTGATTTTCCAGATGGCACTGTAATCGCCAAAACATTCTTCTATCCGCGATCAACTAAAGGCGCTGGCATCTCGAAATTAATAGTGGAGACCCGGGTTCTTATTAAAAATGAGTCCGAATGGAGTGCTGCTACCTATAAATGGAACGCCATGCAGGATGAGGCTTTTCTGCTACAAGACAGCGCCACAGTTCCTATCTCTTTTATTGACGAAAAAGGGCACAGCAGAAGCATCGATTACAGGGTTCCCTCGCGTTCCGACTGTCTTGCCTGCCACCGTCAGGGCAGTCAGCTTGTTCCTCTCGGTATGAAGCTTAGAAATATGAATATCGACGTACAAAGGGATGGGGCACTCGTCAATCAGCTCGAATACTTACAGAGCGGCAATAAGCTAGATATGATCCCGCCGGCGGTAGTCATACGCACACCTGATTACAGGGCCGAACTGACCTCCCTTGAAGATAGGGCCAGAGCTTATCTTGACGCTAACTGTGCGCACTGCCACAGGCCTAAAGGTACAGCTAGGTTTACCCGACTTAACTTGACGTACGAGGAGACAGCTGACCACGTAGCGACCTATTCAAAGCGGCAAGAAATTGCTAGGAGAATGACAACTTCAGGCCCTCTACACATGCCGCAAATTGGCACAACTGTTTCTCATGACGAGGGTATCCAGTTGGTCATCACGTACTTAAGCGGTCTTGATGCGAAGGTGAGGGACTGAAAAGTATCTTGTCTGTGTTCAAACATTTTAAAGCTACATCGGAACCGAAGAAGACATTTGGGTACTGGACTTCGCGTTTTTGTAGTCGGCATCTACCATCCCTCAATGCTGCTAATTATTGATAGGTTTAAGGCATGCAAAATTCGAAAGGCTTCGAAGCTTCCCCTTTACGAAGTCTGATATGGGCTGCGCGTGTTGAGGGGCTTACACTGCTACTGCTCGTAGGCGTTGCAGTGCCACTAAAATACTTGGGCGGCGATCCCCAACTAGTCTCCTTTCTGGGGCCCGTTCACGGGATTGCCTTTATTACTTATGTTTCAACTGCACTCATGGCAGCGGCAGAGCGCTCTTGGAGCAGGGGGATGCTGCTGCGGGTGTTGCTCGCTGCCTTCGTCCCAGCGGGAGGCTTCTTTACAGCGCGGCTCCTGCGAAAACAGGGTTAAGAAAGAGGAGTGGATAGTGCTTTATTTGACGCTTAAGGTGATGCACGTGTTCTTCGTGCTGTTGTGGGTCGCCGGAGTTATCATGCAAGCACTGTTGTTAAGGGTGAGCAGAAAATTGCCGGGCCCTCCAATGCCTGAAGAACGTTCCACCTTGCGTCTTCTGATCAAGTGGAACCGGCATATAACCACGCCCGCTATGTTGGTTGCTTTTAGTAGCGGTGTCGGTGTTGGAATTACTAGCGGATGGTTTGGAGCAGGATGGCTGTCTGCAAAAATAGCCATTGTCATGCTGCTTGCGGGCGCTCATAGCGTCCAGGCCGGCACATTACGTCGGATATTGAATAACGGAAGTGCCAACCCTGGAATTGATCTAAGAGTCTTGTTGTCAATCATTCTTGGTGCGCCGCTAGTAATTGTTTTTCTTACGATATTCAAGCCGTTTTAATGGCTTTAGGGGTTTAGATAGGTCGCCTCTTTATTACGTCTATTACGATTCTATCGGTTATTCGAGGAATGGTTCAGTTCTGATGATCCCAGATCTTATCTCTAATCAGGACTCACTGACTTGCGAAAAATTTCTTGCTTCCGCGAGCAGCCAGTCTCGAAAGTTCCGAACCTTTGCTAGTTCCCCGAAGCCTTCCTTGTATACGAGATAATATGCTTGGGTGAGGGGGCACTCTAAACCTTTATCTACGAAGGGGCGCATTAGACGTCCCGCTGCCAAATCATCATGAACTATGACACTTCTAGCCAGCGCTAAACCATGACCCTCGATAGCTGCCTGTAGAACCTCAGCCGAACTAGTAACTCGCAATCCGTTACCGGTCGCGATGTGCTCATACCCTGATGCATCCAGCCACATTCTCCACGTTGGATAATCATGATCTTCAGCCATGCTAAGGTCATGAATGAGCGTCGACTTTTCCAATGCTTCGCGCTCGAGTATCCCGTTTTGTAACAGCCGAAAATTTGGCGAACAGACTGGGAAAATTACCTCATCCATCAAGTGGATCGCTATTAGTCCCACCCAATCTCCAGATCCGTAGCGAACACCTATATCGAAATGCTGACTTTTGAAGTCTACTGATCGAGGATTGGTATCGAGTAGCACATTGATTGTCGGATATGCCTGTTGAAATCTCTCAATTCGAGGCAGCAGCCACTTAGAGGCGAATGCTGGGCTCAAGGCTACCGTTAAACTGGATCGTCGACTATCGTCTTTTAGACATGCTAGCCCAAAGTTTAGGCGATCAAATCCTTCTTGGATATATGGCAATGCTGCCTGCGCTGCATCCGTAAGTATTAGACGATTAGCTCCGCTTCCTATTCGAATAAAAAGAGAAACTCCTAGCAATGCCTCCAAACTTCTCACCTGTTGACCGACTGCAGCAGGGGTAACGCTCAGTTCGATTGCTGCTTCAGAGAAGCTTTGATGTCGTGCTGCAGCTTCAAAAGCTCGTAACGCATTGAGGTGTGTAGGTGCTGGCATTGATAGTTTTTCTTTTTCGCTAGGCAAGATCTTATGCGTTGCCTTCTCAGTATACCTCTATCAGCATATGCGCTCAATCTGGAGAAAGCAAAGGCCGATTGTTTGAAAAGCAATTCAAAACGCGACCAGTGAGGCATTAATATAGTTTTTTGGTGTGGCGGTATAACAGTTTTCCGCATCAATCTAGAGTTCTTTAACGAGGCAGCTAAATGATCGACTGGAAAGAGTATTCGGGCCAACTGACAGAAAAAGTCGGGCAGTTCGCAAAATTGGCGCCTGACACGATGCGTGGTATTACTGCAATTGGCAGTGCACCAGCAAAGCACTTACACCCTAAAGTGCATGAGCTGATTGCATTATCTGTAGCGGTCACGACTCGGTGTGATGGTTGTATAGCTGTACACGCTCAAGCAGCATTGGGGCACGGTGCTACGCGAGAGGAAATTGCTGAAGCGTTGAGCGTGGCTATAGCGTTGAATGCGGGCGCGGCGCTGACCTATACGGCACGCGTCCTTGATGCGGTTTCTGCCTTTGAGAAGACGTAGTTGGGGCCAGTTGTTTTTTACCTTGGCTTCAGTGGTCTTTGTGAATGTTGAAGGAGGGATGGCGGATTGATATTACTCAGCCGTCCTTTGTTCTCCTTTGAATGATCAATCTTTGCTACAGCCACTGGGTGCTGCTCAGTAGGATAACCGGTAAGGTAATTGCCGCAAGCAACGTCTGGCCCGCAACGATTCCGGCCATCAGGGGAGCATCCCCGCCTAGTTGTCTCGCCATGATATAAGAGGATGAAGCGGTAGGTAGCGCCTGGAACAATATAGCTGCAACTGCTGCTTCACCTGTTAAGCCAAATATGTGGCAAAAACCAAGCGTCATGAAGGGCATGAGTAAAAATTTTATAGAAGACGACCACACGATCGGTCTCAGCCAGCTGATCGAGTTGCTAAGGTTCAAAGCCGCTCCCACACACAACAGTCCCAATGGCAATGACGCTTGACCGAGAGCTTTTAACACCGGCTCGACCCAGGCGGGAATTCGAAACCCTATCGTTTGAGCGATGATACCGAGGGTGCAAGCGATCACGAGGGGGTTTAGCATCAGTTGCCGTCCTATGGACTTTGGTGACAGCTGGCCGCCAGCGCCATAACGCGCGAAAACTAAAATGCACAGCACGTTTACGGTTGGTACGATCGCTGCGTTAGCTACCGTCGCCAGCGCGATTCCATGAGCGCCGAGCAATCCTGCAGCAATTGAAATACCTACGTAGTTGTTGAAGCGCACACCGCCTTGAAAGACTGAAGTAAATCCCGGGTCATCAATTCCCAGCAGTGGCTTCGTCAAAACGAGCGTTGCGGCTGCTATTACTGTTGAAAATACTAAGGCGAGAGTCATCTCAATAAGCGGAACTTTGCCAAGTTCCGCTGTTGCTAGGCTGTGAAAAAATAATGAGGGTAGGAGAACGTAATAACCTAAGCGTTCCGCCTGCGACCAGAAAGATTCTTGTAAAAAGCCCCTATGCCTGAACCATGCTCCCATTCCGATGAATATTATGATTGGGGCCAGGGCTAGGAGTAGTAGATATGTCATTTTTCGCTAACCAATGCGGCTACAAGACGTTTACAGCCTTCGACGAGGCTAGCCTGGTCGGTTGCAAAGGAGAGCCTGATGTGACCTGGCATCCCGAATGCACTGCCGGGGACAGTTGCCACTCCGGACGTTAGTAAGTCGTAAGCGAGCTTTTGGTCGTCAGTGATACCTTTAATCTTGGGCAGGAGGTAAAAGGCGCCCTCGGGGCTTGTTACATCGAGTGCCATTGAAGAGCTCAGGATGTTCATCGCAGCATCTCGGCGCTGGCGATAGATCTCATTGCGTTCTTGCAAAAAGTCGCGCGGGCCGTTCAGTGCTGCGATAGCGGCGTGCTGGCTGAGTGTGCTGGTTTGCGTGCAATTCTGAGATTGCACTGAGGTGATGGCTGCTATCAGCGCGCGTGGGCCGCAGCCCCAACCAACCCGCCAGCCTGTCATCGCATAGGCTTTAGATACACCATCGACGATCAGTACGCGCTCTGCTAGGTCAGGCGCTACGGCGGCGAGGGTTGAGTAAGATTCGCTGACGTAGAGAATTTCAGCGTATATATCGTCAGACAGAATCATCACTTCGGGATAGCGGCGCAGCACCTCTGCCAGAGCTTCCAGATCTCGCTTGCTGTATAGCGCGCCTGATGGGTTCCCTGGGGCATTCAATACAAGCCAGCGCGGGCGCTTTGAGAGCTTGAGTGCGGCGGCGAGGTGTTCTGGCGTAATTTTGAACCCCTCTGCGGCGGTGGTCGGGAGTACCACTGGTGATGCGCCGCACATTCTGATCATGTCTGGATAGCTAGCCCAGTACGGTGCAGGAATGAGAACGTCGTCGCCGCGCTTCAGCGTGGCAAAAAAGGCGTTGAAGATAATCTGTTTGGCACCGCAGCCAACCGCAACTTGATCATCGTCGTAATTCAACCTGCGGTCGGCTTCCATGCGATCGCGAATGGCTTGCCTTAAAGCGGGTAGACCATTTGCGGGCGTGTATCCAAGGCGTTGCTGCATCGCCTGCAGTGCAGCCTCGATGACATGGCTCGGAGCGGTGAAATCAGGTTCTCCAAGAGTCAGATCGATCACGTCGTGATTGGCCGCCCGCAGTTCGGCAGCTCGTCGAGCCATGAGCAGAATAGGAGATTGGGTGATCTGGTAATTGGGGCTGATCATCGCAGAAGCGCTCTTGGTGGGACTTAATGAGCGCTACGATAGCGATGTGATCTATTAATAAAAAACGATAATAAATCAGCTTATGATCAATTAATTCTCATGGGTCAGTGGGTGAGGTTTCTTTGTGAATGGCTTCTGCGAGAGCTTTTACCAGCCTTCCAGCCGGCCTGTCTTCGCGCTCTAAAAGCACAACACGACGCATTTGATGAGGGTCACCGAATGGTAGCCGGAGCACGCCGTCAAGATGACTTACATCGCGAGAGGAAAGGGGGATGACCGCGACTCCTAGGCCGCTCGCGACCATCTGAATGATTGCGTCTTGACTATCGAGCTCCATGCTAGTTTGAACCTTAATCCGCGAACGTCGTAGTTCGCGCTCGATCGTTCTACCGGCCCAAGCACGTCGGTCGAAGCGAATGAAGGGATTCTCTTGCAAGATGCGCCGACAGTCCGATCCTGCCAGGTGTGCAGGAAAAATGACCCAAAAACCCTCTTGGTAGAGAGCGGTACTCACCAAGCCACTTGGGTGCGGCTTTACTGGCTCTGTAGTTATCGCTGCATCAAGCTCTCCAGACTCGATACGAGTGGCTAGCTCGGCAGACATTCCTGACGAAACGTTTATCCGCAGGTTTGGTTGCTCAAGACTTAGCCTGGCTAATGCTTTTGGCAGGACGCCTGCTAACGCTGTTTGTATGGCCCCTACCTTTAGTCGGCCTCGCAGCTCGCTGCCATCACCGAGATCAGAAGCGATGCTTTCATAAATTGCTAGTATTTCCCGGGCTCGCTCTACAGCTAAATGACCCGCTTCAGTGAGAACGGGTAGGCGTCGAGATCGATCAAACAGGGAGGCGTTGAATTCTTCCTCTAGCCCCCGGACGTGCAAGCTCACGGCAGATTGGGTGAGGTGCACAGCCTCAGCGGCTCTTGCGAACGAACCATGCTGTGCAATCGCCAATAAAGTGCGTAGAGCACGAAGTGACATGTTTGACCAACCTTAAAATCCGAATCGATAGGACGTAATAGCCATCCTATATAACAAATGCCGACTTCTAGGGGAGGAAATTCGAGTTTGGCGCTCACGTGAGCCTCAGATATCCCTCCGCCGCAGTAAGCCTATCGAAGCAGTGCAACTTCGTCTGACAAGAACTGGGACGTACACCGACGACGTTTATCAGTAGGAGGCATGCGTGGTGGTGTGTCACCGAGCCTGACGTTTTGCCAGGCGGGCTTGAGAAGGGCTTGGCTGATACGCCAAGACGGCTTTTGCACAGCGCGGGCGGCTTCACGCCAGCCTCAGCATGGAAGCTCTTTCTATAAACAAGGTATTCGGTATGAGGCAGCCACATTCGGCACGTGATCTAGGAGCTCGACTCGGTGGCGTATGGGGAGTGGCTCAGAGGCTTAGCATAGGATGTAAACCAGCTTTTTATCGCGGTAAACCTGCTGAGGTTACAGTGCAAAAAAACAGGGTTACAGCGCGCTTTTGGCGCGAGCTCAGACAGCCTTTGCCTGCAGGGCCCTTGTCATCAGGTTGATTCTACTGGACTGAATGCTCGCAACCCTTGGTCATAATCCTGACGATTAATCAGGTGACCCGTGATGAAACGCCTTCGGATCGCAACCTTCAATATCAATGGCATCAACGCGCGCCTCTCCAACTTACTGAGCTGGTTGGAGCGCGAGGCACCTGATGTTGTTTGCCTGCAGGAGCTGAAATCGCCAGACAAGTCATTCCCCGCCAAGGACATCGAAGCGGCGGGGTACGGCGTGGTCTATCAGGGGCAGACGTCCTGGAATGGCGTGGCAATCCTCGCGCGCGACGCGCAACCGTTGGAGATTCGTAGAGGGCTTCCCGGAGCCGAGGGGGACAAGCAGGCGCGATATATCGAGGCTGCTGCTCACGGCATCGTAGTCGCCTGTTTGTACCTGCCGAATGGCAACCCACGTCCAGGGCCTAAGTTTGATTACAAACTGGCCTGGTTCGAGCACCTGATCGAGCACGCCAAAAGCCTTCAGGCACTTGAGCACCCTGTGGTGCTTGCGGGCGACTTCAACGTGGTACCAACGGACTTCGACATCTACAACACCAGGTCGTGGTTGAAGGATGCGTTGCTGCAGCCTGAAAGCCGTGAGTGCTACCAGCGGCTCCTGGATCAGGGTTGGGTGGACAGCATTCGGCATCTTCATCCGGAAGAGCAGATCTTCACCTACTGGGATTACTTCAGGCACCACTGGCAGACCAATTCGGGCCTGCGCATCGATCATCTGCTGACCAATCCAGCACTTGCTCCTCATCTCGTCGCTGCGGGCGTAGATACCTGGGTGCGAGGTGAGGAACATCCGAGCGACCACACGCCGACTTGGATCGAGGTGGGCGGGCGGAAGCTGCCGCGTGGGCGTGTGGCGAAGGCGACAGGCTCGGGCAATCGGAAGACCAATCGTGCCGATGATCCAAACTCGCAAACAGCGCCGACAAAGGCAGGCGGAAAGACGAGTAAGGGAGCTAAGAAGGCTTCGGCCAGCAAGACTCCCGATACGCTTAAACCGCAGCTCGCCACACTCGTGGAGTCAGCACCGCCCGGTGAATGGCGCTACGAGATCAAATTCGATGGGTATCGCATGCTCGCTCGCATCATGAATGGCGAGGTGAAATTCTTCACTCGAAATGGCCACGACTGGACGGAGAAGCTACCCGCTCAGGCTGCAGCTATCGCGAAGCTCGGAGTCAAAAACGGGTGGCTCGACGGTGAGATGGTGGTTCCGAACGATAAGGGATTGCCGGACTTTCAGGCTCTGCAGAATGCGTTCGACTCAGGCCGCAGCGCGGACATCATCTACTACCTGTTTGACCTCCCATTTCTGGAGGGAAATGACCTACGTGATGCACCATTAGAGGAGCGTCGGGAGGCACTTTCTGATCTGCTGAGCGAGCCCAAGTCCGGATCGAAGATTCTACGATTCTCCGAGGATTTCGAAGAGGCCCCCGAGGCGCTTCTGAACAGCGCGTGCCAAATGCAGATGGAAGGCTTGATCGGAAAGAGGGTCAGCAGCGCTTACAGATCGAGGCGCAGCGATGATTGGATCAAGCTGAAGTGCAAGCGCAGGCAGGAGTTTGTTGTCGTTGGCTACACCGATCCCAAGGGCGCGCGCGCCAAGTTCGGCGCGTTGCTTCTCGCACTGCATGATCCGGACTCAGGTGAGCTGAAGTACACGGGCAAGGTGGGTACTGGCTTCAATGAAGCTAGCCTGAACTCGCTCTACGCCGAACTGCATCCGCTGGAGACGAAAGGGGTGCCTGTCACGAATCCTCCAAAGGGCCCTGATGCTAAAGGCGTGCACTGGCTTGAGCCTGTACTGCTTGCGGAGATCTCGTTCGCGCAGATCACCAAGGATGGGATTGTCAGGCATGCCGTGTTTCAAGGGCTTCGCGTCGACAAACCTGCGGTAGCTATCACCGAAGAGCAGCCTAAGAAGGTCGGTGCTCGGTCGGCGGCGAGCGATGCGAAGCCGGAACCTACCAGATCCTCTCGGCGCTCTGGGGCGCAGGTGCATCGAGTCACATGCGTTTAACTCACCCCGACCGCGTCATTGATTCCAGCAGCGGCCTTACCAAGCGGGATCTGGCGGAGTTCTACATACGGACGCTGGACTGGATCATTCCCCAACTCGCCGACCGCCCGGTGGCGCTTGTGAGGGCTCCTGAAGGCATCGGTGCGCAGCTGTTCTTTCAAAAGAATCCAGAGAGCCTGGCTATCCAAGGTATCGACTCGATCAGCAAAGCCCAGGCCGGCCATCCTGCGATGGTGATCAACAGCCCCGAAGCACTGCTAGGGGCCGTTCAAATGAGCACGATCGAATTGCATACCTGGAACGCTACGGGCGCTGATCTGAAACGTCCGGATCGCTTCGTGTTGGATCTCGATCCTGATCCGGCCCTGCCGTGGAAAAGCATGGTTGAAGCCACCCAGCTAACGCTTACGGTGCTTGATGAGCTAGGACTCAAGTCGTTCCTGAAAACCAGTGGGGGCAAGGGGATCCATATCGTTGTGCCGCTTACTCCGAAGGACAGCTGGGAGGACGTGAAGGCGTTCAGCCAGAGCATTGTGAAATATATGGCGCGGCTCATTCCTGACCGGTTTTCAGCCATTTCTGGCCCAAGAAATCGAGTGGGCCGTATCTTCATCGACTACCTGCGTAATGGCCTTGGGGCGACGACTATCTCTGCGTATTCGGTGCGGGCGAGAGAGGGCTTGCCGGTGTCCGTGCCGATCCATCGCGAAGAAGTGGGTGAGCTTAAAGCAGCCAACGCTTGGACTATCGTCAACCTCCACGAACGGCTGGATCAGCTGAAGGAAGACCCTTGGGCGGGGTTGCGCGATACGAAGCAGACTATTACCCGAGACATGCGCAAACGTATTGGTATGAAGTGAGCAGTAGGCGGTGGGTCAACCTGTGGCCACCTCGGGAATCGTCGCGATTGAGTCATGCTGGCAAGAGCTTTCGTCATGCCCATGGCCGTCCTCCGTAGACTCCGTCTGAAAACTGAGTGAGCGTGCGAGGCCGGACTTTCACTAGGGGCGGGTAGGCTCAGAAGCACTCGTACAAAAGAGCGCTACTTTGTTGCCGTCCGGGTCTCGCAAATAGCCCACAAAAAAGTTAGGACTGTAAGCCTCGCGAAAACCAGGGGCACCTTCATCCGCACCGCCATGGCGTAACCCCTCAGCATGCAGGCTTCTCACTTTCTCGTGTGTAGGTGCGCGAAAAGCAACCATGGTGCCGTTGCCAACTGTCGCCGGCTTACCGTCGTACGAGTGGTCACATGAAAGGCACCTGGGCCGTTCTCCTGATCCTCAATGCCGGGCATCGAATAGCACAGCTGCTTTTCCCAGCGCTCCACTTCGTACCCCAACGGCAACAGAATCGCGTTGTAGAACCTACCTGCAGCCGATAGGTCGTTCGAGCCGATCATTGTGTAGCTCAGCATGATTCGTACCTCCGGAATTCCTTAGGCCAAGCCCAAGTGTCATTCTCAAAGTGACTCCAGTACTTCCGCCTCAACAATCATCCTTTCCCGGATTTGGTTGAGCGCTCTGTATACGGCCTCTCGTTCATCGGGCGTAAAGCCCTCGCTCGAAAGATCCACCTCATTCGGTGGAGCGGTGTTGATGAGCGCAGCGGTGTACCTTTTCGCGAATGCTTGGATTTTTGCGCTCTCCATAGGGCATCTTGTAGTGGTCAACTTATACCGGACAGTGGGTTAAGTTTTTCTTCGGCCACCGCAGGTGGCAGTCCGTCGTTGAACTGATGCGGCCTGATCCAGTTGTAACGGTGCATCAGGTAATGACTGATGTCCCGTTGAGCTTCTTGAGCGGTTAGGTATCCGGTCGTTGGAACCCATTCCGACTTTAGGCTTCGGAACAGGCGCTCCATCGGTGAATTGTCCCAGCAATTACCCCGACGACTCATGCTCTGCTGCATTCGGTAGCGCCACAACCGCTGGCGGAACAGACGGCTGGCGTACTGACTGCCCTGGTCCGAATGGAACATTACCTGTTGTGGCTTGCCGCGTTGCTCGTAAGCCATGTCCAGGGCCTTGATGACCAACTCGGCATCTGGTTTGGCTGAGAACGCCCAGCCAACTACCCGGCGGGTATGTAGATCCAGCACTGCGGCCAAGTAATACCAGCGACCTTGCACCCAGATATAGGTGATGTCGCCACACCAGACCTGATTGGGTGTTTCCGTCGCGAACTCGCGATTCAGTCGATTGGGAATATCTGGTCGCTCAACCGTGGCCTGCTTGTAGGCGTGCGAGCCTGGTTGCTTGCTGACCAGGCCCAGCTCACGCATCAGCCGGCGCACACGAAAACGGCCAATCGTCTCGCCACTCTCGCGCAGCATGCCCAAGATGCTCCGACTTCCAGCCGAGCCTCGGCTCCGGCTGAACAACTGATTGACCTGGCTACGTAGCGCCACGCGGCGAGCATCGACACGACGACATCGAAGACGATGGGCGTAGTAGCAAGACCGCACCACATCGAAGGCTGAACAGACCACTTCCACCGACTCCTGCTCACTCAACTGGTCTATCAGCGCGTACGATTGAACTCGTCCGACATCAAGAGAGCGGTAGCCTTTTTTAGGATCGTTTTCTCTCGTTCCAGTCGGTCTATCCTGGCTTCCAACTCCTGGATTTTCTGCTGCTCGGGTGTCAGTGCCTTGCTTTTCGGCGTGACTCCCTGGCGCTCATCTTGGAGCTGTTTCACCCAGCGTCGTAATGCCGAGTCCACGACGCCCAGTGAACGGCAGGCCTCGACATGGCTGTAGCCTTGATCCAGTACCAAGGCCGCTGCCTCTCGCTTGAACTCTGCGGAAAACGTACGTCGTTGCTTGCTCATCAAACACCTCTTTCGCGGCGAGGATTTTCGCCTAAATCGGTGTCCGGAATCAGTAGACCACTACATCTCGATTTGTCTGCAAAGACAGAGAGGTTAGTCCAGTTCTGGGGCCTTTGGCGGCCACTACTTCTTCTGCCGATGTTCGGCCTCAACTAAGGGCAGCTGTCGGCCAAAAGTTGCCTGTTGACGTCCGCTAAAATCTATCTGGAGCAGCCCTTCGCTTCAGAGGGTAGGGGCTGAACATACACGGTAGGCCCTACATAGAGAGGGTGTGGCATGCTCAGTGCAGCCAGATGACGAAATCCATTGGGCTTGCGATTGGATCTGGATGGTGTCCGACCATCACAGCTTCTAGCACATTGATGATCTCTTGCGGCAATTGCCTCCTGGCAAACTCGTTCGGAGAGAGGATGGGGTTCGCAGGTGTGTCTGGCGTCCAATATGAACCGTAATCCAAATCAGACATGATGTGGCTAGGGCGGCGCCCGGCAAGTGCTCTTTGTAAGAAGGTTTGGTGTTGAGTTGTGACAACTCCAGAGACGTGCGCAAACTCCACCACTTCCCCGTCTTTACGATAGTAGCTGGCCGAGGTGAGTAGGCCGCATATTTCATTGGACAGCGGTGACACAGCCTCGAACATTCGCTCCGTCCAGCAGACTACGAGCAAGCCATAAGTTGGTACGGAAACTTCTCCAAAACTTGAAAACTTTCTTTCAGCGCTGACGAGGAAGTCCTTCAATTTATTGTCCAGCGGAAGCGCTGGCTCCGCTCCAGAGAATTCTGAAATAACATCCTTGAATCCAGGAATCCTCGCCGGGAGTTGTTGTGTTGCCGAGCGGTTTTTAAGCTCGTACTCATACAGCGAAGGGCACTTCACCTCTACCAATACGCGCCATTCTGGCCCCTCAATCATAAACTCGGGATTAGCTTTGCCTATGTCCGTAGGCTCCCAATCGAGCTTGAATCCTTCATCAGCGGGAAAGGCGTCGATGAACCTTTTTCCGATGATTAACTCGCAAAGCGCTTGAATAATCTGTTCATACACCGCTCGATCTGTCCCGCGTAGGGACGAAATCTTCTTGACCGTGGCGCAACCCGCTCCTGGGCATAGGTCTTCTAAAACGCATATCAGTTCGATGAATTCCTGTGCGAACTCGTTATGGGCGGCGAAATGGAAGTCCAAAAAATGACGTCCCTCTCCGCCAAAGATTGCGGCGTCAATTTTTTCACGCATCGCCAGAAAATTCTTGTGCGTCATGTCTTTAATGTCTGCTGAGCGGCGGATATTCGGATGGTGACGATAGCCTACTCGAAATTTCGACGCCCCACAGCCTGCTTCTGGCCGATTGCCGTTGACGATGTACTGCTATCGGCCAATAGTAGGGGCGTGGGAGACTGTCAAACTGATTCGTCTCGTTAAGTCCTTCTAAATGGCTATGCTGATAAGCCCTGCTTGCAATAGCGCTCAATCAGTTCGCATAACTGATCTACATTGCCGGCCGGAACAAACAAACTTACTGACCAACCGTCTGCACCTCGGCGTTGACTAAAAACCTGATAACCAATGTATTCACCACCATAGCGGTAACGGCTAATTAGCAGTGTACCGTCACCGTAGGTGAAGTCTGGCGTTTTGGAAATATGCAGCTTTTGATAGGGAGCGTCAGGGTCAAAATATATCGACTCAAAAAGTCCGGCTTTGTCTAATCGCTCAAATGCAAATTTGAGGTCACCCTGGTAGCTATAGTCGCTTTTTTCACGCTCACGGATCGCAGCGATGGGCTGGGTTTTTACTATCCCGTAATCCATTTCTTTTAACAGATGATCCCAGCCCTTCTGCTTGGCTATATCACTTGGTGTTTCGCCATGGGCATTTTCCCGATGCACATTCACCATACCTTGCAGTGCCTCAAGAATGCCTTGGCGCCGAGGGCAACCATACTCATTTAGCGTCTCCGGGAAGTTCGCTTTCATCAGAGCGGTTGCCAAAGTTTCTCCTTCCTTGGTTAAGCCTTCCAGGATCTCTGGAGCTATAGCCTCCCATGGAATGGCGTAGGGATCGCCCATCTGAACAAGCGTGGCCAGCGCATCGGTACTGTGCTGACTGAGCATTTCTGCGTTAATGCGCTTGAACGCTTTCTTCGGCACGTAAACAACGTTGATAGAGTCCGCCCCAGCGAAGTACAGAAAATTTCCGGCAAGCTTCTTTTTGCAGTGTTTCTGGAGCGCATCAAAGAAGCGCTCGTCAATGTAGGTGCCGCTCTCATGTTTGAAATGAAGCGAGTAAGCTTCCTGCCGCTGAGTAAATGTGAGACTGAGTTTTTCGTTGCGACCGACATTGATTTGAATGTCGCTCGGCGACAGCTCTCCATTACTAATAACGGCCAAGCGGGCAAGCAGCCCTTCATAGCTCGCAGGCTCATCGATGATGTCTGGCTGCAATGACTCGGTGTTGGCGGGAAGTAATTCGCGGAGTATTTCTGCAAGGGACGCCTTTTCTCTAGCCTTACTGGGCACTCGACCAGAAAAGGCTTTGGCCTGGCGCAATATATCTACGACGTGTTCGAGGGTATCCATTTTATATCTCTATCGGTACGGAATTTTTTGCCGTTAGAAAGACCGACTCTCATGAGTCGGTGGTGTCGTTATAAAGACTGTCAATCGCGCCACTATTCATTGGCAAGTTAGAAAGTGACTGCGGGAATACCTATTTTTGATCGCGATCATGTGAGGATAAGCACTCGGAGAGTGCGTTACCTCTATGAGTCATAGCCACTCCGAATCACCACTGATTTTGTAAGCGTTTAATAACTGCTTCTGGCCGGTAGCATCCTATCGTCCCCGGCGGCTATCGGGCAGGACGGACGTTAAGAGTGATAAAAAATCTGCCCATTCCTACCGGAGCTTTCTTAAGATACTGTAGACAGATATTCAACGACGGCTTCGTGGCCATAAGCCCTTGCAAGATTTATTGCCGGAGCATCGTATGTCAGTTCTCTATCTATGCCAAACCTGGGAGACTTGATATATGCAGTGTCAAGTTTCACACCCCTCCCCACCAGCATTTTTACAATCTCAAGATGTCCGTTCGCCGCAGCCTCGGCTAGCGGGCTGCTAGGTGTCTGGCTATATAAGGGCAAAGATATCTTCATGTCGCCCGCTCCCGTAGGCGGCAGATTACAAGCCTCGAAAAGTTCTTCTGATGCGCAGAATGCGAAGCCTTTCCCAGAGTAAACAATATATTTCGACGAGTCGGTGGCATGCACATCTGCCCCCAAACCAATAAAATACTCTACCAAGTCAATATGATTATGCTCGCATGCGGTAGACAACATAGTCCGATTATTATCAACCAGATCAAGTATGCGTGGCTCAATTCGCAACAATCGCTCAATTACACTAACCATTCGATGCTTAACAGCAGGTATAGCCATGTGGTAAGGATACTCTTGGGTACTACCTTTCTTCCTGCCTGCGTCCAGGCTATCTAGTAAATATTGCGCAATCTCTTCATGACCATTTTCTGCAGCCAATACTGCTGCGCGAACCAGCGTCTTTTTGTCTTTTTTAAACTCTACAATCAGTTTGACAATATCCAGTCTTCCTTGACGCGCGGCTTCACCTAGCGGGCGATCATCTTTGCCTATCCTGCCGTATCGATCTTTTACGTAGGGGTTGCACAATCCAGAGCCAACGAGCGCTTCGCAGCACTCGTAATTACCACTGATAACTGCGATTAATAGCGGGGGTTCGGTATGACGTTTCTTGTTTGGATCGAAACCTTTACTGATCATAAGGCGAATCATATCAGCCTTCCCCAATAAAGCAGCCTGGGCCACAGCAGCTGTATAGGGGAAGAGCGCCTGCACATGCTGTAGCGAAAATACGTTGTCAGCAATCTTCAGGGCATTTTTTAATGCGATAACTTCTGGAACTGTCCAGTGATAGAAATTTATACTTTCAGGATTATTGCTTAGAATATCTCCAATCCATGAGCCATTAAAGTTATGACCCAAGAAAAGACCTTGTTCAAGAAGGGAGTTGAACTTTTCGGCATCATCCGTGGCTATGGTTTTGAATATTTCCTCTTCCAGTTCATCGGTTACTTCCAGAAGACTCTGAGGCCCGTGTTTCAACATATCTGATCCTTCCATAGAGGTGATTATCGACTGACACTACTTCGCCTTCCGCGTGGCTCGCGCATCAATCAACAGCTATTTCCTGAATATCCGCAAGCAACCCAGCTAAGGTAGCTGCCAGTTTCGTGGATCGTGGCAGAGAAACGAACAGCTATCTCTATTTCCACTTATGACGAACGAAGCAACCCACTAGATTGTGTCCGAACGGAGATTTAGATCGGAAGCCTGCTGATCCTAGCGAGAAATTTGCCACCAGTACGAGGCCCAAATCGCATTATTAAACTCGACGCTCCGCCTAAAAGAACGCAGTCAGACCAGTTGTAAGCCAAACGTCCGCTGTTGGCCGGTTCCGGCCATTCGGGCGGGTTATATGAGAGGGTCTTACACTGTTGGCGTCAGTGAAAATTCCTGCTCCTCACATCCAGCCCCTTCAGTAAATCACTCCTATCTGCCAGATGCCCCGCGATCAAATGCACCACACCTTCCTGATCCTCCAGCTTGCCCTTCACCTGCAGCAGCTTGGAATGCACCAGAGCCGATCGATACTGCTCAGCCAAGTCCTTCCATACGATGACGTTGGTCATGCCGAACTCGTCTTCCAGGGTCACGAAGGTGACGCCGCTCGCAGTCGATGGCCTCTGCCTGCCGGTGACAATCCCGATCACGGTGACGTGATTACAGTCTCCCATTTCCTTCAGATCCTGCGAGCTCTTTGCACGCATCTTCTTCAGCTGAGCTCTGAGCAGCGCCATCGGATGCGGGCCCAGAGTCGTACCTGTCCGCGCATAATCCGCGTGCATGTTTTCCACGACGCTAGGCTCTGGAATCGCTACCGGCTTCTCATCGGGCTCCTGGGCAAACAGAGGTAGCGGCTGCTGCACCGCTGCAATTTCCCAACGCGCCGCATGGCGGTGCCCTGCGAGGTTCTTCAGCGCATCAGCTTCAGCGAGGAGCTCGCGCGCCTTGTGATCCAGCCCCGCGCGCAGACAGAGGTCGCCTACGTCGCTAAAGGCCTTCGCCTCCCGTTCGACCTGAATCCTTCTGCCCACGGTTTCAGCAAGTCCCCTGATCATTCGCAAGCCCATTCGCAGCGCCGGCAGTCGGCGATCCAGCGCTTCCAGGGTGCAGTCCCAATCGCTCACCGTCACGTCGACAGGGCGGATCTCAACGCCATGCCGGCGAGCATCCTGGAGTACCTGGTCAGGACTGTAGAAGCCCATGGGCCAACTGTTGATGAGGGCGCAGGCATAGGCAGATTGCTCATGACATTTGAGCCAGCAGCTCGCGTAGGTGAGCAGGGCGAAACTGGCCGCGTGCGACTCCGGGAAACCATAGCTGCCGAAGCCTTTGATCTGTTCGAAGATGCGAGCCGCAAACTCCTCGCTGTAGCCTCGTTCGAGCATGCCTTGGCGCAACCGGATCTGATGTGGTTCCAGCCCTCCATGGCGCTTCCAGGCGGCCATCGATCGACGAAGCTGATCGGCCTCGCCAGGTGAGTATCCCGCCGCGACAATCGCCAGGCGCATGACCTGCTCCTGAAACAGCGGGACACCGAGCGTGCGCTCGAAAACGTCACGCAGTTCTTCGCTTGGGTACGTCACTTCCTCCTCACCATTGCGGCGCCGCAGGTAGGGATGAACCATGTCGCCGACGATAGGGCCGGGCCGCACGATGGCCACCTCGATCACCAGGTCGTAAAACGTCTTTGGCTTCAAACGCGGCAGCATCGACATCTGTGCGCGCGACTCGATCTGGAATACCCCGAGAGTGTCCGCTTTGCTGATCATCCGGTACGTCGCTGCATCCTCGGGTGGGATTGTCGCGAGCGTTAGATCCCTGCGTTCGTATGTGCGCAGGAGATCGAGGCAGCGACGGATAGCGCTTAGCATTCCCAGAGCCAGCACATCGACTTTCATGAGGCCCAGGGCATCGATATCGTCTTTGTCCCACTGAATGATCGTACGGTCTTTCATCGCCGCATTTTCGACAGGCACGAGCGTCGAGAGCGGGTGTTCTGAGATCACGAAGCCACCCGGATGCTGAGACAGATGCCGGGGAAATCCAACGAGCTGCTCAGTAAGGATCAACACCATCCTGACCTGCTTATTTTCCGGGTCAAACCCGGCCTCCTGGAGGCGCTGGGCGGGTGGCAGTTGATCGCTCCAGCGTCCGCAGCAATTCGCTAATGCCGTGACCTGATCAGGCTGCCAACCAAGCGCTTTCGCAACGTCTCGGATCGCGCCGGCAAAGTGGTAACTGCTGGCCACGGCGGTCAGAGCCGCACGCTCTCGACCGTAGCGATTGAAGATGTACTGGATCACTTCTTCTCGCCGCTCGTGCTCGAAGTCGACATCGATGTCTGGCGGCTCATTTCGCTCCTTCGAGATGAAGCGCTCGAACAGCATGGCCATCCTAGTCGGATCCAGTTCAGTGATGCCTAGCGCGAAACACACTGCGGAGTTGGCGGCTGAGCCGCGCCCTTGGCAGAGGATATTTTGGCTGCGGGCGAAGCGAACGATGTCATGTACGGTGAGGAAGTAGCTTTCGTACTGGAGCTCCTCGATCAAGCCAAGCTCGGCTTCGATCTGGATTCTCGCTTTGGGCGACATACCATCCGGCCACCGCCACGCGGCACCTTCGTAAGTGAGCTCGCGCAACCAGGCGGCTGGCGTTTTTCCCTGCGGGACTACCTCATGTGGGTACTCGTACTTCAGCTCGCTTAGGTCGAACGTACAGAGCGAGGCGATACGAACTGACTCGGCTAGAAGATCTGACGGGTAGAGGTCGGTCAGGGCGGGTATAGGGCGGAGATGTCGTTCCCCATTTTGAAATAGGTGTCCGCCTGCTTCAGCAACGATGCAGTGGTGTCGGATGGCTGTCATCGTGTCTTGGAGAGCCCGGCGACCACGCACATGCATGTGCACGTCTCCCGTCGCTACCACGGGCATCTGGAGGGCTTCGCCCAGGCTGATCAGCTCCCTGAGCTTCTGATCGTCGTCCGCATCCCTATGCAGCTCTACACCAATCCAGGTGCGCCCTGGAAAGCGCTCTGCCAACCATTGACCCTGGTCAACCTCACGATTCGCGCCTGGAATCCAGATAGCTACAACCCCATGGTTGTCGCCATCCAAATCTGCCCGGCTGAGTTCGTACTGTCCTTTCGGGCTACGGCGGCGTCCGGCTGTGATGAGTGCGCAGATCCTTTGGTAGCCAGCCAGGTTCTGAGCGAGCAAAACGAGCTTGGGGCCGTCGGCTAGTCTTACCTCAGTCCCTGTGATCAGCCGGACGCCGGATTCCTTGGCGGCTTGCCAGGCTCGGACAATGCCCGCCAAGGAACACTCGTCAGTGATTGCCAGTGCCTCGTAGCCGAGTTGGCCGGCTTTTTCGAAGAGCTCCTTGGCGCTTGAAGCGCCACGTTGAAAGCTGAAATTGCTGAGGCAGTGGAGCTCGGCGTACTGGACTGGGGGACGAGTGGAAGTGTTCATTGCTAGCAGGTTTTACTGTATGGATATACAGTTTTGCTGCTGACTCAAAAGCGGGTCAATCGGATGCCGACGAGAGGAAATTGAGATGTGCGGAAGACTCGCCCAGTACCGGGCGGCTCAGAAATATCTGGCGTCACTTGGATTGGACGCGCGCCCCCTTAGCCGCGTGGCCGGAGAAGATATCGCGCGCTACAACGTGGCTCCGCACTCGCAAGTCGATCTGATTAGGCCGACTGCTGACGGCTACATCTGGACTGCAGAGAAGTGGGGATGGACGCCAGCCTGGGATACCGAGCCTGCAGGGCGGGACATCAACGCGACGAGGGAGAAGGCAGCCAAGAGTAAGTACTTCCGGCAGATCTGGCCGCACCGGGCCTTGGTTTGTGCTGACGGTTGGTACGAGTGGTGCCTGGTTGACGGTGAGAAGGCCAAGCAGCCGTACTACATCCGCCGCTCAGATGATGAGCCTCTTTTTCTGCCAGCCATTGGGCAGTTTTCAGAGGAGGGCGTTGAGCCGGGAGGGCGCGAGGGCTTCAGAATCATCACCGCTGACTCTGAGGGCGGCATGCTCGATGTCCATGATCGACGACCCGTGGTGTTCAGCGCAGAGGACGCCAGGCTGTGGCTTTCAGATATTGGCTCTAAAGGAGCTGATCAGCTGCTCCAGGAGCGCGCGCTGCCCGTTGCTGAGTTCGCGTGGTACCCAGTAAGCCGTGCTGTCGGCAGTGTTCGAAACGAGGGGAGGGGACTGATTGATCCCTGGTGTTGAATGAAGGTGTCCGCCGTGCACATCCCTGCCATGTCTCATGTCGAGAACCATTGCTCTGAAGAAAAAGTTTGAGTGTCTTCAGATCCTGAGCATTTTCACCTTGACGGAAACTACGAATTCCATAGGATTCGCAGCCACAAGGCTGTGGTTTCTGACAAGGATTGTTGATGCGATACCTCTTTGGCTGCCTCGGCTTGACCTTGGCGCTTCTTCCCGTAACGGCCTTCGCGCAGAGTACCGAAGGCTCGTCCGCCACTAGGGCGAGTCTGCTCTCGGTTTACACCCAGGCAGCCATGAACGATGCTGAGCTGGCGGCTGTACGCCATGAGTATCGGGCGCGCACCGAGGCGACCCCTCAGGCTCGTTCGGGGTTGCTGCCGAGCATCACTGCCGGAATGGTTAGCGAGTCGACCCGGCTCGATAGAGATAGCCCTTCGCTCATTCGCTCGCGCAGCGGCAATACTTTTCGTGCAAGCCTTACCCAGCCACTTTTTCGCCTTGATCGCTGGTTTGAGCTCAAGGCTGCCCAGGCAGATGTCGCCCAGGCGGAAATGGAACTCGCAGCCAAGGAGCAGGCGCTTATTCTGAAAGTGGCGGAGGCGTATTTCGAAACCCTTCGCCAACTGGATGCGCTCGCCGCTTCGCGTGCTGAGGAATCGGCTCTGCTTGAGCAGCAGGCCCAGGCGCAAGGGCGCCTGGAGGGTGGTGTGGCCAGCATCACCGACGTGCTCGATGCGCAGGCTGCTTATGATCTAGCAAAAGCGAATTCCAAGGTTTTCCAGCGTAACGTCGAAGAGGCCTTCGATGTCCTATATCGCCTGACCACACGCGAATACGCCCTTATCGATGGTGTAGACCATTCGATGCCGGTAGACCCTCCAGTCCCCAACGATGCGACAGCGTGGGTCGATTCGGCTATCGAGCAAAACCTCAATCTACTTGCGACCAACCATGCCGTTACGTCGGCGGAAGAAAGAGTCAGGCAGAGCAAGTCAGGGTTTTCGCCTACCGTCGATGTGGTTGCCTCTTATCGAAAAGGCGACAACGACAGCTTCGGCTACAACAACCCCTCTGATTTTGGTCGCAGCGATTATCGCGATGATGTCGCGCAGAGCAGCATCGGCATCGAGCTCAACATCCCTCTCTACAGTGGCGGCGTGACTCGTTCTCAGGTGCGTCAATCGGTAGAACTCCTGGCTAAGAGCGAAGATGATCGCGAGAACGCCAGGCGTGAGGTGGTTCTGCTGACCAGAAGCTCTTATCGGGCGATCAATGCTGGTGTAGAGCAGATTGCAGCACGTCTGCAGGCGATTAAGTCGGGCCGGATGTCATTAGAAGCCAACGAAGTCGGCTTGAGGGTTGGAACTCGCAACATGGCCGATGTGCTGAATGCTCAGCGGCAGCTCTACGCGGCGGTTCGGGATTACAACAATTTTCGGTATGACTACATCATCGATAATTTTAAGCTCAAGCAGGCGGCGGGGATGCTGGCTGTTGGTGATCTCGAAGAGTTTTCCGGTTATTTGAAGTCGGATTACGATCCTGATCGTGATTTTCTGCCAGCTGCAAGCTTGGACTTAAATCAATCGAGCGGAGGGCTGTAAACGCCTTTCCTGCAGATGATCCCTCGTGAATGTTTCAGCGCTTATGGCGACCAGATTTGTGGGCAACACCTCCGAAAGGTCTAGTTAAATAAGCCCAGAGCATTCGAAATTATGGTTTTAATTGTGGAGTTTGGAATTGACTAGAATTCATGGTCTTTTGATTGGTTTATGGTTCGGGGTCAGTGCTGCTTTTGGGTGTTTGGCGGTTTTTTTTGTATCACCACCTCTCATCGTTAATCGATTGTATGGATGGGTTGATGATTATATTGAAAATTTTTCTGCCTTTGGATGGTCAGTTTCAATTTTCATCGCGGCGCTTCCTGTTGTTCTTTTTATTTTTCTTCGCAGTGTAAAGTTTAATGGTTTGCTGCCGCGGGCGGCGCTGATAGCATTATTTGCTGTTGCGATATCTTCTTTTTTTGGTTTGATTGGTATGATCGAGATGTCAGGGAGTAATGCGTTTTCTAAGTTTGTTAGGTTGTTAATGCAAAAATTTGACTGGTTTGGTGCGCTTATTTTCTTTTATCTGGTTGGCTATTCGCTTCTAGTTTCACTTACGTTATTGTTCTCTATGGCACGCAGGAGCAGGGAAGATGTCTGATAATAATGCAACGGCTGAAAGTTTGTTTCAGAGCTACTGGTCGGACGTGTCTGGGGCGCTATCTAGCACTCTGAGTAATATTTCCAATAATTACTCTAAGCAAGATTTCTCGAGTGCGGCAAAGCGTGCTGAGATAGTCGCTGATTTGGCTGCGCAATACGACCACTTTTCAAGTAGAGCTTCAGAGCTTGCCAAGTCAGCGGATAAAGCTGGCTTGGACATGAAGAAAAGTGCGCAAAACGCGTTAGATAGTGCCTCTTTAATGTTTAAGCAGCAGGCAGACAGTCTCCGGACTCAAGGCATGGATGCCGCACAGAAGCTAAATGCAGACTTGTTGAGTGGTTTGAATAGGGATTTGCTTGCTAAAACTGGTGGGGCGCTTGGTGCTTTAGGAGACGTCCTCGATATTGGCTTGAAGTCTCTTGAGGGTGACTATTACGGTGCTGCAGGAGCTTTTATTGGCGCAGTGGCCAGCGCGGCGCTTGCTGCTGCTCTGGTCGGTCTTACTGGATGGATAACAATACCACTAGCTATTGGCTTTGGTATGTTGGCTGGTGAAAGTTTTGAGAAGATATTCAATTATCTAGACCCTTTAGGAATAAATTCCGGTGTGAACGCGGACTTTCTCGGGGCGTTAAATTTTGTTCAGCGGTACGACCCTTTAGTGCTGGATCTGGATGGCGACGGAATAGAGACTGTATCAGCTAATTCCGGGATTGTTTTCGATTTCAACGGTGATGGACTGAAAACCGGTACGGGCTGGATTAAAAAAGACGATGGCTTCCTCGTTCTTGACCGCAATGGCAATGGTGCTATTGATAACGGCAGTGAGCTTTTTGGCGTAGATACTGTTAAGAAAAATGGACAGAAAGCCACTGGCGGATTCGATGCGCTTAGTGATCTGGACAGCAATGGTGACGGTGTCTTTGATGCTACCGATAATGCCTTTGCCGGTGTCAGAGTATGGCAAGACCTCAATCAAGACGGAATAGCTCAGGCAAGCGAGCTAAAGAGCTTGGCTGAACATGATATAGCCGCGATCAACTTGGGCTCGAAGTCTACGAGCCAGGCCTCCAACGGTAACCTGATCACAGCTGAAGGCAGTTTTGTGCGTACCGATGGCAGCAAGGGGGTGGTCAATGGCAACCAAAGCGTCATAGCTAACCTCGACCTCGCAAGTAATCCCTTTTATCGTGAATACTCCGATACTAATCCGGCGGCAGCCGACTCGTCTTTACCCGACTTGAAAGGCTCGGGCGCGGTGCGTGATCTACGCGACGCTGCCGCATCAAACGCTGGATTAAGTTCAGCAGTTTCCGCCTACTCTCAAGCACAAACGCGTGAAGAGCAAATTTCGCTTGTCGATATTTTGATCGCCGAGTGGGCCGCTAGCAGCAACTATAAGATGCTCTTTGAGCGAATTGATGACATGAAGCATGGCGTCATTCCTATCGAGTTTTCTTATTCATGGAGTTTGCCTGATAGACTTGTCGGAAGCTCAAGTGGTGGTGGCAGCAGCAGCGGCGTAATTGCTGTTGGAGCCGAAGGTTGGAATAATGAAAAGAAACCTACTGCTGAACAGCTCGAAAAAAAACAGTTACTGGAGCGGGTTAGGATTCTTGAGGTATTTAACGGTCAGAATTTTTTCAATTTCTCTAGAGAAGAAAAGAAGGATAGCAAAGGTGAGGTTGTCAGTGATGACATTAGATTGGTGGCCGGTACTTCTACAAGGACTAAATCTACTCGTCGTACAGGAAGTTTGTCGGGCATTCCGTCCCTAATATATATAACTGAGGAAGATCTTGCGCTCAGTCAAGGTCAGTCTGATTTGATCAATCAGTCCTATGAAAAGCTTCGCGAGTCTATTTATGATGGGCTGTTGCTCCAAACAAGGTTGAAAGCATATTTTGAATCTGTAGTTACGGTTTTTACCGATGAAGGCCCTAAGCTTGATTTTTTCGGCGCGGAAAAACTTTTTTTAGACGTCGCCGGCAGCGATCCAGTAAAGTCAGTAGTGGATCTTGTGGATTTTCGAAAGGTTTTGAAAGAACACATATCTGCGTATACCTTTGATGGCGTTCTCACTAAGCTTGTCCCCTACCTAACAGATCCCCAGGTTGTTCATGTAGTTGCCCAGCTTGGGGAAGGTTCACCATTGGTAATCGGCGACTCGTTTGCAAGCTTGTTACGTGGCTCAGACGCGTCCGAATTTATGTACGGGCGAAATGGTGACGATACGTTGACGGGGGGCGCCGGTGATGACTTCCTTCACGGCGGTGCCGGCAACGACAAGCTTGATGGCGGTACCGGCATCAACCGCCTGTACGGTGGTGAAGGTGATGACACCTTGATGGTGAACTACAACGCCCGTGACAACGTGTTCGAGGGCGGCAAGGGTAATGACATCCTGCACGGCAGCTATAACTCGGACACCTACGTGTTCAACCTGGGTGACGGCCAGGACACCATCGTCGAAACCGGCGCGAACTCTGATGCCGTTGATGTCCTGCGCTTTGGCACGGGCATCGTGGCCGGTGATATCCAGGTGCAGAAGCGGGGCACGGATCTAGTTTTTGCGCACGCCAATGGCACCGATCAGGTTCTGGTGAGGAACTGGTTCAGCTCGGATACGAACTCGCTTCATGGTGCGACCCCAAGCGCCCGTCTCGAGCGCGTGGAGTTTGCTGATGGCACAGCCTGGACTCAGAAGCAGGTCGAGTCAGCGGTGGTGTCGCAAGGCACTACGGAGAATGACAAGCTGATCGGCTGGAGTGGCAACGACATCATGCATGGCGGTGCGGGCAACGACACGCTTGATGGCGGTACCGGTACCAACCACCTGTACGGTGGCGAGGGCGACGACACCTTGATGGTGAACTACAACGCCCGTGACAACGTGTTCGAGGGTGGCAAGGGTAACGATACGCTGCACGGCAGCTACAACTCGGACACCTACGTGTTCAACCTGGGTGACGGCCAGGACACCATCGTCGAAACCGGCGCGAACTCTGATGCCGTTGATGTCCTGCGCTTTGGCACGGGCATCGTGGCCGGTGATATCCAGGTGCAGAAGCGGGGCACGGATCTAGTTTTTGCGCACGCCAATGGCACCGATCAGGTTCTGGTGAGGAACTGGTTCAGCTCGGATACGAACTCGCTTCATGGTGCGACCCCAAGCGCCCGTCTCGAGCGCGTGGAGTTTGCTGATGGCACAGCCTGGACTCAGAAGCAGGTCGAGTCAGCGGTGGTGTCGCAAGGCACTACGGAGAATGACAAGCTGATCGGCTGGAATGGCAGCGACATCATGTACGGCGGTGCCGGCAACGACACACTCGATGGCGGCACCGGTACCAACCGCCTGTACGGTGGTGAAGGTGATGACACCTTGATGGTGAACTACAACGCCCGTGACAACGTGTTCGAGGGCGGCAAGGGTAATGACATCCTGCACGGCAGCTATAACTCGGACACCTACGTGTTCAACCTGGGTGACGGCCAGGACACCATCGTCGAAACCGGCGCGAACTCTGATGCCGTTGATGTCCTGCGCTTTGGCACGGGCATCGTGGCCGGTGATATCCAGGTGCAGAAGCGGGGCACGGATCTAGTTTTTGCGCACGCCAATGGCACCGATCAGGTTCTGGTGAGGAACTGGTTCAGCTCGGATACGAACTCGCTTCATGGTGCGACCCCAAGCGCCCGTCTCGAGCGCGTGGAGTTTGCTGATGGCACAGCCTGGACTCAGAAGCAGGTCGAGTCAGCGGTGGTGTCGCAAGGCACTACGGAGAATGACAAGCTGATCGGCTGGAATGGCAGCGACATCATGTACGGCGGTGCCGGCAACGACACACTCGATGGCGGCACCGGTACCAACCGCCTGTACGGTGGTGAAGGTGATGACACCTTGATGGTGAACTACAACGCCCGTGACAACGTGTTCGAGGGCGGCAAGGGTAATGACATCCTGCACGGCAGCTATAACTCGGACACCTACGTGTTCAACCTGGGTGACGGCCAGGACACCATCGTCGAAACCGGCGCGAACTCTGATGCCGTTGATGTCCTGCGCTTTGGCACGGGCATCGTGGCCGGTGATATCCAGGTGCAGAAGCGGGGCACGGATCTAGTTTTTGCGCACGCCAATGGCACCGATCAGGTTCTGGTGAGGAACTGGTTCAGCTCGGATACGAACTCGCTTCATGGTGCGACCCCAAGCGCCCGTCTCGAGCGCGTGGAGTTTGCTGATGGCACAGCCTGGACTCAGAAGCAGGTCGAGTCAGCGGTGGTGTCGCAAGGCACTACGGAGAATGACAAGCTGATCGGCTGGAATGGCAGCGACATCATGTACGGCGGTGCCGGCAACGACACACTCGATGGCGGCACCGGTACCAACCGCCTGTACGGTGGTGAAGGTGATGACACCTTGATGGTGAACTACAACGCCCGTGACAACGTGTTCGAGGGCGGCAAGGGTAATGACATCCTGCACGGCAGCTATAACTCGGACACCTACGTGTTCAACCTGGGTGACGGCCAGGACACCATCGTCGAAACCGGCGCGAACTCTGATGCCGTTGATGTCCTGCGCTTTGGCACGGGCATCGTGGCCGGTGATATCCAGGTGCAGAAGCGGGGCACGGATCTAGTTTTTGCGCACGCCAATGGCACCGATCAGGTTCTGGTGAGGAACTGGTTCAGCTCGGATACGAACTCGCTTCATGGTGCGACCCCAAGCGCCCGTCTCGAGCGCGTGGAGTTTGCTGATGGCACAGCCTGGACTCAGAAGCAGGTCGAGTCAGCGGTGGTGTCGCAAGGCACTACGGAGAATGACAAGCTGATCGGCTGGAATGGCAGCGACATCATGTACGGCGGTGCCGGCAACGACACACTCGATGGCGGCACCGGTACCAACCGCCTGTACGGTGGGGAAGGTGATGACACCTTGATGGTGAACTACAACGCCCGTGACAACGTGTTCGAGGGCGGCAAGGGTAATGACATCCTGCACGGCAGCTATAACTCGGACACCTACGTGTTCAACCTGGGTGACGGCCAGGACACCATCGTCGAAACCGGCGCGAACTCTGATGCCGTCGACACCCTGCGCTTTGGCGCAGACCTTTCGCCAGAAAATTTATGGTTTCAGCGAAACGGTCAGGATTTGGAAATTTCTATTCTGGGTTCCGAGGATCGCATGACGGTGT
This sequence comes from Pseudomonas argentinensis, assembly GCF_001839655.2. Lineage (NCBI taxonomy): Bacteria > Pseudomonadati > Pseudomonadota > Gammaproteobacteria > Pseudomonadales > Pseudomonadaceae > Phytopseudomonas > Phytopseudomonas argentinensis. The sequence goes on from NZ_CP056087.1 coordinate 2,647,922, forward strand.
CTAACTGGTACGCAGGGAGTGGTAACCGCGTTGAGGTTTTCCAAACGCATGCGGGATTGGCGCTCACCGAAAGTAGGGTTCAGAGCTTGGTTAATGCTATGGCAGCGTTCGGCGTACCTTCTGGGGCAGAGGTCAATTTGACCCAGACTCAGAGAGAGAGCCTTGATGTGGTTATAGCGGCAAACTGGCAATAGGAAACTAGGGCCGTAGCTACAATTTTTGTACGAGTTGCGGCCCGTTTTCTTGATTCTCCCCATTTTGACAATTACCTGCCGGCGTTAGGTGGCAAATCCTCTAATTCACCATCCGTCGGGGTAGGATTTGTGACGTATTTGGTGTTCGTCAGCTTGTCCCGCTGGCGGTACCAAGTACAATTCCGCAAGCCATGGCGCTTCGCCATCCCACATGCACGGATGCACAGATGCTGAACGATTCAGCTGCTCCCGAGCCAGCCGCAGAGCTGGATACAGGCCTTGCCTGCCTAGTTATGTTGGCGCGTTTTCATAACGTTGCTGCTTCTCCTGAACAACTCACGCACGAATACGCCGAAGACGGCCGACTGTTTGGTCGCCCGGAAATCTTGCTGGCTGCGAAGAAGCTGGGGCTTAAAGCCAAGTCCGCACGTAGTTCGCTCTCGCGACTGACGCAAACGCCTCTGCCTGCCATCGCCGTCGATACCGATGGCCGCTTTTTCATCATCGCCCGGATGGATGAAGGCAAGGCGCTGATCCATGATCCCCGCGCGCAGCGCCCCGAAGTGCTCACTCAGGAAGACCTTGAGGCTCGCTGGACAGGCGAACTGCTGCTGATCCGCTCCGAAGCCTCGATGGCGGGGGAGCTTTCGCGGTTCGACTTCACCTGGTTCATCCCCGCGATCGTCAAATACCGCAAGCTGCTGGGGGAGGTGCTGCTCGTTTCCTTCGTGCTGCAGATCTTCGCCTTGCTGACACCGCTGTTCTTCCAAGTCGTCATGGACAAGGTGTTGGTGCACCGTGGCCTGACCACTCTGGACGTGATTGCCATCGGCCTGCTCGGCATCATGATTTTTGAGACGTTGCTGTCAGGCTTACGAAGCTATGTCTTCGCCCATACGGCCAGCCGTATCGATGTGGAGCTGGGGTCAAGGTTGTTTCGTCATCTGGTCACGCTGCCCTTGTCTTACTTCCAGGCCCGTAGGGTGGGGGACTCGGTCGCCCGGGTTCGGGAGCTGGAGAACATTCGTAGCTTCCTGACCGGCAACGCGATCACGCTTGTGCTGGATGTGCTGTTCTCGGTGGTGTTTATCGCTGTGATGTTCATGTACAGCGGCTGGCTGACTCTGGTTGTCATTCTGTCACTGCCGCTGTACTTCATCGTCTCGTTGCTGATTACGCCGGTGTTGCGTGCGCGGTTGAACGAGAGCTTCACCCGTGGCGCGGAAAATCAGGCGTTCTTGGTGGAAACCGTCAACGGCATCGATACTCTCAAATCCATGGCCGTCGAGCCGCAGATCAACCGCAAGTGGGATAACCAGCTTGCCGGCTATGTGGCCGCAAGCTTCAAGACCCAGAACCTGTCGAACCTGGCCAATGAAAGCGTCGGTTTGATTGGCAAACTGGTGACGGTGGCGACCCTATGGCTGGGCGCTCGTCTGGTGATCGATGGGCAATTGAGTGTGGGCCAACTGATCGCCTTCAACATGCTGGCCGGCCGGGTTTCTCAGCCGATCATGCGCCTCGCTCAGCTATGGACGAACTTCCAGCAAACCGGCGTCTCGGTGCAGCGCCTTGGCGACATTCTCAACACACGAACAGAAATGTCCCAGTCCTCGCGCAGTGCGTTGCCTCCCCTTAAAGGCGATATCGAATTCGACCAGGTGCAGTTCCGATATCGGCCGGACGGTTCGGAAGTGCTGCGTGGGGTCAGCCTGAAAATCCAGGCGGGTGAGGTGATCGGGGTGGTGGGCCGCTCCGGCTCGGGCAAGAGTACGTTGACACGTCTGTTGCAGCGGCTTTACACCCCAGAGCGCGGGCGTGTGCTGGTCGACGGCATGGATCTCGCGTTGGCAGACGTATCGTCCCTGCGCAGGCAGATCGGCGTGGTGCTGCAGGACAATATGCTGTTCGCCCGCAGCATCCGGGAAAACATCGCATTGACCGATCCTGGCGCGCCTATCGAGGTCGTGATGCAGGCTGCAAAGATGGCCGGGGCCCATGACTTTATTCTTGAGCTGCCGGAAGGCTATGACACCGTCGTCGGTGAGCACGGTGCCTCGCTCTCGGGTGGTCAAAGGCAGCGCGTGGCCATCGCCCGGGCCCTGATCGGCAACCCGCGCATCCTGATTTTCGACGAGGCCACCAGTGCCCTCGATTACGAATCCGAGCGCGTCATCCAGCAGAACATGCAGGCCATCTGTAAGGGACGGACGGTGATCATCATTGCTCACCGGCTATCCGCTGTGCGCGATGCGAACCGCATCGTTGTCATGGATCGTGGCCAGATCGTGGAGCAGGGCAGTCACTCGGAGTTGCTGACTCACCAGGCAGGGCATTACTCGCGCTTGCATCGGTTGCAGCAGGGGGATGTGGCATGAGCAGTTGTCTAGCGTCGTGCGTACTGCCGTTGGCAAAGGAGCAATGCCATGGGCGCTAAGCGTGAGTTGCTCAATCGTTACCGCAGTGCCTGGCGTCACTCATGGCGTAACCGCAAGGCGATGGATGCGCCGCCTCGGCTAAGTCACGAAGTTCAATTTCTGCCCGCTGCGCTGGCATTGCAGGAAAAGCCCGTGCACCCGGCACCACGTTATATCCAGTGGACGATCATGGTCTTCGCGGCGCTCGCGTTGGTCTGGGCCTGTGTCGGCGAGATCGACGTCGTGGCCACTGCAACCGGCAAGATAGTGCCAAGCGGTAAGACCAAGGTCATCCAGCCCAATGAGGTGGCCGTCGTGAAGGCCATTTATGTGCACGATGGCCAGCAAGTGAAAGCAGGTGAGCTGCTTGTCGAGCTCGATAGCCAGATCACTGGAGCGGATGTCGAGCGACTCCACAGTGAGCTACTTGCCGCCCAGGTCGATAGTGCCCGCGCTCGACTGCTTCTGCAGGCGATAAAGGATAAGACCGAGCCCGCATCGGTTTCCGGTTTTATTGCGAACGCCACTCCCGCCCAGCAAGAAAGTCTGCAGCGGTGGGTGCAAGGCCAGTATCTCGAACTGCGTGCGGCTCTCGATCAAAGCGATGCCCAGATCGAGCAGCGCGAGGCTGAAATACGTTCCCTGCGAGCCTCTATCACTGCGCTCAGCAAAACGCTCCCTATCTCCCGTGAGCTGGCAGCCGACTACCGTGGCCTGCTCGACAAGCAGTTTGTCGCCAAGCACGCTTATCTGGAGAAAGAGCAGCTTCTGCTGGATCAAGAGCGTGAGCTGGCCCAACAAAAAGCACGAATCAGCGAACTGGAAGCCGCTTTGAAGGCCGCACAGCAGCAACGCACAGGGGTCTTGGCTCAAACGCGCAGAGCGATGCTCGATCTGCAGAACGATGCGGACGTTCGCGCTGCAAGCCTCACTCAAGAACTAAGGAAGGCAGAGCAACGAAATCGACTCACACAGCTTACGGCCCCTGTAGATGGGACTGTCCAGCAACTGGCGATCCATACCCAAGGCGGCGTTGTCACTCAGGCCCAGCCACTGATGGTGGTTGTTCCAAGTGATCAGCCTGTGGAGGTAGAAGCAATGCTTGAGAACAAGGACGTCGGTTTCGTACGTCCTGGCCAGGCCGTAGAAGTGAAGGTCGAGACCTTTAACTTCACAAAATACGGCGTGGTAGATGGGACTGTGGTGAGCGTATCCAGTGATGCGATTGAGGACGAGAAGCTCGGTTTGGTTTACAGCACTCGGATTCAACTCAAAGACAACAAAATAGCTGTAAGTGGGCACTTTGTAGAGCTTTCTCCAGGGATGGCTGTCAGGGCAGAAGTTAAAACGCAGAAGCGAAGAGTGATCGACTATTTCTTAAGCCCGCTACAGCAATATGTAGACGAAAGTTTGATAGAGCGATAGAGCGATAGAGCGATAGAGCGATAGAGCGATAGAGCGATAGAGCGATAGAGCGATAGAGCGGTAGGACTGAAATTGGTTACATCGTTCGGCAACAAAGCGTAGTTTTCAATTGGAGAGGAAATGTTAGTTAAATGGCTTTTTCTATATCTGTTTTTTTTACTGGCTTGGAGTGCTTTGTACCTGCTCTCTAGGAGAGAAAGGCGGAGAAAGCTTTATTTCAGGTTAATCTCATGGTTCGTCTGGCTGCCGGCTGTGTTTTTGATTTTGGCTTTGTTTTTTTTATGGCTAGGTGAGGGCTTAAGGTCTTGGAGGTTAAGTGGTTATCAAGAGTCTCGCTTGATCGCCGATCAGACCAATGAGTTTCTAAGCAGATTCGAAGAGGCGCCGCTCACCGCGAGTGGGGAGCATGTTTGTATCTATCCTTCTTATGATATCGACCGAATTGAGAAACAGAATGTGGAGCTCTCGAGAATATTGAATGGGAAGAGCTATCCCGCGGAGGATGGCGTTTGGTATGTGTTCCATATATCAAAAAAATCTTTGACCAAAACAGAGGTTATCTATTTCAAGGCGCCAAGATTGGGATGCTTCACAGAGAAGTTAATAAATAACTAACTTATGACATTAAGGAAGAGTCATGGCTGAAAGATCAATGATGCAAAAAACTCCGTTAAGCCGAGAGTGGTGGCAAGATAAAGCTAGAGATATGTACGAAAGCCGAACAGGGACTTCGGATTTCCCCGATTCTGATCCAAGTTTTGATGCTTTTAGGCACGCCTACACCAATGCGGTTTGGTCTTGGCTTTCGACGCCTGGAATATCAAGGCTGGGTGGTGATTACATAGAAAGTCGAAATTCGAGAAATTTCGAGTCTGAGCGCGGCAAGCGCGATATGAATGGGGATTTGTACAATAACGACGTAGGGCGTCAACTCGGTCAGCAAGATTGGTCTAGTGCTGGTGACATCGGTGATGCAGTACTTGATAAGCTAAAGCGCGGAGATTTGATCACTGATCCTCAGAATGATCCTAGAACTGACCCGGCAAATTTTCCGGAAAATTTAAATGCTCAGCCAATTGATGATAACTTAAGAGAGTCACTTAGAGACTTGATGGATAAGTGGCAGGGTTATCTCGATGATAACCGTATGAGTGAAGACAGTAAAGATATCATTAGAGATTTAATCACCTATTACGACACGGGTGCAAGTTGCGCAATTGCACCAATGGCTAATTCCGGCTTCATGTCTGCTATGAATTTTGTTCCACGAGTGGATCCTTTGGCACTCGATTTGGATGGTGATGGAGTTGAAACTGTTCCATCTAATCTCGGAATTGTCTTTGATTTTGATGGCGATGGGGTAAAAACCGGCACTGGATGGCTGGGCGGTGACGATGGCTTCCTGGTGCTCGATAGAAATGGAAACCGTCAAATAGATAATGGGGGGGAGCTCTTCGGTGTCGATACTATAAAAATTGATGGCTCGAAGGCTGCAAATGGATTCGACGCTTTAAGTGACTTTGATACAAATTCAGATGGTGTCTTTAACATACAAGATGATCGATTTGGCGAAGTTCTTATCTGGAGTGATGCTAATCAAGACGGCCTGTCTCAGCAAGGGGAACTGAAAACCCTTTCTGATCACGGCATCGTCGCGATTAACTTAACTTCTAATAGTGTCGCTCAGGAGTCTAATGGGAATTTGATTAGTGCTCTAGGGAGTTATGTTAGAAATGATGGTAGCGCTAGCTATATCAGTTCCAGCCTGTCCCAAGCGGCCAACCTCGACTTGGCCTCCAATCCTTTTTATAGGAAGTTTACCGATACCATAACGCTCGATGCATCGGCCAAATCACTACCCGATATGTATGGCTCGGGAGCAGTCCGTGATCTGCGCGAAGCTACTATGCTTAATCCGCATTTGAAGAGAGCATTGTCTGATTACTCCCAAGGTGGAACCAGACTCGAGCAAATAGGAATGATCGCTGGCGTAGTAAAGGAATGGGCTGCTAGTTCGAATTTCAGAACCTTCGATCAACGGGTCTCTGACCTCAATACTGATAAGGCAAGGTTCGTTTTTTCCTATTCTTGGGAAAAGCCAGATAGCACCGAATTTGCCGCCGGAACATCGGGGGGTAACGGAAACAATGTCGGGTCTATCTCTATCGGTGAAGGTCTCAGTGAGCCCTCGGCGGAACAATTAGCCCAGAAAGCTCTTTTAGAAAAAATAAAAGTTCTAGAAATTTTTAACGGGCAAGATTTTTTCAAATTCGTATCTACTAAAACTGTAGATAGCAGTGGCAAAGAATTTGTTAGTGCGAGTGTAGGTGCAGGTTCTATTCAGGGCGGTCGTACTACGTTCGGTGGTGGAATCGAATCAGGAGACGCTACGTATTATATTACAGAAAAGCACTTGGCAGTTGATAGTACTCAAGCCGCGTTTATCAATCAAGCATATGAGGCACTGTTAGAGTCTGTGTATCAGGGTTTAATCCTTCAAACTCGGCTATCTAAGTACTTGGGGGAAATCCAGGTTGGTGTGACATTGGATGGCGTCTCTCTAGACTATAGCAGCGTTTCAAATAAGCTGGAGGCTGCTTACGAGGCCGATCCCGTTAATGCAGTTCTGGACTTGTTTGAACTCATGAAGGAGCTGAGGGGGCCTTTGAATGAATGGTCTACCAGGCTTGGGGTATGGGTTGAATCATTAACGCCAGAGAACAGGTCGGCAGTTGCGGTTCAGCTGGGGGCACAAACAATATTCAGCTTCTTAGATCAGAGTGGACAGAATAAATCTTTAGAGGGTGGAGTCGATTTCGCTATCGGCTCGGGTGCGGACGACCAAATACACGGTAATAACGGCGACGATTATTTGTCGGGTAAAGAGGGTAGTGATTATTTAAGTGGGGGCGCAGGGAGAGATATTATCGTCGGCGGGAACGGCAATGATATGCTGTTTGGTGAGGGTGGCAACGATATTCTCAACGGCGGGGCTGGAGATGACTATTTAGACGGAGGCGAAGGAGCGGATACATATATATTTGGGGTCGGCTCTGGTAACGATGTCATTCATAGCTATGATCGATCCATAGGTCGATTTGATGTCGTCTCTGTTTCTGGCGGTCTGACCAAGGCGGATATTGATGTCTCTCGCGTCGGTAATGATCTGCTACTGAAAATAAAAGGGCAAAGTGACTCTTTAAAAGTTGAAAGATTCTTCTATCTAGATGCTAAGGGCGGATACCAGATAGATCAGATCTTGTTCTCTGGCGGGCAATCCTGGGGGCGTGATGAGATAATGAGATTGGTTTTGTCCCCAGGTGAAGGCCTAACTCGGCTGCAGGGTTACGAGTCTGCTGATACGATAGCTGGTTCTGATTCGCACGAGTTGATTGAAGGCAATGGTGGTAATGATACCTTGTCGGGAGGTGGTGGTAATGACAACATTATTGGTGGCGCAGGCAATGATGTCATAGATGGCGGTGAGGGAAATGACTATCTGAATGGCGGAATTGGTTCAGATACATATCGCTTTGGTTTTGGCTCAGGTCATGATGTTATTTATAATCATGACACCTCCGCCTCTCGCCTAGATCGTGTATTGCTAGGTGGCAATTTAGAGAAACATCAGGTTTCGTTACGCCGGTCTAGCGACGATCTTTTGATACATCTGGAGGGCGGGCTCGACAGTTTGCGTATACAGTCATTCTTTTATAAGGATGGTGCTGGTGGATATCAAATAGATCGCATAGATTTTTCTAATGGGTCTTCTTGGAGTGTTGATGAGATCAAGGTAGCTGTAATTGCTTCAACCGATGCTGATGATCAATTGCTAGGCTATTCAGGTAGTGATCTAATCGAAGGCGGTATTGGCAATGACCTGCTAGATGGAAAAGGTGGGGATGATACCCTTTTCGGTGGTTTGGGAAACGATACGCTGAATGGTGGTATAGGTGATGATACTCTGGTTGGTGGGCGAGGGAATGATAGTTTAAACGGTGGTGCAGGCTCAGATACATATGTATTTGGTCGTGGCGACGGCAATGATCGAATTTTAAACCTCGATAATACGATTGGGAGGTTAGATGTACTAAGCCTTTCCGCAGGTATCGCTCAATCGGATATCCGTTTGACTCGCAGCGGTAACGATGACCTTGTACTCACCATCGTTGATACAGGTGATTCTGTTTCTATTCTGAGTTTCTTTGCTGGTGATGCAACGAGCGGACATTTTATTGATCGAATCGTTTTCGCCGACGGTAGCTTCTGGACGCTTGAGCAAATCAAGCAGCTAGTTTTGCAGCCCACAAGCGGGGCGGACACCTTATACGGCTATGCGTCAGATGACCTGATCAACGGCGGCGCGGGTCACGACACCTTGATTGGTAATCAAGGGAATGATCATTTGATTGGCGGCGAGGGTAATGATCGCCTTGAGGGTGGCGACGGCGGCGACACTCTGGATGGCAGCGCCGGCAATGACTACCTCACCGGCGGGGAAGGCTCTGATACCTACCTGTTCGGTCGCGGTTACGGGCAGGATGTGATCAATAACTTTGATCGTTCTGCTGGTTCCGAAGACGTTATTCGGCTTGCTGCGGATGTTTTACCTGCCGATGTTCGCCTGACCCGTCTGCAGAACAGGCTCATCTTGAGCATTCAAGGCAGTGACGACAAACTGACGGTTGAACACTACTTTGAAAGTGATGCCACCGACGGTTATCAGATTGATCGAATCGTTTTCGCTGACGGTACTTCGTGGAATGTCGAGTCGGTCAAGCAGCTGGTACAGGTTGGCACTGATGGGGCTGATAACCTTTATGGCTATGCAACAGATGATGTCCTTGACGGTGGTGCTGGCCATGATGTGCTCCATGGCTACGACGGGAATGATCATCTATCGGGGGGCGCCGGAAATGATCATTTAACCGGGGGCGCTGGCAACGACACCTTGTTGGGTGGTGATGGTGGTGACGAGCTGTCTGGTGGGGCAGGCGAGAACGTACTTGACGGCGGCGTCTGCAACGATCTCTATTGGGCCGGCGAAAAAGACACCTATATCTTCCGGCAAGGTAGTGACCACGACCGAGTAAGCGGGTTACCAGATGAAGCCACTATTAAGGTTGAGGGCTACAGCCTTGAACAGTTGTTGTTACGTCGTAATAGCGACAATCTCGTTGTCTCTTTCCTAGGTAATAGTCAGGACACATTGACGTTCGAACGGTTCTTCGATGGTAGCAGTCCGCAGCGCGGGCTGATCCTTAAGGATGCGCTAGGAAATCTGGAAGTATTGGATTCCGAGGGTCTAAATGCGAGAACGCTGGCTGGCTCGACGGGAGACGATCATATCCAGGCTAACGATCTGGACAATACGATTTCTTCTGGCGATGGTGCAGACCACATTCAAGGTTTCGCTGGCAATGACTTACTTAGTGGCGGCGCTGGCGATGATTTGCTTCAGGGTGGACAAGGTGATGACACCCTGGTGGGCGGTTCCGGCGACGACCAGCTGCAAGGGGGGCAGGGAGACGATCTATACCATTTCTCCGCTGGAAACGGTGTCGATCTCATTCTGGACGAAAGCGGTAACGACAGGCTGCAACTGACTGATGCGGCTCCTGCAGATGTCGTTTTGCGTCGTGATCAATACGACTTGGTGATAAGCCGTACGGCCACTGGTGATCAGATTCGAGTCAAGGATCAGTTTTCTTACCAGGCGGGTCTAAATGGCCATACACCAGTTGAGTCAATTCTCTTTGCCGATGGCACATCTTGGGATATTGCTCAGATTAAGCAAATGGCGTTGGCCGGTACCGATGTTGCTGATGAGATTTTCGGCCACCCGGACGACGACCTGATTGGAGCCGGAGCGGGGGACGATATCGTTCACAGTCACGAAGGTGATGATGAAGTTCATGGCAATGAAGGCAATGACACTCTGAATGGAGGTGATGGTAACGACACCCTGTTTGGCGGTGCCGGTGACGACCTACTTAATGGGGACTGGGGTGATGACGAGCTACACGGAGGTGACGGCAACGACACCCTCCATGGCGGCGGCGGTTATGATCAACTCCATGGTGACTCCGGTGATGACCATCTTTACGGCGATGGGGTGCTCTCAGGCGGTTCCGGAAATGACTACCTGGAAGGCAGCGGCCTGCTAGCTGGCGGCGATGGTAACGATACCCTCAAGGGCCAAGGCTTCGACACCTTGCAAGGCGGTGCTGGTGATGACCTGATTGAGGCATACAGCAATGCCTGGAATCAGGGCACCAATATCATCGAAGGCGGCACGGGTAACGACACCATCTACGGCTCGTTCGGTGAGGACACCTACATCTTCAATCTGGGCGATGGCCATGACCTGCTGATTGAGCGTCGTGCGAATGAGGCCTACAGCAACATTGAGCCGACTGCAGATACCTTGAGCTTCGGGGAAGGTATTTCGGCCAGCGATCTGAGCTTCCACCGCCGTGGTCTGGACATGGTTATCGAGCATGCCAACGGCACTGACTCGATCACGGTACAGAACTGGTTTAAGGAGCCCAATGATCACTTCAAACTGGAGTACTTCGTTTTCGCCGATGGCAGCGAACTGAGCCAGGCGGAAGTCGAAGGCCAGGTAATCTGGCATGGCACCTCTACTACGGATAGCTTTATCGGTTATCGCGACCTCAATGACACCATGCAGCTTGGCGCCGGTGACGACCAAGCATGGGGCCGCGCCGGCGACGACGTGATTCATGGTGAAAACGGTAACGACTACTTGGATGGCGAGGCTGGTAACGACACCATTTCTGGCGGTGCCGGAAACGATCAACTAATGGGCGGTACAGGTAATGATCTGTTGGCCGGAGGCTTGGGGGACGATAAGTACGTTTACTTCCCAGGCGGCGGTGTAGACAAAATCGACAATACCGGCGGTGGCAATGATGGGGTGTTCTTCAGCGGCGGTATTGACGAGGCGCGCCTAACGTTCAAACGTGACGGCAATGATCTCCTGATCCTCGTGGATGAGGACGCTGAACAGTCAGTACGAGTGCTAGGTCATTTCTTGGGTGGCGACAAAGCCATCAGCTACGTGCAGCCTGATAGCGGCTTCATGATCAATGCCGCTCGCATTGCGCAGATCGTGGCAGCCGCAAACATCCCGGGTGGTTTCGAAACTCTGGTCGAGGGTACAGCCACGGGCGAGCAACTCGCTGGCGGACAAGGTAAAGATTTACTCCGCGGTCTGGCCGGCAATGACACCTTATTTGGCATGGGTGGTGATGACCAGCTCGAAGGCGGCGATGGCAACGACTACCTTTCCGGTGGCAACGGATCGCAGAGTGGTTCGGGTAGCGACATACTGATTGGCGGTAATGGCAACGACGTGCTCGATGGAGAGGATGGCAATGACCGGCTGGCCGGTGGCGCTGGCGACGATCAGTACTACTACCGTGCTGGTGGCGGTGTCGATGTCATCGACAACAGCGGCGGTGGTTTCGACGGTGCATTTTTCATCGGTATCGCGCGAACTCGATTGAGTTTCCATCGTGAGGGTAACGATCTGCTGGTTCTGGTGGACGGCGATATTCAGCAGCAGTTGAAAGTTACCGATCACTTCCTCGGTGGCGATTTCGCCATCGATTACGTTCAGCCCGATGGTGGTAACTACATCACCACCGCCCAGATTGCTGGCCTGCTAACAGCTCTGCCCGGCGGTGGCACCGGCGAGCCGGGCGATGGTGAAGGCCCTGGTAATGGTGAAGAACCAGGTGACAGCGGTACCAATCCAGGCGGCGGCGATCAGCCTCCGGTTGCAGGCGTTGGTGGTGATGATGTCCTCACCGGAACTGCTGCCAATGATGTGCTGATTGGTGGTGCTGGTAAGGACACCCTCAATGGCGGGGCGGGTAACGACCGGCTGCTAGGCGGTGTTGGTGACGACACCTATATCTACACAGCTGGCCAGGATGTGCTTGAAGAACTCGGCGGCATCGACACTCTGCGCTTCGCCAATGGAATTACCTTTAACCAGGTAGCTTCTGGCCTGGGTAAGTCGGGTAACGACCTCGTCCTGAAGGTAAATGGCAGCTCCACCAACCAAGTGACCCTAAAAGACTTCTTCCTGGGTGGTGATAACTTGGTTGAAACGATCAGCTTCGATACAGGCGGGCAGTTGACTGCGGCGCAGATCTTTGGAGCTTTTGGCCTTGCTGTACCTGCAGCGTCTGCAGCTGCGTTTGACAGTGTAGTGCAGGGCACCGGCGGTAATGATGCGGCACTGAATGGCACTGCTCAGCGTGATTTGCTGCAAGGTTTTAACGGCAATGATCAGCTATCTGGTGCTGCTGGAAATGATCGCCTTGAAGGTGGCAACGGTAACGATACCCTCAGCGGTGGCACTGGTAATGACACGCTAGTTGGCGGCCGTGGCGATGATACTTATGTGTTCGCGGCAGGCGGTGGGCAGGACGTCATCGACAACATCGGTGGTGGCTTCGACACCTTGCGTTTCGATGGCATCACGTTCAACCAAGTCTCCAGCGGGCTGATGAAAAGCGGCAACGATCTGGTGCTGAAGGTCAGCGGCGGTAGCGATCAAGTCACACTGAAAAACTGGTTCTTGGGTGGCGACCATGTGGTCGACGTAATCAGCTTCGCTTCGGGCGGTCAGCTGACTGCTGCCCAGCTGTTCGGTGCTTTCGGTCTGACGAATCCGGACACCAAGGGTTCGCCGAACTATCAGGGGGTACCGGATGAGCGTTCCTTTGGCACCATCCTGGCAGGGCAGGCTGGTGATCAAAACATCATTGGCTCGTCCGATGCTGACTTAATCGATGGCGGTGCTGGCAACGATAAGCTGCGTGGTGGCAAGGGTAATGATTACCTGCTCGGTGGTGATGGAAGTGATACCTACTACTTTGCTGCCGGAGATGGCCAGGATGTGATCAATAACCTCTCCAATACCCCAGCTGACAGCGATGTACTGAGTATCGAAGGCATCACTCGGGATAATCTCTGGCTGTCGCGCCAGGGAAATAACTTGGTGGTCGATGTGCGAGGCTCAGGGGACAGTGTCACCGTGCAGGACTGGTATGCAGACTCAGCCCAGCGTCTGGATGTCATTCAGGCCGGTAGCTCTTCTTTGTATGCAAATCAGGTCGATAACCTCGTCAACGCCATGGCTGCCTTCGGCGCACCCGCTGGAGGTGAGATCAATCTGACGCAAGCGCAAAAAGAACAGCTCAATGTCGTCATTGCTGCCAACTGGCAGTAGATCTGAGGGAAGAGAAAACCCGGCGATTAGCCGGGTTTCTTCATCCAGTAAAAATTTCTCCTCCTCACACCCTGGCCCGCCAGCAAATCACTCCGAACCTGGGCGGGCTTGCGATCACTTGGAAGAGGCCTTGACGATGTTCACCTGTTACACCTTAGGCTGCGCTGAGGATCATCTGTGAGGCTCGACCAGTACCCCTCAAACGATGAATTTAGTGCGGTAGGTACTCATAACCATGGCGAGAGACTGATTGAGCCGTCATAGGGATTGACGGCTCAAGGAAGCTATTGCAGGCGCGCTTGACTTAAACCCCCAAGTCGTCCCGGAACCTAATTTCAGAGAGGCGGGGAGTGAGATTCTCCTCAGGCACACGCCTGAGGATCTCACACGCGATCGCAAACCTAATGTCTTTCAATGCGCGCAAATGCTCACGATTGAACGAGCGAAAGTCATGCAAAAGTGGACGTTTACCTTGTTCGATGTCGGACAATAGGTGGCCTACGACTTCTGACATGCCTTCAGCGCTCGCCAAACGAGGGATATCGCAGTCAGGCTTGCCAATCTGAATGTACTCGATGCTCTTAAGCACAAAGCTTTGTAGAACGGGCAGTGCAAACAACTCCAACGCACATACCCACACCAGACGTTCCTCTTCGCGAGTCATTCGCCTACCCATTTCCCTTCTGCAGATCTGCTCGTGTGGCGATCCAGCGATACGCTGGAGGGGCCGCACGTCTATGGCACTTTACCATGGCCGAGAAACCAGCCACTGGATTTCAGGACGGCGTTGAGCAAGCCGTAATTGAGAGATCCCGCATATATGTATATAGTCATATATGCGGGTTGCGTGCTGTTGTGTTGATCAACGCGCGCCCTGGGAGTTTCCACGCATCAATATATGGCTAATTCGCGATTCGAAAATGGTCTGAAGAAAAAGCATGAAAATTTCGATTTATTCCGACCTTCATTTGGAGTTCGGCGTTGGTTTCGAACCACCCAATTGTGATGCCGACATAGCTGTGCTGGCCGGCGACATTGGAAAGGGCGTCCGTGCAACGGAGTGGGCTAACCAATCCTTTAAATGCGATGTGGTGCAGATTGCGGGCAATCATGAGTTCTATGGCGGCCACATTGGTCGCACCTGGGAGAAAATGAAGGCAGTCGCGGCGCCGCATGTACACCTCTTGGAAAACCAAGCATTCATCTGGGAAGGCGTACGCTTCCTGGGCACCACGGCGTGGACTGACTTTTCGATCACCGGTAATGCGCCGATTGCTGCCTTCGAGGCCCTTAGCCGGATGAACGACTACAAGCTGATCCGTGCTGGTGACAGCTATCGAAAGCTCCGCCCGGCTGATGTGATTCAGCGCAACCGGATTGCTCACGACTGGCTGAAAAGCGAGCTGGAGAAGCCGTTTGACGGCAAAACCTTAGTGATCACACATCACGCGCCGCTCGCTTCCATAGTGGGGGAGGATCACCTCAGTGCTGCCTACGCAAATGAATGGCCGTCACTTCTGAGTAAGGCTGACGCGTGGATTTTCGGGCACACGCACGAAGCGGTGGATGAAGAGTTCTACGGGTGTCGGGTGATCTCCAATCCGCGCGGTTACCCAGGGGAAGAGACAGGATTTGACCCCAGCTTCGTGATTGATCTTTAAGTTTTTCCAGGAATTTATGCGGTGGATGAAAAAAACATACCTGCTGATGTCGAGAAGGCCTCTCGTATCAATTGGGGCGTGCTAATCGATGCTTACCTGACGAACGCTGCGAGAGTGGGCAGTCGTTATGCCGGTACGCTCTTTTTGGACTGCGCGGGCTCGATCAGCAATGGTGAGACTGTCGTGACACCGCCAGTGCGTAGGCTCACTTCACGCGGAGATTTCTGCTTGGTACAGAGCGCGTGTGGCAAGGATCACTACGTCATCGTTTCCGAATGTGAGCCCTCACGCCTCCACTTGGTGTGAGCATCTCTCCCTGTATATCGATAAGCGTTGTCAGCTGAGCTGCAGGCAAAGTCGATTAGTACCATCCTGCTGTACGAGCCGCCGGGGTAGATGACCAATGTTGGACGTGTTGAATGCGTTTAGAGCGATGTTGTCGCTACCTTCGCAGCATCAAGTAACGGCAATCATGAGCCAAGTTTATCTGTGGAATGGACACCTATGCGGTGAGGTTCATGGCGACAAGGAAAAGCGCTTCCGCGATGGCGCTCGGATGATGAGCTCAAGAATCAATTTCGGATTTGAGATCTCCGGCCATCGGCTCTTTCTCACCCAGTCTGGGAGCCTGTATCTCATAGCCAGCTGGCGAAGTTTTGATGGGGGTAGGGATGGCCTGGATTTTTCAAATGGGATTAGCCCCGTCGATCTCATGTTTCGTAGTGATCCTGAACGTCAACCGGACTTCTCGAATGACGTCGAGCTTGCCAATGAAGATGAAGTGAAGCTGATCAACGTCGGGCTTCCGAATCAACGCAGGTGTAGGACGATAGCAACTGTGGACGAGGCAGATATCAAAGGTGACAGGGTAGAAGAGCGCAATTCAACGATATTCCAGCTTGCCCACCTGATGGATCCTGAGGAGCTCAAAAGCACGCTTGAACAAGCGCGAGACGAGTTCATGGCAATGGAGAAAACTCAGGTTCTCATCGAATGCACCAGACGCCGTCCTGACCCGTTTTTCCTTCCGCTGCTTTCACTGGGATACCTCCCGGAGTGGCAGGCCGTTCTTGTTTTGGATGGACAATTCAACGTTTCCGCGAAAGCGACACACCATGCTGCAATCCGCTTGCTAATCGCGCTTCCAGTCAGCGCGCTCAGTGATGAGCTTCGCGACCTGAGGTTTCAGGTTGATGTCGGCGTTTAGGGCGCTAGCTATACCAAGTCCACCGCCGGTTAGGTGACCCCAGGAGCCTCAATGAAGACCACAGCAGTAATTTTTGATGTCTTCGGAACTGTCATCAGCATCGAGGACAGGCGCAACCCGCACCTGCAGCTTCTGCGTCTGGGCCGGCAGCAGGGGCGTTGGCCCACGGCTGACGATGTGAAGATGATCATGACGCATGAGCTCGGCTGGGAGGAGTTAGCGCGCTGCCTCGACATTCGAGTCAGCCATGAGCAGCTGCAGCACCTAGCTGAGGAGCTCGAAGCAGAGCTTTCGAGTTTGCAGGTCTACCCGGATGCGGCCCAGGCAATTGCGCTTCTGCAGTCGGCAGGCGTCAAGATCGGTTTGTGCTCAAATTTGGCCTCTGGGTATGGCCCCAAGGTTCGAGAGTTGTTACCGGGGCTGGATGCCTATGCGTTTAGCTACGAGCTGGGTGTGACGAAGCCGGATCCATGCATTTACCAGGCGGTGTGCCGCGACTTAGGGGTTCAACCTGGTCAACAACTGGGAGACGAGAGGGTGGTAATGATAGGAGACTCTATTAGGTGCGATCGCGACGGGGCTAGAGCAGCCGGGATTGCTGGGTGTTACCTGAGTCGCGCGGGCGGTGGCGATTTTTCCAACCTGATCGAATTTGCTGAGCGGGTTCTGAAAGAATGATGAAGTATCGTGATGGCTTGCTACAGGGGATCTGGAGCCAGAGTGTTTTCTCGCAAGGATGTGTAGATTAATATGTACCCCCTCAAAAAGGTAATCATTTCATTTACTTTGTGCCCAGTATTGGTTGTGATTTTCGGCGCATTCGATTTTGCTAGAGTGGAGCTTTTGTCGCAAAGCTCCAGCATGAGCACGGCTGAAATATTTGTTGCTGCATTTTGGCTTTGTGTGCTGGGATCTCTGACTAGCTTACTCTTTTATGGATTGCCGGCCTTGATTCTATCAGTCATATATGCGTCTTTTAGGCTCTATAAATGCGCTCTTCATGTCTTTATCGTAACCATGGCTGGAGGTTTTGGCGCACTGGCTTGGGGTACGGTTCTATCTATGGATATAAATGAGACGTTCAACTTCCTATCAGGTGCAATAACTTCGCTCGTTATGGCTATGTATGCGCTTCCCAAGAAAATAATCCGTGATCATACGGGCGACCCCTAAAGGCGCTAAGCGAACTAGGTTTGTAAAAGAAATCTAGGACAGGATTACCGTTGTTGCCCAACAAAGCTTGTGATACTCCGCACCCTGGGATGCTTTTTTGTGCTGACTGCCCCGGCTTACCCACCAACAGCCCGGCGCCCAGCCGAGCGCTGTTACCTTATGCAGACTGACCGGTAGGCATGAATGCTCACCGGTTGGACATGGCCCCAAGGGCGTGAGGAATTCGGAGCTCACCTGTTGGATCATGCATCGACCAGATCTGTCGCTAACTGTCACCAATATTCCTCATTTATCCCCTGTCGATGGCTAGATTTTCTTAACGACGCCAAGATTTTTTTAATATCCGCGGCGAAGATCCAGAAAATTTTAACCAAATCGCCACGCTACTGGCTTAGCCGCCTGGTCGGACAGTTACGGGATTTATTAGGCCCAGCGCAATTCAATCAGAGCAAAGTCGTACATTCTCTCGGGCCGTGTCAGACAATGCTACCGTTCGTCGGCTATTAGGCGTCTTTTCGACTTTTTTTCACTTCGCCCCCTTAAAAAATTTTAAACGCGACGGAGTTTATATATTTGAGGGCAAAGAAAAAGCAGCAATGGAGACAGCCCCGTTGCCTGCAGAACTCTCACGGTTTCTCCCACCAGGGTTTGAGCTTTTCGCGGTGAGCTTTTAACGATTTCGAGGCGTGCGATTAAATGGCGGTCTCTGGCGATCAGCTCGACAGGGCGGCCATAGGGCATCGGTATTTCGCAGCCTCTGGCTGCGACTTTTCTTTTGACCTCAAATAATTGGGAAAATAGGGCAAATTTTTTGAGAAAACCACTATATGTTGTGGTTCTTGATGCTATCTCCCAGGGGCACGGCCTTTTCTGAAGCCGCTGCGCTAAACCTGCAGAAGCCAGAGCTGGCTCCCCCTTTCACGGATTTTTCCTTCAACAAATATCTCCGGCCAGTCTCTAAGACTCAACGCGCGCAGGTCTGGCGCAGGGCTCAGGTGGCTAACCAGGCGAAGGCATTGATTCGCCGAGGAGAGATTCTATGAATGTGTTCATAAGCTCCGTGGTGCGGGGATTCGAGGCTTACAGGGCTGCGGCCAAGAAGGCGGTGATGCTGTTAGGACACCACCCGGTGATGTCCGAAGATTTTGGTGCTCGCCCGTACTCATCAGAAACGGCCTGTATGACTGAGGTCGATCAGGCTGACGTTGTGATCATGGTGCTTGGTGCGGATTTTGGATTCGCCACGAGCAGTGGCGAGTCAGTTACTCAACAGGAGTTTCGACGCGCTGTGGCCGGGCGAAAGCCGGTGCTCGCTTTCTTGCAAAATGTGCCGGCAGAAGAAAGGCAGGACGCGTTCCGCAGGGAGGTTTCGGATTATGTCGATGGGCTGTTTCGCGTGACATTCACCAGTGAGCAAGAACTCTCTGATGGGATCGTTCAGGGATTGAATCAACTCACCGTCACACGCGGCGCGGTCGCAGAAACGGAATTCGTCGAGCGCTTAAGGGTGCTCCAAGGTCATAGCCATTTTGGAAATTGGAACCAGGAAACTCGCTTAGAGCTGGCCTTCCTTCCGCAGCCCGAACTAGCAGGTTCGTTGCGCCGGGTTCACGGTGAACACGAGTCTTTCTTCCTGAAACTCTGCAACGCCGGCCTCAGCTCGGTGAGAGATGGTTACGAGGATTTTGACCAGGGCGATGTCACAGGGATCGATACTAAGTCGGTGCGCTGGCGTTACCACGATTGCGGGTTGGCCAAGCTGTCGGTTGTGCTCCAATCACCGGCCTCCCACAACAACTTGATCGCAAGCTATTACGTATCCCCCTCACGGGTAAGGGCGGTCGCCGTTGCTGCGTTCGGCCTAATCAATCAGGGTAAAGGCGGATGGTTCCAGCTCGGGCTTTACAGTCTGTCCCACAAGCTTTTCCAAGAACCTCCGGCGTCTCTGGGTAATTCTATTAGCCTGGCGCCCGGTTCGACGGAGAGCGTTGAGGAGAGAGTGCTGCTGATACCGGCGTCTTCAGCAGCGTATGAGCGTTGGCTAGACGAAGCGCTCTTTCGGATTGGCCGGAAGCTGACGACTTAGGCACAGGCACGGCGGCGCGGGGAAGACGGTACGCGCGAGGTTCAAATTCGTCACTCGGCGCGCTCAAGCGCCTCTTGAAGCGCAGCAAGCGCATCCGCCAGGCGCGCGTCCTCTCTAGGATCTCCAGTTGCCGGTTGGAACGACTGGCAGTGACGAAGTAGCGCGTCGCGGTCGTTATGGTTGAGATCAAATTCGACTAGCACGGCAGGGGCTCCGATCAGACTGTGATCCCCGCGAATCTACCCATTGCGATGCAAGTTTCCAACTGGCCCGTCGATCAACACGCCTATTGCTGGGGATTTGGCCTGTACCAATGGCGCCCGACTGTCGAACTGGAAAGATTTAGAGCGCGAGCAACCTCTAACTGATTGAGGCCCTTGGCTTTGAGCGCGTGAACCGCCTTGGTGGTTTCGACGCCCCTGGCGGCTTGCGGGTGCGTCAGCTCTGCCTGATCAGCGTCCAATTGCACATCGAAAAGCTTCAGCTCATTGAGCTCTCGGACGGTCTCTTCCAGGACTTCTCTGGCTGACACCCCGCGCTGTGCGCCGTGTGCAAGAGCTAAGAGGGTGAGCGGGGCAATCTGCATGCCCCGCGCAACGGAATCGTTGGCTTCGATCGTCACCGCTCGCTCACCTCGCTCCAGTCGGCTGACGTACGAAGTGTCTACGCCGACTGAAAGATCCTGCTGTCTAAACCCCTTGTTTTTCCGTAGCAAACGGAGCGTCAAGGCATAGGCGTCGCGGAGCAACATACACGTGTCCTGCAAAAGGAGACGGTATGCCGTGTTTGTTATGTCCCTCACAAATGTATATAGTCATGCATCCGGGATTTCCGATTTTCTTATGGTTTTTCAACGGATGTCGGCATGACTCCCAGGCCTGCTGCCGCCTCTCACAAGGGGCCTGCCGAGTTGCCCTGGTCGCCGATTAGCCGCCAGCCATAGGCCCGCAGCCTCCAGACCGATCGGCTTCACGACGGAAGAGGGCGAGTTGGACACTGCCTGCTCACGGAATTTAGATAAATTGATAAAGGGATTGCTGTATGTCGCAAATGCGCAAAATTGTCGTAACGGTTAGAAATCATAAAGACAGCGACACAGGCAATTCTTCGACGCTCTATCAGCGAGTAAGGGCTGAAGATGAATCGGGCAATACTATCTACTTTAAAGCGTTGTTAATCCCCGATTACATTAGAAAAAAGGGCGCCTATGATAAGGACGTTCCGCGAACTTGGTTCGTGAAAGAGACCTCGAAAAAAATTACTGTTGTTGTTGGCTTTGAAAATAGCAGGGGTGAGTTTTTCTTTGATGCCGATGAGCTCCGGGAAGTTACTCGCGGAGCAAGGGTACAAGGTTTGATTTTTGCTATTGCCGCGGTACCAGCGTCTGTAATTATTGCAATCGCAACGTACGGATTAGGGCTGCTCCTAATGCCAGTGTTTTTTTTCTTGGCTTATCGATTCTTTTTCAAAATTCCTGCTGTGTTAGGACATAAAACTCTGCAACGTGATTTTGAGGGGTTTGGGATCAAAATTTAGCGCTTACGATTGTTCTAGTCGGATAGGCTTTGCATGAGACGAAACTATGAGTCGCAAAGTACCCACTACAGCGAAATGCCAAGATCCTGGCGATGGTAGCGGTGATTTCATAATTGACCTTCCGCCAGAGATACTAGCGGCTCTGGGCGTTGGCATCGGAGACTTATTAAGTGTTGAGCTAGTTGATGGTTTGATAGTTCTCAAAAAAGTGCGCGATGATGAAAGGACGTCGTGAGAGTTGGCCAGCTGTGCGCGTTTTCAAGGGGGATGTTGGCTATTCGCCCAAAAGGTTTTTTCGGGTGGCATCAAAAAATAGCGTTTTTGTCGGATGGTATTAGTTGTGTAGGGTAGGGGAATGAGCTGGGAAGTGACTATCGAAAACTGGGATGGGGAGGGCGCTATCGGCATTCCCGACGAAGCGTTGCACAAGCTAGGCGTCAATGTTGGCGATAGCGTCTACCTGTTGATTGAGTACGTCGGCAATGTTCCCTGCCTTGTGCTCAGCAAAACACCTCAAGTCCCGGATCGCACCGATGAGCTGGTTTCGCATTGGGATCGATCTGGGGAGGAGTCGCAGTGATCATGCTGGGCGACTCGTGGTTGCGAGCAGCGATCGATGAAGTGTTTGGCAGATATCTACAGGGCTTGGGAGCTTCCGTGAAACTGGCCGATTCAGGCAATGGAAACGACTCAGGTGAGTGATGATTTTGACGCGCCTGATTCGTCGCGCGAGGTTGACGAACAAGTAGGTCATTACGACGTGCCCCTGTGTCCAAATCGTCTAATTTTGGCTGTCGAAGCTGCGCGTGGGCCGGGCACTGCGCTCGCGTTGCTCCGAGAGCATCTGCAGCTGCGCGAAACCGCAACGATGGTGTTCTCTGCCTACAGCGATTGCTTCTTTTTGCGGCTAGATGAGATCGACCGCTTTCAGAACCGGCGTGTCGGCGGGCTGGAGGCAGTGACAACTATGCCGTTCAAGGCGGTCGAGATCTTCAAGCACGAGATTTCGACCTGGACAGGTTGAGATGTTGCTGGAGTTGAAGACATGCAGGGTGTTAGGGCGCTTACAGCGCTTGGATTGATTCCCGACGCACCGTGAACGGGTGCTCCGCGCAAATCAGAGCTAAACGCTCAAGGGGTGGTTCCGAAAGTGTTGTCGGTGAGTTTTCATGAGAGGCTTATTCGCGCCGCCTTCCACCATTGAAAGCAAGTCGAGGCCCTCTCTGTAGCTGAGCTGAAACTTGTCTGTTGTTGCCTGCCTTGCGGTGATCAGATCCTTCGAGGCGCTGGGTGAGAGACGCATTTGTCTAAAGCTCATATGACTGAGCGCAATCTTTATAATGGAGCGGCTGTTTCGTAGCTTGAAAACGGAGTAGGTGCCGACGGTGGGCTACATGACGACAGCGCTGGCTGAGCAGGACATTAGCCGCTATCTCATGCAACGCTAGAACTGGACAAGGCCGCATCAGCACAACGGTTTCGTACCGCCGGCGGTTGTGGAAGAAAAACTCAACTCTGTGTCCGGGAATTGTTGACCACTACATATGGCTCTGTGTCGAGCGGGGGATAGGGGCAGCGCACGTTCGGTGCGCTGCCCGGTGAGGCGGTTGTTACCGGCCTTACGGCGTCTTCAGTTTTGCGTGTGCATCCAAATCCCTGCGCAGAGTCGCCACATTCTCAGCGGACACTTCCATGGCGCCGTTGGACTACCCTCGCTCCGGTAGACATCCCCGGCCTATGAATCGCGTTTTGATGCCTCCCAGGGCCCAAAGATCGTCCACGCTCCTGTGATCACTGCATAAGCGCTTTAGGGCGCATGTACAGTCATTATCTGAGGGTATAGGGTAGAGCCGGAATTCTCGATCTTTGGAGGGGTGCATGTATCAGGCTATAGGGATTGCCAAGACCCTCAGTATTTTTGCCACCCTGTGTCTGGTGGCTTTTATTGTTCTTAACCACGGCAATATCAGTGCCCTGATGGCGGGGCCACTGCCGGCGCTCGGGCGTGCCGTGTCATCGAGTGTTGCTGCGGGTAGCCTCGTTCTTTTCCTCGTGGGACAAACATTCCTCTTTCCTTGGATCTGCAGGTTGCCCCTGATCTGCAAGATCTTTCCTCCCATCGACGGCGTTTGGAATATGCGCTTGGACTCTAATTGGGGGGTGATTCAAAAGTGGCTTGGGCTGGGCGACGGCACGCAGCTTCATGTCGTCGAGGGGAAGGTACGAATCAAGTCGCGGTTCTTCAGTGTAGGGATGGAGTTCGAGTCGAACGACCGTTATTCAGACTCCAAGACGATCTGTGTCTCTGTTCGTCCGAGTACGCAAGCTGGTCTGATCGAGTTGAACTACATGTTCGTCAACAGCACTCTGGTGCCAGTCCCGACTGACTCCAATTCGCATAATGGTGCGGCTAGGGTCTTTCTCAAGGAGGACGGTGGGCGCCTATTCATGGAAGGAACCTACTTCACGGATCGTAACTGGACAGACGGTCTCAACACTGCAGGGAGGGTGACCTTTACCCGTGATTTAGCTGGCTAACCTTGGCAAAGAGCTTTTGACGCAAAAAGTTACAAATACAATATGTAGTGTAATTTTAGTGTCATTGATCTATATGTTGTGTGGTGGCACCATGTCATCTCAGACGTGTGGTCATGCCCACTTGCTGCTGCCCCTCGCTAAGTAACGGCCCTCGGCGGACATTACTTGGCAAAGGGTTACAGTCTTGAGATCCGTCGGCGCTTGAGTGCTAAGGGGCCTCAATACCTCGTTCAGCAATTGCAGCTGGCACCGTTCAACATCCATTTGAGCGGAGACTCCTCATGCCAAATTTTAGGTTCTTCACGGAATCCCGGGAAACACAGAAACAAGAACGCCGATTTGATTGATGATGTTCGTGCGAGCAAACACATCTACCAAACCGGCGTTCTTATGCGCGATATTAATACTTTCCTTCCTTTTTGGGAGGGCTTTTCTGTCGTCACGATCAAGCCTGATGGCGACGCGCTTCAGATCGAACTGATTCCCCACGCCACCCGATTCCCTTCCTGTGGCGGCTGCCAAAAGCCCTGTTCAACCACTCATGAGTATTGCGAACGAACCATTCGCGATCTGCCGATTCTCGGCCGTGCGGTGCGCCTCAGCGTGTTGCTCAGGCGGGTGGGCTGTCGTGACTGCGGCAAGCGCATGGAGGCTGTCAGTTGGCTGGACCGCTATGCCCGCATGACGCGCCGCTTAGCCGAGGCAGTCATTCAAGCCTGCGAGCGCCTTCCCACGCTACACGTGGCTCAGATGTTCGGGCTGCATTGGGACACCGTTCGGTTGCTGGAGCGTCGAGCCTTGCAAGCGGCGTTGAGCGTTTTGCCAAAGGCGCAACCGCGACGCCTAGTGATGGACGAGTTCGCCCTTTTCAAAGGTCATCGTTACGCCAGTGTGGTGCTGGATGCGGATACCCGGCGAGTGCTGTGGATCGGTGAAGGCCGCAGCCGAGCGGCAGTCAGGCCTTTCTTCGAAGAACTGGGGCCAGAGGGTTGTGCTCGAATCGAAGCGGTGGCGATGGACATGAACACCGCTTTTGACCTGGAGGTTCGTCAGCACTGTCTCAACGCGAGAGTGGTCTACGACCTCTTCCATGTGGTGGCCAAATATGGCCGAGAGGTGATTGATCGGGTCCGCGTCGACGAGGCTAACCGGTTGCGCCACGACAAGCCTGCCCGCAAGGTCATCAAGCAGGCGCGATGGCTATTGCTGCGCAATCCGCAGAACTTGAAAGCGCCGGAACAACAGGTCCGTCTGGAGGACCTGCTGGCCGCCAACCAAGCGTTGATGACGGTCTATTTGATGAAGGCTGAACTCAAAACACTCTGGACGCCGAGTACTGCCTGGGCCTGGCGATCGGCCTGGAAGCAATGGCTGCGCCATGCCCAGGAAAGCGAACTACCGGCTCTGATCCAGTTCGCCAAACGACTAAAGACTTACTGGCGGGGCATCATCAGCCGGGTTCGCTGGCCGATGCACACCGGTCAGTTGGAAGGAATAAACAATCGAATAAAGGTGATCAAGCGGATGGCGTACGGTTACCGGGATAGCGAATTCTTTTTCATGAAGATCAAGAGCGTCTTTCCCGGCAATCCGTGATGAACCAAATTTTAGCCCACTGCTGTTCACGACGACCGGGGAGTCCTGCTTCCTTGATGAGCTCAACCTTGACGCTGGAGAGTTGTCTCAGATTGATGGTGCACGAAAGGATATTAGGGAGGCCCTGAAGGCTGGTCTCCCTCAGAAACTACGCGATAAAGGCCTAGAGGGCGATGTTTGTGAGCCGCGTTTCTACATCCAGGGATCTCGCGCTTACAAGACGCTCAACAGCCCCTGTTTCACACCGCCGCAGCAGTCGGATATCGATGATGGTGTCTATCTGCCGCTGAGTGTCATGCGCGAGGAAAGCAGCCCCAAGCTTGCGATTAGCTTGTTTTTCGACGCCGTAATTGAAGTGCTCGGCCCGCTCTGTAGGGCCAACTGGTGGAGTACGAAAAGCAAAGACACCTGTGTCCGCGTGACGATCTCTGATCGAGCTCACATTGACCTCCCTTTGTACGTCATCCCCGACAAGCTGTTTATGCAGATCAAGGCCAATATGGAGAGCCGTGGGCACGCCGTGTTCGACGCTGCTATCAACTCCGAGCAGGACAGCTGGAAAACGCTGCCGAAAGATAAAATTCTGCTGGCAGACCGTGAACAGGGTTGGCGCAAATCCGACCCGATGGCGATGAAAAACTGGTTCAAGCATGAGGCTTTGGAAAAAGGCGATCAGCTTGTTCGGGTTGTGCGGTACCTCAAGGCATTCCGAGATAAGCAGTGGAAAGAAAAGGGGCCTAGCTCCATCCTTCTCATGGCCGCTGCCTGTCCCTTGTTTGAGTACCATGACAAGCGCGATGACCGCTCTCTGCTGAACGTGGTCAAGGGCATCCCCGCAGCGCTTCGGGCTGGCGTGAAAAGTCCAATCGATCCGGAGGCTTCGCTCACTGCACATCTGAGCCGAGAGGATATCGATACAGCGGTCATGCACTTCCAGGATTTTGCACAGTACCTGCAAGGAGCCATCGACTCGCCAGATCCGCATACAGCTTACGCTTGGATGCATAAGATGCTTGGTGATCGTTTTCCGAATGCCCCTCATCGTATGAAGGCGTCTGACGGCATGCCCGCATCAATGGCCGCGATTGCTCCGCTAGCGGGCCCACCGGAGACAGTTAAGCGCACCAAGGCAGGTTGAGCGCGTGGAGCAGTTACCGGAGGTGCTTCGTCACATGGTGGCTTGGGGATTTACCAAGGTGGATCCTCAACCGCATGGTGATTGGATCGTCATGAACGGTGGGTTGCCGACTGCTACGCAAGGCAATGTGCCGTGTGATGTGTGGATTGATCGAACACACCAACGGGTGCCTATGGTGAGGCTCACCCGGCTGCCTGATCACCTCCCGGGACTGGTACCCCATCTGGGGCCGTCGGGCTTTCTTTGCTATTCGGCTCCAGGCACTGAGGTGGTCGACATCTTCGACCCTGTTGAGCAGACCCGTACCTCATTGCTTCAAGCCGCTCATGTGCTTGAGCAGATCCTCGCAGGAGGGATGGTCGAGGATCTACAGGAGGAGTTTTTTGCATTCTGGCAGGGGGCGTCCTGCTTTCATGACGTAGAGCGGCGCTCGTCAGGGTCGCTGAAAATGCTCAGGTTGTCTGACTCAGGCATGTTCGTGATTACTGACGACGATGAACGAAGTCGGCTCAAGTTTGCTCGCAGCGGCAGGACGATTGGAGACTTTAGTTCTCAGCTGGTCATGCTCACGTCTACTGCTGCCCCTAGGCCCCTGCAGGAGTACTGGCCACCGGAAAATGTCGACCAGATTCTGGCTTGGCAGGGGAAGCTGGATGGTGCCTGCCGGCGCAAAATCTACGATAAGATCGTTGATGCATACCGTGAGCGCTGGAACGCCATCGCTTTTGTCATCGAGTCCAAGAAGACCGGTTATAGCTACGGCTTTATGGTGTATGAACTCCAGCGTAACCGGCCACCTGGTCAGGCCTATACCGATCAGGGGCTCCCAATCTTCGATTGCCCTGTCCAACCTTTGGAAATGGTGCGCGTGGACGACAAGTATTTGTGCCAGCGCAATATCCCTAAGCAAGCCACCTTCATAGGAAAACGCATCGCCTTGATTGGCTGCGGCACCATCGGAGGTTTTCTCGCTGAGATGCTCATGAAGGCAGGGGCGGGCCTGGGCGGTGGAGAGCTGCTGCTGATCGATAATGACAGCTTGGCACCACAGAATCTGGGCCGACATCGACTGGGATTCAATCGACTATTCCTTCCGAAATCGTCTGCGCTGGCGAGCGAGCTCAAGGTTTCCATGCCGGCGCTGAACGTGAAAGCATTTGAGGTCAAAGCCCAAGAGGTGAACCTATCTGGGGTTGATCTCGTCATTGATGCGACAGGAGAAGAGGCATTCGGGCATTGGCTGGCTAAGGCTATCTCCAGCCCGCTACTACACGTCTGGATCGAAGGTGCAGGCGTCGCCGTGAGAGCTCTGACCAGGTTCGAGGCACGGCAAGGTTGTTACCGTTGCCTGACTGATCACAATCATGAGGGAGCGCTGATATCTGTCGAAGGGGGTCTAGAGCCCATCTTTGCAGGGCAGGGTTGTGAAGGGCTGTATGTGCCTTTCCCGGCGTCTGTCTCGATCCAGGCGGCTGCTTTGGCACTCGATTCGGCATTAGCCTGGGTTGGCGCAAAAGCCTGGCCCTCGCTCTCGACTCGTGTGGTCGACACGAGCTACGAGTTGCTGACGCAGGATTGCTCTCCTTTAAAGCGTCCTGGATGCCCTGCATGCAGTTCATGAATACCTGGAAGGTACCTGGTGGCGACCAGCTCGTTTATTTGCAGCAGCAGCCACTGGAGGTGTTTGGTCGGTACATCCAGGATGGCACTGACTCAAAAGAGGCAGGTGGCATTTTGCTTGGCCACGTGCGTGGTGAGCACCTGGAGATTATCGAGGCTACGGAGCCGAGCACCATGGATAGGCGTTTCCGTTACCTTTTCGAGCGTATGACCTTTTTCCACCACCGGCTCGC
Source organism: Pseudomonas argentinensis (assembly GCF_001839655.2). Taxonomy (NCBI): domain Bacteria; kingdom Pseudomonadati; phylum Pseudomonadota; class Gammaproteobacteria; order Pseudomonadales; family Pseudomonadaceae; genus Phytopseudomonas; species Phytopseudomonas argentinensis. The sequence continues at coordinate 2,676,014 of NZ_CP056087.1, forward strand.
GATGAAAAGGTGGAGTGATAGCCACGGCCTGATTCGTTACGTCGGTGAATGGCACACTCATCCTCAGGATTACCCGACACCTTCCTCAACCGATCTCCATGAGTGGCAGATTCTGGCCGCTGATCGACGTGATGAAAGGCCTTTGCTGGCATTGATCGTTGGTTGCCAGAGCCTGCATGTCGAATACATGCACTGCACTGGCAAAAGGCAGGTGCTGAAGCATGGCGTGGAATAGGGAGCCAAGGCAGGCCTGCTACGAGGCATCTACCCTGGCCGGGCTCAGCGTAGCAACGGCCGACGCTGCGCGTAGGCCGTCGAGATGACCGAGGGCTCTACTTGTGTTGGGTGCCTTTCACGTACTGAAAAGTAGGTAAGTGCGGGGTATTCCCAGTCGCCATCTGAACTTCATGGAGATTCAAGGAACGCCTCAAGTTGCTCGCCGAAAACTTTCTGGTGCTGAGCTTTGCCAAAACTGACCAGAGTTCACAGATCAGTCGGAGCTCGCGAGCTGACATAGGCCGAGCGGGATCGTTGCTAGAGGGAAACAAGAAGTCATCTCTTTTGATTTTGTTACGGTTGATGTATGCCTCAACAGTTGACACGCCGGGCATCGATAGCGCGTCACTTTGCGCTAACAAAATCTGTTTGCGCTGAAGAGGATGCCCAGATTTGGAGAGATCGATGTGCGCAATAATTCGGGGCGGCTGGTCGGAGAACTCGGATTGCCGCAAGGCCAGTTCGCTCGCCTTAATTCCCAGGAACTCGTTGCTACGTAGCCCCGACAGCATAAACACAAGCAGCGTCATATCACGCAGATTGCCAGACTCTTCCACCACACGAACGATTGACCGGAGCTCCTCTGCGCTTATCAACGTAGGCATCTCTGATCCTGAGGCACCTTCGAGGCTCTGCGCTTCTGTTGCTGGTGTCTGGTTGTTGCCTGCATCGTCAATCAACGCTGGCTGCGACTCTGGCTGGGCAGTGACGGTTGAGGCACTCTGAGGTGCTAGGGCGGTCAAGCTGGTCAAGGGGAGCGAATGTACCAACTGCTGCAGGTTGGCCGGGAGTATGTGTAATGCAGGATCTGCCTGCGCAGCCATGTTAATCGCGTACTTGATCGCGTCGCGTACTTCACTTTCAGATGGAGTGTAAGGATCTCCACTATAAACCTTGGCCGACATTGTCACGTCATGATAATCGTCATAGCCAAAACCCCGGGCGAGGAGCTCCCGCGCTTTTGAGAGGCTGATGGGATACAGGCCTGACCAGTCACGGGTCAGTCGTTTGGCGATTTGCTTGAAGCCTTTCTGAGGGGCGAGATCAGAGGGATAGACAGGAACGCGCATGCAGTTCTCCATAATGCCATGGTGTCGGCTGCCCACTGGCAAATGTCGAATTGCGTGCCGGTGTGGGAGATGCAACCTGTGCTGAAAGCTATGCGTGCCGACCGCGCGGTTCAGGAATACCGCAAGACCCTGATGCTAGCATGAGCATGGGAACGGCATCCATTCGGTGTTCACTTCAGGGCGTGTATTGGCCAATAGGGACGGAACCCAATACCGAACGTATCCTCAAGCAGGTGAGCTTCTCGAAACTCGATTGATGGATCCGCACTGAGGGTCTGGTAGATGTCTCTTTTACCCGCTTCCGGCATGCGTGCGCCGAAAATGATGGCGGAGATCGGCGCAGGGGCTCGATAGAGTTTTGCTCCAACGGGCGATACGACTCGCCACTCCTTCTCATAGCTCCATTGACGTGCCTTGGTGTACACGCAGATATCGATGAAGTTCTCGTCCGCGTCAGCAGCCAAGTTTTTCGCAGAAAGCGACGGGTACGTATCGGTATATCTGACGGGGCGCGCCATCCTCTCCAAGAGGCTGTCGTCGTCAACCCTGTACTCGATGCAGAACCCTTTGTGGTATTGCGCGTAATGAGACCACATCAGGATCTCGTTGGGTGATTCTGTGAGGCAAAGTACACCGATGCTGGCCATCTGGGCGGCTAGCGAGTCGCGAAGCTGCACGTACGCTGCCTCGTCCTGAGCACTCACCAACCTGAGAGAGTTATCTAATTGAGTGCCATGTTTTTTCGCCACCAGCTCTACTGCGTGAGCAACGGACTCTTCTAGCTTCTTCGGATCAAGGTTTATCGCGCAGTCGAAAGGGTCGTTAAAGGATTCGGGGCTGGACAGCCAGACGGTTCCCTCAACCAGTGACTTGAGGGAGTACTCGGTGACGCTCTGGTACTTGTACAGGAAGGCGGGGATGCGCATAACGTAGACCGATTTTCGTGGCTGGGAGTTTGCGCCTGTAGCGCTGACCAGTTCAAAAGCTAAGAGTTGGTCGAGCCAGGACGCCGTTCAATGGTGAGGCTGGTTAAAGAGCGGAGGGCCCCGTATGCCCGTATGCGAGACCTAGCGGTTTCCATTGTTTCCGCCGCGTGATCGCCGAACGCGGCAGGGGAGCAGGGCAGACGCCCGAGTAGCTGAGTAGCTCGGCTCACGATAGCTGGCCTGGAAATCTACACACAGACGCCTGCATCTGCGCGTTGAGCAAGTGCATGGCATTGGGATGAACCAGCCGCTCAGTAATGGTATCCAGGAGTCTTCTTAAACGGAAAAATGGAGATACTGATGGCTCAATCATCCAAAAACGGCCCCAATGCTTGGTTTGCACCTGCCAGCGCGCCCGTCTACAAGTTCTTCTTGCTGCCGTTGATGATGCTTCTCCCGCTGTGCGGGCTCTGGATGCAGGGGCACCTGACACAGGCAAATGCAGTGTGGTCGTGTGCTGCATCGTCGCTGGTTTACATGCTCTTGCCCCTAACAACGTCCCTGTGGCGTGATGACGATCTACGTGCGTACCGGGGGTACCGAGCAGTGATCGTGGCCGAACTCAGGGAGCCTAGTACCTCACCTAAGCGCAGGCGCTACCTGCTCCGCCGCCTGTCCAAGCTGAAAAGTCAGTATCACCTGGTCTTAAATCCTGCACCGGCTATGAGGGTTGCAATGACGCTGGGGTCAACAGCGTCCCATTTAGCTCGCGTGATCTCGCGATTCTGGTAGCTTATTCGCAGTCTGGCCTGCTGCTAGAGCGGCCAATCATGGCATACGAAAGCTCTGCCCCGCGCAGCAAGGAAAGTGTGTAAACCTCTATTTTTGACCTGTAAACCGCTTAGGTTTACAGGTCAAATTTCAAGGCTACACGCGGGCACCTCCAAGAAATTATGGCGAATTATGGCTCAGCAATAATTCCCCGCAGAGCCCCATGCTAGGAGCCTCGCCAAAAGTGAGCGCCTGGCTATGTGCGTGGTCAAGGTGCGTTCGATGACCCCTTACGCTCGACGTGTTCAAGACCTGCGATTTGCTTCATCTGTCTCTACTCGTGAAACAAGTCCGAGCTCAGTGAGCGCCTTCACGTTCTCCGGCTCTACAACCCGGGAGATATCCGACGCTGTCCAACTCGACATCTCTTGCCGAAAAATTTCGCCCGCACGAAAAGGCATCGTCGACACCGCCTCCAGCAATCCGACTCGCTTATTTTAGCGATCAATGTCGTCCAGCAGCAGGAAATAGCACTCCGCGTACTCTGAGTAGACGAGCCGAGCTGACGCACGATGATGCAGATGCTCGCGCAGCAACTCCAGGGCAAACCCAGGGCCTCGGACTGCTTCGACTGCAGTTATCATTCGGCTCGGACACAGCGGCAAGTCATGTCGAGCTGCTCCTTGGAGGTGCGCACTCAACGCCTGTCGCTCCCCAATCTTCTCCATACTTTACCCTTGCCTTTGAATCATCATGAACTGAGGGTAAATCCCCCACGGAGCCGGGCAAATGCCCTCTCTCCAATACCTACGGATACAGCATGAAAGCACTGTCATCATGCCACTGGCCAGGATCGATATGACTTACATTAATTTGCCCATTGATCAACAAGCTGCAATCAGCGACGTCGATGAGGAGGCGCTTAGTGCGGCAGTACAGAGGTGCCTGGATGAAGAGCGTGTCGGCCCGATTCAAGGCCTTGGGCTCAATGGCTGTGGGCCATACGTGGGTAACAAGCTGAATCTATTCCAGCAAGCGATTGCTGAGCACTGCAAGGCCAAGGCTTATGCCAAGCGCGAACGCACTCGGCAGGATGCACTGAATGCCGGCGATGACCTCATTCACGCTGTGCAGCAGATGAAAGAGCGGCTCGAAGAAGAGCGCAAACAGGGGGAGCTGTTCTTCATTGATGATCAAATCATGCCGCCTTTCCATCTCGGCAAGCGACTGTCAGTGCAAGTGTCGTATCGCTGGCGAGCGTCCTCGTCTGCGGACTGGAAGTATGGGTACCTGACGTTCGTCTACGATTTCTCCCCTCAGCCCAACTACGCCACGCCGCTGCCCAAGCGCAAACCCAGCTCGGCGCAGGCGGCGAGGGATCTCGAAGACAGCCTGTACCGCGAATGGGAGCACTTGAAAACTTTGGCGCTCTACTCCATGAGGAAGTTCTTCCGCGATGGCGGCGACGGTGATGCTGTGCCTGAGAAGTTTACGGTGCGCCCTAGTCGATACGGTGCAGGCCTGGATAACCTCAGTTGTGATTTTTGGCTGCCCGAGAGGTCAGCACCATAAACCCGGCCAGCTGTCAGCTTCGATGGTCACTGATGGGATTGAGGGGGCTTAGGGGGCCAGGGAAGGCAGAGGGAAATCGCCATCCTTGGCAGCCGAAAGCTACAGCTTTTGCTTTGAGCTCAAACCGCTGTGATTTTCGTCGAGGTACAGGATCGCCTGTGACAGTTACCGTCTCGTGCAGCACGTAAGCATCAGCTCAGGTTTCGCTTTGAGGGTTGAGCGAGTTCGATCGCTTCTGCCTAGGTTTCGAGGGCGCTCATCAATCTCCGGTCTTCTCGGGCATCTCCACTGCGTGGCTCGTGGTCATGGCAGTGTCTGAGCAGTGCCTCCAGATCGTTGTAATTTAGGTCTAAATCGATGAGCATAAATTCTCTCCGATACATTGATTTGCCATAGGCATGCTACGGGGTTTCATCCGCTTGCCTGGGATGTTACCTCGGCATTTACCTTGTTTGAGCGATGAAGGATTTGCGGTTGAAGACTGACGCAGAGGCGCTGGTGTGGGAGTTGGCTGGCGAGCGTTATGGGGATGACTTGGAGCAAGTCGTCACTGCAGCTATCCAATCGTTCAAGCGGCGCCCTGGGCTCGGTGGCCTTACTTGGGTGTACGCTCAAACCATTGGTGAGCAGGGGTTGTGGGTGCTCATCGAGGCTCTTTCCTGTAACGCGGTGGGCAGATTCCATGTCGCGAACGGTGGCGTCGAAATTCGTATCGGGCTCCTGAGTCACTTGCTCTGGTGTCTCCGTCAAAAGTTGATGGACGATGGGCACGCTCCGGCTCGCATGAGGGATGATCATTTTGCGGGCGATCTAGGCCTATAGGTTGTTTCTCATCACTCAGGGTTGGCGCTCCGGAAAGACACCCGCATCCACTGGTTAGCGTTGTTTCATCAGGACTGGTCAGAACAGCTCAAACTCATGCTCGTCAACAGCCTTGTAGATTCTGCCTTTCAGATCAGTTGCGAATGCTCGAATGGTCAGTATGGCTTGCTGTACTTCTGCATGATCAAGCTGAATCGGAACATCATCGATAGTCCTCCCGTTGCGATGCACGATGTCATGCCGCTTGGAGCAGATCGTACTGATCTCGTTCAGATCGAGACCGGCCATGTGATGTCCAAACGCCGCACTCATCACTGTTTTGATGGTTGAGGGATTGTGGAAGGAGAGGGTGGAGAGCGTATTCAACACGATGCTTTCCATGCCTTTGGGCTGGTCGATGATTTCCTTGAGGGTGAATTTCTTCTTGCTCAAGTCGTCGTAACCTTTCGCTATGTTGACCATGAAGGTCGGGTGGCTCACCACCAGCGAGCGCACAACTGAGCTGATGAGCGATTCGAGCAAGGTCACTGAGTGGGCGTAGACGAGCTTGTAGAGCGTCTGGGTTTTATCTCTGTCCAGGGGCTGATCCAGAAGGTCTGAGGCAGTGACCAGCTCCTGCGCAAACTCGTTGAAGAACGTGTTGTGTGAGTGCCGCTCCAACCATCGATATTCAGCCTCTTCTTCGAATGCATCGCGCATTGAAGAGTACTCGGCAGACATCCTTTCCCACGTTTCGACGTCTTCGTCTGGGTCAATCTCAATGCCGTAGGTGGCTTTGATCCAGGCCAGGCATCGCGCCTGTTCAGCGTCGAAGTAATAGTCTTTCGTTGAGCTCATTTTGCCTGTTCGTCCTTTCAGTGGGCGATGGTGTAATCGGTTGGAGCTGTGTGAGAGCGATCTGTTGAAAGCGCTAGGCTGGTGGGCCTGCCAGTGGCTACTGGTTAGCTCCCCGTGCTTGCCGCCGGGAGTCCTTTCGGCCCTGGTGAATGATTGCTTCGCACAAAGGGCCACGTCACCAGCAGGAACACAGCCATTCCCGCTAGGTCGGCCAGGAAGTGATGGTACGCCTCGGTGAACGGTATGCCGTTGGTGGCTGGGTCGACGAATACCTCGTTTCCAATCGAAAAGAAGAGCGTAATGGCTACGCCAATCCATGGTGTCCATGAGGTGCCCTCGTTGAAGTCCCGGGCGATCGAGCGCTTCAGAACCTTCAGAAATGACAGTGGCCATGAGGCAAGCGGTATTACACGGATCGCCTGCAGCACCTGGCGCAGACTGGGTTGCTGCAGACGATTACGCGGGAAGCTGAGGTAGCTGAAAAACAGGGGGAAAGTGAACCCGAATAGCACATTGCACATCGAGTAATTCCAACCGATGATGTCAAAAACGAAGAATTGGATAACACAGAACGCGATCGAGATTGCAGCGAAAATCAGGCCAGGAATAAAGACTTTGAAACGCTTCAGCAGCATGGCAATACCTTGTAAGTGACGGGGAATCGCCCGCTCACACACGCTAGCGGTAACACGCCTTGTAGGGCAACTCCGCCCCTGTACGCCACGCAACTCCATGCAGTAGGTGTATGTACTGAACGATCCAGCCCCCAGAGACTTCCTGCCTGAGCAACCCACAGCCTGGCATTGCCGGGCTGTGCATCGACTCAGGAGAGGTTGAGCGCAAGCGGAGCGCGAAAGCGAGTCGGATGAAAGCCCGAAGGCCAAGTCCCGGGCGAAGCCCAGGGGCTTGGTTCACGACAGTCGGTCTGCAAGGCTCGCCCCGTTATTATCTTCTCTGCATGGTCAACAACCAACACCGGCCAGAACTTGGGCATTCATTTGCGATCAAGGAGTAGCCTGCCGACTATACACTTCATCAATAGCGTTGAAGACATTTATGTTCTTCTCATGAATTGTTTCATTGGTGAAACCTTTGGTGGCAAGAATTAATTGCCGGCCCAAAATCAAGTAGTGGTTGTAGGTCGTTGTAAAGTTTTCATGCCCCAATTGATTCATGATGACTTCCGTGATAGCGAGATCTAGAACTTCGGCATTCTTCTCAAGTATTCCTTCTGTGCCGTGGTGCTGAATCATCATTAGCGTTGGCCACCACTTGCGGGTGTGATAAAAGATATTCGATGACTTGAAGCTTGGGTCTTTGGCAGCGGCTAGTTGTTTGGCGTAGTTTGTGGCATTTGCAATTCTTTCAACAGTGACGGGCTCGCCGCGATCAGTAAGGAATAAAATAGAGAGTGGGCACTTTTTCCCGTAGTTTTCACGGTATAGTTTGGCGCGCTTAGCATATTCCTTTTCAGTGTATTCGGTGTTGACCATTTCTAGGGCATAGGCTGGGATTATGATTTCCCTGTGTTTGTTTCCTTTTCCTACCAGGTTGTAGGTGAACGTGGTGGCAGTTTTATCCATCTCACTGTACGGCAGGATGTGGCGATTTTTTCCGGTGCCCATATAAGGGAAGTCAACAAGCTCCATAGGGCGCATGCCGGTCGCAAGGGCTAGCTTGAAAAGACACTTGAAAACAGGGTCTGGATATGACTCGGTAAGTGTTGAAATATCCTGGCTAGATATGAGTGTCTTGGCTCTCTTCTGTCTGGCTTCTCGATCAAGTACCTTGATAGAGCTTGAGTCTATAGTCTGTTTTGCTCTTTTCTGAATATAGTTAAGAAGGTGGTGGCTTCTGAAATTGGCGATCCAGGTTTTTAGATGAATTCTGAACTGAGTGGCTATCTCGCGCTCATGAAGCCATTTGAAAAAATATAATACTACGCAGGCGTCATTGAAAATAGTTTCAGATTTCGGGCGAAGCTTGTTGTTTATGACGCGGTCGGTCTGCCTGTGAACCTGCCAGCGTTTGAGATCTTTGTTGGTGATGTGGGTATGATAGTCGCCAGGGTTTATGTTTTTGAAGCGAGGCAGGACAGAGATGAATTTATAAAATTTAGTAAGTATTGTGGCGTAGCGCTTGGAGGTTTGAAGGGAAGAGCGTGTTTTTTCGTACAGATATAAATTCGGCATGCTGAGCAAATAGTTTTTGTTCTTGTTGCTCGCAATCATGATGTAATGTTCCACGGCCTTGTCGTATTCGACCGTGCGATAGTCCAAGCGTCTAAATTCAAATTCCATCAGTCGCCCTGCCTGATTTTGTTTATATGAATGGAATCAAATCCCCAGTTCATCGAAGGTAATTTGGCGTTATCAGCATCCCTGAGTTCTTCGGGCGGAATATCTCTAAAGTTGAACTGGCGCTGGGAGGCAATGATGGCTTCTGAAGCGCTATAGGGGACATACATTGAAAATGATGTAATGGGACGCAGTGCTTTCATCAATAGCTTGATTTCTTCTTGGCTGTAGATGGGGAGCCTTATGACGATGAGAAGCCTTTGTTTTGCAGGGTGGACGCGATCACCAAACGATTTGAAGGTGGAGATGTACTTTTCTTGAAAGAATATAATGTCAATCTGTTCTGGGTTGGGTAGTTTTTTGATCTGCTTTATCGTCTCGGCAAGCTTTTCTTCTTTGCGGTCTTCATAGTCCGAAAAATTTTTGGAATCGGCATAGGCTTGGTTTGCTTTATCAAGGTTGAAGTCAAAGCAGATAAAATTTTTGTCAGATTTTCCTGTGGTGAGCGGCGCGTTGGTGTTTGCCGCCAGGAAATCCATCGTCAGCTTTGCATTTTTAACCTCCAGCTCTGTTACCAATTTATTCAGGTAAGCGTTATGGTTACCTTGGTTGGTAAGGGTGGCTGTCAGTTGGCTTGCTTCAAATGCAAGTATGTCATTGTTCATTAGAGTGGATAAGTGGTTTTTTACGACCGCGTCCAGCTCTTGCTTGTGAGCAGATATTTTGGTGCTCAGTTCGTTTTCCAGTTTTAATATACGCTCATCTTTGTTCTCAATGAGTTCGGTCAGCGAAGCATTGTCATCGACAAATAGCCGAGCGATAGGCATTTTTCCGCTGGAATAGTCCTTCAGGTCACCGTAGTAACGATTGAACGCTTGTCTACTGATCTTGGCTAAGAGGCACAACTCAGACACTGATATCTTGGTTTGGCCATGCTCAAGTTGGTGATCCTTGATAATCGATATCAAGCGGTCGCGGGTTTCTTGGCTGCTCATGCTTGAAGATCCATTGTGGGAATAATGGTGAAGGACTGATTGTTTCTCAGCTGTTCCAAGTGCCTGGCATTGTCAGTAACCTTCTTCCTAAGCATGACCTTGGAGTTTTCGGACAATGTGTCATCTGCAGCCGTCAGCATATGCTGATAAAAATCCATATTGTCCTGTAATGCCTGTTTAGCCTTTGCCACTATGACTGCGTGAATGCACGATGTGTCGCAGAACATGGGGTCTGGCAGAGCATTCTTGATAATGCCTTCGCGGTGGGAAAGGCAGGGCGGAAGTGAGGGCGAGGAGTACAGTTGCGTGGTCATGCAATAGCTGCCAACCGCAGTGCGGTGGATGAATATAGGCTCACCTGATGAGAGCAAGTGGGTCACATAGGTGAAGACAGTTACCTTGAGTTGTTTGCCGCTAAATGCTTCGGGGTGAGAGGCAATCTTGTCTAGAATGCGCCGGGCGCCTTCACCTGAAGAGACGGTATCTTTCACGGAGCTGACAATGTCGGTGAAGTCATCAATGTAGTTCTTTTCGATGGCCTTGGCCACGCTTTGAACAATATAGGGATTCCTGCCGATGTAGCGCATCGTCATTGCGTAACTGGCGTGCCCGAAAAGAAGTCGAATAATGTCTACGTTCCGCTCACTTCGGTTGATTAGAATTTCAGCGATGGTCTTGCGGAAACGGTGCGTGTGTACCCGGTCAATATTGAGATCTTCTTCAATTTTCTTCGTGATATGTTCTATCCGCAGAGACGGGGTTTTACTGATTTTTTTCGTGCTGAGCACTGATTGGAAGAGATATCCTTCTCTGTAGGCGTTAAGGTCTTTTCGCAGTTGCTCGTATTCCTTTACTTTTCTCCCTACGAACTTAGGGAGAGGGATAGAAGTAGTATCTCCATTGTAGTTGGGGTCGTTACTAGTTTTGTAACGGGTTACCTGTAATTTATATCGACCGGATTTGGTGAGGATGACATGTTCGAACTTTAAGACGTCGATTTCGCTAACTCGCAGTCCGGTCACTAAGGCCACGAGGATGTAGATGGCATTACGAATCTCTGTTAGAGAGGCGAGGGCGCTGGAGTACCATGAGTAACTCCAGAACGAGCCGCTCTTGTAATCTCTCTTGATTCTGCTGGTGGTTATAATTTCTTTTCCGTCGATATTGAGATTAAGGTTTTCCTCAATTTCAATATCTATTTGAGCTTTTGTGATAGTTTTGCTTTGTAGTTCTAAATAACCATTGTTTTTCGCAAACTCCGCTGCTTTCTGGAGCGGGGCTATTACCTTTTCCGTCCAGAATGAGGCGTATTCGACCATTTTCTTGAGGTCAGCCTCCGCGAACGGAGCCCAGGACGCAATCGAACCGTTGAAATGGCCTATTACGTCTTTTTTCCGTTCAGGCGTATCAATTGCTGTTGCAGGTACTGAGATACGATGTTCGACAGGTATAAGCTGTTGGACGCTCAGTGACATCCAGAACCGAATATACAAGAAGAGGTAGTGGTAATGGGTATAGGCTGAGGATTCCTTGGCGCGATCCAACGCATCATTCAAAATTTTGCTAGTTATGAAGCTGAGGGACTCAGCATCACCCGTTAGGTGGTTGTCCTGAAGTACGTACTTTGCAAGGATTACAAACTTATGGCTATGTCCGTGAGTCGTTGAGTACGCTCGGATGCCGCCGAAGGGCGAAAATTCTGGGATTAAGTGGTATATGATAGACTTTTTAATAGCTGCCATACTGGCGGACAAGTTATTAAACGTAACCCGTCTCACTGTTCCATCATCACCTTTAAAAATGATCCAGGTTGGATCGCTGTATAGTGAGTGCTTGGAAATGGGGAAGTCCCCGTTCGGGTACAGCTCCAGTTTTTTAAGAAGTGTACTTTGGGTTTGAGTATCTGCCCCTGTAACCTCTACCAATAGGCGCTCAAGTTCTAGTTCCTCAGCCTCTCCAGCCTCCTCAGGGTCATCCATGAGGTCGATAGCTAAGGCTTCATCGAGAATAGCCTGAGTTTTCTTGTTACTTTTATCTGAGGCCTTATTCATTCTTTGTCCTCCTCCTCAAGTATAAGCTGCAGGAAGTTCAGGTCTCGTGGCAAGAGGGGAGTGTTGCGGCGTTGATAGCGAGCAGCTTCTCGGACAGCCTGCTCATCGTCCCAGTTATCTAGAATCGAATCGATCTTCATCAGCTCAATTTCATAATCGTTGCTGTAATCTGAGCTGGATTCTGGCTGATCTTCGATAAGCTCAAGAACGTGAATGCGGCGCTCCACCAAGTACGGAAGTGAATCCTCGAAAATATTGCATTGGCTGCAAAACACACATTTGCTGATTACGTAGCACCGTTTGCCCTCGGGCACACGATTTCGTGCTCCGTGCCAAGTTGGCTGCAGCTGGTTGGCGCAAGCCCAGAGAGGCTTCTCCATTCCCGGTATGTGAAAGACCTTGAACGGCAGCTGTACGGCTTGCTGTGGGGGCGTGCCGAGCATGCCATCGAAATTCCCTGACAGCATCAGCGCCAATACGGCCTCAAGCTCTGATTCAAGCCTGTCATACCTTTCTTGTTGGGCCAGAGCGGAATTATCGTAATGAACGTCGGTGGTCACAGTGCTGGCATGGCCTAATAGCAGCGCAAGCAAACCATGTGAGCTTTTCTTCTTCTCTTTTTGAAGCTTTACCCAGGTAGGGCGAAGCCGTGTGGTTAAGTCTTTCCCTGCCAACAACCGTTCGCCATTCTCATAGACAGGGTAACGTTTCAAGAATTGCTTAATGCCCTGCAGGAACGCCTTTTCGTTCGAGGCTGATGTGTGACGGCCACCTTTGCTCACCCAGTCGCCATAGAAACGGATACAGAGGAATGCTGGATTGTAGTCCTCACTCGTCATCCGATGTTTGATGTAGTCAAACTCGTAATCTTTGAGTACGGAAGAAAGCTTGATCGACAGGTGAATCAGGTTGAATGCAGAGTATTTGTTGCTCCTGCTGCTGGGCGCCAAAATCTCTTTAGGGGCGTAGTAGGGCTTGTCTAATCCCTGGCTCTTATTTTTCTCGGTCTGGAGCATGACATACTCTTCATCCATTACGCCCGTTAATGCATGCTCAACATTTTTGGGATCTACGGCCAGTACTGCCTCTTTGTTCCAGTTGGTTTGAAGCATGATGAACTGGATCAAGCACGACATATCCAGCATCGTCGGGAAATATAGCCCGAGAAGATCATTCCACATCACTGGGACGTTTGTTTTAGGTATGGTGTAGCCGGCTCTCCACTTAAGGATAAAGAGGTGAATAACGTCGCTGCAGTGACTTAGTGCAAATGTTTTGCTGACAGAATATTTTTCCCCTATTTCCTCTAAATCCATTTCAAAAGGATAACCATTGTCTAGGAATGTCTTGATTACCCTCGCAAGGTCAGGCGTAAAATTCGCAATGGTTGGGCTAAGATTGGAGTTGATAGGGGTTTCGAAAATAAATTCATCATCCCGATTGTTGTACTCATCCATTATTAAGTCTTGCCAGTTAGGACGTTCGGCAATCCTGCGAAATGACGGGTCGCTTGAGTTTTCCAATCTGCGGTAGAGGTCGCGCAAATTAAATTTTAAGTTATTGTCTAGATGGTACTGTAGCCAGTGAAAAATAACAGATCGACTGTATGTTATTTGGTCGAGAACTTCTTGGTAGGTGTAAGGTTCGGCCTGATGAACCCGTTCGCGAAATTCAAGCTTTGCATAGAGTTCGTCGATGTGTGACGTGAAAGCACCCGCCAGCATTTCGTTGGCTTCATTAGTCAGCGGCATTCGAGGTTGATGTTTGTCTCGTGCTGCGTAGGGGAACATCATGTCTGGAATGGCGTCAGTGAGTGAGGACGCATTCCGTAGGGCTGTCTGGATTCGAGATAAGTTTTCCAGTCTCTCGCCATTCTCAAGGAGATAGTTTTCAAAGCGCTTCATAACTTCAGCGCTGAGATCGGTGATCTTCTCTATCTGAAGGGCTGGAGGGTTGTAAGCGTTGTAATCTTCAGCGAAGTTGAAGAAGATATTAATTGCTCGGCGAAGTGTGCTTCCGGATACTCGGCTTCTTGTCGGGCAGTACTTGATAAAGATCAAGTGCATTGCCATGCAGATCGGCTTCTTTGCGTCGTAAAAACTGTGCCCTTGGTAATGACATTCTACGTCATGGTTGTCGCTGGACTTTAAGACGTCAAAGACGGCTTCCTTGGGTTTGTATAAGTGATCCACTGCTTAGTTCTCGCCTCTCGCGTTGGCAGAGAGTGAAGCCCATGCGCTATCTAACTTGTTTCGATACTCTATGATTGTTCCGTCATTGTGAATGACAGTGTCCATGTCCTGCACAGCAATTCCAGATTCCGAGGAGTGTTGATTTACAGGCTCAGCATCTTTTCGGACGATGTGCCAGATCACGCCATTGATTTTTCGGATATATGCCGCTTCGTTCTCAAAGCGAATGTCTTTGATGATAATGATGTTTTTGTTTTGAGTGTTAAGGGCGGGTTTGGTAACAAAGGCAGATGTGTTGATATCTTGCTCTGGCATTGCGCTGTAATGAGCAAAGAAGTCAGGGAAGTCGGTTAAAGCTTTAGTCTTTACCAGTTCAATCATTTGACTGGGTGTCATCTGCCAGAAAGGATCGACATTCATCCTGTCGTTATCTTCCCAGCACTGTTTGTCGCTCATGCCGAAGAACGCCTTGGCGCCAAGGATGAATGGAAGGTCAGGATTGGACAGGTGCTCTGCAGGGACTGGTGTGATTGCCTCTTGGGCGTAGATCTCGCGGTCTGCGCGCATCAACCAGTGATCTAAGTTATGGCCCCTCATCCATTCGGTGCCTACTCGCTGGAAGAATTCCCTAGGCGAAAGGCCCCATGCACCCACCCTGATCTCCTTTGCGTTATCATCCCAGGTCTGTGAATCAGATAGGTTGAAGAGAGCTTGGCAACCTCGTTTGAGGGGGTCTGCCAGGGCATAGGCAGTCACTTCTGGGTGCTGCTGCAAGAAGGCGGCAGCTGTGTCCTTCCCAGATCTGGCCCTTGCGGCTAGCCCTACGACTCTCTTCATTTTGTCCTAACTCCACGGTTCATAAGGCTTTAAGGGTTTGTTTACATTTTTTTTTGACTTGAGTATAGCAGCTTGTTTCCACTTTTGCCGATTCCAAAACAAGATGCCACCTATGCCTACCAGGGCGGCGGCCGGGGGCTGGATATCGCGCGCATCGCCCAGCTGGAGGATTTCGTCCAGGGTGCGCTGCGCCCGGACCTGACCCTGGTATTCGACCTGCCGGTGGAGGTGGGCCTGTCCCGCGCCGCCGCGCGCGGTCGCCTGGATCGTTTCGAGCAGGAAGGCCGCGCCTTCTTCGAAGCGGTACGCGCCACCTACCTGCAGCGTGCCAAGGCCGAACCAGCGCGTTACCGGATTGTCGATGCGTCGCAGTCCCTGGGTGCCGTGCAGCGGGACCTGGATGCCTTGCTGCCGCAGCTGCTGGAGTTGCAGCGTGGCTGACGTCTACCCCTGGCAGGCTGCGCTCTGGCAGCAACTGGCCGGACGCACCCAGCATGCCCACGCCTATCTGCTGCATGGCCCGGCCGGTATCGGCAAGCGCGCCCTGGCCGAGCGCCTGATGGCCTTGCTGCTGTGCAAGTCGCCAGTGGATCTGCAACCGTGCGGGCAATGCAAGTCGTGCCACCTGCTGGCCGCCGGCAGCCATCCGGACAACTACGTGCTGGAGCCGGAAGAAGCCGACAAGCCGATCAAGGTCGACCAGGTGCGTGCGCTGGTCAACTTCGTGGTGCAGACCGCGCAACTGGGCGGGCGCAAGGTGGTGCTGCTCGAACCCACCGAGGCGATGAACCTCAATGCTGCCAACGCGCTGCTGAAAAGCCTCGAAGAGCCGTCCGGCGATACCGTGCTGCTGCTGATCAGCCACCAGCCGAGCCGCCTGCTGCCGACCATCAAGAGCCGCTGTGTGCAGCAGGCCTGCCCGTTGCCCAGCGAGGCGATGAGCCTGCAGTGGCTCGGCGAAATGCTGCCCGGTAGCAGCGAACAGGACATCCGCGAGCTGTTGTACCTGGCGGCGGGCTCTCCGCTGGCCGCTGCCAGGCTGCAGGAGCAGGGCGTACGCGAGCAGCGCGCCCTGGTGGTCGACGGCGTCAAGAAGCTGCACAAGCAGCAGGCCTCGGCCAGCCAGTTGGCCGAAGCCTGGAAGGACGTGCCACTGCCGCTTTTGTTCGACTGGTTCTGCGACTGGGCTCACCTGACCCTGCGCTATCAACTGGCCCAGGACGAGCAGGGCCTTGGCCCCGCGGACATGGCCAAGGTGGTGCAGTACCTGGCGCAGAAGTCTTCCCAGGCCAAGGTGCTGGCCATCCAGGAATGGCTGCTGCAGCAGCGCCAGAAAGTGCTGGGCAAAGCCAACCTCAACCGTGTGCTGCTTCTCGAAGCCTTGCTGGTGCAGTGGGCAAGTCTGCCTGGACCGGGCTAGAATCGACCCCACGTCATGACTTCAGGAATCACGCATGAACTTGCCACCTAATCTGGGACCCCGTAACGGCATCCTGTCCCTGACCATCAAGGACAAGTCCGTGCTGTATGCCGCCTACATGCCCTTCATCAAGAATGGCGGCCTGTTCATTCCCACCAACAAGAGCTACAAGCTCGGTGACGAAGTGTTCATGCTGCTCAACCTGATGGATGAGCCGGAGAAGATTCCGGTGGCCGGCAAGGTGGTGTGGATCACCCCCAAGGGCGCCCAGGGCAATCGCGCCGCTGGCGTAGGCGTGCAGTTCAACGAAGGCGACAATACCGCCCGCAACAAGATCGAGACCTACCTGGCCGGCGCCCTCAAGTCCGATCGCCCCACCCATACGATGTAACAACAGCCGCACGCTTCGAGCCTCAAGCGCCAGGAAAGCTTTGGTGCTCTCGGTTCTACCTGTGGCTTGAAGCTTGCCGCTCGAGGCTTCCCATCATGCTCATCGATTCCCACTGCCACCTCGATCGTCTCGACCTGGCCGCCCATGGCGGTTCTCTGGACGACGCGCTGGCGGCCGCCCGTGCCCGCGGCGTCGGCCATTTCCTGTGCATCGGCGTGAGCGCCGACAATGCCGCTGCCGTGCGTGAACTGGCGGGGCGCTACGCCGATGTCGACTGCTCCGTCGGCATCCATCCGCTGGATCTCGAGCCCGGCAGCGCGCCGGCGCTCGACTGGCTGCTCGCCGAACTCGACCATCCCGGTGTGGTGGCCATCGGCGAGACCGGTCTGGACTATCACTACGAGCCCGAAGCGGCCGAGCTGCAGCAGGAGGCATTTCGCCTGCACCTGCAGGCCGCGCAGATCACCGGCAAGCCGGTCATCGTGCATACCCGCGAAGCCCGCGCCGATACCCTGAGTCTGCTGCGCGAAGCCGCGCTGCCCCAGGGCGGCGTGCTGCACTGCTTCACCGAGGACTGGGAGATGGCCAAGGCGGCGCTGGATATCGGCTTCTACATTTCGCTGTCCGGCATCGTCACCTTCCGCAACGCCGACGCGCTGCGCGAGGTCGCCCGCCAGGTGCCGGCCGACCGCCTGCTGGTGGAGACCGATTCGCCGTACCTGGCGCCGGTGCCGCACCGTGGCAAACCGAACCTGCCGGCGTACGTGCGTGACGTCGCCGAGTACCTAGCAACCCTGCGTGGGGTCAGCTATGAGACCCTGGCGCAGCAGACCGGCGACAACTTCCGGCGGTTGTTCCCGCTGGCGCGCGTCGCCGCTGGCACCTGAGGCACCGAGGAAAACCGCGAGCAGTTTTGCCGTCGCTTGCGCCGCTGCAACGGCTGGCCGCCAGCGAGTGGGCAGAAGAGGTTCTTTGCATTTTCGCGGGGAGAGTACGCTGGACACCGGACTGGCAAGTTTGTGTGCGTATCGCTTACCTACATAGCACCATCCATTACCGAGTCCACTGAGCGTTTTGGTTGCGCCCCTTACGGGCGCCACACCTTGATTCGCAGCGCTCACCCCCCGAGTGAGGAACTGCGTGATGTTTTCGAACGTACGCTCGGTGTACCGCTGTTCCAGGAACAGGTCATGCGACTGGCGATTGTCGCGGCTGGATACTCACCTGGTGAAGCCGACCAACTCAGACGATCTATGGCCGCCTGGAAGCGCCATGGTGGACTGGAGCCGCACCAGATCCGATTGCGTCAGGGCATGCTCGAACGAGGCTGCAGAGAGGGGTTCGCGGCTCGCATCTTCGAGCAGATCAGGGTTTCTGCAGCTATGGTTTTCCGGAGTCGCACGCGGCCAGTTTCGCCCTGCTCACCTACGCCTCGTGCTGGCTGAAATGTCATGAGCAATCAGCCTATGCCTGCGCCCTGATCAACAGCTGGCCGATGGGGTTCTACAGTCCCGACCAAGTTCTGCAGGATGCACGCCGGCACGGCGTTGAAATCCGTCCTGTCGACGTGACGATGAGCGATTGGGACTGCACACTGGAAGCTCTGGATCGCCCGCTGCCGGCACTGCGAATGGGCCTGAGGATGATCAGGGGACTGGCTGAAGCGGTGGGCAGAAGGATCCAGGTCGAACGGGAAGTGAAGGCGTTGGAGACGTTGGAGACCTTTGTCTACGCGCGGGACTCGATCACAAGGCACGCCAGCTTCTTGCTGAAGCTGATGCGCTGAAAAACCTCGCTGGGCGCCGCCATGCAGCGCGTTGGGAATTGCAGCGGTGCAGCAGCCCCCCTATCTCTGTTTGCTCAGGAGCCCGATGAGAAGCCGGTAGCGATTCCAGAGCCCAGCGTGGCTGAGAACATGCACGCGGATTATGCGCGGACAGGCACGACCCTGGGCCGCATCCGATGTCGTTACTCAGGGCTCAGCTTAAGAAAATGCGTGCGAAGAGCTCGCGGGATTTGCGGGAGATGGGGGACTGCAATCACGTCGCTGTGATCGGGATCGTGACTGGTCGTCAGCGACCATCGACGGCGGGCGGTGTAACGTTTGTGACCCTGGAAGATGAGTTCGGCATGACCAACGTGATCGTCTGGAAGGACTTGGCCGAGCAGTATCGATCGGCCCTGGTGCATTCGAAGCTGCTCCAGGTAAAGGGCAAGCTGGAGGATCAGGAAGGCGTGGTGCACTTGATCGCGCGGACAGGAGCGACTTGCTAGAGGGGCTGGATGTGAGGAGTAGAAACTTTCACTGATGCTTTCGATTTGGGGCCATTCTCTCAACTACCAACCTAACTGGCCGAAACTGGTCGGCTGCAGCTGTAGGGGATGGGCAGTTATGGCCAATACCAGCCCAACAGCAAGTCTATGATTCTGCTACCAGACGTGTCTCACACTTCGCGCAGTCGAGGCCGCTACGTCACGACCTTAGGCGCTAAAAGGTTCGCTTTAGATGTCCGGCTTAGCAAGCTGTCGGCCTAAAGCAGATGGTAAGCACAGGAGCCGAGTCAACGAACCGGCTCCGGGCGCCATTGGTAGAGGAATGCTGAGAGCCCTTGGTTATATTCTGAAGCTCTGCACTAACCGATTCAGTTGCGCAGACTGCTGCTCAAGCTCTTTACAGGCTTGCAGCGTGGTACGCAGGTTCTCCACCCCATTTTGGTTCAACGTGTTGATTTCCGTGATGTCCATGTTGATCGACTCGACCACAGCGGTTTGCTCCTCTGTGGCCGTCGCCACAGACTGATTCATGCCGTCAATTTCGTCGATTCGTGTGGTCACGCTACCAAGACGGTCGCCAGCCAGGTTCGCCACCTGCACGGTCTTATCACTCTGCAGCTGACTCTCTTCCATGGTGCTGACGGCGCTTCGGGCTCCTGATTGCAATTCATCAATCATGTGCTGCACCTGCTGAGCCGACTCCTGCGTCCGGTGCGCCAAGTTGCGGACCTCATCTGCCACTACGGCGAATCCGCGTCCTGCCTCCCCTGCACGTGCCGCTTCGATTGCAGCGTTCAGTGCTAACAAGTTTGTTTGTTGCGAAATTCCAGTAATCACTTCCAAAATCTGGCCGATGTTCGCCGTTTTCGCGTTCAAGGTCTCAATGGTTTGGCAGGACTCACTGATCTTCTGAGAAAGTTCGCGCATGGACGTGATTGACTGGCCCAGAACCTGCTGACCATCTGTAGAAAGCGCACTGGCATCCGCCGAATGTTCAGAAGCTACGGCAGCATTGCGGGCAATTTCATGGGCGGCAGCACCGAGTTCATTTATTGCCGCTGCGACGCTGGTGGTTCGCGACGCCTGTTGGTCAGAGTTCATCAGCGATGCGTTGGAAGCGCTTACCACTCGCGAAGCAACTTCGTTTAGCTGGAGGGTTGAAGACGCTACATCTTTGATCGTCTGATGAATACGTTCAACAAAGCGGTTGAACGATGCTCCAAGCTGGCCGAACTCGTCTTGGCGGTGTACTTCCAGACGCCGCGTCAAATCACCCTCGCCCTCAGCGATGTCCTGCATTGCCCGCCCCATCACGAAGAGTGGCTGCATCAGGGCGCGTGTGAGAATACCTAATAGAGTCATAATGAGGATTACGGAAATCACGGTGGCGAGAGCGGCGGATACGCGAAACTCCTTAAGCATCGAAAATGCGAAGGACCGTTCCAGCGCCAGGCCTATCTGCCAATTCGCGGAGGGGATACCTTGTAGCGGATTGAAATGCACAAGTAAGGGCTCATCGCCAGCCTCAACCTCACTCAAGCCATTCTTTGCCACCAGACCGCTGCCTGGGTAGGCATCCTTCAGAGGCTTCAGGATTAGCTCTTTATCGGGATGAATCAGAATTTTGCCGTCTGCGCTAACGATAAACGCATGGCCGTGACCATCGAAATCGAGCGAGTTAATGATCGCACTGACGTTAGCAAGATCGATGTCCGCGCCCGCTACACCGATAATTTCGCCACCTCTATTGACCGGGGTCGCAACGGTAATCACCAACTTGCCGGACGAAGCTGCGATGTAGGGCTCGGTCACAATCGTCTGACCAGCAGTCATCGCTGCTTTGTACCAGCCTCGTGCGCGTGGATCGTAGTCCGCCGCGCGTGAGCCTGCCGGTACTGAAAACATCATCCCGTCGGCGCCGCCGAAATAGCTGAGCTGAAAAGAGGAACCGTAGACGGACAAGCCGACGATCTGCTTTAGCTTATCAGGCGCTGTACCCTCCGCGCCGATCTGCTGGGCCATAGAGTCGACCAGCGACATGTTGCCCCGCAGCCAAGTCTGGATATTGGAAGTGGTTAACTCGCCCAGCTCCGCCATCGAACGCTCGGCATCCACTCGCAGCGATTGACGTTGCTGATAATCATTGAACAGTACAAACATTGCGAATGCGAATACAACCGTCAATCCTGCAGCTAGCAGGATCTTGTGGCGAAATTTCAGGTTGAGTGCCATAAAACTGCTCTCTAGGATCGGTAAGGAAGGATGTGTGAGTTCCGAACTCGGTTTCGCGCTTAGTAGGTATCGGCTGAGATGTTCACCCCTTTAGCGAGCTCGTCCTGAAACCATATCGCTTCATTGAGGGGCCACGACCCCGGCTCATCGATAGGTTCGAAGTCCAGTTCTCGATAATTCGTGAGTGAATGAAAGTCGACGTACGTCTGCTCACGTTCTATGAGCGTATGGCCGGTTGGCGACGGCCCTACTTCGACCGTCGCTTTACGGGGTCAAACCTGGGTCTGCTCCATCATTTTCAAGGCGTCATCGACTTCGACCCCGAAGTATCGAACGATGCTCTCCAGCTTCGTAATAGAAGAACCGGCACTCTGTTGGGGAGGTACTGGCAAAACCTAGCTCTTAAAGGGCCCCAGCGACCTACTCGGTGGAGCTAGATGGGGCAACCTTTACTGCGTAGCAGATCATCGAATCGGTTGGGATCGAGCGTCCCGGCTCTGATCGACTTCAAGATGCTGGATTCCCTGTCTAGAAGAGCATTGCAGCGCTCCGCTACGGAAATCAGGTCGGTTGCTGGAATGGCGACAACACCAGTGACGGGTTAGTGCCTGAGCGTGCTCCAGGCAAATCAAGCAAGCGATACAGCTGACGCCTGTTTGGCTAAAGCAACACAGCGCTGCGCCAGTACGTTAGTGGGATCCACGAAAGCAACGCTGATACCGGCAACATCAAAGTCATCAGATTGGGGAATGATCAGCGGGAGCTCGGTACAACCGAGGATCAGCACCGTCGCGCCCTGTTCGACCAAATGTGCAGCAGCGAGTAGGAGTTCCTCCCGGCACTGTCCAGAGTTGAAGCCGGCCTTCACACCGTGCTCACCGTAAATGGCGTTCATCACTAGCTCCTGATGGGGTTCGTCAGGGACAATAAATTCAATGCCAACATGCTCAGCAGCCTGGTGGTAGACACGGCTTTGAATCGTGCCTGAAGTAGCTAAAAGACCAACTTGCCTTGACGAGCCATAGGCCTGTCGGATGTGCTCGATGGTCTCGGTGAGCATGTTGATGATCGGGATACCCAGATGCCCTTGAATTCGTTCTACGAAGGCATGTGCGGTGTTGCAAGGGATGGCTATCGCATCAGCCCCCTCCTGCTCCAGGCGTTTGCAGGTGGAGTACATCGCGACAGTGGGGTCGGCCTCCTTGCGCAGCAGATTGGCTGTCCGATCCGGGATCTGTGGGTTCTGCTCCACGACTATTTTGATGTGATCCTGGTCGCGCCCGGCCGGAGTGTTCTTAACCACTTTACCCATGAAGTCGACGGTAGCAGCTGGCCCCACACCGCCCACAATTCCCAGCTTGAACGGTGCGATGCTGATACCAGAATCACCGGCCGTTGCAAAATCCGCGTAGACCGAATTTACATCGACGCAATTGAGACCGCGCCGGCAAAGCTCCTGCGCGACTAATGACAGTTCAGTCATCCCAGGCAACAGCACATCTACACCTTGCTGCTGAAGATTAAGTCCGACCTGGTGCAGCAACTCAACAGCA
The DNA here is from genome assembly GCF_001839655.2 of Pseudomonas argentinensis. Taxonomy (NCBI): domain Bacteria; kingdom Pseudomonadati; phylum Pseudomonadota; class Gammaproteobacteria; order Pseudomonadales; family Pseudomonadaceae; genus Phytopseudomonas; species Phytopseudomonas argentinensis. The sequence goes on from NZ_CP056087.1 coordinate 2,698,530, forward strand.
ACGCCATCTAAGTGGCCAGCCTTCAGACCTGCCTGTCCATATACCGCCTCCATCAGTGCAGCTTGGCTGGTCTCAGAGGGGTAGACGATGTCAAAGGCATCGCCCAGATAGCGCTCAAACAGACCAGACGCCCTGACGTAGTCAGATGCCAGCACGCCAACCCGTGCCCCAGGCGCCGCTGTCTGCTCCAGATGCTGTTTGAGCGCCGTCATCATGTTGACGATCGGGATATCTAGCTCTGCGCGTAGCTCGTCAAGAAAGGTGTGGCTCGCGAAGCAAGGAACCAGAACCTCGTTGGCACCGCTTTGGGCATATGCCTGGCAGACCTGAAAAACGTACAGCTTTCGGGACGTCATGTTGGCATCGGCACTGAGCTTAACGGCCAGCCCCTTGAACGGATGCTGTTCGAATAGCAGGTGATAGCGTCCTTGATCTGCCAGCACTGGCTGGCTCTTGATCAGTTTTAGAAACAGATCACCACCAGCCAGAGAGCCAAGTCCACCGATGATTCCAAGTGTGCGACCGTTGTTGTTGCTTCGCGACAGTTTCATTTCTTGCTCGGATTAGGCAATGATAAAGATAGGGGCGAGACAGTGTTTAGGCACTCTGAACTGGCTGGTTTCGCGATTGCTTTAGCGTGGCCTGCTCGTGCTGAGCATCACTGCCCGGTTTATCCTCAAGTGTGGAAATGACTGCCGTGGCGATGCTGTTACCCACCACGTTGGTCGCCGTGCGTCCCATGTCTAGGAACTGGTCGATAGCTAGGATCAGTAGCAGACCGGCTTCCGGCAAGCTGAACATCGGAAGTGTTGCAGCGACGACAACCACAGAAGCACGCGCCACACCTGCCATTCCCTTGCTGGTCACCATGAGCGTGAGCAGAATCAGGATCTGCTGGGTAAAGCTCAGATCAATGTTGTAGGCCTGGGCGATGAACATGATCGCAAAGGCCTGATACATCATCGAGCCGTCGAGGTTGAATGAATATCCGAGAGGTAGCACAAAACTCGAAACGCGTTTAGGGGCGCCAAATTTCTCTAGGGCTTCGATGGTTTTCGGATAGGCCGACTCACTACTTGCCGTGGAAAAGGCCAGGAGTACCGGCTCTCGGATCAGTTTGCCTAGATGGAAGACCGGACGACCCAAGAAAAAATAACCGACGGCAAAGAGGGTGGCCCAAAGGATAAGAATTCCCAGGTAGAACTGGCCGATCAGCTTGCTGTAATCCAGAAGAAGGCTTATCCCTTGAGTTGTTACTGCAGCTGCCAGTGCCGCGAAAACACCGACAGGGGCGAATAACATGACGTAGTCGGTGACCCGAAACATCACTTTGGCTAGTTCGTCGACGATGTTCCCAATGGCCTCGTAGCCTTGCCGCTTCACAAAAGCGAGTGCCAGACCGAAGAAGATCGAGAAGACCACGATTTGGAGGATTTCGTTATTGGCCATCGCCTCCGCAATGCTGCGGGGGAACACATGGCTAATGAAGGTCTTCAGGCTGAAATCACCGACATTTACTGCAACACCGGTAGCCACATGTGTCTCCGGTGCGACCATGTTGAGTCCCGCGCCCGGCTGGAAAATATTAACCAGCAGCATACCTAGGGCAAGGGAGAACACAGACGCACTCAGGAACCAGATCATTGATCTAAGCCCGATCCGCCCTACCGAGCCTGAACTGCCCAAACTGCTGATGCCGGCAACCAGGGTAGCAAACACAAGTGGTGCGATGATCATCTTGATCATGCGCAGGAAGATATCGGTAAGCAGGCTAAAGTAGCCCGCAATCTCCTTCGCGGCCTCTGGACTACCTGCGTATCGGTTGCAGGCCCAGCCTACGATGATCCCAAGCACAATTGCGATGGCAATGTACTTAGGGAGCTTTTTGCTATTCATAAAAACCTCTCTTGTTTTTGTAGACAGATCGCTAGCTGGCTCGAAGCCGCTGCCGGGTATGCAGGAGTTGGTTCAACCGAAGGCAGCGAGGAGTTGGAGCGAACGCGATGTCCAGCTACAGGCCGTGTAGGTCTTTGGTCGAGGAAGCTGTCAGGCGAGAAAGAAAGAGTTGTCGCCGATCAGTTTCAAGCCGAGATTAAAGGGCGGCAGCGGCTGAGTTGATGAGTAAGCGCCATAGGTCTATGCGTTTTTGTCATAGTTTTTTCTGAAGCTTTTGGCAGCGGATCCGCCAGTCTAATCTTCGCCGACGACTGGCCGGCACAGCTGCGGCGATATGCAAGGTGAGAGCTGCATGCAAACGAAATGGATCGACGATCTCTTAGCGGTCGCTGAGACCAAGAATTTCTCCCGAGCAGCGGAGATCCGTTTCATTACTCAGTCGGCGCTGTCGCGCCGCATAAAGTCGTTAGAAGAGTGGGTCGGGGTCGATCTCGTTGATCGCGGCACCTACCCTGTGCAGCTGACCAAGGCTGGCCGAGTCTTCTGTGAGCAGGGGCGCGACGCGCTTGCTGCTTTCATGGAGCTGCGATCAGCACTCCGTAGTGGTGATCGAATGCCTGGGCGCTCCGTTCAAGTTGTCGCTGGTCATACTCTGTCGATGACCTTTGTTCCTAAATGGTTCGCTCAGTTCCAACGTCGAAGCGGACACTTTAACGCACGAGTTCAGGCCGCTAATGTGCATGAAGCAGTCATTGCGTTGGCTGAGGGAAACTGCGACTTGATGATAGGTTACAACCATCCAGCCGCACCGATCTATTTGGACTCCGAGCGATTTACGGGGCTGCGAATAGGTCAGGATGCGTTTCTTCCGGTCTCTGCACCTGACAGCAACGGCAATCCACTCTTCAAGCTGGCTGCATCAGGCGAAAAGCAAATTCCTTACCTCGCGTACACGGAAACATCATCCCTAGGACGCGTCGCTGAGAACATCCTTCGGACTGCGCAAAGCAAGCCTGTATTAAAACGCTGTCATGAGGCCGACATGGCGATGCACTTGATGCGCATGGCGCGAGAGGGATACGGCGTCTCTTGGCTTCCCGAGTCAGCCGTGGAAGAGGAAATCGCAAGTGGAAACCTCGTGATAGCTGGAGGTCAGGAGTGGCAAGCACAGTTAGAGATTTGGTCGTTCAAGAGCAATGCAAATACAAATCAAACCATGCTTGATCTTTGGGCCTCGCTTGAGCGAGATAGGCGATAATGTAGTGGTCCACTAACCCCGGACACCTTTTTAGGCGAAGATGATCGCCATGTAGAGGTGTTCGATGAGCAGACAACGACGTACTTTCACTCCTGCCTTCAAGCGTGAGGCTGCCAGCCGGGTGCTCGACCAAGGCTACAGCTGCCCCGAGGCCGCCAAATACCTCGACGTGGGTGAGACCGCCCAGGTGCAACTGGAGCGTGGAGGCGTCACGCCTAGTGCCAAAGCGCTCACGCCGGAACAGCAGACGATTCAGGAGCTGCAGGCCCGTATCAACCGGTTGGAGCTTGAGAAGAAAATCTTAAAGGAAGCCACTGCGCTCTTGATGGCCAAGGAGCACGGGCGCAGACGTTGAAGTCGATTCGGCAGTTGGCCAAGCGTCACCCTGTTCAGCTGTTGTGTTCGGTCTTCGAGCTGCCTCGCTCGTGTTACTACGCTTATCTGGCACGACGGCGTCGTATCGATGTGCGCCGAGTAAGTCTGCGCAGCCGCATCAACGAGCTGTTCAGCCAAAGCCGTAGCTCAGCCGGTAGCCACAGTATCGTCGCCATGCTCAAGGACGAAGGCACCGAGGTTGGGCGCTTCAAGGTCAGAGCTTTGATGAGGGAACAAGGATTGATCAGCAAGCAGCCAGGCTCTCGGATATTCCCAATATCCTCGACCGGCAGTTCACCGTGGCAGCGCCAAACAGGGTCTGGTGCGGCGATATCACCTATATCTGGACACAGGGTCGATGGAGTTACCTGGCCGTCGTCCTGGACTTGTACCGCCGTAGAGTGGTGGGCTGGGCGATGTCTGCCAAGCCTGATGCCGAATTGGTCATCAAGGCGCTCGACAGGGCTTACGAGATGCGTGGCAGGCCGCAGGGTGTCCTGTTTCACAGCGACCAGGGCAGCCAATATGGCAGCCGTAGTTTCCGTCAGCGGCTTTGGCGCTATCGGATGACGCAAAGCATGAGCCGACGGGGAAATTGCTACGACAACGCACCCATGGAGCGGCTGTTTCGTAGCTTGAAGACGGAGTGGGTACCAACGGTGGGCTACATGACCACAGCGCTGGCCGAGCAGGACATTGGCCGCTATCTCATGCAGCGTTACAACTGGGCAAGGCCGCATCAGCACAACGTTTTCGTGCCGCCAGCGGTTGCGGAAGAAAGACTTAATCCTGTGTCCGGGAATTGTTGACCACTACAACCCTCACTTCCCCGCGCTATGGGAAAAACAAAAAAAACCCGGCTTCGGGACGGAATCCGGGTCAAGACCATTAGGAGTCGAACGAAGTGCGCGGTCCTCGGCACTTCGGCCGCTGCGACACTTGGGGGAATATGCCGCACCGGTACGATTGAGTATTGGTCATCCGCGGCCATCGTCCATGGCGGCTTTAAACGGATTTGGAATACTCCTGCCGCCTCTGAGTGCCTATTCGCCGAGGATCGTCCGCAGGCGCTGCAGGCTGTGCTCGATCACCCGTGCTTCGGTATAGAAGTGCGGTGACAGGCGAATGCCGCCGCCGCGCTGGGCGCAGATGATCTGTTCGGCCTTGAGGCGTTCGTGCAGGTGGCGATTGTCCCAGGCGTCTGCGGTGAAGGTGACGATACCGGCGCGCCGATCAGGTGCCTGGGCGCTGAGCAGGCGCACGCCCGGCATCTGGTTCAGGCCATCGAGCAGCCACTGGACCCGCTCGTGCAGCGCACGCTCGACCTGCGCCATGCCCACTTCCTCGAGCAGCGACAGGCTGGCCTCCAGGGCCATGGCGCCGAGCATGTTGGGGCTGCCGCATTCGAAGCGGCGGGCGCTGCGGGCCGGCGCCCAGTCGTCGCGGTCATAGTCGCCGGCGTTCTCCAGCATGTGCCAGCCGTATTCGTGCAGGGCCAGCCGCTCACGCAGATCCTGGCGGCAGTAGAACACGCCCAGGCCTTCCGGGCCGAGCATCCACTTGTGGCCGTCGGCCATGGCGAAGGCGCAGCGGCTGCGCTGCACGTCCATGGCCAGAGCGCCCAGTTGCTGGATGGCATCGATGCACAGCAGCACGCCACGCTGTTCACAGCCGATGCCCAGGCGCTCCAGGTTCAGACGCAGGCCACTGGCATACTGTACGGCGCTGATCGCCATCAGGCGGGTGCGCGGTGTGCAGGCGGCGAGCAGGGCGCCTTCGGCATCGCCGCCCTGCAGATCGACCTGCACCACTTCCACGCCGCGCGGGCGCAAGGCTTCCCAGACGATGCGGTTGGAGGGGAATTCCTCGCTGCTGATGATCACCTGGTCGCCGTCGCGCCAGTCGAGGCCGAAGGCCACGAACGACAGGGCTTCGGAGGTGTTCTTGAGCAGTGCGATGTCGGCGCGCGAGGCAGCGTTGAGCAAGCGCGCCAGGCGCTCGCGCAGGGTGCGTTCGGTAACCAGCCATTGCGAGTAGTCGCGGGCGCCGGTGGCGATATTCTCCCGGGCGAAACGCTCCACGGCCCGCGCGCTGCGCGCCGGCCAGGGAGCGACTGCGGCGTGATTGAGGTAGTAGAGATCGGCCGGTTGGGGAAACTCGTCAGTGATGGCATTCATGTCGTGTGATCCGTGCAATTTGGCGTTAGTTGGGCATAATAGCGGACTTGAATTCCGACCTTGTCATTTCCCTATGCAGAAAGAACCCCGCAAGATCCGTGAGTTTCGCCGCCGCGAGCAGGAGATTCTCGATATCGCTCTGAAACTCTTCCTCGAGCAGGGTGAGGACAGCGTGACCGTGGAGATGATTGCCGACGCCGTGGGCATCGGCAAAGGCACCATCTACAAGCATTTCAAATCCAAGGCGGAAATCTACCTGCGCCTGATGCTCGACTACGAGCGTGACCTGAACGAGCTGCTGCATTCGTCCGATATCGATCGCGACAAGGAAGCGCTGTCGCGGGCCTACTTCGAATTCCGCATGCGCGACCCGCAGCGCTACCGCCTGTTCGACCGCCTGGAAGAGAAGGTGGTCAAGGGCAATCAGGTGCCGGAACTGGTCGAGCAGTTGCACAGCATTCGCGCCTCGAATTTCGAACGCCTGACCCAGCTGATCAAGGGACGCATCGCCGAAGGCAAGCTCGAAGACGTGCCGCCGTACTTCCACTACTGCGCGGCCTGGGCGCTGGTGCATGGCGCCGTGGCGCTCTACCACTCGCCGTTCTGGAGCAACGTGCTCGAGGATCAGGAAGGCTTCTTCCAGTTCTTGATGGACATCGGCGTGCGCATGGGCAACAAGCGCAAGCGCGACAGCGAAACGCCTCCCGCCTGAGTTGCTGCGCGACCTGCCAGGGCCGCGCGGCTCTCCTGGCGCGAAACCTGCTTGGAGCAGACATTCGCCGGTTTTCCGTCGCCGGTGTCGGGAGATTTCCTATGCGTAACCTGTTCGCCCTGGCCTTGGTGCTGAGCCTGACCGGCTGCATGAACGTCAGCGACATGGCCGATGGCGCCACCTACCACCTGCGCGATGCCGGCGTGCTGGACTACAGCAAGATCCGCCGCTCGGCGTCCTGGCGCCTGCAGGCCGACTCGTTCATCTACATCGCCCAGGGGCCGTTCACCCCCAACGGCAAGCATGCCTACCCGCGGCCCAACGTGGTGGCCGAGGAAGCCTTTCGCGGCTTCGTCGAGTACTTTCCCATGGTTCGCCGCGCCAGGGCGCCGGTTGGCCTGGATGAAGCGCTGGGTGAGGCCCGGGCCGCTGGCGCTCACTACTTGCTTTATACCCGTTTCGCCTACGCCGACGATCGCATCGGCACCATGGAGGAGTGGGAGGATCAGGAGGAATTCGATCGCCTGGGCACCGACCGCAGCGTGCTGCAGCTGATGCTGATCGAAACCAATACCCGCTTTCTGGTGGACACCGCGCGCATCCGCAGCCGCGGTGGCTTCCTGACCTTTTACGATGCCCGGCCCGAAGACCTGATCCGGGCGCCGCTCGAGGATTATGCGCGTACACTTCTGGGTTTCAGCCGATAACTCGGGAGAGACGATGAGCGAGGGCGACAAGGCCGGCGATCTGCTGGCGCAGATTCCGCCGGCAGGCAGCAAGGGTATGCCCCCGGTACACCTGTGGAACCCCGATTTCTGTGGCGATATCGACATGCGTATCGCCCGTGACGGCTCATGGTTCTACATGGGCACGCCAATCGGCCGGCCGGCGATGGTGCGGCTGTTCTCGACCATCATTCGCCGCGATGGCGATGACTACTTCCTGGTCACGCCGGTGGAGAAGGTCGGCATCACCGTCGACGACGCCCCCTTCGTGGCGGTGTCGCTGCAGGTGAGCGGGCAGGGGGAAACCCAGGTGCTGAAGTTCGTCACCAATGTCGGCGACGAGGTGGAGGCGGGGGGCGAGCATCCGCTGCGCGTCGAGCTCGATGGGCGAACTCAGGAACCATCGCCCTATGTACATATCCGCGCCAACCTGGAAGCGCTGATTCACCGCAACGTGTTCTATCAGTTGGTGGAGCTGGCCCAGACCCGCGAAATCGATGGCCAGCCCTGGCTGGGCGTGTGGAGCGGCGGGGTGTTCTTTCCCATCGGACCGCTGGAATAACACCCAATAAAAAGGCTCCCGAGGGAGCCTTTATTTCGCGTTGTAGACGGGCATGCGAGCTAGAGCCCTGCAAGGCCTAGGCGGCCCCGAAAAAACAGGCGAGGAAGCGGCCGGGGTCGCGGGCGACTGTACTGGTGTACATGAGCATGACTCGCTTCGCTCACCCTCCGGGCCGCGCTAAAGCGCGTTAGCCGCAAGCGGCTCCCCGACCGGGCTGGCGATCCAGCCTGTTTTTAACGCCGCAGGGCCGACGCGCAGCTGGCCGTGGTCACATGTTGGGGTAGTTGGGACCGCCCGTACCTTCCGGCGCCACCCAGGTGATGTTCTGGGCCGGATCCTTGATATCGCAGGTCTTGCAGTGCACGCAGTTCTGCGCGTTGATCTGGAAGCGCTTGCTGCCATCGTCGTTGCCCACCACTTCGTACACGCCGGCCGGGCAGTAGCGCTGCGCCGGTTCGTCGTACAGCGGTAGGTTCTTGTCGATCGGGATGCTCGGGTCGGCGAGCTTCAGGTGACAAGGTTGCTCTTCTTCATGGTTGGTGTTGGAGAGGAACACCGAGCTGAGCTTGTCGAAGCTGAGCTTGCCGTCGGGCTTGGGGTAGTCGATCTTCTTGCAGTCGGCAGCCAGCTTGAGGCAAGCGTAGTCCGGCTTGTTGTCGTGCAGGGTGAAGGGCGCCTTGCCGCCGAACAGATTCTGGTCGACCCAGTTGATGCCGCCGCCGATCACCGCGCCGTACTTGTGGATCGCCGCGCCGAAGTTGCGGCTGCGCAGCAGTTCGTCGTACAGCCAGCTGGCCTTGAAGCCATCGACGTAGCTGCGCAGCTCGTCGCCACCTTCGCGGCCGGCGGCCAGGGCTTCGGCGATGGCCTCGGCGGCCAGCATGCCGGACTTCATGGCGGTGTGGCTGCCCTTGATCTTGGCGAAGTTCAGGGTGCCCAGGTCGCAGCCGATCAGCGCACCGCCCGGGAAGACCATCTTCGGCAGCGAATTCAGGCCGCCCTTGGCAATGGCGCGGGCGCCATAGGCGACGCGCTTGCCGCCTTCAAGATACTGCTTGAGCACCGGGTGATGCTTGAGGCGCTGGAATTCGTCGAACGGCGACAGGTGCGGGTTGGCGTAGGACAGGTCGACGATCAGGCCGACCACCACCTGGTTGTTTTCCAGGTGATAGAGGAAGGAGCCACCGGTGTTCTCGGTGCCCATGATGTCCATCGGCCAACCGGCGGTGTGCACCACCAGGCCCTGCTGGTGCTTGCTCGGGTCGATGTCCCAGATTTCCTTGATGCCGATGCCGTAGTGCTGGGCGTCGGCTTCGCTATCCAGGTTGTACTTCTTGATCAGCTGCTTGCCGATATGGCCGCGGCAGCCTTCGGCGAACAGCGTGTACTTGCCACGCAATTCCATGCCGGGGGTGTAGTAGCCTTCCTTCGGATTGCCTTCACGGTCGACACCCAGGTCGCCGGTGACGATGCCGCGCACCACGCCGTTCTCGTCGATCAGTGCCTCCTGAGCGGCGAAACCCGGGTAGATTTCCACCCCGAGGTTCTCGGCCTGCTGGGCCAGCCAGCGGCACAGGTTGGCCAGCGAGATGATATAGTTGCCTTCGTTGTGCATGGTCTTGGGCACGAAGAAGCCCGGCACCTTGACGGCGCTGTCGGCATCCTTGAGCACATAGATGTCGTCACCCTTGACCGGGGTGTTGAGCGGGGCGCCCAGCGCTTTCCAGTCGGGAAACAGCTCGTCGAGGGCGCGCGGTTCGAATACCGCGCCGGAGAGGATGTGGGCACCCACCTCGGAGCCTTTCTCGACCACGCAGACGCTGATTTCCTGGCCAGCCTCGGCGGCTTTCTGCTTCAGACGACAAGCGGCGGACAGGCCGGCAGGGCCGGCGCCGACGATGACGACGTCGAACTCCATAAATTCGCGTTCCACGGGCTATCTCCTCATCTAGGCTCTCTAATTTTCATGGCGGGCCGGCATCCTTCCCGAGGCGCGCCCGCGCAGTATATAGCGAGCCCGGATCTGGGCCAATACAAACGTTTGTTTGAATTTTCTGTAGGCCTGCTAGAATCCGGCTACAACACGAATGGCTCGCAGCCAGTCGTATTGACCGAGTTGGGTCCTACGGTCAAGATACGGGCGGTTTTGCGCTCGCCGTCTGGGCTGAAGGTCGCTCGCGTCCTGCTTGTCTGCATCACCCGCATGCTCGCTTCTGGCGACATTCCTATTCACCGGAGAGTAACGAGGAATCCATGAAGGTTCTTGTAGCTGTCAAACGAGTGGTCGATTACAACGTCAAGGTTCGCGTCAAACCGGACAACAGTGGCGTCGATCTTGCCAACGTCAAGATGTCGATGAACCCTTTCTGTGAAATCGCCGTTGAAGAAGCCGTGCGCCTGAAAGAGAAGGGCGTGGCCAGCGAGATCGTGGTGGTTTCCATCGGCCCGACCCAGGCTCAGGAGCAACTGCGTACCGCCCTGGCGCTGGGTGCTGATCGTGCCATTCTGGTCGAGTCCGCCGACGAGCTGAACTCCCTGGCCGTCGCCAAGCTGCTCAAGGCCGTGGTCGACAAGGAGCAGCCGCAGCTGGTCATTCTCGGCAAGCAGGCCATCGACAGCGACAACAACCAGACCGGCCAGATGCTCGCCGCCCTGACCGGCTACGCCCAGGGCACCTTCGCCTCCAAGGTGGAAGTCAATGGCGACAAGGCCAACGTGACCCGTGAGATCGACGGCGGTCTGCAGACCGTTGCCCTGAACCTGCCGGCCATCGTCACCACCGACCTGCGCCTGAACGAGCCGCGCTATGCATCGCTGCCGAACATCATGAAGGCCAAGAAGAAGCCGCTGGAAACCCTGACCCCCGACGCGCTGGGGGTTTCCACCGCGTCCACCGTCAAGACCATCAAGGTCGAGGCGCCTGCGGCACGTGGCGCCGGTATCAAGGTCAAGTCGGTCGCCGAACTGGTCGAGAAACTGAAAACCGAAGCGAAGGTGATCTGATGACTATCCTGGTAATCGCTGAAAACACCAATTCCGTGCTGGCACCTGCCACCCTGAACACCGTTGCCGCTGCCCAGAAGATCGGTGGCGACATCCACGTGCTGGTCGCCGGCCAGGGCGTCGGCGCCGTTGCCGAAGCCGCTGCCAAGATCGCCGGCGTGGCCAAGGTGCTGGTCGCCGACAACGCCGCGTTCGCTCACCAGTTGCCGGAAAACGTCGCGCCACTGGTTGCCGAGCTAGGTAATAGCTACAGCCACGTGCTGGCCGCTGCCACCAGCAACGGCAAGAACATCCTGCCGCGCGTCGCTGCCCAGCTGGACGTCGACCAGATCTCCGAAATCGTATCCGTGGAAAGCCCGGACACCTTCAAGCGCCCGATCTATGCCGGTAACGCCATCGCCACCGTGCAGTCCTCGGCTGCCGTGAAAGTGATCACCGTGCGCGCCACCGGCTTCGACGCCGTGGCGGCCGAAGGCGGCTCTGCGGCCATCGAAAACCTCTCGGCAGGCGGCGACGCCGGCAAATCGGCGTTCGTCGGTGAAGAGCTGGCCAAGTCCGACCGTCCGGAGCTGACCGCCGCCAAGATCGTCGTTTCCGGTGGTCGCGGCATGCAGAACGGCGACAACTTCAAGCACCTGTACACCCTGGCCGACAAGCTCGGCGCCGCAGTGGGCGCTTCCCGTGCCGCCGTGGATGCCGGCTTCGTGCCGAACGACATGCAGGTCGGCCAGACCGGCAAGATCGTCGCGCCGCAGCTGTACATCGCGGTCGGTATCTCCGGCGCGATCCAGCACCTGGCGGGCATGAAGGACTCCAAGGTGATCGTGGCGATCAACAAGGACGAAGAAGCGCCGATCTTCCAGGTCGCCGATTATGGCCTGGTGGCTGATCTGTTCGAAGCCGTACCGGAGCTGGAAAAGCTGGTCTGATCCGCTTTTACCGCAACGCAAAAACCCGCTCATCGAGCGGGTTTTTTTGCGCCAGATCACTACGGTGCTACTGCCGCTTTGCTGGCCTCGGCCGCCTGCTGGCTCGCCTGGTCGATGAATTTCAGGTAATCGGCGGCGCTTTCCTCCGGGCGTTCGAGAATCGGCGCGTGACCGCAGCCCTTGATGATCACCACGCTGGGATCCTTGAGCAGCGGCTGCATGGTCTCGATGCTGGAAACGTCGAGGATGCGATCCTGGTCGCCCCAGAGCAGCAGGGTGGGCGCGTCGATTCTCGGCAGCTCGGGTTCCAGAGGCAGATAGCGGTCGTGCAGGTGTTCGAATACCTGTCGCTGATGGGCGCTGTCGGCGACGGCGCGCTGCGCCAGGTACTGGTGCAGTCGTTCGGGCAGTTGCGGCGGTGCGACGAACAGCCAGTCGAGCAACTCGTCGAATTGCGGTGCGCTTTCCACCAGCAACGGATTGTCGCCCTGTTCTTCGAGGTGCTGGAAAAACGCGCTGCGTCTCGGCGCAGTGACCCCGGCATTGGCGATCAGTGCCAGGCTGGTCACCCGTGCGGGGTAGCGGGCCGCATACAGCGCGGCGATATGGCCGCCCATGGAATGGCCGGCCAGGTGCAGGTGGCGGATGCCCAGGGCATCGACGAACGCCGCCAGTCGCTCGGTCTGGGTGCCGACGTCATAGCTGCCCTGGGGCCGGTCGCTGGCGCCGAAGCCGGGCAGGTCCACGGCAACCACGTGATAGCGCTCGGTCAGCGCCCGGGCGAACCACAGCCAGGTGCTCTTGTCGGCGCCAAAGCCATGCACCAGCAGCACGGTCTCGGCGCCCTGGGGGCCGCCTTCGTAGTAGCTGACCTTGAGGTCGCCCGCGCTGGCGCTGCGCTCCTGCAGCCCCGCGCGCCACTGCTCGACGCCCTGGTAGACCTTCAACTGCGCCGCTGGCGACAGGTACAGAATGGTGCCGGTAGCAATGGCCAGGAGAACGAGTAGGGCGGGGATCAATTTCTTCATGCGCCGTCTTATCGCTGATTATCGAGATCGTATGAGCTAGCATGTCATGAATCCCCGGCCGGTGGATGGCCGGCTGCATCGGAATCGAGAGTGTGCCAATGGGTAAGCGAGGTTTTGGCTGGGCTGGGCTATGGGTGAGTGCCGCCATGTTGCTGGCTGGCGGCGCCCAGGCCGCCGGTAAGTGCGAGCGGCTGGTGGCCACGGGCAACCCCGAGTATCCGCCATACCTGTGGCGTGACCCGCAGAATCCGGAAAAGCTGATCGGCGCGACCGTCGATCTGCTCAAGGCAGTGGCCGAGGACCTTGGCGTCGGCATCGAGGTGATCTATGCCGGGCCCTGGTCGCGGGCCCAGGAGGAGGTACGCACCGGGCGCGTCGACATGCTGGCCGGCGCCTTTCTCACCTTGCCGCGCCTGGAGACCATGGACTTCGTGCACCCGGCCTTTCTGTCCACGCCGAGCGTGGTGTGGGTGCGCAAGGGCCAGGAATTCCCATACGCCAGCTGGTCTGACCTGCAGGGGCGTACCGGCGATACCCTGGTCCACAACAGCTTCGGTCAGGCCTTCGATGCCTATGCACGCGACAACCTGACCCTGGAAGGCGTTTCCAGCCTGAGCCAGGCCTTCCAGAAACTGTTGCTCGAGCGTACCGATTACGTGCTCTATGAGCGCTATCCGGGGCAGGCGCTGGCCTCGACCCTGGGCCTGCAGGACGACCTGCAGGTGCTCGACCCGCCGGTGTCCAGCGAAGGGCTGCATCTGGCGCTGTCGCACAACTCGGCGTGCAATGACGCCTGGCTGCGCGGACAGCTGGCCAAAAAAATGACAGAATTCACCGCCGCCGGCATGCCGCAAACCCTTCTGCAGCGCAATTTGCAGCGCTGGAAGGAGCAACAGCCCGCACCGGCTGCCAGTGTTCCGAATCAGTAGGACATACCCGTGATCTATCGATATACAGGCGCCGCCCTGGCGCTGCTGTTGCTCCAGGGCTGTGCCAGCGATCCCGCGCCGACCGAGCAGATGCGTCTGACCGAACAGGTGGTCGAGCAGGCGCGTACCGTGGCTGCCGGCGATACCCTTGCCGAGTTGAGCCAGGCCGAAGAAAAACTCGCCCACGCCCAGGCCGCCATGACAGCCGGCGCCTACCGCACGGCGCGGGTGCAGGCCGAACAGGCCGAGCTGGATGCGCGCCTGGCCGAGGCCCGGGTGCTGACGCTGCGCAGCCAGGCGCAGTTGACCGAACTCAACCGCCGTATCGGGCGTTTGCGTGATCAGCTGGGAGCCATGCCATGAGCCCGCTACGTGTTGGCGCCCTGGCGCTGATGAGCCTGGCCATGGGCGGTTGTGCCGGCCTCGGTGATGAGCATACGGCCGATCTGGACGCGGCCCGTGCCAGCTTTCAGGCCGTGAAGGAAGACCCGCAGGTGCTGCGCAGCGCACCCAAGGACGTGATTCGCGCCGGCGAGTCCCTGGGCCGGGCCGAGCGGCTTGCCGGCTACTGGGGCAGCGCCGACGACGTCGCCCACTACGCCTACCTGAGCCAGCGCTACAGCGAGATCGCCCGGGAGCATGCCAAGCTTGCCCTGGATCAGGAGCGAGCGGCGCGCCTGGAACTGGAACGGCAGCGCCTGCAACTGGCGCTGCGCGAGGCCAAGCTGGTCAGTGTGCAGGAGCAAAACGCCTGGCTGGAAGAGCAGATCGTCAACCTGGCCACGGCACAAACCGATCGCGGCCTGGTGATGACCCTGGGTGACGTGCTGTTCGATGCCGGCGAAGCGCGCCTCAAGGCCAGTGCCAACCGCACCGTGCTCAAGCTGGTGCAGTTTCTCCAGCTCAACCCGCGGCGCACCGTGCGCATCGAAGGCTACAGCGACAGCAGCGGCAAGCGTGAAGAGAACCTGGCGTTGTCCCGAGCGCGGGCACAAACCGTCGCCGATGCGCTGATCGACCTGGGCATCGATGCCAAGCGTATCGAAGTGCAGGGTTTCGGCGAGAGCTTCCCGGTGGCGGAAAACGCCTCGGCCAAGGGACGGGCGCAGAACAGGCGGGTGGAGATCCTGTTCTCCGACGAACAGGGGCGCCTGGGCGCCACGCGCTGAGCCGGTTGCATCGAAACCCCGCGCTGGAACAGTGCGGGGTTTTTTATTGCCTGTGAAGTGGGTGTATCGTCCAGATATTTCAAGGCTGTACCGGTACAGAAACATTTTGATGGGCTACTGTTATGGTTCAGTATCGGGAAGAAACGGCCATGACCAATCTGTTGCTTTATCAGCGTATCGCTCAACAGCTGGCGGATGACATCCGCCGCGGCGTCTATCAGCCCGGCGAGCGGGTGCCCTCGGTACGCAAGATGAGCGCGCAGCTCAGCGTCAGCCATGCCACGGTGCTGCAGGCCTATGCCAACCTGGAGGATCTCGGCCTGATCCGCGCGCGGCCGCAGTCCGGCTTCTACGTGCACCAGACGCCGGCGCTGACCGCCGACACGCCGGATATCGCCCGGGTCGAGCGGCCTGGCCTGGTGACGCGCAGCAGCATCATCAACCAGGTGCTCGGCGAAGCACGTCGTGAAGGTGTTTTCCCACTCGGCGCCGCGGTGCCTCATGTCGACTACCTGCCGGTGCGTGCGCTGCACCAGCAGCTCGCCAAGGTCACCCGTTTCCAGAGCCCGCGGGCGTTCAGCTACATGTTCAGCCCGGGATTCGAGCCGCTGCGCCGCCAGGTGGCGATTCGCATGCGCGATGCCGGTGTGCTGGTCGACCCTTGCGAAGTGGTGATCACCCACGGTTGCGTCGATGCCCTGCAGATGAGCCTGCGGGTGCTTACGCGGCCGGGCGACCTGATCGCCACCGAGTCGCCGACCTACTACGGCCTGCTGCAACTGGCCGATCTGCTGGGCCTCAAGGTCATCGAGATCCCCAGCGACCCGACCACCGGGATCAGCGTGGAGGCATTGCAGCTGGCGGCCAGCCAGTGGCCGATCAAGGCGCTGGTGCTGACCGCGCGCCTGAGCAACCCCCTGGGCGGCACTATCCCCGAGGCCCGGCAGAAGCAGCTGCTGCGCCTGGCCAGCGATTTCGACATCCAGATCGTCGAGGACGATATCTACGGCGAGTTGATGTTCGAGCAGGGCCGTACCAAGGCGCTCAAGGCCGGCGATCTGGAAGGGCGCGTGGTGTATTGCTCGAGTTTCTCGAAAACCCTGTCGCCCGGTGTGCGCATCGGCTGGATCATCGCCGGCAAGTACCAGGACGAGGTGCAGCGCCTGCAGATGTTCACCACCCATTCGGCGTGCAGCGTCACCCAGATGGCCGTTGCCGCGTACCTGGAGAACGGCGGCTATGACCGCCATCTGCGGCATATCCGCCAGGAGTACCGCAAGAATCTCAGCGCCTTCCAGCTGGCGATCCAGCAGTATTTCCCCGAAGGCACGCAGATCACCCGGCCCAACGGGGGCTTCATCCTCTGGGTCAGCCTGCCGGCGCGGGTCAATACCAAGGACCTGCACATCAGCGCGCTGCAGCAGGGCATCAGCATCGCCCCGGGGCTGATCTTCAGCAACACCGAGCAGTTCAACCACTGCGTGCGCATCAACTGCGGCATTCCGTGGAACCGCGAGGCGGAGCGCGCGCTGATGACCCTGGGCATGCTGGCCACCCAATTGTGTCAGGAGGCGAGTTGAGGCGGCTCGTGTCGGGTTAACCCGAATCAGCGGCTGCCTGCGTCTACTGGATCAGAACGCTCTTTCGATCCAGGAGAAACATCATGGGCAGCCGTTCCCCATTCGTGTCGTACAGCATTGCCGGCAGCATCGTGCTGTCACTCGCCGCCTGCAGTGCCGGGCACAATCCCTCGAACGACTCGGCAGCCAAGCCGGCACCAACCACCGAATCGCCTCCTGTCGGGCCTGCTATCGTCCCGGCGCCGATGATGACGCGCATGGCCGCGCCGGCGGCGCGCGAGTACGCGTATAGGCCGCCGGCCGAAGCCAGCCGTGAGCGATACCAGCGCCTGGCTGCCAACCCGGTACAGTCGGTTGCCGAGGCGCCGGTGTCGACCTTCAGTATCGACGTCGACACCGGCAGCTACGCCAACGTGCGCCGCTTCCTGAGCGAAGGGCGCTTGCCGCCCGCCGAGGCCGTGCGTCTGGAGGAGCTGGTCAATTACTTCCCCTATGCCTATCCCTTGCCCACAAGCAGCGCGCCGTTCGGGGTCGGCGCCGAGCTGGCCGTCACGCCCTGGAACCCGCAGAGCCGCCTGCTGCGCATCGCCATCAAGGCGTCGGACAGGCAGGTCGAGCAATTGCCGGCCGCCAACCTGGTGTTTCTCGTCGACGTGTCCGGCTCCATGGATCGCCCCGATGGGCTGCCCCTGGTGCAGAGCACCCTGAAGCTGCTGGTCGATCAATTGCGGGCCGAGGACCGCGTGTCGCTGGTGGTTTACGCCGGTGATTCCAGCGTGGTGCTGGAACCCACCGCGGGTTCGCAGAAAGCGCAGATCCGCGCGGCTATCGAACAGCTGCGTGCGGGCGGCTCGACGGCAGGCGAGTCGGGCATTCAGCTGGCCTATCGGCAGGCGCAGAAGGGCTATATCGAGGGCGGCATCAATCGCATCCTGCTGGCCACCGATGGCGACTTCAATGTCGGCGTCAGTGACTTCGAGAGCCTCAAGGCGCTGGCTGCCGACAAGCGCAAGAGCAGTATCTCGCTGACCACCCTGGGCTTCGGTACCGGCAACTACAACGAGCAGCTGATGGAGCAGCTGGCCGACGCCGGTGACGGCAACTACGCCTATATCGACAACCTGCGTGAAGCGCGCAAGGTGCTGGTCGAGCAGCTCAGTTCGACCCTGGCCACGGTGGCGCGGGACGTGAAGGTCCAGGTGGAGTTCAACCCGGCCCAGGTCAGCGAATATCGCCTGCTCGGCTACGAGAATCGCGCCCTGAAACGCGAAGACTTCAGCAACGACAAGATCGATGCGGGGGATATCGGCGCCGGGCACAGCGTGACCGCGCTGTACGAAATCGTGCCGGTCGGCAACCCGGGTTGGCTGGAGCCGCTGCGCTATCGGCAAGTGGCGCAACCACCTGCGGGCGACAGCGAGCTGGCCTGGCTGCGCATCCGTTACAAGACGCCGGAGCAGAACCACAGTCGTCTGCTGGAGACTGCCGTCGAAGCACCGGCGTCCATCGCGCCAATCACCAAGGCCAGCGAGGACCTGCGTTTCGCCGCCGCCGTCGCCGCGTTCGCCCAGCAACTGAGCGGTGGCCCGTACACCGGCCATTTCGACTGGGCGGCCACCGCGGCGCTGGCACGGGGCAGCCGGGGCGATGATCCGTTCGGTCTGCGCAACGAGTTCGTGCAACTGGTGGAACTGGCGCAAAGCCTGCAAACTGCCGACTCCCGCACCTCTGGAGCCGAGTGAGTGTGACTGTCCAACCTCCCAGCGCCGAGCCCGGCGACGCCGACCTGTTGCGGCGCTACCGGGCCGGCGACGCTGCAGCCTTCACGCAACTCTATGAGCGCCATCGCCTGGGGCTGTTCCGCTTCCTCATGGGCTTGTGCAGCGATCAGGCGGTCGCCGAGGAGGTGTTCCAGGAGACCTGGATGAGCCTGATTCGCAGCGAGTCGTTGCAGCGAGAAGCCGCGGTGCTGTTCAAGACCTGGCTGTACCAGATAGCGCGCAATCGCCTGATCGACCACTGGCGCAAGCATGGCAAGCGTCAGCAGCGCGAAGAAGCGTTCGACGAGCAACTGCATGACCAGGCCATGGCCGAGCCGGATCCCGAGCGCCAGCTCAGCCTCAGCCAGGATCGGGCGCGCATCCAGGCGGCGCTTGCCGATTTGCCGGCCGAGCAGCGCGAGGTATTCCTGTTGCGTGCCCACGGCGATCTGGAGTTGCACGAGATTGCCGAGCTGACTCGCACGCCGGCAGAAACGGTAAAAAGCCGCCTGCGTTATGCGCTGCAGAAAATGCGCCGCCTGCTCAGCACGGCCGAAGAGGTAGCACCATGAACGATCACCGGCACGAACACGATGAGCGCTTGCTGCGTCACGTCCGTGAGCACAGCGGCGAGCGGCCAGGGCCAGCGTTGGACGCGCGGATCCTGGCGGCAGCTGGCGAAGCGGCCGCGGCCAGGCGGCGCCCGCCGGAGGGCTTCTGGGCACGGCTGCGTCGCGCACTCGGTGGTGCCTCGGCGCACGGACGCTGGTCAGCAGCCTTTGGTTGCCTGGCGCTGCTGGGCGTGGGGCTCGGGCTGAGCCTGCAGACGCTGGAACAGCCGCCGGCTCGCTACGATGCGCCGGCTGCCGCGATGCAGCGGCAGGCACCCATGGCCTTGCAGGCCCCTGCCAGCCCGGCACCCATGGCCGAGATGAGTGAAGCGCCCCGGGTCATGGCCCGCATGGCGGCAAAGGCGGCGCCGCCACCCGCGCAAGTGCTGGCCGCACTGCGCGATATTGCCGACCAGCGTGAGCGGGGTGAAGCAGAGCAGGCGCAGCAGCGCATCGACCGCCTGCAGGCGGAGCAGCCGACCCTGGATGTGGAAGCCGAGCTACGCCGTCTATCCAGGGAATGATGGTGCCAGGGCGACGGGTGGCACTGCCATTCGGCAGACTGGCTGGCGTTATCGTCCAGTCGTTTTAGAATGCAGGATTATCGTTACACGAACCGATGGGGGAATGTCGATGCGCTATCTGTTGTTGCCGCTGTGTCTTGCCGTGCTGCTCAGTGCCTGTGGCGCCGATGAGCAGGGCAAGGACGTGCCGCGCAAGGACAGTGAGCCGGCAGTGGCCGTCGAGCCCGCCAAGCCGGCCCAGCCGGTCGCGCCGCCTGAGCCGCCAGCCGCGCCGGCCGTACAGCCTCAGGCCGCCGAACCGCAGCCCCAGGCCGCTCGGAAACCGGCGCCTGCCGAGCCGAAAAAGGCCGCCCAGCGTGCCAAGCCCGCTAAGGCTGCGCAGAAGGTCGCCCAGACGCCGCCCAAGACCAAGCTGGATCTCAGCCTGCCACCCGAGCTGGCTGCTGCGCTGGACGCCGAAGACAAGGCCGCGGCCGATGGTGCGCCGCCGATCCTGCCGTCGTTCTTCGAAGAGCGTAAATCCGCGCTCAACCCCTTCCAGGTCAGCGGCAAGCTGCTGACTGGCGAACTGGGCTCCGAATACTGGAATGCCGTCGAAGGCGCCGAACTGCAGTTCGAGTTTCGCCGCTAGCTGGTTTGCCTAGACGATACGCAGCGGGTAGCTCAGCAAGGTGAAATGCGCCAGATTGACTAGCCCGTGCAGGGCGATGGCCAGGCTCAACCGGCCGCTGACCTGCATGACCAGGCCATAACCCAACCCCGCTACCGCGGCCACCATTGCAAAGCTCGGGCTGAAGGGGATATGCACGGCGCCGAACAGCAGCGCCGTCACCAGTATTCCTGGCCACATTCCTAACCAGCTCACCAGGCGCGCCTGCAGCAAACCGCGAAACAGCAATTCTTCGGCCAGTACCGCGACGACCAGGTTGACCGCCAGCCAGGCACCGAGCAGCTCCGGCCACTTCGGTTGCCAGGCGACCACGCCCAGCAGCAGCGCAAGGCCCGGAACCGCCAGTAGGGTGACGATGAATATCGGCACCACGAAAGCGGGCCGTGGCCTTGGCCTCGGTGGCAAGCCCAGCCACCAGGCGAGTAGGGTGCAGCCCACCAGCAACTTGTCCCATGACAGCCTCAGCAGGTAAGGCGCGGCGTCCGCGCTGATGCGCTGTGGCTGCGTGATGACCCAGGGTGCGAATCCCTGCAACAGATGGGCTGCCAGCAGAACGCTGGCGATTATCACCAGCGCGCTCCACAGCTCCTGGGGCAGGCGCGTGGGCAGTAGCACCAGAGCAATGAACAGCAGGGCCCACAGCAGGCCGATGGGCTGGATATGACCCATGAGCACACCCGCCAATAGCGGGCAGCAGGGCAGTAACAGGCGGGGGAAAAAGGGCATCGCGCCTCCTGGGTGGCGGCGCAGTTTACCGGGCGACGTCAGCTTGTGCAGGCGTGATCAGCGATCTTGCGCGTCCTTGGCGTTCTGCTCGATTTCCCGTTCGTGGATGCGCTTTAGTTGCTCGTCGCTGAGCGGCAGCTTCCTGGCACTGTCTCGCAGCATCAGCAGGCCACCGACGATGGAGCCGATCGCCAGAATCAGGATCAACCAGGCATACCAGGGCATGTGCGACTCCTTCTATCGAGTGATGGGCCTCGCGTCGATCGAGGTATCGAGGCCCTGTGCTGAAGACCGCCCGTCGCTGCCCTTGGTTCAGGTTAACGCGCGGTTCAGCGGCGCACCTGCTTGAGCGTCTCGGCGATCATGAACGCCAGTTCCAGGGACTGGTCGGCGTTCATCCGCGGGTCGCAATGGGTGTGATAACGGTCCGACAGGCCGGCCTCGGTGATCGGTTTGGCGCCGCCGATGCATTCGGTCACGTCCTGGCCGGTCATCTCGATATGGATGCCGCCGGCATAGCTGCCCTCGGCGTGGTGCACGGCGAAGAACTGCCGTACCTCGGCGAGGATCTGCGCGAAATCCCGGGTCTTGTAGCCGCTCGACGCCTTGATGGTGTTGCCGTGCATCGGGTCACTGCTCCACAGCACCTGGCGGCCTTCGCGCTGCACGGTGCGGATCAGCCTCGGCAGGCCGGCCTCGACCTTGTCGGCACCCATGCGCACGATCAGGTTGAGGCGGCCCGGGTCGTTGTCCGGGTTGAGGATGTCGATCAGGCGGACCAGGTCCTCGTCGGTCATGCTCGGGCCGACCTTGACGCCGATCGGGTTGCCGACGCCGCGCAGGAATTCGACATGGGCGCCGTCCACCTGGCGGGTGCGGTCGCCGATCCACAGCATGTGCGCCGAGCAGTCGTAGAAGTCGCCGGTC
The DNA here is from genome assembly GCF_001839655.2 of Pseudomonas argentinensis. NCBI lineage: Bacteria > Pseudomonadati > Pseudomonadota > Gammaproteobacteria > Pseudomonadales > Pseudomonadaceae > Phytopseudomonas > Phytopseudomonas argentinensis. The sequence continues at coordinate 2,720,091 of NZ_CP056087.1, forward strand.
AGGCTGTCGCGGCGCACGAAGGCTTCCTCGTAATTGAGCAGCAGGGCTTCGTGGGCGGTGAAGAAACTGGTCTCGCGCACCTGGGCCGCGCTGTCCATGCCGCAGGCGCGCATGAAGGCCAGGGTCTCGTCGATGCGGTCGGCCAGTTGGTGGTATTTCTGGGCCAGGGCCGAGTTGGCGATGAAGTCCAGGTTCCAACCGTGCACCTGGTGCAGGTCGGCGAAACCGCCCTGGGCAAAGGCGCGCAACAGGTTCAGCGAGGCGGTGGACTGGTGATAGGCCTGCAGCAGGCGCTGCGGGTCCGGCGCGCGGCTGGCCGCATCGAAGCCGATGCCGTTGACGATATCGCCACGGTAGGCGGGCAGGGTGACCCCGTCGATGGTTTCGTCATTGGCCGAGCGCGGCTTGGCGAACTGACCGGCCATGCGCCCGACCTTCACCACCGGGCAGCCGGCCGCGAAGGTCATGACGATGGCCATCTGCAGCAGCACCTTGAAGGTGTCGCGGATCTTCGCGGCGCTGAATTCGGCGAAACTCTCGGCGCAGTCGCCGCCCTGCAGCAGGAAGGCGCGGCCCTGGGTGACCTCGGCGAACTGCTTGCGCAACTCGCGCGCCTCGCCGGCGAATACCAGGGGCGGGAAGCTCGCCAGGGTCTGCTCGACCTGGGCGAGCCTGGCGGCGTCCGGGTATTGAGGTTGTTGCTGGATGGGGCGGCTTCTCCAGCTGTCGGGGCTCCAGGGCTGACTCATGGCGGCTTCTCTTGTGGGCGATGGGGCATGGTAACCGATCGCTGACCGGCGCCGAGCATGGCGCCCGGCAAAAACCGATGGCATTTAGCACGTGACCTGAGCGCGCCCCATCGCCGACAATCGCGTTCTAGCCCGGCCTGAGCCGGGGAACGCGACGGTGGAGAATCTGCGCATGCCTGGCTTGCCTCCGGTGGAGGAGATGAAGGACGAAGTGGTGCTGGCCGAGGTGCACGATGCCTTCGGGGTGATCCGTGTGATCGAGGTCGGCGAGTACCGGTTTCTCGAGTTCGGTGAGTCGATCGAGCAGAGCTGCGTGTTCACCGCCGACCCGAGCTGGCTGGAGTACGACTACACCCGCGCCATGTTCGTCGGTGCGCTGTGCCATGAGGCGCCGGAAAGCGCGCTGTTCCTGGGGCTGGGCGCCGGCACCCTGACCCAGGCCTGCCTGCGCTTTCTGCCCCTCGACGATGTCGAGACCATCGAACTGCGCCCCGACGTGCCGCGCCTGGCCATGCAGTACCTGGGGCTGGAAGACGATCACCGGCTGACGGTGCGCATCGGCGATGCCATGCAGCTGCTGCCCAGCGCGGAAACCGCGGACCTGATCTTCGTCGACCTGTATACCGACACCGGCCCCGGCGTCGGCCACCTGGCCTGGCGTTTTCTCGATGACTGCCGGGCCAAGCTCAACCCCGGCGGCTGGCTGATCATCAACCAGTGGGCCGGCGACGACGGCAAGCCATTGGGCGCCGCGCTGCTGCGCGGCCTCTATCACCGCCACTACTGGGAATGCCCGGTGGTGGAGGGCAACGTGGTGGTGCTGGTGCCGGCCGAGCTGGACCAGCAGTTCGACCGCGAGGCGGTGAGCCGGCGCGCCCAGGCGCTGCAGGCGCAGCTCGGCTATTCGCTACAGCCGCTGATCGACGCCATACGGATGGCGAGCTAGGGTCTGCTCCCGCTGCATCCATGGTCGCGGGGCCTGGCAAGGGGGGCATTCGCTGGAGCGGTGAGCAGGCTCCTCGGAATCAACCGGCGACGGCGCTGTCCCTTTAGCATCTCGGATGTTCGGCGCGCCTGCCTGAGCCTGCGAAGCCCTCAAGCCCATTGCCACGGAGCCCTGTCATGAGCGATCAAGATCTTCCCACCCTGTATCGCGCCTATATCGACTGCCTCAACCGGCAGGACTGGGCGAACCTCGGACAGTTCGTTCACCACGATGTGGTGCATAACGGGCGGCGCCTGGGGCTCGATGGCTACCGCGCGATGCTCGAGCGTGACTACCAGGAAATACCCGATCTGCAGTTCAACATCCGCCTGTTGACCTGCGAGGAATCGATGATCGCCTGCCGCCTGGATTTTCACTGCACCCCGAAAGGCCGTTTTCTCGATGTGCCCGTCAATGGCCGCAAGGTGGCCTTCAGCGAGAACGTGTTCTATGCCTTTCGTGACGCCAAGGTCGCAGAAGTCTGGTCGGTCGTCGACAAGGCGGCGATCGAAGCGCAGCTCACCAGCAGAGCCTGACCGTTCGATCAATATCGGGGCGGCTGCGGCATACTGTCGCGAGCCGGCCGCTACCTGCCGTGCGCCTATTGTGTGAAAAAGCGCACACGTCTGTATGAATTCCGGTATAGTACGCGCCGGCCAATTCATGGCCACGTTCAAGTAGTGCAACTCGCCCGGAAGCTTTCCGGCAGCCAGTCCGCCAAGCGGGCTATCTTGACGATTCACTTTTCACCACGTTTTCGCAAATCCCCGCCGACCAGGCTGCCAGGGTGACCCACAAGGTCCTACATGGCATGCGCAGCTTTGGAACATGGGTCTTTGCGGATGCACTCAGAGGCAGACCCATGACCCAGGAAATCGGCGGCTTCGCCGCACTCGGACTTCATTCCAACATTCTCGCCGCGCTGACCGCCGTCGGTTACGAAGAGCCGTCGCCCATTCAGTCGCAAGCCATCCCGGTGATCCTCTCCGGTCAGGACATGATCGGCCAGGCCCAGACCGGCACCGGCAAGACCGCCGCCTTCGCATTGCCGATCCTGTCGAAGATCGATCCGGCCAAGCGTGAGCCCCAGGCGCTGATCCTCGCCCCGACTCGCGAGCTCGCTCTGCAGGTTGCCACCGCGTTCGAAACCTACTCCAAGCAGATGCCTGGCCTGAGCGTGGTCGCCGTCTACGGTGGCGCGCCGATGGGTCCGCAGCTCAAGGCCATTCGCCAGGGCGCACAGGTCATCGTCGCCACCCCGGGCCGTCTGGTCGACCATCTGCGTCGCGACGAGAAAGTACTCTCGACCATCCAGTACCTGGTACTCGACGAAGCGGACGAAATGCTCAAGCTGGGCTTCATGGACGACCTCGAAGTGATCTTCGAAGCCATGCCCGAGAGCCGTCAGAGCGTGCTGTTCTCCGCCACTCTGCCGCACTCGATCCGCGCCATCGCCGAGAAGCACCTGCGCGAGCCGCAGCACATCAAGATCGCTGCCAAGACCCAGACCGTCTCGCGCATCGAGCAGGCGCACCTGATGATCCACGCCGATCAGAAGACCAACGCCGTACTGCGTTTGCTGGAAGTCGAGGAGTTCGACGCGCTGATCGCCTTCGTGCGTACCAAGCAGGCCACCCTGGACCTGGCCGCCGCGCTGGAAGCCAAGGGTTTCAAGGCCGCCGCGCTGAACGGCGACATCGCCCAGAACCAGCGTGAGCGTGTCATCGAGTCGCTCAAGGATGGCCGTCTGGACATCGTCGTGGCCACTGACGTCGCCGCCCGTGGTATCGACGTGCCGCGCATCACCCACGTGTTCAACGTCGACATGCCGTACGACCCGGAATCCTACGTGCACCGTATCGGCCGTACCGGCCGTGCCGGTCGCGATGGCCGTGCGCTGCTGCTGGTGACCCCGCGTGAACGCCGCATGCTGCAGGTGATCGAGCGCGTGACCGGCCAGAAGGTTGGCGAGGTCAAGCTGCCCAACGCCCAGCAGGTGCTGGATGCGCGCATCAAGAAACTCACCAACAGCCTGGCGCCGCTGGTTGCCGACGCCGAAGCCAGCCATGGCGATCTGCTCGACCGCCTGACCGCCGATATCGGCTGCAGCCCGCGTGCCCTGGCCGCTGCGCTGCTGAAGAAGGCCACCAATGGCCAGGCTCTGGATCTGGCCAGCGTCGAGCGCGAGCAGCCGCTGGTGCCCGGCGTCGGTGGTGCACCCCGTGAGCGCCGTGAGCGTGATGGCGAGCGCAGCGGTGAGCCGCGCGAGCGTCGTGCGCCGATGCCGCTGGCCGAAGGCCGTGCGCGCTGCCGTACCGCCCTGGGTGCCCGTGACGGTATCGCGGCCAAGAACCTGCTGGGCGCGATCCTCAACGAGGGTGGCCTGGCCCGTGAAGCCATCGGCCGCATCCAGATCCGCGAGAGCTTCAGCCTGGTGGAGCTGCCGGAGGATGGCCTCGAGCGTCTGCTGACCAAGCTCAAGGACACCCGCGTTGCCGGCAAGCCGCTGAAGCTGCGTCGCTACCGCGAAGACTGATCCGTTCGTGCAGCACTGATTCGGGGGAGCCAATGGCTCCCCCGAGTCGTTTCTGGAACCTGAACCGTCGCTTGCCGGGCCTAGGACGATCCGGCCGGCGGCTCTACAATCGGCCGTCCTTGTTTTCGTGATGCCTCGAATGCCCACCTGTCTTGTCCATCCGCTGCCCTATCAGGCCGACCCCGCCGTCTATTTCCAGCCCGTGCGCCAGGCGCCGGGCGCGGTGTTGCTGGATGCCGGTCGGCCGGTGGCAACCCGTGGGCGCTATGATCTGCTCAGCGCCTGGCCGCTGGCCCAGTTGGCGCCAGGGCAGGGGGAGTCGGGCGCTGCGTTCTTCGCGCGGCTGCGCGAGCAGCTCGCAGCACTAGGGCCCGCCGAAATGCCGCCAGGTGCCGAACTGCCGTTCGCCGGCGGCCTGCTCGGTTACCTGGCCTACGATTTCGGCCGTCGTATCGAAGCGCTGCCTGAGCAGGCCCGGGACGATCTGGATTTTGGCGACGCGGTGTTCGGCCTGTATGCCTGGGCGCTGATCAGCGACCACCAGGCGCGTACCAGCCAGCTGGTGTTCCATCCCGCCTTGCCAGCGGCCGAGCAGGCGCGCCTGCTGGCGTTATTCGAGCATCGGGGTGAGGCCCCGGAGCAGGCCGCCTTCGCGCTGCTGGCGCCGTTTCAGGCGAATATCGAGCAGCAGCGCTACGGCGAGGCCATCGACCGGATTCAGGCCTATATCGCCTCCGGTGACTGCTATCAGGTCAACTATGCGCAGCGCTTCCAGTCCCGCTATCAGGGCGATCCCTGGCAGGCCTATGGCGCATTGCGGGCTGCCTGCCCAACGCCGTTCGCCGGCTACCTGACCCTGCCCGGTGGCGGCGCCTTGCTGAGCCTGTCGCCGGAGCGTTTCATCCGGGTCAGTGGAGGGCAGGTGGAAACGCGGCCGATCAAGGGCACCCAGCCCCGCGGCCGTGACGCGCAGGAAGATGCCAGCAACGCCCAGGCGCTACTCGCCAGCGCCAAGGATCGCGCCGAGAACCTGATGATCGTCGATCTGCTGCGCAACGACCTGGGGCGCAGCTGCCGTATCGGCTCGGTGCGCGTGCCCGAGCTGTTCGCCCTGGAGAGCTACCCCAACGTGCACCACCTGGTCAGCGCGGTGACCGGGGAGCTGGCCGCTGACAAGGATGCCCTGGGCCTGCTGCTGGGCGCCTTTCCGGGGGGTTCCATCACCGGTGCGCCGAAGATCCGCGCGATGCAGATCATCGACGAGCTCGAGCCGACGCGCCGTGGCCCTTATTGCGGCTCGCTGCTGTACCTGGACGTGCGCGGCGAGATGGACAGCTCCATCGCCATTCGCAGCCTGCTGGCCAAGGACGGCGTGATCAGTTGCTGGGGCGGTGGCGGTATCGTCGCCGACTCGGCCTGGCAGGCCGAGTATCAGGAATCGGTCACCAAGGTGCAGGTGCTGCTCAGTACCCTGGAGCGCTTCTCCAGGGTCTGTTGATGTTTCAAGCACGGCGTTGAAGCATCAACAGATCCTAATCGAAGCGGTAGATGTCCATGCCCAGGGCGCCCAGGGTGAAGCCCTGGTGCTCGATGGCAAAGGTGCCGCCGGCGCCGCGGGCGAAGAACAGCGGCAGCAGGTGCTCGTCACTGGGATGGTTGCGCCGCGCGTGAGGGGCCTGGCGGCGGTAGTCGAGCAGTGCTTGCAGGTCGTCCCGTTGCAGCTTGTCGACCATCCAATCGCGAAATTCCAGGGCCCAGGGCGCCGCTTCGTCGCCGGTGGAGCGCCAGTCCAGCTCCCCCAGGTTGTGGGTGATGCTGCCCGAGCCGATCAGCAGCAGGTTCCGCTCGCGCAGCCCGGCCAGCGCTTCGCCTACGCGCAGTTGCAGCGCCGGGCCCTGGCGGCTGGGCAGGGACACCTGCACCACCGGGATATCGGCGTCAGGGTAGAGCAGCGACAGCGGCACCCAGCTGCCATGATCGAAGGGGCGACGCTCATCGGTTTGTGCGGCCAGGCCGGCCGCCCCCAGGCGCTGGACGATGTCCTCGGCCAGCTGTGGGTTGCCGGGCGCTGGGTACTGCACCTGGTAGAGCTCGGCAGGAAAGCCGCCGAAGTCATGCCAGGTTTGCGGTTGCGCATTGCTCATCACCTGCAACGCCTCGCTTTCCCAATGGGCCGACACCACCACGATGGCCTCCGGGCGTTGCAGCTCGGCAGCGAGGCGAGTGAGGGCGGGGCCGCTGGCGCCGGGTTGCAGGGCAAGCATGGGCGAACCGTGGGAAATGAACAGGCTGGGCTGCATGATGGTCTCCTAGTGACGTCATCATGATCCATCAGCCAAGTTGGCCTAACAACGGCTAAAGTCTGCTCGGTGTTATCTGTTTTCTTGATGGCTTGAGGGTAAAACATGCAGGATTCATTCTGGCTGCAACGCTGGCACGCCAACCAGATCGGCTTTCATGCCCGGCAGGTCAATGACCTGCTGCAGCGCCACTGGGCCACGGTAGCGGGTGCGAGCGAAGCGCCGGTGCTGGTGCCGCTATGTGGCAAGAGCCTGGACATCGCCTGGCTGGCGGCGCGGGGGCATCGGGTGGTGGGGGTGGAATTGGCGGAAGTGGCGGTCGTGGCGTTCTTCGCCGAGCAGCGCATACAGCCGGTGATAAGCGAGGAGGGCGCCTTCAAGGTCTATCGCCATGGGCGTGTCGAGCTGTTCTGCGGTGATTTCTTCGCGCTCGAGGCTAAGCATCTGCAGGATTGCGCATTGTTCTACGACCGCGCGGCGTTGATCGCGCTGCCGGCTGAGATGCGTGAGCGCTACGTGCACCACCTGCAGCAAATCCTGTTGCCGGAAAGCCACGGCCTGCTGGTGACCCTGGACTATGACCAGAGGCTGATGGACGGGCCGCCGTTCTCGGTGAGCGACGCAGAGGTGCGCAGCTGGGCCGGCAGCATATGGGAAAGCGAATTGCTGGAAAGCCAGGATGCCCTGGAGGATCGCTTCAGAGCCCGCGGCCTAGCGCGCATGGACGAGCGCGCCTACCACCTGCGGCTGCTGTGAGCTGAATCGCAGGCATGAAAAAGGCGACCCGAAGGTCGCCTTTTCGTTGGTGTTGCGATCAGCCCAGGCGGCGCAGGGCTTCGATACGCTCTTCCAGCGGCGGGTGGGTCATCAGCAGGCCGGCCAGGCCGTTCTTCAGGCCACCATTGATGCCGAAGGCGGTCAGGCTGTCGGGCATCTGCACCGGTACACCCTGTTCGGCACGCAGGCGCTGCAGGGCGGCGATCATCGCGCCCTTGCCGGCCAGTCGTGCACCGGCTTCGTCGGCCTTGTACTCGCGTTTGCGCGAGAACCACATGACGATGATGCTGGCCAGGATACCCAGCACCAGTTCGGCGAAGATGGTCGCCACGAAGTAGCCGATGCCATGGCCGTCTTCGTTCTTCAGAATCGCCTTGTCGACGAAGTTGCCGAAGATACGTGCGAAGAACATCACGAAGGTGTTCACCACGCCCTGGATCAGCGCCAGGGTGACCATGTCGCCATTGGCCACGTGGCCGATCTCGTGGGCCAGCACGGCGCGCACTTCATCGGGGGAGAAGCGCTCGAGCAGGCCCTGGCTGACGGCGACCAGCGCGTCGTTCTTGTTCCAGCCGGTGGCGAAGGCGTTGGACTCGTAGGCCGGGAAGATACCCACCTCCGGCATCTTGATGCCGGCATCGCGCGACAGCTCTTCGACGGTCTGCAACAGCCACTGCTCGTGGCGGGTACGCGGTTGGGTGATGATTTCGGTACCGGTGCTCATCTTCGCCATCCACTTGGACAGAAAGAGCGAGACCAGCGAGCCGGCAAAACCAAAGACGGCGCAGAATATCAGCAGGCTGCCGTGGTTCTGGCCGGTGAAGCGATCAACCCCCAGCAGTTTGAGGGTGATGCTGGCGATAACCAGTACCGCCAAGTTGGTAGCCAGGAACAACATAATGCGCATCATGGTGTGAAACGACTCCTCACGAGTAAAGACAGGCTCATTACGGCGGCTATATAAGGGCGCGCCCTATGGCGATTCAACCGAGTCACTATTTCAAACTGTGTCGCCTTGCCCGTCCGCTGCAAAGGGTCGTGCACGGGCGCCAATGCTTAGATGGGCTTTTTCGCGATTATTTCAATCGCGGCCGAGAAAAACCGCCGCTCGCGAGGCGTAGCCGGCGGGCCGACGACCCTCAGCCAGGCGCAGCCGGGCGCTGTTCGAAGAGTTGGCGAGTCAGTCGCGCAATCCGTTCACCATGTTGCTGGGCGAGCGCGTCGCGCAATTGAAAGGCAAGGGTCGCCTGCACCCGATCCACCGCAGGCGGTAGGGCTTCATCCTCGTTGACCGCCCGCGGGATGCCGCGCGACAGGCGCAGAAAACCCTTCTCGCTCAGCACCGCCTGATCGAGGGCGTCATAGCCGATGGTGGATTCGTAGCGCAGGTAGCCTTCTTCAGCCAGCCACAACAGCGCGCCCAGGCAGGCCTGGTGGCGCTTGCTCGGCAAGCCGAATTCGTCCGGCTCTTCGCGGCCGATCAGGTCTTCCACGTACAGCGAGGCCTTGCGCGGAAAGGCCTGGTAGAGCATCAGCAAACCGCTGGCGGCGTCCTTGTAGAAGTCGTCTATCTGCAGGTCCATGGGCTCGTGCTCTGGCGAGGGTTACTGGCGGTAGGTCTTGAGGAAGCTGCCGATACGGCCGATCGCCTGTTCCAGGTCGTCGACGCGGGGCAGGGTGACCACCCGGAAGTGGTCCGGCCACGGCCAGTTGAAGGCGGTGCCCTGGACGATCAGCAGCTTCTCGGAGAGCAGCAGGTCGAGGACGAACTTCTCGTCGTTGTGGATCGGGCAGACCTTGGGGTCGATCTTCGGAAAGGCGTACAGGGCGCCCATGGGTTTCACGCAACTGACGCCGGGGATGTCGTTGAGCAGCTCCCAGGTGCGGTTGCGCTGTTCCAGCAGGCGACCATTGGGCAGCACCAGGTCGTTGATGCTCTGGTAGCCCCCCAGTGCGGTCTGGATCGCATGCTGGCTGGGCACGTTGGCGCACAGGCGCATGTTGGCCAGGATGTCGATGCCTTCGATATAGCTTTTCGCGGTGTGCTTGGGCCCGGAAATGATCACCCAGCCGGAGCGGAAACCGGCTACCCGGTAGGACTTGGACAGGCCGTTGAAGGTCAGACACAGCACGTCCGGCGCCAGGGAGGCGGTGGAGATGTGCTGGGCTTCGTCATAGAGGATCTTGTCGTAGATCTCGTCGGAGAAGATCACCAGGTTGTGCTGGCGGGCCAGTTCGACGATGTCCTGCAGCACCTCGCGCGAATACACGGCACCGGTGGGGTTGTTCGGGTTGATCAGCACCAGTGCCTTGGTGTTCGGGGTGATCTTGGCGCGCATGTCGGCGATGTCCGGGAACCAGCCGGCCTGTTCGTCGCACAGGTAATGCACCGGCTTGCCACCGGAGAGCGCCACGGCAGCGGTCCACAGCGGGTAGTCGGGTGCCGGGATCAGCACTTCGTCACCGTTGTTGAGCAGCGCCTGCATGGCCATGACGATCAGCTCGGACACGCCGTTGCCCAGGTAGATGTCCTCGATGCCGACGCCTTCGATCTGCTTCTGCTGGCAGTACTGCATCACCGCCTTGCGCGCGCTGAACAGGCCCTTGGAGTCGCTGTAGCCTTGCGCCGTGGGCAGGTTGCGAATCACGTCCTGGAGGATTTCCTCGGGAGCTTCGAAACCGAATGGCGCCGGGTTGCCGATGTTCAGCTTGAGGATGCGCTGGCCTTCCTCTTCCAGACGCTTGGCGTGCTTGAGCACCGGGCCGCGAATGTCGTAGCAGACGTTGGCGAGCTTGTTGGATTTGCTGACCTGCATGGTGAAGAATCCCGAATCGAAGAAGGGCGGCCTGCAATGGGCCGTTGCGGCGGCGAGCCGTGGCGGGTTGAGGTGTCGAATCATACGTGTCAGCCTGAGTCGGGCAAAGATACAGATAGGGCTTTTTTATCCCGAGGAGGACGGCCTGTGAGCAAGCTCGAAAAACCCCTGGAAACCTGGCGCGAGGAGCTGACGGACGCGCAGTTCAACGTCTGCCGCCTGGGCGGCACCGAACGGCCGTTCACCGGTGAGTACCACGACAGCAAGGTGCCGGGCGTCTACCAGTGCGTGTGCTGCGGCACGCCGCTGTTCGACTCGGATGCCAAGTTCGATTCCGGCTGCGGCTGGCCGAGTTACTTCCAGCCGCTCGACGACCAGGTGATCACCGAACTGGACGACTTCAGCCACGGCATGCATCGCATCGAAGTGCGCTGCAGCAACTGCGAAGCTCACCTGGGCCACGTGTTTCCCGACGGCCCGCGGCCGACCGGGTTGCGCTATTGCATCAACTCGGTGTCGCTCAAGCACGTGCCGCGCGAGGCGTAAGCGGCAGGCCGGCATCAGGTCCGCTGATGGCGGGCCTGTTTTTGGATGAATCGGATTGTGTGCAATTCAATTGCTGGCTACTCTTTTCGCTCCATGCAAAAGAAGAGCGCTGACGCCATGAGCCAAGACCTGCTGGCCATACCTTGTACCACCATCACCGGCGAGCAGACGCGCCTGGGCGATTTCGGCGCCAAGGCCTTCCTGGTGGCCAATACCGCCAGCCAGTGCGGCTTCACGCCGCAGTACCAGGGGCTCGAAGCGCTCTGGAAGCGCTACCGCGACAAGGGGCTGGTGGTACTGGGCTTTCCCTGCAACCAGTTCGGCAAGCAGGAGCCGGGCGACGAGCAGGCGATCTCCAGTTTCTGCGAGCTGAATTTCGGGGTGAGCTTCCCGCTGTTTCGCAAGGTGGAGGTCAATGGCCCGGCGGCGCATCCCCTGTTCGTGCAGCTCAAGCGCCAGGCGCCGGGCTTGCTCGGCACGCAGCGGATCAAGTGGAATTTCACCAAGTTCCTGATCAGCGGCGATGGTCGTCAGGTCAGCCGTTACGCACCGACCACCAAGCCTGAGGCGCTACAGGCGGCCATCGACGCGCTCACCGATGGATGACCTGGCCCTCGACCGGCAGCTGTGTTTCAAGCTGTACGCGGCGTCCCGCCAGGTGATACGTGCCTACAAGCCGATGCTCGACGGCCTGCAACTGACCTACCCGCAGTACCTGGTGATGTTGGTGCTCTGGGAGTGGGACGAGGCAGCGCCGCCGCAGCCGACGGTCAAGGCCCTGGGCGAACGCCTGCTGCTCGATTCGGGCACCCTGACCCCGCTGCTCAAGCGCCTGCAGGCGGCAGGCCTGGTGGAGCGTCGGCGCAGCGCCGTGGACGAGCGCGAGATGCACCTTTGCCTCAGCGCGCAGGGGCGCGAGCTACGTCGCCGCGTGCCGGTTCTCAAGCAGCAGTTGCTCTGCGAGCATGGCGTCGATACCAGGCAGCTGGAGCCCCTGCGCGCCCAGCTGGATGCGCTGCTGCAGCGCTTGGCCGAGCCGTTACCCGGTTAACAGGTGGTGGCCGCCGCTCAGGCGGGCAGCCACTGGTCGAGCAGGGCGAGCAGCTCTTCACGGCGGAACGGCTTGGCCAGGTAATCGCTCATGCCCGCGGCCAGGCAGCGCTCGCGCTCGTCCGACAGGGCATTGGCGGTCAGCGCGATGATCGGCAGCTGCTGCCAGGCAGGATTTTGCCGAATGCGGCGGCTGGCCTCGTAGCCATCCATGACCGGCATGTTGCAGTCCATCAGCACCAGTTCGAAGGCTTCTTCCTGCAGCCGCTCCAGGGCCTGCTGGCCATTGTTGGCCAGCACCACCTCGAGGCCCTGTTTGGCCAGCATGCCCTTGGCGACCAACTGGTTGACCGGATTGTCCTCGACCAGCAACACGCGCGCCGGTTTGCGGTCGCTGGGGATCGGTTTGGGCGCGCCGGCCGAGTCGTCGGATGGCCGCTTCAGCGCGTGATTCAGCGCCTGCAGCAGGTGCTGCCGGGTCAGCGGCCTGGCGACCTGCTCCAGGGGCGCGAGCGCTGCAGCCCGTTCGCTGTCCAGGAAGCTGCCATAGGCGGTGACCAGGATGATCGGCGTCGCCGTCTGCTGGCGCAGCCTTTCCATGCAACTGGGGCAGTCGCTGACGATCACGTCGGCGTGGATATCCTCGGCATCCCGGGCGCTGTCCAGGCGGCGGTAGCCCAGCCCCCAACTGCCGATCAGCAGCGGCAGCAATTCGGCCAGGCCGGTGTCCGCAGCACAGATCGCCAGCACGCGTCCGCTAAGCTGGGGTGCCGGTTGCGGCGCCTCCATGCCCGGCAACGGCAGGATGGCACTGAAACGACTGCCGCTGCCTGGTGTGGATTGCAGCTCCAGCGTGCCCTGCATCGCCTCGCAGAGGCGGCGGGTCAGGGCCAGGCCCAGCCCGGTGCCACCGAACTGCCGGGTGATATTGGCGCCAGCCTGGGTGAACGGCTGGAAGATGCGCGCCTGGGCATCCTGGGCAATGCCGATGCCGGTGTCGCACACTTCGATACGGATGCGTTCGCCTTCAGCGCTGATACGAATGTCGACACGGCCTTCGCGGGTGAATTTCAAGGCATTGGACAGCAGGTTGCTGACGATCTGCCGAACACGGGTCGGGTCGCCGAGCACCTGGGCGGGCAGCCGGGGATCGATCAGGCAGGTCAGCTCCACGCCGGCCTGGGCATTTTGCGACAGCAGGCTGGCGGTGCCTTCCACCAGGGCGCCGAGGTCGAAGGCGATGCGTTCCAGTTCCAGCTGGCCGGCCTCGAATTTCGACAGGTCGAGGATGTCGTTGAGCAGGTCCACCAGCACCTTGCCCGAGTCGTGGGCGATGGACAGCTGCTGGCGTTGTTCGCTGTTCAGCGGCCCTTCCAGCGACAGGGCGAGCATGCCCAGCAGGCCATTGAGCGGGGTGCGGATTTCGTGGCTCATGTTGGCCAGGAAGATCGAGCGTGCCTGGGCCATGGCCAGGGCGTCGCGGCGGGCCTGCTCCAGCTCGTGGTTGGAGCGGCTGAGGCGGCTGTTGGCCGCCTTCAGCTCGACGGTGCGCGCCGAAACGATGGCCTCCAGTTCGCCCAGGTAGTCGGTGAGGCGATCCTCGGCGGTGCGCCGGTGCTCGATCTCGGTGGCGATGCTGGCGAACTGGCGGTTGGCGACCTTGACCAGCACGCCGATCTCGTCGCGTTCGTGGCCGGGCGGGCAGGGCAGCGGGGTGCGGTCGGGCGTACGCAAGTCGCGGCCGGCGAGCGCCTGGATCACCTGAGTGAGCGGCTTGGTCAGCATGAAGTAGAACAGCACCAGCAGGATCACCGACAGCAGCAGGCTGCGGGTGAAGCCATTGACCATGGTCAGCACCGAGCGCTTGAGAAAGTTGCTGCCGAAGGCATAGGTGTCGATGTCGAGCTGCAGCATGCCGAGCTGTTCGTCCGGCGCGTGATCGACCGAGAGCCTGGTCTCGAAATGGCGGCTGCTGCCAAACAGGAAGTCGCTGAACAGCCGGTAGCGGCTCTGCATGGATGGCTGGGTGGCGCTGGCCAGCACTTCGCCGTTGCTGTCGACGATGCGCGCGCCGATCACCGCGGGCGAGCGCCGCAAGCCCACCACCAGCTCCTGGGCCAGTTCGGCATCGATGTTATAGGCGATTCGTGCGGCCGGGTTGTGGCTGATCTCCATCAGCGCACGAATCTCGCGGTTGATGGCCGCGTCTTCACTGGCATAATCGACGCCGATCTGCACCAGGCTGAGTAATGCGCCCAGAATGAACGCGACGAGAACGGTAAGGCCTGCCTGCTTGAATGACAGTCGCTGTCTGAGTGGTATTTCCATATTGGGTGGCGCTATCTCGTTCCGATCGCTGCCCAAGCATAGACGATCTGGCCTGTTTTTCGGCATACCCGCCTCACAGACTGAATATCCGAGGAGCTGCTACGTGGATTCCCGTATTACCGATTTTCTGGCTCGCGCCGAGAGCGTGCTGACCCGTCTCGAGCCGCTGTTGCCGGCTGTTCGCGAGCCGCTGGACTGGAGCCATACCCTGGCTGCGCGCTGGCAGCGCGAGGGCCGTTCGGGCTACTTGCAGGCGCTCAAGGTGAGCCTGGACATGAGCCTCGCCGACCTGATCGGCGTCGATACCCAGCGCGAGCAGCTGGCGCGCAACACCCGGCAGTTCGTGCAGGGCATGCCTGCCAACCATGCGTTGCTGTGGGGGGCGCGCGGCACGGGCAAATCGTCGCTGGTCCGCGCGCTGCTGGCCGAGCATGCCGGCGCCGGACTGCGCCTGATCGAGATCGAGCGTGATCACCTGGCTGATTTACCGCGGGTGGTGGAGCAACTGATGAAGCTGCCGCAGCGCTTCATCCTGTTCTGCGACGACCTGTCGTTCGAGGCGGGCGAGGGCGATTACCGGGTGCTCAAGAGCGTGCTCGACGGCTCCCTCGAGCGTTCCCCGGAAAACGTGCTGCTGTATGCCACCTCCAACCGCCGGCATCTGGTGCCGGAGCGCGAGAGCGACAACGCCAACACCAGGATGGTCGACGGCGAGCTGCACCCCAACGAGGCCGTCGAGGACAAGATCGCCCTGTCGGATCGCTTCGGCCTGTGGCTTTCCTTCTACCCTTTCACCCAGCAGCACTATCTGGATGTGGTGCGCCACTGGATCGAGGTCCAGGCGCAGCAGGCCGGCCTGCAGTGGCAGTGGAGCGAGGAGCTGGAAAAACTCGCCGTGCGCTGGGCCACCGGGCGCGGTAATCGCAATGGCCGCTGCGCCTATCAGTTCGCCCGCCAGTGGGTCGGGCTGCAGTTACTGGAGACATCGCAATGATCGATTTGAGTCAAACCGCTTCCGGCCTGGACGGTTACGCCCTGCTGACCGCCCAGCTGGAGGCCCTGCTGTCCGGCGAACGGGATTTCGTCGCCAATGCCGCGCAGTTCAGCGCCTTCGTCTATCACGAGTTGGAAGGGCTGAACTGGGCCGGTTTCTATCTCGTCAAGGGCGATGAATTGGTGCTCGGCCCGTTCCAGGGCAAGATCGCCTGCGTGCGCATCGCCTTCGGACGCGGCGTCTGTGGCGCCGCCGCCGCGTCGCGGCAAACCCAGCGGGTGGAGGATGTGCATGCGTTCCCGGGTCATATCGCCTGCGACAGCGCCTCCAATAGCGAACTGGTGGTGCCGTTGATCAAGGAGGGCCGGCTGATCGGCGTGCTGGACCTGGACAGCCCGCGGGTAGGGCGTTTCAGCGAGGCGGATCAGCGCGGTATCGAAGGCTTGGCCGCCGTGCTGCTGCGCGCCAGTGATTGCTGAGGGCTGAGAGGCGCAGGCCTCTCAGTCGTACAGCGCCTTCTTCTTCCAGTCGCCGTCGTCTTCCATCGACTTGAGCCCCTCGGTCAGCTCGCTGTTGGCATCGCCGCTAGGTGCCTGCGAGCTGACCAGCATGGCATTGACACGCTCGAGCTGCTTCTGGAATTGCGCCAGGGTCGCCTGGTAGCGCGCAGTGTCGGCCTGCTTCTGCAGGAACTGCACGCCGCGTTCCAAGGCCAGCCGCGCGTGTCCGGTCTGTTGCTGCTGCAGCGCCTGCTTGGCCTGGTTGCCGTACAGCTCTATATACAGCTGCACCAGCATGTGGCGAATTTCCTTGGCCCAACCCTTGGCTTCGTCCACCGGCAGCATGCCGGCCTGCGCCAGTTTGCCGACCTGACCATGCAGGGCCTCCAGCTGTGCGCGTACCTGGGTGGCCTTGGCATCGTCGGTCACATGGAAGGGCGCGTTGCGTACCGGAATGTCCTGGCCCTGGGCGATCAGCTTGCGCAGTTCCTCGGCCATGGTCGCGTAGGCGCTGTCGTGCTTGTCGACTTCCAGAATGCGTTCGGCGTACTGCAACTGCAGGCGGCACAGCAACAATTTGAGTTCGGGAGTCATGAACTGGCCGGCGAACTGTTCGTTGAGATCGGCGATACGCCGATAGCGTTCGGCCAGATCCGCTTTCAGGCGCGATTTCTTGCGCTTGTTGTTTTCGGCCAGTTGATTCAGGTAGGCCAGCAGCACCAACAGCGTGATACCGCCGATTATCGCCATGGTGATCACGAGCGAGGACATCGTCTTAACCTCTCGAATGCCGTTGTGCAGGGCGCAGCGACCCGCGAGGTGGTGGCTGCTTGTCAATGCCGATCAGTTTACTCGCGTTCTGCCATCATTGCGCGCATTAGGCGAGGGCGCGCGCCGCCAGCCTGCTGCATTAAAGCAGGCGGTATTGGTTTGTACTGCGCCGGTGGTGCCGGAATCCGGGTGAAGTCGTTGATTTTAAAAAATTTTATATGAGAGGTTGACGACCGTTGAAAGCCTCCATAGAATGCGCGCCACTTCCACGGTAATGCTGAAAAGCACAGCGGGGAAGCCGGAGATTCCGGGCAATGTCCCCTTCGTCTAGTGGCCTAGGACACCGCCCTTTCACGGCGGTAACAGGGGTTCGAGTCCCCTAGGGGACGCCACTTCCAAGAGAAGTGGAGCAGCAAAAGATTGCGGGAATAGCTCAGTTGGTAGAGCACGACCTTGCCAAGGTCGGGGTCGCGAGTTCGAGTCTCGTTTCCCGCTCCAGATTCTAGATCCAGCCTGGCAGCTGGATCGCGGTAAGAAGTTCCAGGTCCCCTTCGTCTAGTGGCCTAGGACACCGCCCTTTCACGGCGGTAACAGGGGTTCGAGTCCCCTAGGGGACGCCAATTTGTTGTAACTGCGGGAATAGCTCAGTTGGTAGAGCACGACCTTGCCAAGGTCGGGGTCGCGAGTTCGAGTCTCGTTTCCCGCTCCAAATAAACGAAAACGCCGCTCAATCGAGCGGCGTTTTCGTATCTGCGTTTCGGCGCTGAAAGGAGCCCGCCAGCATTTTGGATTGCTGGCGGGCTTTTTCGTCAGTGGCGGCTGGTTGATGCCGGCATTGCCAGCGGCTGCGTTTACTGGTTTCTGCCGATCAATCTAGCCATGCCTGCTCGGGATGATGTGGGGTTTGTGGTTTTCCGCACCTCGAAACCTGTACCTATCTCGATTAAGAGTCAGGGTACCGCTGCGTCTGTTCTCTATATCAGGAAGACCACGCGCCGCGGCCAGGTGCTTGCTCGGCGCGCGGGATGGCACCAAGTTCATCGAGGTCATCGCGAAATGGCGCGTGCGCCTGTCGATAGGGCAGTAGGCTAAGGATATCTGTTGGCGAGCCCCGTCATCACCTTTCGCGCCGCAGTCAAGGTCCAGAGTGTTGCCATGTAAGGCGGCCAGCGAGGCAGATGCCCGACGCTGCCCAGGCGTGATTGGAAACTGATCAGGCGGTCGACCTCTGGCGTTCATTCGGCAAGATCGAGAACACCGTGCCGAGATAGGCTACGGTTTTCTGAACCTCGCCAAAGGTGGCACTGCGCCGGACGGGCGCCCCATGCAAGGCGCCGGTGAAGAACCGTGGCGCCATGATGAACAGATGGCAGGGCGGTAACCTGTTCACCCCACGCAGTTGCTATAACCCCAGCTGTTTTAACGCACTTATTCAATAGCCTCTGGGTAGGCATAAAGGCGCCTAACTGGCATAACCTCACGCCTCCGACTTATGGCTTCTCGCTATCATTGCAATGAGAAGTGTTTGCATTCAGGATTGGCGCTCCTTGCCAAGAGCGTGACCTCACATGGAATGTTCTCAACAGTCATTGCCAGCCTCGGGTCGAAGAGGGTTTCGGCCGTCCTTTGCCGCGAATGCATCTGCTTATCGCCGTGCCGCTGCCGCCATTGATCGCAAGGCGTTGCTGGCTGCCTATCAGGCTCAGCGTCATTCGTTGCTCAATGTGGCGACACGCATACTGGGCTGTCGCAGCAGAGCCGAAGATGTCCTGCAGGATGCCTTTCTCAAATTGTGGGAGGGCAACCTCAATCTTTCTCGGCTGGAGGCGCCCGAGCGCTACCTGAGTCGTCTGGTGCGCAATCTGGCCATCGATCATCTGCGCCGCTTGCAGCTGGAGCAGCGCTACGGAGCTGTCGCCGAGCTGGCGGATCTGCAGCCCTCGGAGATTTCCCCGGAGCAGGCGGTAGGCGGGCAGCAGGCGGTGCGCCGGTTGCTCGATGCCCTGGCCGAGCTGACCCCGCGCATGCGGCGAGTTTTCACCCTCAGTCGGTTGGATGGTCTCACCCAGCGCGAGGTGGCGACTCGACTGGGTGCGTCCCCGGCGCTTATCAATCTGATCTTGCGCGATACCCTGGGGCATTGCCGTGTTCGACTCGACGGGCATTGCTCGCGTAACTGTCCCCTGACCAAGAGGTTGTGAATGAAGCTGCTGCGTCTGGTTTTTCACGAATATCGCTGGTCCATCGCGCTGGTGCTGGGGCTTAGCCTGAGCAGCGCTTTGCTCAGCGTGGCGGTGATCGCCTTCATCAACCAGCGCATGCTCACGCCAGCGGGCAATCCGGGTGAGGCACTGGGGCAGTTCATCGCCTTGCTGGCGTTACTGCTGGTGCTGGCCTCGGCGGCGCAACTGTCACTGACGGCGCTGGGCCACCGTTTCGTCTACCGCATGCGGCGGGCCTTGGTGAAGCGGGTGCTGGACACCAGCATCGAACGCCTGGAGATCATCGGTGGCTCCAACCTCATCGCCAGCCTGTCGAGCGATATCCGCAACATCACCCTAGCCTTCGTGCATCTGCCCGAACTGATTTACGGCAGTGTCCTGACGCTGGCGGCATTCGCCTATCTGGCTTGGCTGTCGCCCGGCCTGTTCGTCACCACGCTGCTTTGGATGAGCTTTACCCTCGGCGTCGGCTGGCTGCTGGTCGGTCGCCTCAATCACCACCTGCGCATGTTGCGTGAGTCCGAGGATCGACTCTACGGGGATTACCAGGCAGTGATCGATGGGCGTAAGGAACTGACCCTCAACCGCGATCGCGCTCAGCGCCTATACGAAGACGAGTTCGACCTCAGCGCTCGCGCCTATCGCGATCACGTGACCCTGGCCGACCGTTACCACGGCCTTGCCAGCAACTGGGCCAACATCATGGTGCTGGGCACCATCGGCCTGGTGTTCTACCTGGCCAACGGTCTGGGATGGGCCTCCACAGCGGTGGCCTCGACCTATGCGCTGACCATTCTGTTCATGCGTACGCCGCTGGTCTCGGCAGTGGCAGCGATCCCGGCACAGATCGCCGGTCGCGTGGCACTGGACAAGGTGGAATCGCTGGCGCTGGCGCCCCATGTGGAGGCCTTCAAGCACCCGGCCGACCCCTTGAGTGGCCAGTGGCAGGTGCTGGAGTTGCACGAGGTGGAGTATCGCTATCCGGCGCAGGACGGTGAGCCCGGCTTTGACGTGGGGCCGGTCAGCCTTCGCCTTGAACGCGGCGAGACGGTGTTTCTGGTCGGTGGCAACGGTAGCGGGAAGTCTACTCTGGCGCGTCTGCTGACGGGGTTGTACATCCCGCAGCGCGGCGAGATCCGCGTCGACGGCCGGGTGATCGGAGCGCAGGAGTGGTCGGCCTACCGTCAGCTGTTCGCATCGGTGTTCACCGACTACCACCTGTTCTCGCAGCTGCTTGGCCCGCAGGGTGTGGCAGCGTCTGATGAAGAACTCGATCACTGGCTCGGCAGCTTGCACATGCGCCACAAGGTGCAGGTGGCGGCAGGGCGCTTGCGCGACACGCGCCTGTCGGCCGGTCAGCGCAAGCGTTTGGCCCTGCTCCTGGCGCTGCTCGAAGCGCGCGATATCCTGCTACTCGACGAGTGGGCCGCCGATCAGGATCCGCTGTTTCGCCAGGTATTCTACCGCGAGCTGTTGCCGCAGTTGAAAGCCGCCGGCAAGACCGTATTCGCCATCAGTCACGACGACCACTACTTCGATCAGGCTGACCGCCTGCTGAAGATGGATAGTGGACAGCTCTATGAGTTGCAGGGCGAACATCGCGCCCGGGCCAGTCGCAACGCGCTACTGGAGATCGGTGGCGCCGCTCATTCCTGAATAGTGTTGTCCTTGTTGCGCCCGCTTGATGCGGGCGCAGTTGTTGCTGCCGGAGTGATTTCACAGTCCGCAGGCAATTGCCCCTAAACATTCCTCTCCCTCGTTCGTCAGTGTTAATGAGAATGTTTTCCAGTTCATTCCGGCTGGCGAACCGCCCATTCAGTACGCAGATATCGGGAGGATTTATGGGGCTCGTTTACGACTATATCGGGGTTGGCTTCGGGCCCTCTAACTTGGCACTGGCCATCGCTACCGAAGAGTTCGCGCAGCGCAGTGGACGAGAGCCCAGCGTCTGCTTTATCGAGCGCAAGCCTTCATTCAACTGGCATGAAGGAATGCTGATCGACGGTTCGAGCATGCAGATATCCTTCCTCAAGGATCTCGCCACGCTGCGCAATCCGGCCAGCCGTTTCACCTTCATCAGCTACCTCAAGGCATGCGGGCGCCTGGAGGACTTCATCAACCTGAATACCTTCTATCCCAGCCGCGAGGAGTTCAACGACTACCTCGGCTGGGCCGCCGATGCATTCGCCGGGCAGGTCCATTACGGCGAAGAGGTGACCAGCATCGAGCCGTTCTACAGTGCCGGCGTATGTGCCGGCGTGGAGGTGGTTTCACGCGGTACGGACGGACAGAGCACGCGGCGCCGCGGGCGCAACCTGGTGCTGGGTATCGGCGGTGTGGCACAGATCCCGGCGGCCTTCGCCGGCCTGGCTGATCCACGCATCGTGCATTCCTCGCGCTACCTGGGCGTGCTCGATGCCTTGTTGGGCGATGGCAGTCCTCCACGTCGGGTCGCCGTCATCGGGGGTGGACAGAGCGCCGCGGAAATCTTCCATGATCTGGCGTGCCGCTTCCCGCAGGTCGAGGCCAGTCTTTTGATACGCGGCGGCAGCCTCAAACCCTCCGATGACAGCCCGTTCGTCAACGAGATATTCAATGCTGACTTCACCGACCGCATCTTCGCCCAAGGCCCTGAGCAGCGCGCGCGGATGCTGAGGGAGTACCGCAACACCAACTATTCGGTGGTCGATCTGGAGCTGATCGAGAAGATCTACCACCTGTTCTACCAGCAGAAGGTTCGCGGTCAGCACCCCCATCGTTTGCTCACCCATCGCGAAGTCATGGCCGTTGCCACCGACGACAACGGTGTGGAGTTGAGCCTGCGTAACACGGTGGGCGGCGATCAGCACAGCGAGCGATTCGATGTGGTGATCCTCGCCACCGGCTATCGCCGTGATTATCACCGCACCCTCCTGGAGGGCTTTGCCGACTACATCGAGGGCGATGCGGTCGACCGTCAGTACCGCTTGTCACTGCGTGCTGGCTGCCAGGCACAGATTTTCCTGCAAGGCAGCTGCGAGGGCAGCCACGGCCTCAGCGACACCCTGCTGTCGGTACTGGCCCTGCGTTCCGAGGAGTTGGTCACCTCGATGTTCGCGGAGCCCTCCGGCACGCAGGTGCGCGAGTCGCTGCGTCTGGCCGCGGCATCGCTCAGCTAACCGACTGACGCAGGTTTTCCTACTTTCGCGAGCGGCTCGGCAGTCTTGCTAGGCCGTTGCGCAGGCACGAATTTTCACGGGTGACAAGATGAGATCGATGGTGGATCAGGCGCAGCACTTTGCCGACATTCTGGACTATCACGCCGAGCGCACGCCGGGCCGAGTGGCCATCCGGCATATCGTGGCGGATCAGGGCGAGCCACTATTGACGACTTATGGCGAACTGCGGGAGCAGGCGCTGGCCGTCGCCGGCCTGCTGCAGCAGCGCCTGGGCTGTCAGGCGGGGGAGCGTTGCGTGCTGATGCTGCCCAGTGGCGCCGAGTACGCTGCTACCTTCTTCGGTTGCCTGTACGCCGGTGTGATCGCGGTGCCGGCCTTCCCGCCGGAGAACAACCGGCAGATGCATATCGAGCGCCTCACCGGCATTCTGCTCGATGCCCAGCCCGCAGTGGTGCTGGCGCCGCGCGAGGTGATCCAGCGTTGCCAGGCGGATCTGCAGCCGCTGCTCGCGCCCGAGGCAAAGATGATCGCCATCGAGGATGTCGATGCCCACGACCGCGCTGGCTACCAGCCGCGTTTGATTACCAGCGATGCGCTGGCTTTCCTGCAATACACCTCGGGTTCCACCCGTGCGCCCAAGGGGGTAATGGTCAGCCACGCCAACCTGCTCGCTAACGAGCGCAGCATGAACCGGGGCTTCAAGGCCATTGAGGAGGAATCCTGGGTCAGCTGGCTGCCGCTGTACCACGACATGGGGCTGATGGCCGGGCTGCTGCTGCCGGTTCTGCACGGCGGTACCCTGACGCTGATGGCACCGAACTTCTTTCTCGCCAGGCCGGCGCGCTGGTTGCAGGCCATCAGCCAATACGGGGGCACTTTCTCCGGCGGGCCGGATTTTGCCTATCGCCTGTGCGCCGAGCGTGTGCCACAGAGCAGCCTGGAGACACTCGATCTGAGTAGCTGGCGTCTGGCGTTTTCTGGCTCCGAGCCTATCCGGTTGGACACTCTGCAGGCCTTCAGCCAGCGTTTCGCGGAGGTGGGTTTTCGTGCTCAGGCGCTGGCGCCGAGCTACGGATTGGCCGAAGCGACGCTCTATGTCTGCACCGACGCCGCTGAGCGCGAACCGCAGGTGGAGGCGTTCGCCAGCAAGACAGCTGGCCAGGCGGGTAGCCGCCTGCCGGCCTGTGGCTGGAGCGATGCGCAGCACCCGCTACGCATCGTCGAGCCGCAGACGCTGGAGGTGCTGGAGGATGATCAGGTCGGCGAAATCTGGGTTGCCGGGCCGAGCATCGCCCAGGGTTACTGGCGCAACCCTGAGGCGACTGCCGAGGCCTTCGTCGAGCGTGACGGCCGGCGCTGGCTGCGTACCGGCGACCTGGGCGTGGTGCGCGAGGGTCAGCTGTTCATCGCCGGGCGCCTGAAGGATCTGATCATTCTCAATGGTCAGAATTTCTACCCGCAGGACATCGAGCAGGCCCTGGAGCAGGACATCGAACTGCTGCGTCAGGGACGTACAGCCGCGTTCGCCGTTACTGACGAGCAGGGAATGGAGGGCGTTGGCCTGGCTCTGGAGGTCAGCCGCAACGTGCGCAAGCTGATCAGTGCCGAGATGATCTGCCAACGCATCGCCGATGGCATGGGTGAGCGCTTCCAGCTCGCGCCACAACTGATTCTGTTGCTCGAGCCAGGCGCCTTGCCGCGCACTACCAGCGGCAAGCTGCAGCGCTCGGCCTGTCGCAGCGGCTGGCAGAACGGCAGCCTGGCGATCTTCGCGCAGTGGTACAAGGGGCGCCTGCAAGGTGCTGATACGACGAATCCGCTGCCGCAAGCCAATGTCGTGCTGCCGCAGGTGCTGCAGGCCTGGCAGGAAGTGCTGGGCTGCACGGTGCTGGAGGAGGGCGACCACTTCTTCGCGCGCGGCGGCGACTCGGTGGGCGTGATGCAAGTGCTGGCGCGCCTCAACGCCGAGCTGGGGCTGGAGCTGCAGGCCGACAGCCTGTTCGAACGGCCGCGCCTGGGTGAATTCAGTGCCTGGGTCGCGGCGCAGCCGCGTACGGCCCGGCAGATGCCGCCACTGCAGGGCGAGGTGCGTGACGCGCAATGCGCGCAATCCTATGCGCAGCAGCGCCTGTGGTTTCTCGAGCGCTTGCAGGGGGATGCCAGCGCCTACCGGCTGGGCGGTGAACTGTGTTTCCGG
Organism: Pseudomonas argentinensis; assembly: GCF_001839655.2. NCBI lineage: Bacteria > Pseudomonadati > Pseudomonadota > Gammaproteobacteria > Pseudomonadales > Pseudomonadaceae > Phytopseudomonas > Phytopseudomonas argentinensis. The sequence continues at coordinate 2,744,020 of NZ_CP056087.1, forward strand.
GGCCGGCTCGACGAGGCGGCACTGCAGCGCAGCTTCGATGACCTGATCAGTCGCCACGAGAGCTTGCGCACGCGCTTCTCTGCTGGTGAAGAGGACGGCGTGCCGCTGCAGCGCATCGATCCGCCTTTTGCTGTCGATCTGGTGCGTTTCGATCTACGTGGCGAGGCGGATGGGGAGGCGGCACTGGCACGCCTGCGCGAGGCGCGGATGAACCTGCCGCTTGATCTGCAGCAAGGCCCCTTGTGGCATCTCGCCCTGGTGCGGGTAGGCGAGGCCGATCATCGCCTGTTGCTGGTGATGCACCACATCATCTGCGACGGTTGGTCGATCCAGGTGCTGATTCGCGAGTTCGCCCAGCTCTACGCTGCCCATGTACTCGGCCAGGCGGCGAACCTGCCGGCGCTGCCCGTGCAGTACGCCGACTATGCGATCTGGCAGCGACGCTGGCTACTGGCGGGCGAGGGTGAGCGTCAGCTGACTTATTGGAAGCAGCAGCTGGGCGATGAGCAGCCGTTGCTGCAACTGCCTGCCGACCATCCGCGCCCGGCGCGTCAGAGCCACCGGGGTGCGCGCCATGCCATTCGTCTCGATGAGGCGCTGAGCCAGCGTCTGCACGCGTACGCTGCTGATCAGGGCGTCACTCTGTTCATGCTGCTGCTGGCCGCCTTCAAGGTGCAACTGCAGCGTTACAGCGGCCAGCGCGATATCCGCGTCGGCGTGCCCAGTGCCGGGCGCGTGTGCCGGGAGACCGAGGCGCTGATCGGCTTCTTCGTCAACACCCAGGTGTTGCGCAGCGAGTTCGGCGGCGAGCACAGCTTCGCCGATGTGGTGGCCCAAGCGCGGGCAGCGGCCCTCGGCGCGCAGGATCACCAATTGCTGCCCTTCGAGCAACTGGTCGAGGCGCTGGCGCCGCAGCGCAGCCTGAGCCACAACCCGCTGTTCCAGGTGAAGTTCACCCAGCAGTTCGCCTTGGCCCAGGATCTGGCCCTACCCGGCGTAAGTCTCAGCGCGCGCCAGCTCGACGAGCAGGCCGCACACTTCGACCTGGGGCTGGATATTACCGACTTGCCCAAGGGTATCGAGGCTGCCTTCACCTATGCCCAGGATCTGTTCGACGCCGAGCGCATCAATGCATTGGCTGCCGATTTCGAGCAGCTGCTGGAGCAACTGCTGGCGCAGCCGCAAGCGCCGCTGGCCAGCCTGCAACTGACGGTACAGCCCTCGCAGGTGGTGGGCGTCGAGTGCAGGTTCGCCGCTGCGACGGTGCTCGATCTGTGGCAGCCGCATGTGCACGGCGAGGCCGTGGCTCTGATGCACGATGGCGTGCCCTGCAGTTTCGCCACGCTGGAAGCCCAGGCCAATCAGCTGGCACAGCATCTGCTCGCCCTAGGGGTGGCGCCGGAGCAGCGCGTCGCCCTGTGCCTGCAGCGTTCGCCGTCTTTCGTCATCGGCCTGCTGGCTGCGCTCAAGGTCGGGGCTGCCTTCGTGCCACTCGATCCGGCCTGGCCAGCGCAGCGCCAAGCGTTCGTCCTGGCCGACAGCGCCTGTGTGGCATTGCTCTGTGAATCCGTATCGGCGCAATCCTTCGCCGGCCCGAAGCTGGACTTCAGCGCCGATGCGCCGTGGCGCCAGCAGCCCAGCGAGGCGCCAACGGTGCTGGTGCATCCGCTACAGGCAGCCTATCTGATCTACACCTCCGGCACCACCGGCCAGCCCAAGGGCGCAGTGATCAGCCATGGGGCGCTGGCCGACTACGTACAGGGCATGCTCGAACAATTGGCTCTGGCGCCTGAGGCGAGCATGGCGATGGTGTCCACCGTTGCGGCCGACCTGGGCCATACCGTGCTGTTCGGCGCGCTGCTGTCCGGGCGTACCCTGCACCTGCTGAGCGCGGAAACCGTGGCCGATGCCGATAACCTTGGGGATTACCTGACCACGCAGCAGGTCGGCATTCTCAAGATCGTACCCACCCATTTGGCTGGCCTGCTGCAGGCCGGCGCAGGTGAGCGGGCGATACCTGCGCATGCTCTGATCGTTGGTGGCGAAGCCCTGCCGGCCGAACTGGTGAAGGAGGTCAAGCGTCTGCGCCCGCAGTGCCGGCTGATCAACCACTATGGCCCCAGTGAAACCACGGTCGGCGTGCTGACTTACGAGGTCACGGACGTCGAGCTGGCAGCACTGGGCGGCGTGGTGCCGATTGGCCGGCCATTGCCCAACGTCCGCGCCCTGGTGCTGGACATGGCCCTGACGCCGCTGCCGCAGGGTGCGGTCGGCGAGCTGTACCTGGGTGGGCCTGGCCTGGCACGCGGTTATCTCGATCGTCCGGGGCTGACGGCGGCGAGTTTCCTGCCCGATCCCTTCGCCAAGGGTGAGCGTCTTTATCGCACCGGCGACCGTGCGCGCCTGCTGGCCGACGGGCGTATCGAGTTTCTCGGGCGCAGCGATGATCAGGTAAAGGTGCGCGGTTATCGCGTCGCCCTCGGCGAGATCGTGGCGCAGCTGCGCGGCCTGGCGGGCATCGCCGATGCCCATGTGCAGCTGGACGAACGTGGCCAGTTGCTCGCCTATGCGGTCGCGCAGGAGTCTTCTCTCGACCCCGCGCAGGTGCAGGCACAACTGGCCGAGCGCCTGCCGGATTACATGCTGCCGAGCCATGTGCTGCTGCTCGAACGCTTCCCGCTGACCGCCAATGGCAAGCTCGATCGTCAGGCGCTGCCGCAACCGCAGGCGGCAGAGCAGGGTTTCGAGGCGCCGCACGAGGGCATCGAGACGCAACTGGCAGCGCTCTGGCAGCAGGTGCTGAAGGTCGAGCACGTCGGTCGGCACGACAACTTCTTCACCCTTGGCGGCGACTCCATCCTCAGTCTGCAGATCATCGCCCGGGCGCGGCGCCAGGGCATTCGCCTGACGCCCAAGCAACTGTTCGAGAAACAGAGCATTGCTGAGCTGGCGCAGGTCGCCGTAGTTGCAGAGACGCCGGTGGCACCCGCAAGTGCCAGCGCAGAGGTGACGCACAGCTTCGCCCTGACGCCGATCCAGGCGCGCTTCTTCGCCCAGCCTCCGGCGCGCATCGGCCACTGGAACCAGGCTTTGCTGCTGGCGGCGGACGAGCCGCTCGACGCTCGTGCGCTGGCTGAGGCACTGCAGGCCGTGGTGCGTCATCACGCCAGCCTGCGCCTGAGTTTTCAGCAGGACACGCAGGGCAACTGGCAGCAGCGCTATCGTGGTGCGCAGCCGGCGCAGGAGCTGCTGTGGGTCTGTCAGGTGGCCGCCGCCGATGACCTGCCGGCGCTGTGCGACGAAGCCCAGCGCAGCCTGGATATCGAGCGCGGCCCGCTGCTGCGCGCGGTACTGGCCCAGTTGCCGGACGGGCGCAATCGCCTGATGCTGGCTGTTCACCATCTGGCGGTCGATGGTGTGTCCTGGCGCGTGCTGCTCGACGATCTGCAGCAGGCCTATGCGCAGCGACTGGCCGGAGAGACGATTAGTCTCGCGGCCGTTGCGACCAGCTTCCAGCAATGGTCGGCGCATCTGCAGACCCTGGCGGGCAGCCCGCAGCTGGCAGCACAACTGGAGTACTGGCAGGGTTTCAGCGCCGCCGCAGCCTGTCTGCCCTGCGAACGGCCCGAAGGCAGCGCCAAGGTCGCCGATGCCGGCCAATTGCATCTGACGCTCGACGCTACCTCCACTGCGCGCCTGCTCGGCGAAGTGCCAGCGGCCTACCGCACGCAGATCAACGATGTGCTGCTGGCGGCGTTGGCCCAGGCCTTATGGCAGTGGAGCGGTCGCCGGCGCACGGTGATCAGCCTGGAGGGCCATGGCCGCGAGGAAGATCGGCTCGATCTGAGCCGCACGCTGGGCTGGTTCACAAGCCTGTACCCCGTGACGCTGCAGGCCAGCGATGACTTGAACGCTACCCTCAAACTGGTCAAGGAAGGGCTGCGTCAGGTGCCGGACAAGGGCATCGGCTACGGCGTACTCAAGTACCTGGCCAAGGCCCCGCTAGAGGAACTGACGGGCCAGGGGCTGACCTTCAACTACCTGGGCCGTTTCGATGACCAGGCCAGTGCACGCTGGCGTCTGGCCGACGAAGCGAGCGGCGCGCCACGCGACGGCAGCGGCCCGCTGGCCAATGCCCTGGCCATCGACGGTCAGGTGCGTGGTGGTTGCCTGCAACTGGCACTGACCTATAGCCGCGCGCGTTTCGAGGCGAGCACCGTCGAGCGTCTGCTGGGTTTGTACGACCAGGCGCTGCGGCAGTTGATCGAGCATTGCTGCGCGCCCGGAGCCGGCGGCCTGACACCTTCCGATTTCCCTCTGGCAACGCTCGGTCAGGCGCAACTCGACGCCTTGCCTTATGCGCCGCAGCAGATCGAGGATCTGTTCCCGCTGGCGCCGATGCAGCAGGGCATCCTCCTGCACAGCCAGCTGGAGCGGGGCAGCGGCATCTACCTGATGCAGGACCAGTATGCCGTGGCCAGTGCGCTGGATGTGGAAGCCTTCACCCATGCCTGGCAGCAGGTGGTGCAGCGTCACCCGGCGCTTCGCACAGCCTTCTGCAATCTCGACGACACACCGCATCAGCTGGTGCTGCGCCAGGTGCCTTCGCCCGTGCAGTTCCTCGATTTCAGCGAGCTGCCGCGCGATGAAGCCGAGGCCAGGTTGCAGGCAATCCTGGACGAGGAGCGTCAGCTTGGCTTCGACTTCACCCGGGCGCCGCTGCTGCGCCTGCGCCTGGTGAAGTTCGCCGAGGCCGATCTGCGCATCGTGCAGAGCCATCACCATGTCCTGATCGACGCCTGGTGCCGGGGCCTGATGCTGGCCGAGTTCTTCGCCCAGTACCGCGCTCGCCTGCTTGGGCGCAGGCTGCAACTGCCGCCGGCGCGACCCTATCGCGACTTCATCGCCTGGCTCGCACGTCAGGACGAGGCGGCCAGCCGTCGCTACTGGCAAGACGAGCTGGCCGGCTTCGACACGGTCACACCACTGCCTTATCGCTACCAGCAGGGCGAGGCGGGTATGCGCGATGTCAGCCTGGCGCTCGACGCGGCGCAGACCCGCGCTCTCGCCGAGCAGGCGCGGCGCCATCAGTTGACCGTCAACACCTTCGTCCAGGCTGCCTGGGCGCTGCTGTTGATGCGCTACAGTGGGCGTGATGACGTGCTGTTCGGCGTCACCGTGGCCGGTAGGCCTACCGAGCTGGAGGGTATCGAGGAGGCGCTGGGGCTGTTCATCAACACCTTGCCGCTGCGCGTGCAGCTCCCGGGTGCGGACTCGACCGGGCTGCAATTGCTGCAAGCGCTGCAGGCGCAAAATGCCGGCATGCGACAGCATGAGCAGCTGTCCCTGGCCGAGGTGCAGAGCTTCGCCGACACCCCGCGCGGCCAGCCGCTGTTCGACAGTCTGTTCGTATTCGAGAACGTGCCGCTCGGCGGCGAAGTGCAGCAGGCCGTTGAGACCTACCGCATCACGCCGTTGACCAACCGTACCCATACCAATTACCCCTTGACCGTGGTGCTGCTGCCGGGCTCCAGTTTGACCCTGCAACTAAGCTTCGATACTCAGCAGTTCGCCGTGGCCGACATGCAGGTGCTGGTCGAGCATTTCCGTCGTTTGCTACTGCAGTTGAGCGAGGCACCGCAACGTCCGCTGAGCGCATTGCGTCTGCTCGACGATGGCGAGCGCGACGCCCTGAGCCAACTGGGGCAGGGCCAGACGCAACCCCAGTGGTATGCGCAGAGTTACTTGGCGCGCTTCGAGGCCCAGGTCGAGCAGCATGGCGCCCGTACCGTGGCCCGCTGTCAGGGGCAGACGCTGTCCTACCTCGAGCTCAACGAGCGGGCCAACCGTATCGGTCACGGCCTGATCGAGTGCGGTGTGCAGTTCGATGACGTGGTGGCGCTGTATGCGCCCCGTGACCTGCCACTGCTGAGCCTGATCATCGGCGCATTCAAAGCCGGTGCCGCCTACCTGGCGCTGGACGAGCGCCATCCGCCGGCGCGCAGCGCGCGCATGCTGACCAGCAGCGCCGCACCGGTGCTGATCACCCCGCGCGAGCAGCTGGCGCAGGTTCAGGCGATGCTCGCCGAACTGCCGCAGCCGCCGCGCGTGCTGGTCTATGAAGACCTGCTGGAGCATAGCCGCAGCGACAATCCCGGGCGCTATGCCGGCCCCGAGCACTTGGCCTACCTGATCTACACCTCCGGCTCCACCGGCGAGCCAAAAGGGGTGATGGTCAGCCAGCGCGGCATGCTCAACAACCAGTTGGCCAAGGTGCCTTATCTGCAACTCGGCGAAGCGGACGTGATCGCCCAGACTGCCGCCACCGGCTTCGATATCTCGGTCTGGCAGCTGCTCACCGCGCCGCTGTTCGGTGGCGCGCTGGAGATCATCCCCGATGCCATCACCCATGACCCGCAGGCCCTGCTCGCGTGCGTCGCTGATACCGGGGTGAGCGTGCTGGAGGCGGTGCCGGCGGTGATCGACGGCATGCTCGAAGCGTCGCCCGTGGCGCTGCCGGCATTGCGCTGGCTGTTGCCCACCGGCGAGGCGCTGAGCCATGAGCTGGCCACGCGCTGGTTCGCCCGCTACCCGCAGGTGCCAATGATCAACGCCTACGGCCCGGCCGAGTGCGCCGATGACGTGACGCTGTACCGTCTGGACGCGGCTCCGCCGCGGCGACAGCCCATCGCCATTGGCCAGCCGACCGACAACAACCGCCTGTACGTGCTGGGCGGCGACCTCGAGTTGCTGCCCAGCGGTGTGGTCGGCGAGCTGTACATCGGTGGCACCGGTGTGGGCCGTGGCTATGCCGCGCGCCCGGGGCTGACGGCCGAACGCTTTGTGCCCGACCCCTTCGGCGCACCTGGCGAGCGCCTGTATCGCAGCGGCGATCTGGCGCGCTGGAACGCCGAGGGCTACCTCGAATACGTCGGCCGGGTGGACTTCCAGGTGAAGATCCGTGGCCAACGTATCGAACTGGGCGAGATCGAGGCCTGTCTGCTGGCCAGTGCGCCGCTGCGTCAGGCAGTGGTGGGCGCCCACGAGGGCGCCGCCGGTACGCAGCTGATCGCCTATGGCGTGGCCGAAGCCGGCCAGCAGGTTGAGGTGCAGGCGCTGCGTGAGGCGCTGGCTGCGCAGTTGCCAGCCTACATGGTACCGGCGCAGATCATCCTGTTGCCGCGCCTGCCGCTCAACGCCAACGGCAAGCTGGATCGCCGCGCGCTGCCGGCACCACAGGTGCAGGCACACAGCTTCGAGGCGCCACAGGGTGAGCTGGAGCAGCATTTGGCACAACTCTGGCGCGACCTGCTCAAGGTGGAGCAGGTCGGCCGTCACGACCACTTCTTCGAACTCGGCGGCCACTCGCTGCTCGCCACCCGCCTGCTGGCGCTGATCCGCGAAACACGGGGAGTCACGGTGCCGCTGGCACAGGCCTTCGAGGCCACCACCGTGGCCGCCATGGCCAGCCTGATCCGCAACCTGGAAAACCAGGCTCTCAATGATGAACGCCTGGACGCGCTCGACGACCTGATGAGCGCTCTGGAGGAAATTCAGTGAATCTGTTGCATGACAAAGCCTTGCTGCTGTCGCGTCGCTTTCTCGGCCTGGGGCCGCAGCAGCGCCGCGCCTTCCTCGACAAGCTGCGCGAACAGGGGCTCGACGCCTCGGCGCTGCCGATCCCGCCGGGTGCGGCCGATGCCGAGGGCAGCGTGCTATCCTACGCGCAGCAGCGCCTGTGGTTCCTCGAACAGCTGCAGCCGGGTAACAGCGCCTATCACCTGCCGGGCGCCCTGCAATTGCAGGGGACATTGGACGAGGCCGCGCTGCTGGGCGCCTTCGGCGATCTGGCGCAGCGTCACCCGAGCCTGCGCACGCGCTTCTTCGCCGATGCCGACGGCAACCCGCGCCAGTGCATCGAAGCAGCGCCGGCACTGACCCTGGAACCGCTGCACGGCGATGACTTTGCTGCCCTGGCGCGGGAGTTCGCCCAGCGCCCGTTCGACCTCGGGCAGGCGCCGTTGTGGCGCATCGGTTTGCTGCGCCAGGATGAGCAAAGGCATGTGCTGCTGGTCTGTCTGCACCACATCATCGCAGACGGCTGGTCGATCCAGCTGTTGTTGACCGAACTGGCGCAGTTCTACCGCGCGCGCGTGCAGGGCGAACCGGTCGCACTCGCCGAGCTGCCGCTGAGCTACGCCGACCACGCCCTATGGCAGCGCGCCTGCCTGGATGCCGGCGAAGGTGGGCGGCAACTGGCCTACTGGCGTGAGCAACTGGGCGACGAGCAGCCGCTGTTGGAGCTGCCTTGCGATCATTCGCGCCCGGCGCAGCAGAGCTTTCGTGGCGCGCGCCTGGCCTTTCGCGTGGAGCCCGCGCTTGCCGCGCGCGTGCGCGAGCTGGCGCGGCAACAGGGCTGCACGCCGTTCACCGTGCTGTTGGCGGCCTACAAGGTGTTGCTGCATCGCCTGAGCGGCCAGCGCGACCTGCGTGTCGGCGTGCCCATCGCCGGGCGTACGCAGAGCGAAACCCAGGGGCTGATCGGCTTCTTCGTCAATACCCAGGTGCTGCGCAGCGAACTGAGTGGCGAGCAGAGTTTCAACCAGTTGCTGGAGCAGGTGCTGCGCACGGCGCAGGGTGCCCAGGCGAATCAGGCGCTGCCCTTCGAGCAACTGGTCGAGGCATTGCAGCCCGAGCGCAGCCTCAGCCACAACCCGCTGTTCCAGGTGCTGTACAACCACCAGCAGCGCCCGCAGGACAGCCTGCAACTGACGGCCGATCTGCACGCGGAGCTGATTGCCCTGGACAGCGGCAGCGCCCAGTTCGACCTGGCGCTGCATACCTGGGAAGGCCCGGGTGAGGAGCTGGCCGGCAACTGGAATTACGCCCTGGATCTGTTCGAGGCGGCGACGGTCGAGCGTCTGCACCAGCGCTTCATTCGCCTGCTGGAGCAGTTGCTGGCGCAGCCGCAACTGGCCATTGGCGAGCACCGCCTGGACGATGATCAGGATCGCCTGGCACTGACGAGCTTCAACGCCACCCGTGTCGATTACGGCGCGGTCGAGCCGGTGCATCGTCAGTTCGAACGCCGTGTGCAGGCGCAGCCGCAGGCCATCGCCCTGGTGTTCGGCGAGCAGCGTCTGAGCTATGTCGAACTGGACCTGCGCGCCAACCAGCTGGCTCACCATCTGCAAAAGCTCGGCGTGAGCCGCGACAGCCTGGTGGGTGTGGCGGCGCTGCGTTCGGTGGAGATGGTGGTGGCGCTGTACGCCATCCTCAAGGCCGGCGGCGCCTATGTGCCGATGGACCCGGAATACCCGGCCGAGCGGCTGCGCTACATGCTCGATGATGCCGGCGTCAGCCTGCTGCTAAGCCACGATGCGGTGATCGACAGCCTGCCGCAGGTGGGCGGTGTGCAGGTGCTCAACCTCGATCATCTGGATGTGAGCGGCGAGCCGCATACCTCGCCCGAGGCGAATATTCACCCGGAGCAACTGGCCTACCTGATCTACACCTCCGGCTCCACCGGCAAGCCCAAAGGGGCAGGCAACAGTCATGCGGCGCTGCACAACCGCCTGGCCTGGATGCAGGAGGCTTACCAGCTCACGGCTGAAGATCGGGTGCTGCAGAAGACCCCGTTCAGCTTCGACGTGTCGGTGTGGGAATTCTTCTGGCCACTGATCACGGGCGCACGCCTGGTCATGGCGCAGCCGGGCGATCACCGCGACCCGGCCAAACTGGTCGAGCTGATCGAGCGTGAAAAAATTAGCACCTTGCACTTCGTGCCCTCGATGCTGGCGGCCTTTGTCGGTCATGGTGACTTGCACGGCTGCGAAAGCCTGCGACGTATCGTCTGCAGCGGGGAAGCGCTGCCGGCGGAACTGGCCTGCAGCACGCGGCAACTCTTGCCCCAGGCCGAGCTGTACAACCTGTATGGCCCGACCGAAGCGGCCATCGATGTGACCCACTGGCACTGCAGCGGCCAGGAGCGGCGCAGCGTGCCGATTGGCCGGCCGATCGCCAACCTGCAGATCCATATCCTCGACGAACGCCTCAACCGGCAACCGATTGGTGTGGCTGGGGAACTGTATATCGGCGGCGTCGGCCTGGCGCGCGGTTATCACCGTCGTCCCGGTCTGACCGCCGAGCGTTTCGTCGCCAGTCCCTTCGGCGACGGCCAGCGCCTGTACCGCAGCGGCGACCTGGCGCGCTGGACCGAAGCGGGCGTGCTGGAGTACCTGGGTCGTATCGACCATCAGGTGAAGTTGCGCGGCTTGCGTATCGAGCTGGGCGAGATCGAAGCGGCGCTGCTGGAACATCCGGCGCTGCGTGAGGCGGTGGTGCTGGTGCGCGAGGTAGCGGGTAGCCCACAGCTGGTGGCCTACGTGGTCGGCGATGCGTTCGAGGAAGAGGCACTGCACGCCCAGCTTAAACAGCGCCTGCCCGAGTTCATGGTGCCGAGTTACTTCGTGCAGCTCGAGCGTCTGCCGCTGTCGCCCAACGGCAAGCTGGAACGCAAGGGGCTGCCGGAGCCGCAACGCATCCAGCGCGATTACCAGGCGCCGCGCCCTGGACTGGAAAGCCAGTTGGCGGCCATCTGGCAGGAATTGCTGTGTGTAGAACGGGTAGGGCGCGACGACAACTTCTTCGAGCTGGGTGGCGACTCCATTCTCAGCTTGCAGATCATTGCCCGTGCCCGCCGTCAGGGTATCGAGCTGACGCCACGGCAGCTGTTCGAGCGTCAGAGCATCGCCGAGCTGGCTCAGGTCGCAACCCGCAGCGCCGAGACGTCGGGATGCATCATCGACAGTCAGCGCGACATCCCGCTGACGCCGATCCAGCACTGGTTCTTCGCCCAGCCGATGGACAATCGCCAGCACTGGAATCAGTCCGTGCTGCTCAGTGCACGCGAGCCGCTGCAGCCACAGCGCCTCCACGCTGCCCTGCAGGCCGTGCTGGAGCAACACGACGCCTTGCGCCTGCGTTTTCAGCAGCAGGGCGACAGCTGGCGTCAGCGCTATGCGGCCGAGGCCGAAACGCTCGAACTGCGCGTCGAGCGCTGCAGCCTGGCCGAGCTGAGTGCGCTGTGCGATGAGGTGCAGGCCAGCCTCGATCTGAGCCATGGCCCATTGTTGCGCGCCGTGCTGGTGCAGTTGCACGAAGGCGGCGAGCGTCTGTTGCTGGTGGTTCACCACCTGGTGATCGATGGCGTTTCCTGGCGCATCCTGCTCGATGACCTGCAGCGTGCCTACGCGCAACTGGGCGTGGGCGCCGCTGCCGATCTGGGGCGCAAGAGCAGTGCCTGGCAGAGTTGGAGCGAGCGCCTGTCGGCCTATGCGTCCAGCCCCGAAGTGGCCGGCGAACGTGGCTACTGGCAGGCGCTGCCGGCTGATCGCGGGCTGCCCTGCGACCACCCGCAAGGGCGCAACCTGACGGCCTGCGCTGAACGTTTGGAGGTGCAGCTCGACCCTGCCTCCTCCGAGGCACTGCTGACACAGGCCCCGGCGGCGTACCGCACGCAGATCAACGACCTGCTGCTCAGTGCACTGGCCCTTGCCTTGCGTGACTGGAACGGGCAGGCGCAAACCCTGATCGCCCTCGAAGGCCATGGCCGCGAAGCGCTGTTCGAGGAGCTGGACCTGAGCCAGACTCTGGGCTGGTTCACCAGCCTCTACCCGCTGCTGCTGCAGGCTGGTGATGACTGGGATGCGACCCTCAAGGGCACCAAGGAGAACCTGCGCCAGGTACCGCGCGGCGGCATCGGTTACGGCCTGCTGAAATACCTGCAGGGCGAGGACCTGCCGGCGCTGGATGATGCGCTGCTGTTCAACTACCTGGGCCGCATGCAGACCAGCGGGCAGTTGTTCGACCTGGCTGAGGAAGCGTCCGGCGCGCAACGCGACGCCAGCGCACCGCTGACCTGTGCCCTTGCTCTGGACGGTCGCGTCACGGGCGGCTGCCTGCAGTTCACCTGCACCTTCAGCCATGAGCGTTTCGAGCGCGAGCGCATCGTCGAACTGCTCGAGGCGTACCGCTGCGCGCTCGTCGAGCTGGTGCAGCACTGCCGCACGCAGGCTGCTGTCACTCCCAGCGATTTCCCCTTCGTGCCGCTCAGCCAGGTCGATCTCGACAGCCTGCCGCTGCCGGCCCGGCAGATCGAGGCTATCTATCCGCTGACACCGATGCAGCAGGGGCTGTTGTTCCACAGCGAACTGCAGGTGGCCGATGGTGCCTACGTCAATCAGCTCAGCCTGGAGGTCGAGGGCTTGCCGGTGGCGCGTTTCAAGGCGGCCTGGGCGGTTGCGCTGCAGCGCCATCCGCTGCTGCGCGGGGCGTTTTTGCGCCTGGGCGCCGATCAACAGGCGGTGCAGCTGGTGCAGCGCGAGACGCATCTGACGATTCGCGAACTGGATGGAAGCGACCTCGATCTTCAGGCACTGCTGCGCGAGGAGCGCGAGACGCCATTCGACCTGACGCGGCCGCCGCTCATGCGCCTGGTGCTGGTACGCCTGGGCGAGGGGCGTCATCAATTGATCTGGACCCTGCACCATATTCTGCTCGACGGCTGGAGCAGTGCCGCGCTGCTGGCGCAGGTACTGCAGGACACGCGCGGCGAGGGCGGCGCGCACGAGGTCGGGCATTACCCGGATTACCTGGCCTGGCTGCAACGGCAGGATCTTGCTGTCAGCGAGGCGTTCTGGCGTGAGCAGCTGCAGGGCTTCGATGAGCCGACGTTACTGACCGGCAGTCTGCACAGCGAGCTGCCTACCAGTGGCAGCGGCGTGCATGTCCTGAACCTGCCGCGTGCTGAACTCGAAGCCTTCGCCAAGGCTCGACGCATCACCCTCAATACCCTGATCCAGGCGACCTGGACGCTGCTCCTGCAGCGTTATTGCGGGCGCCGCCAGGTGGCCTTCGGTGCCACCGTAGCGGGGCGGTCGGCGACTGTGGCGGGCATCGAACACATGCTTGGCCTGTTCATCAATACCCTGCCGGTGGTGCAGGCCCCGCAGCCTCATGAGCCTGTCGGTGACTGGCTCGAAGCGCTGCAGGCGCACAACCTGGCGCTGCGCGAGCACGAGCAGGTGCCGCTGTTCCGCCTGCAACAACTGGCCGGCCACGCCGGGCGCGAGCTGTTCGACACCCTGCTGGTGTTCGAGAATTATCCGGTGGATCAGGTGCTTCAGGGGCAGGGCGATGGCCTGCGCTTCACCAATCTGCAGGCGCACGAGCAGACCCATTATCCGCTGAGCCTGGCGGTGATGGCCGGTAACGAGCTGCAGGTGCACTGGCATTATCAGCGCGCGCATTTCAACGATCGGCAGATCGCCGGCATGGGTCGCCAGTTCGAGCGATTGCTGCGAGCCCTGTGCGCCGATGCGCAGCGCTGCATCGGTGAACTGCCCTTGCTGGGCGAAGCCGAGGTGGCCGAAGTCGAGGCCTGGAACGACCCAACGCCAGTTCCGAACAGCACTCAGTTGTTGCCAGGGCGCATCTCTGAACAGGTGCGTCTGCGCCCGACGGCCATTGCCCTGGTGCATGGCCAGCAGCGCCTGAGCTTCGCCGAGCTGGAAGTCCGCGCCAATCGCCTGGCCCATCAACTGATCGCCCATGGCGTTGGTGCCGAAGTGCGCGTCGGCGTGGCGCTGGAGCGCGGCATCGAACTGTTCGTCGCCCTGCTGGCGGTGCTCAAGGCCGGCGGTGCCTATGTGCCGTTGGACCCGGACTACCCCGGTGAGCGCCTGCGCTACATGCTCGAAGATGCCGGGGTGAAGCTGCTGCTGAGCCACCAGGCGGCCCTGCCACGCCTGCCCGAGGTGGCGGGTATCGAGGTGCTCGACCTCGATCAGCAGGAGCTGAGCGGCGAATCGTCAGAAGCGCCTGAGGTGAGTATCCACCCCGAGCAACTGGCCTATCTGATCTACACCTCCGGCTCCACCGGCAAGCCCAAGGGTGTGGCGGTGGCCCATGGTGCGATCGCCCTGCATTGCCAGGCCATTGGCGAGCGTTACGAACTGACGGCCGAGGATCGCGAGCTGCATTTCCTCTCGGTCAGCTTCGACGGCGCCCATGAGCGCTGGCTCACACCACTGAGCCATGGCGCGCGGGTGGTGATCCGCGACCAGCAACTGTGGAGCGTGCAGCAGACCTATGACTGCCTGATCGCAGAAGGCATCAGCGTGGTGGCCTTGCCGCCCAGCTACCTGCGTCAGTTGGCCGAATGGGCCGAGCAATGCGGTCGAGCCCCTGGGGTGAAAACCTACTGCTTCGCCGGTGAAGCCTTCAGTCGCGAGCTGTTGCAGCAGGTGATCCGCAGCCTGCAACCGCAATGGATCATCAACGGCTACGGACCGACCGAAACCGTGGTCACCCCAACCCTGTGGCGAGCACCGGCGGCCACGGCCGATTTCACTACCGCTTACGCGCCGATTGGCGACCGGGTCGGGGCGCGTCAGGGCTATGTGCTGGATGCCGACCTCAACCTGTTGCCGGTCGGTGTGTCCGGCGAGCTGTACCTGGGCGGGCTGCTGGCGCGGGGTTATCTAGATCGACCAGGTGCTACCGCCGAGCGCTTCGTGCCCAATCCGTACCGCCCCGGTGAGCGTCTGTACCGCACCGGCGACCGCGTGCGCCTGGGCGCTGACGGCCAGCTGGAATACCTGGGCCGGCTGGATCAGCAGATCAAGCTGCGTGGCTTCCGCATCGAGATCGGCGAAGTCGAAGCGGCGCTGAAAGCCTGCGCCGGTGTGGGTGAAGCGCTGGTGGTGGTCAAGGACAGTGCCGTCGGTAAGCGTTTGGTGGGCTACGTCAGCGGCCAGGGTTTGAGCGAAAGCGAGTTGAAAGCGCAGCTCAAGCAGCGCCTGCCGGCGCATATGGTGCCGAGCCATATCCTGGCGCTGGAGCGTTTGCCGCTGCTGCCTAACGGCAAGCTGGATCGGCAGAGCCTGCCGGAACCGCAGGTGGAGGCGGGGGGTTACCAGGCGCCGCGCACCGAGCAGGAACGGCTGCTGGTCGAGCTGTGGAGCGAATTGCTGGAGCAGCCGCGCATCGGCCGTGAGGATCATTTCTTCGAACTGGGTGGTCACTCGCTGCTGGCGACGCAACTGATCTCCCGCCTGCGCCATGCGCACGGGCTGGATCTGCCGCTACGCGCCGTGTTCGAGGCGCCGCTGCTCAGCGATCTGGCCAGGCAGCTGAAGCAGGCCGCTCAGACCGTCAACCGGCCTCTGCAGGCCAGAGGCGAGCGGGCGCAGGCGCCGCAATCCTACGCCCAGCAGCGCCTGTGGTTCCTCCAACAACTGGAGCCGAGCAGCAATGCCTATCACCTGCCGGGCGTGTTGCGCCTGCGTGGTGAAGTGGACCGGCAGGCACTGCAGCGGGCCTTCGAAGCCCTGGCCGAGCGTCACTGGATTCTGCGTACCACCTTCACCCAGGACGCCGAGGGCAAGCCGCTGCAATGCATACAGCCGCAGGCGTCGGTGAATCTGGAGAGTCTCCAGGCCAGGGGCGAGCATGCCTTCCAGACCCTGGCGCGCGCGTTCATGGAAAAGCCTTTCGATTTGCGGCAGTCGCCGCCATGGCGTGTTGCCCTGGTGACCCTGGAGCCGGGCGAGCAGCGCCTGCTGCTGTGCCTGCATCACCTGCTGTCCGATGGCTGGTCCGTGCAGATTCTGCTGGCCGAATTCGCCGCCCTGTACAACGCCGCCCGCGCTGGCGTGGCGGCTGCACTGCCGGCACTGGTCGTGCAGTACGCCGATTACGCGACCTGGCAGCGTGAGTGGCTGGCAGGCGGTGAAGGCGCGCGGCAACTGGCCTACTGGCGCGAGCAGCTGGGCGACGAGCAGCCGCTGCTGGAACTGCCTTGCGACCATCCGCGACCGGCGCGGCAGAGTTTTCGCGGTGGGCGGGTGCATTTCCGTCTCGGTGCGACCTTGGGCGAGCGCCTGCGCGATTTGGCCCAGGCGCAGAATGCGACGCCCTTCATGGTGTTGCTGGGCGCCTACAAGGTGCTGCTGCACCGAATGAGCGGTCAGCGTGACCTGCGTGTCGGCGTGCCTATCGCCGGGCGTACACGTACCGAGGTCGAGGGGTTGATTGGATTGTTCGTCAATACTCAGGTGCTGCGCAGCGAGATTGTTCCGCAGCAGAGCTTCACGGCCTTGGTCGAGCAGATAAGGCGCACCAGCCTGGACGCCCAGGCGCATCAGGAACTGCCCTTCGAGCAACTGGTTGAGGCGTTGCAGCCCGAGCGTAGTCTCAGCCACAACCCGCTGTTCCAGGTGGCCTATGACCATCAGCAGGTGCGTCATGAGGCGTTGGGGCAGCTGCAGGATCTGCACGCCGAAGTGCTGAGCCTGGCCGATGGCGGCAGCCAGTTCGACCTGGCGCTCAATACCCAGGAAGATCGCCACGGCCAGTTCAGCGGCAACTGGAACTACGCCCTGGATCTGTTCGAGGCGGCCACGGTGGAGCGTCTGCATCAGCGCTTTATCCGTCTACTGGAGCAGTTGCTGGAACAACCGCAGTTGGCCATCGGCGAGCACCGTCTGGACGATGACCAGGATCGCCTGGCGCTGACGAGCTTCAACGCCACCTGCGTCGATTACGGCGCGGTGGAGCCGGTGCATCGTCAGTTCGAACGCCGTGTGCAGGCGCAGCCGCAGGCCATCGCCCTGGTGTTCGGCGAGCAGCGTCTGAGCTATGTCGAACTGGACCTGCGCGCCAACCAGCTGGCTCACCATCTGCAAAAGCTCGGCGTGAGCCGCGACAGCCTGGTGGGTGTGGCGGCGCTGCGTTCGGTGGAGATGGTGGTGGCGCTGTACGCCATCCTCAAGGCCGGCGGCGCTTATGTGCCGATGGACCCGGAATACCCGGCCGAGCGGCTGCGCTACATGCTCGATGATGCCGGCGTCAGCCTGTTGCTGAGCCATGACGCGGTGATCGACAGCCTGCCTCAAGTGGCGGGCGTGCAGATGCTCAATCTCGATCATCTGGATCTTTCTCAAGAGCCGCAGACCGCGCCCGAGGTGGCGATTCACCCCGAGCAACTGGCCTACCTGATCTACACCTCCGGCTCCACCGGCAAGCCCAAAGGGGCAGGCAACAGTCATGCGGCGCTGCACAACCGCCTGGCCTGGATGCAGGAGGCTTACCAGCTCACGGCTGAAGATCGGGTGCTGCAGAAGACCCCGTTCAGCTTCGACGTGTCGGTGTGGGAATTCTTCTGGCCACTGATCACGGGCGCACGCCTGGTCATGGCGCAGCCGGGCGATCACCGCGACCCGGCCAAACTGGTCGAGCTGATCGAGCGTGAAAAAATTAGCACCTTGCACTTCGTGCCCTCGATGCTGGCGGCCTTTGTCGGTCATGGTGACTTGCACGGCTGCGAAAGCCTGCGACGTATCGTCTGCAGCGGGGAAGCGCTGCCGGCGGAACTGGCCTGCAGCACGCGGCAACTCTTGCCCCAGGCCGAGCTGTACAACCTGTATGGCCCGACCGAAGCGGCCATCGATGTGACCCACTGGCACTGCAGCGGCCAGGAGCGGCGCAGCGTGCCGATTGGCCGGCCGATCGCCAACCTGCAGATCCATATCCTCGACGAACGCCTCAACCGGCAACCGATTGGTGTGGCTGGGGAACTGTATATCGGCGGCGTCGGCCTGGCGCGCGGTTATCACCGTCGTCCTGGTCTGACCGCCGAACGCTTCGTCGCCAGCCCCTTCGGCGACGGCCAGCGCCTGTACCGCAGCGGCGACCTGGCGCGCTGGACCGAAGCGGGCGTGCTGGAATACCTGGGTCGTATCGACCACCAGGTGAAGTTGCGCGGCTTGCGTATCGAGCTGGGCGAGATCGAAGCGGCGCTGCTGGAACATCCGGCGCTGCGTGAGGCGGTGGTGCTGGTACGTGATCAACAGCTGGTGGCCTATGTGGTCGGCAGCGATTACGACGAGGTTGAGCTGCGGGCGCGGTTGAAACGGCGCCTGCCCGAGTTCATGGTGCCGAGTTACTTCGTGCAGCTCGAACGCCTGCCGCTGTCGCCCAACGGCAAGCTGGAACGCAAGGCGCTGCCCGAGCCGCAGCGCGTTCAGCGCGATTACCAGGCGCCGCGCCCTGGGCTGGAAAGCCAGCTCGCAAACATCTGGCAGGAACTGTTGGGTGTAGAACGGGTAGGGCGTGAGGATGATTTCTTCGTCCTTGGCGGTCATTCGCTGCTGGCTATGCAACTGGTGTCGCAGATTCGTCGCCAACTGCAGCGTGAGCTGCCGCTACGCGCGGCTTTCGAGGCCAGCACCCTCAGTGATCAGGCCCGGCAGCTAGCGGTGGCCGATGCCGTACTTGGTGTCGGCCTGCAGGCTCGCCAGCGTGCAGCGCGCAGCCCACAGTCCTTCGCTCAGCAGCGCCTGTGGTTCCTTGCCCAACTGGAGCCCGACAGCCTGGCCTACCACCTGCCTTGTGCCGTGCGCCTGACGGGTGAGTTGGATATCCAGGCCCTGCAAGGCAGCTTCGACACACTGGCCCAGCGCCATGAAAGCCTGCGCACCACCTTCGCCAGCGGCGACGAGGGTGAGCCTTTGCAATGCGTGCAGCAGCCGATTTCGGCCGGCATCGAGCGACTGCGGGCGCAGGACCAGGCGCAGCTGCGACAGCAGGTCGATACCTTCAATCGGCGCCCCTTCGACCTCGAACAGAGCCCGCCCTGGCGTGTGGCGCTGATCGAACTGGGGCCGCAGCAGCACGTGCTGGTGCTCTGCCTGCATCACATCATCGCTGATGGCTGGTCGATCCAGGTGCTGCTCGACGAGTTCGCCGTGCTCTATCGGGGGCATGCCGAAGGGCAGCCGGTGGAACTGGTGGCACTGCCGATCCAGTACGCCGACTATGCCCTGTGGCAGCGTGATCACCTTGCAGGCAGTCGCCTGGCCGAGCAGGTGCAGTGGTGGCGTGAGCAGCTCGGCAATGAACAACCGCTGCTGGAGCTGCCGGGGGATCGACCACGTCCGGCCGTGCGTCTGGGGCAGGGTGCACGGCATGCCTTCAGCTTGCCGGCCAGCCTGGCCGAGCGACTGCGCGAGCAGGCGCAACTGCACGAAGTGACCCCGTTCATGCTGATCCTGGCGGTCTATCAGAGCCTGCTATATCGCCTGACCGGCCAGCGCGACCTGCGCATTGGCGTGCCGGTGGCCGGGCGTACCCAGAGCGAGAGCGAGGGGCTGATCGGCCTGTTCGTCAACACCCTGGTGATTCGCAGCGAAGTGGACGGGCAGCACTCGTTCCTCGACCTGCTGCGGCAGGTCAAGGCGCGGGTGATCGGCGCCCAGGCCCATCAGGATGTGCCCTTCGAGCAACTGGTCGATGCTCTGCAGCCGGAGCGCAGCCTTAGCCACAACCCGCTGTTCCAGGTGGCGTACAATCATCAACGCCAGGACCAGAGCGCCCTGCAGGCGCTGCCCGGCCTGCAGTGCGAAAACCTCGACTGCCAGGGGCGGAGCGCTCACTTCGATCTGGTGCTGGGCACCCTTGAACAGGCCGATGGCCGCTTAGAGGCCTACCTGGATTACGCCACCGATCTGTTCGATGCCTCCAGTGTCGAGCGCCTGGCCAGCCAGTTCCTGCGTCTGCTCGATGGCGCATGCCGCATGCCTCAGATATCGCTGGCTGATCTGCCCTTGCTGGACGCCGCCGAAGTGGCCGAAGTCGAAGCCTGGAACTATCCAGCGACGCTTCCGAGCACCATTCAGCTCTTGCCGGAGCGTATCGCCGAGCAGGCGCGCCTGCGCCCGACGGCCATTGCCCTGGTGCATGGCCAGCGGCGCCTGAGCTTCGCCGAGCTGGAAGTCCGCGCCAATCGTCTGGCCCATCAACTGATCGCCCATGGCGTTGGTGCCGAGGTGCGCGTCGGCGTGGCGCTGGAGCGCGGCATCGAACTGTTCGTCGCCCTGCTGGCGGTGCTCAAGGCCGGCGGCGCCTACGTGCCGCTGGACCCGGACTATCCCGGCGAGCGTTTGCGTTACATGCTCGAAGATGCCGGGGTGAAGCTGCTGCTGAGCCACCAGGCGGCCCTGCCACGCCTGCCCGAAGTGACCGGTATCGAGGTGCTCGACCTTGACCAGCTGGAGCTAAGCGGCGAATCGTCAGAAGCGCCTGAGGTGGATATCCACCCCGAGCAACTGGCCTATCTGATCTACACCTCCGGCTCCACCGGCAAGCCCAAGGGCGTTGCGGTGGCCCATGGTGCGATCGCCCTGCATTGCCAGGCCATTGGCGAGCGCTACGAACTCACGGCCGAGGATCGCGAACTGCATTTCCTCTCGGTCAGTTTCGATGGTGCCCATGAGCGTTGGCTCACACCACTGAGCCATGGCGCGCGGGTGGTGATCCGCGACCAGCAGTTGTGGAGCGTGCAGCAGACTTACGACTGCATGCTTGCCGAGGGCATCAGCGTGGTGGCCTTGCCACCAAGCTACCTGCGCCAGTTGGCCGAATGGGCCGAGCAATGCGGTCGAGCCCCTGGGGTGAAAACCTACTGCTTCGCCGGTGAAGCCTTCAGCCGCGAGTTGCTGCAGCAGGTGATCCGCAGCCTGCAGCCGCAGTGGGTCATCAACGGCTACGGGCCGACCGAAACCGTGGTCACCCCGACCCTGTGGCGAGTGCCGGCGGCCACGGCTGACTTCACTACCGCTTATGCGCCGATTGGCGACCGGGTCGGGGCGCGTCAGGGCTATGTCCTGGATGCCGACCTCAACCTGTTGCCGGTCGGTGTGGCCGGCGAGCTGTACCTGGGCGGGCTGCTGGCGCGGGGTTACCTGGATCGACCGGGCGCTACCGCCGAGCGCTTCGTGCCCAATCCGTACCGCCCCGGTGAGCGTCTGTACCGCACCGGCGACCGCGTGCGCCTGGGCGCTGACGGCCAGCTGGAATACCTGGGCCGGCTGGATCAGCAGATCAAGCTGCGCGGTTTTCGCATCGAGATCGGCGAAATCGAGGCGGCGCTGAAAGCCTGCGCCGGCGTGGGCGAAGCACTGGTGGTGGTCAAGGACAGCGCGGCGGGCAAGCGTCTGGTGGGCTACGTCAGCGGCCAGGGTTTGAGCGAAAGCGAGTTGAAAGCGCAGCTCAAGCAGCGCCTGCCGGCGCATATGGTGCCGAGCCATATCCTGGCGCTGGAGCGCCTGCCGCTGCTGCCTAACGGCAAGCTGGATCGGCAGAGCCTGCCGGAGCCGCAGGTGGAGGCGGGGGTTTACCAGGTGCCGCGCACCGAGCAGGAGCGGCTGCTGGCCGAGCTATGGAGCGAGCTGCTCGGTATTAGCCAGATCAGCCGCGATGCCCAGTTCTTCGCCCTGGGCGGTGATTCGATTCAGTCCCTGAGCCTGGTGACACGGCTGCGCAAGGCCGGTTGGGAGCTGACGCCCAAGGCGGTATTCCAGCATCCGCGCCTGGCCGATCTGGCTGCGGTGCTGACACCGGTCAGCACTCAGAGCGTGATGGTGCCGCGCGCCAGTGGCGAGCTGCCGCTGACGCCGATCCAGGCGCATTTCTTCTCGCTGCCCATGGCCAACCGTGCGCACTGGAACCAGGCCTTGCTGCTGGATGTGCGCCGGCCTTTGCAGGTCGCGCCTCTGCAGCGTGCGCTGCAAGGGCTGTTCGAGCATCACGATGCGCTGCGTCTGGCCTTCCGTCAGGATGAAACGGGCAACTGGCAGGCCTTCTACCGGGACGAGGAGCAGGCCGAGCGTCTGTTCTGGCAGCGCCGCATCGACTCGGAAGCAGCCCTGCAGGCGCAATGCGAGGCCGCCCAGCGCAGCCTGGATCTGCAGCACGGCCCACTGCTGCGGGCGCTGCTTGCGGACATGCCGGATGGCAGTCAGCGCCTGTTGCTTGCGGCTCATCACCTGATCATCGATGGCGTTTCCTGGCGCATCCTGCTGGATGATCTGGCCCGCGCCTACCAGCAGGCTGTGGCTGGCCAGCCGGTCGATCTCGGTGACCGGCCAGGCAGCTATCAGGCCTGGGCCGAACATCTGTGGCGCCACGCGCAGGGAGCGCCGCTGGCCAGCGAGATGGACTACTGGCAGGCGCAGCGTGCCGGCCAGCGTTTGCCCGTGGATGACCCTGCCGGCGAGGCGAGCCATGCCCAGGTGCAGACCTGTACCTGGCAACTGAGCGAAGCGCAGACCCGGCGTCTGCTGCGCGAAACCCTGCAGCAGCAGGATGCGCGTATGGACGAGGTGCTGCTTGCCGCCTTGGCCGAAGGATTGCGCCGCTGGGGCGGCCTTGATGACAGCCTGATCGCCCTCGAAGGTCATGGGCGCGAATGGCTCGACGAGCATGCCGAGCAGGATATCGCCCGTACGCTGGGCTGGTTCACCAGTCTCTTTCCGCTGCGTCTGCAGGCGCAGGAGACGCTGCCACAGACCTTGGCCGATGTGCGTCGGCGCCTGCGCAGCGTGCCCAACAAGGGCCTGGGCTATGGTCTGCTGCGCCATCTGGGTAATGCCGAACAACGCCTTTGTCTGGCCGAACTCGGCGAACCCGATGTGGCGTTCAACTACCTGGGGCAATTCGACGCGCAGCTCGGCGATGGTCACTTCGCTCCCGCCAGCGAGTCGCCGGGCACTCTGGTCGATCCGACCACGGCGTTGACCCGGGAGCTGGAAATCAACGGCCAGGTGTTCGCCGGTCGTCTGAGCCTCAGTTGTCGATTCAGTGCGCAACGCCATCGGCTGCAGCGCATCGAAGCGTTGCTGGCGGCGGTGGGCGATGCACTGCAAGCCCTGATCGACGACACGCCGGCCGTGTCTGTTCCAAGCCCGCATGTCACGACGGCTGCTGCGCCCAGCCCCTTGCTGCGCCTGAACCAGGCGGATACCGAACGGCCCACGCTGTTCTGCGTTCATCCGGTGAGCGGCACGCTGGTCGGCTACTACCCGCTGGCCCGTGCTCTGGCGCCGCACTGGCAGGTATTCGGCCTGCAGAACCGGCAATTGCTGCAACCGGCCTGGCGTGATCAGAGCCTCGAACAGATGGCCCGTGATTACGTCAGGGTGATGCTGGAAACCCAGCCGCAGGGTCCTTACCACCTGCTCGGCTGGTCGATGGGTGGCGCCCTGGTGCTGGCCATGGCCCGGCTGCTGGAGCGTCTGGGCAAGGCGGTGGCCTTCGTCGGCTTGGTGGACGGCTATGTACCCGGCGCCGGTCTGGCCCGTGCACCACGCGCCGCCCTGGCAGAGGCGTCGGCCTCGGGCGATGACGACTGGCAACAGTTGCTCGCCCTGGAGCGGCACATGCACGCGCTGGCCGCGCAGCACCGGCATATCCAGGCGCTACGCAGCCCGGTACAGGCCTGGTGGGCCGCGCACTCGCCGGAGAACAACCGCAATGGCGAGGCGCTGCTGCAGGCGGCGCTGGGCCGCGAGTTGCAGCTGTCGAGCTGGGTTCAGGCCGACCACCTGGGCATCGTTTGCGATCCGTCCTTTATCGAACACCTGAGCCGGCAACTGGCTGCGCTCGATCAATCGTCACGGCCGCTGGGCCTGGAGAGTCACGATTATGCAAATTGAACCGCACTACGATCCGCTGCCGATGCCTGTCGCTCTCGATCTCGGCCCGGAGGCCACGCTGCGTGGCGCCGACTACCGCTTCGCCAGCACGGCCAGGCTGCAGCACCAGAGCGAGGTGGAGTCCAACGCGCGCAGCTATCCCAGGCGCATCCCGCTGGAGCTGCGCCGCGCGGAGGGTATCCATGTGCAGGATAGCGAGGGCCGCTGGTTCATCGACTGCCTGGCCGGTGCCGGCACCCTGGCCCTGGGGCATAACCATCCCGTCGTGTTGCAGGCCATTCGCGGTCTGCTCGATGGCAAGCGGCCGCTGCACACGCTGGACCTGATGACCGAAGCCAAGGACGATTTCATTACTGAACTGTTCGCCTGCCTGCCGGCCGAGTTCGCCCGCGATGCGCGCATCCAATTCTGTGGGCCAGCCGGCACCGATGCGGTGGAGGCGGCCTTGAAGCTGGTGCGCACGGCCACCGGGCGCAGCCAGATGCTGGCTTTCCATGGCGCCTACCACGGCATGACCCAGGGCGCTCTGAGTCTGATGGGCAGTCTGGGGCCCAAGCAGTATCTGGACGGCATGGTCAGTGGCGTGCAGATGCTTCCGTATCCCTACGGCTATCGCTGCCCGTTCGGCCTGGGCGGTGTCGAGGGCGAGCGGGTCGGCCTGCATTACATCGAGAACCAGTTGTGCGACCCGGAAAGTGGCGTATTGCCGGCTGCCGGTATGATTCTGGAAACAGTGCAGGGCGAGGGTGGGGTGATCGCCCCGTCCGCCGACTGGTTGCGCGGTATTCGCCGTATCACTCGTGAGGCCGGCGTGCCGCTGATTCTCGACGAGGTGCAATGCGGCATCGGTCGCACCGGTAAGCTGTTCGCCTTCGAGCATGCCGGCATCACGCCGGACGTGCTGGTGCTGTCCAAGGCCATCGGCGGCAGCCTGCCGCTGGCGGTGGTCGTCTATCACAAGGATCTCGACCGCTGGCAGCCGGGCGCTCACGCCGGTACCTTCCGTGGCAACCAGATGGCGATGGCGGCAGGCGCCGCCACCTTGCGCCTGATCCGCGAGGAGCGTCTGGATCAGCACGCCGCCGCCATGGGCGAACGCCTCTGTGCTCATCTGCAGGCCTTGCAGGCGCGCTACCCGCAGATCGGCGAAGTGCGCGGCAAGGGATTGATGCTTGGGGTGGAAATGGTCGATCCACGAGGCAAGGCAGATTCCATGGGCCACGCTCCGCACAACCGCGCGCTGGCCTCGGCCGTGCAGCAGCAGTGTCTGCGTCGGGGCCTGATTCTGGAGGTCGGTGGGCGCCATTCCAGTGTTCTGCGTTTGCTGCCGCCGCTGATCATCACGGCGGCGCAGGTGGATCAGGTGGCGGAACTCTTCGCCAGCGCCCTCGACGCCGCGGTCGACCAATAACAACGTTCTGCAAGAACGATCCACCGTCGCTCTCGCGAAGGCAGGTGCCCAGCTGGTGTGGAATGGCTTCCCGCCTGAGGCGGGAATGACGGCTGTTTCAAGATTGCCAATCAAATCGATCAGTGCATGGTCCATCTACCGCGATAGTGGCAGAGTAATTTCAAATTGCCTGCTAAATGATAAAAGTTACTATTCAGTTTTGCGTTCATATTGGTTAGGCTAGCCAGCGTTTTCTTGACGGGCCAGCGGATTGGCTGGCGGTATCGGGGGAGAGGATGATGTCGAAAGCAGAGCAAGGTGCTGGACGTTTTCAACTGAAATGCCTGGCTGTGGTGATCGCTGCTGCATGCCATGGCGTGGTTCAGGCGCAGGAGAGCGATGATGCCAATCAGGTGACATTGCCTGCACAAACGGTCACCGGTGAACTGGAGCGCCCGCAAGGCCCGGATTATGGTTACAAGGCCGAGAAAAGCCTGACCGCCAGCAAAACCAGCACGCCGCTGTCGGAGACGCCGCGTTCGGTGTCGGTGGTGACGCGCAAGCGCATCGAGGACCAGAAGTCGCAGAGCCTCACTGATGTTCTGGGCTACGTGCCGGGTATCTTTGCGCCGCCATTCGCCGCTGGTGATGG
This sequence comes from Pseudomonas argentinensis, assembly GCF_001839655.2. Taxonomy (NCBI): domain Bacteria; kingdom Pseudomonadati; phylum Pseudomonadota; class Gammaproteobacteria; order Pseudomonadales; family Pseudomonadaceae; genus Phytopseudomonas; species Phytopseudomonas argentinensis. The sequence continues at coordinate 2,769,617 of NZ_CP056087.1, forward strand.
CCTGGCTGGCGACCTGTTCTTCATCCGCGGCTTCAACGCCACCGACTTCGGCTACGGCCTGCTGCGCGATGGTTTGCGCGTCCAGGGCAACCGCTACGACACCACCAGCGAGCCCTATGGCCTTGAGCGGGTGGAAGTGTTCCGCGGGCCGACCTCGATTCTCTATGGCGAGAACGCGCCGGGTGGCCTGGTCAACCTGGTCAGCAAGCGTCCAACCGCCGCTCGGCAGGGCGAAGTGCAGCTGAGTTACGGCAGCAACAACCGTAGACAGTTGAACGTGGATGTGTCCGGCCCGCTCACCGACAGCGGCAGCGTGCTGGGCCGCGTGGTCATGGTGGGGCGCAAGTCTGACACTCAGACCAACCATGTGCAGGATGACCGCATCTACATCGCGCCGTCGCTGACCCTGGATTTCGACGATTTCAACAGCCTGACCCTGTTGGCCACTTACCAGAAGGACCGCACCAATCTCGAGCTGGGTCTGCCGGCCGCCGGTACGTTGTTGAATAACCCCAATGGCAAGCTTGACAAGGACACGTTCCTAGGACATCCAGACTGGAACGATTTCGACCGCGAAGCGTGGACTGCCGGCTACGAATTTACCCACCGCTTCAACGATGATTGGCAGTTCCGCCAGAACTCGCGCTACATGCAGTCGCAAATTCAAAGGTATGAAACCTGGCCAGGCAACCTGAACGGTGGTGGTTTTGGCACAACCCTAGCCATGACAGCCTACGATCGCTATAACAAGTCGATTGCCTACTCCCTGGATAACCAGCTAGAAGGCAAGTTCAGCGCAGGCGGTTTGGAAAATACGGTATTGTTTGGGGCCAGTTTCGACCGTACCTCCTTCAATCAAAATTGGGATGCAGGTGTGGTTGGCTTGGGGGTGCCTGGCCCTATCAACATCTTCGATCCTGTTTGGACTGCCAAACCGACTACCCCGGTTGCGGTACAAAACACTCTGCTGACTCAGGATATGCAAGGCCTCTATAGCCAGGTCCAGAGCAAGTACGAAAATTGGATATTCCTTCTAGGTGGACGTTACGATTGGGTTGATAGTGACTTCCGCAATAAGCTCGCACCAACCACCGATATGAGCGCGAAGGATGAGAAGTTCACTTGGCAGGCCGGTGTGATGTACGAGTTCGAGAACGGTCTGTCCCCGTATGTCAGTTACTCCACAGCGTTCGTTCCCGTACAGCAAACTACCAGCGCTGATGGCCCGCTCGACCCGATTACCGCCGAGCAATATGAATTGGGCCTGAAGTACGAGCCGAAAGGCTGGAATACGATGTTCACCGCCGCGGTGTTCGATCTGCGCAAAGAGGACGATATCTACTTTGAGAGTGGTATTCCCCGTCAAGTTGGGGAAAGTCGCTCCAAAGGTATTGAGCTGGAAGTCAATAGCGATATTAGCGCCAACCTGAATGTCACGGCGGCGTATACCTATACAGACGTGCGAATCACCAAGGATTTTCCCGGGTCCTTGCTTGAAGATAAACAGATCACTGGCGTGCCACGTAATCAAGCCTCAATCTGGGCCAATTATCGCTTCCTTGATGGCGCCTTACGTGGTCTGCGCTTGGGCGGCGGCGTGCGCCACTTCGACAGTACCTTCGCCTACACTCCGCAAACGCTTTACGGCAAGCTGGACACCGGCGACGTGACCCTGGTCGATGCCGCCATCGGCTACGACATCGACGAGAACTGGTCGGTCGACCTCAACGCCAAGAACCTCTTCGATCAGGAGTACGTGGCAGGCTGCAACAATGCCGGGCGTTGCTACTGGGGCGATGAACGCACCTTCCTCGGTAGCGTGTCGCTGCGCTGGTAAGCGGCAACCGAGCGGGCAAACCAAGGCGAGGGGGATACCCTTCGCCTTTTTGCATATATAAGGACAACGGATGACGAGTTTGAGTCGCCCAGGGCAACCAGCTGCTATGCGCGGGTTCGGTCACGCTGGCCTGGCGCTGCTGGGGCTCGCGCTGCTGTTGGGCATGCTGCTGTGGCAGGGCGTGTTGCGCCACCCCTCGCCAACAGCCGAGGCCTGGTTGGCGCCGCTGTCTTCAACGCCGTCGCTCGACGGCCTGCTGCTGTGGTGGATCCAGCTGCCACGCGCCTTTGCCGGGGTCGTGGTTGGCGCCTGTCTGGGCGTTTCCGGGGCGATCATGCAGTTGATCACGCGCAACCCGCTGGTGTCGCCGGATCTGCTGGGCATCACCGCCGGGGCGCAACTGGGCGTTATCCTCGGCATGCTCCTGCCTGGCGCCTTGGGTTTGCCGTTGATCTTCGTCGGCGGGTTGCTGGCGGCGCTGTTTACCTTCCTCATGGCCGGCGGCTGGAACACTTCACCACTACGTCTGACCCTGGCCGGCGTGGCGGTGGGGCAGACCTTTGCCGCGTTGATCGCGTTGTTTCTCAGCCTCAACGACCAGGCCGCGATGGTGGTATCGCTGTGGAATACCGGTTCGCTGCAGCAGTTGGGCTGGGGCGCGATGCATCCGGCGCTGTATCTGTTACCGCTGATTGCCCTGGCGCTGCTGGTGCTGATGCGCCCGATGAACCTGGCCGTGCTGGGCGACGGGCAGATGCGCTCGTTGGGTCTTTCGCCGGCCTGGCTGAAAGGGCTGAGCATTGCTTTGGGTAGCCTGCTGGCGGCGCTGGCCATTCATCTGGCCGGGCCGCTGGGCTTTATCGGGTTGATCACGCCGAATCTGCTGCGCTTTGCCTTCGCTGTGGTGCGGCCTTCCCGATTGATCCCCTTGTGCGCGATCTGGGGGGCACTGCTGACGGTACTCGCCGATGCGCTGGTAGCGGCGGTGGAGCCCTGGTTCCAGCTGCCGCTGGGGGTGCTGTCGGCCATTCTCGGTTCGGCGGCGATTCTCTTGCTGCTGCGCTACGGGCGCAGCGCGCCGGTGGCGGCGGTCACGGCGAGCATGCCGGGCGAGAGCCGGGCCATGCGCCTGCCACTTTGGTCATTCGTCGTGCTCTCCGTGCTGGTCTGCCTGGTGCTGCTGGTAGGGGGCACGGCGCAGGGCGAGTCGGGCGTCTGGGCATTCTGGCAGCGGGTGTGGGCCAGTGAGCCCATGGCCTTGACCCTGCTCGATCTGCGCTTGCCGCGCCTGCTGGTGGATATGGCCGCCGGGGCACTGCTGGCAACCGCCGGCATGTTGTTGCAGGCGGTCACGCGCAACCCGCTGGCCGGCCCGGAAATTCTCGGGGTAAGCCAGATGGCGGCCCTGGTGGTCCTGCTGGCACTGATCTTCATGCCCGAGCTCGCGGTAGCCTGGCGCTTCCCGCTGGCCTGGCTGGGCGCCGGCCTGGCGCTGGTGGTCGTCATCGGCCTCAACCTGCGCCATGGCCTCGAGCCGTTGCGCGTGACGCTCACCGGTTTTGCCATCAGCGGTGTGGTGCTGGCCCTGGTGAGCCTGCTGATGGCGCAGTTCACCAGCAATATCGCCCAGGCGCTGATCTGGATGGTGGGCAGCAGTTACGGGCGTACCTGGGGCGATCTGCAGGCCATGTTGCCATGGCTGGTGATCGGGTTGGCGCTTTGCGCGGCGACCACGCGCTGGATGGACCTGCTGCAGTTGGGTGAGGGCGTAGCCAGCAGTCTCGGTTTGTCGGTACCGAGCCGCAGGGTATTGCTTATCGTGCTGGCCAGCGCATTGATTGCGGCGGCGGTGGCGGTGGTTGGGCCAGTGGCGTTCATTGGTTTGCTGGTGCCCCATGGCGTGCGTCTGCTGGGTTTTCATCGTGCCCGTCAACGCCTGCTGGCGGCGCCACTACTGGGCGCGACCCTGCTGGCCTCGGCCGATTTGCTCGGGCGCGTGCTACTGGCGCCACTGGATATCCCGCTGGGGATCGCCACGGCCGCCATCGGTGCGCCGTTGTTTCTACTGTTGCTCAGTCGTGTCTATTTCAGTGACAAAAGGAGCTAGCGCGGTGGCGATGCTGCGTCTTTTCTGTGGGGCGTTGCTGCTCTGTCTGGCGCAGGGCGCCTTGGCGGCCGATGCGCAACTGGTGGCCCGGCAGTCGGCCGGCGTTGGAGATGCGCCGCAGCGGATCGTCAGCCTCGATGAGCTGAGCACCGAGCTGCTGGTGTCGCTGGGGATCGAGCCGGTTGGGGTGGCCAACCTGGCCAGCTACCGCCGCTATATCGGTATCGGCAACGACCTGCTCGAGCGCAGCATGGCGCTGGGCAGCGCGCAGCAGCCCAATCTGGAGGCCATCGCCCGGCTCAAGCCGGATCTGATCGTCGGCGTGGCCTACCTGCACCTGCCGTTGTTCGAGCGTCTCGACGGCCTGGCGCCGACCCTGATCTATCAGGTGTCGCTGGCATCGGCTGGCTATGACGGCGTGGCCATTGGCGAGGTCATGCTGGAGCATCTCGGGCGCCTGACCGGACGCCAAGAGCGTGCTGCTGCAGTGATCCGCGAGGGCCGGCAGGCGCTGGCTGCCGCGCGTCAGGCCGTTCGCGAGCGAGACCTGCAGGGCGAGCCGGTGGCCGTGCTCTATCCGCTGGTGCAGCAGGGCAGTTTCATTGCCCTCAACCAGCAGGCACTGATTGGCAGCCTGATGAACCGCCTGGAGGTACGCTCGCCCTGGACCCTGCGTTCCGCACACAGTTTGCATCGGCGCATCGATATGCGCACCTTTGCCAGCGAGCCGGGGCTGCGCGTGCTGTTCATCGGTGGGCAGGAGCAGGCGCCGTTCTTCGCAAGCCCCCTGTGGAAGGCCCTGCCAGTCGCCCAGCAGCGGCGTTACGCCTTTCTTCCCACGCCGTACTGGACCTTTGGTGGCCCGCGCTCGACGGCCGCCATCGCGACCCAGGTGCGCGAGGCGATCAAGGCAATGAATCGTTGAATTTTGTCTTTGGCCATTCGTCCTTTAAGAGGACCCTGGCGACCATCGGTATTGGCCAGGGCAAGCCACTTTCACAGAGGTCATAGCATGAGCTTCGACAACGACAACGCGCGCTTTCTGGTCGTGATCAATCATGAGCAGCAGTATTCCATCTGGCCCGAGTACAAGATCATTCCCGAAGGCTGGTCCGCGGTGGGCGTGTCTGGCGACAAGGCGGCCTGTCTGGCTCATATCGAAGAGGTGTGGACCGACATGCGCCCGCTGAGCCTGCGCCAGGCCATGGCGTGAACAGCGACCTGCGGGGACCGCGATGATGAATCAAGTGACCGATCTGACGCATGTCGCCCTGAGCATCGAAGCCGGCCTGCCGATGCGCGTCAGCCCGCTGCAGGCCGGGCAGAGCTTGCGCGAGCATATGCCGGCCCTGCAGCAGCTGGTGGCCGAGCATCTCGAAGTGAGCGGCGGTCTGCTGTTCAGTGGCTTCGCCAATGCCGATGTGGCGGGCTTTCAGCAGTTTGCCGGCGCATTCGGCCATCCGCTGCTGAGCTACGAGTTTGGCTCCACGCCGCGTAGTCGGGTAAGTTCGGGTGGGGTGTATACCTCCACCGAGTTTCCTGCCCATCGACCGATTCCGCTGCATAACGAGCAGGCTTACACCACCGAATGGCCGTTGCGCATCTGGTTCTATTGCGCCCAGGCGGCCGAACAGGGGGGCGAGACGCCGATCGCCGACAGCCGTGAAGTGTTCCGGCGTATCGACCCAGCCATCCGCCAACGTTTCGCCGAACGCGGCCTGCTTTATGTGCGCAATTACGGCAATGGGCTGGATCTGCCCTGGCAGCAGGTCTTCAATACCGAAGATCGACAGGTAGTCGAGCGTTACTGCAGCGCCCGTCGCATTGATCTCGAGTGGATCGGCGATGATGAGCTGCGCACGCGCCAGCTGTGCCAAGGCGTCGCCCAGCATCCGCGTACCCGTGACTGGGTCTGGTTCAACCAGGCGCACCTGTTTCACCTGTCGGCCCTGGATATCGATACCCAGGAGGTATTGATCGACGCGGTCGGCCTCGAGGGGCTGCCGCGCAACGTGTATTTTGGGGACGGGACGCCCATCGAGGCAAGTCTGCTGGACGAGGTGCGTGGCGTGCTGGACGCCTGCACCATCCGTTTCCCTTGGCGCGACGGCGATATCCTGATGCTCGACAACATGCTCACGGCCCACGCACGCGATCCCTTCAACGGGCCGCGCAAGGTGGTGGTGGCGATGGCCGAGGCCTATGGCCAAGAGGGCTTCCAATGAACGTGTTACCACTGCCTGACGGGCGCGTGCTGCAAGGCGAGTCGCGCGAATCGACGATCTGGCTGAGATGCGACGGCCGACCGCTGATGCAACTGCGTACCAGCGAGGCCAACATCGTGCAGGTGCTGGAAGTGGCTACGGCCGATCTGGCCGATGCCCTGTGGTGCGCCAGCTATTGGTGGTTCGCCGCTCATCCGCAGGCGCCAGGTCTACTGTGGCAGGGGCTGGATCAGCAGGCTGTGCAACCCTGTGGCGACTGGTTGCGTAAAGACGCCGGCACGCAAAGCACGCTGGTCGAGCGCAGCGTGTTCTGGCAGTTGCCGCAGCCCTGGCTGCGCCAGGCGTCGCCGCCTTATCCGCAGCAAATGGTGATGAGTGACGGCAAGCGTCATCCGCGGCGCCGGGTCAAGCCCCAGGGCGAGGTGTACCGGCGCTTCGATGCGCGGTTGGGCGCCTGGATATCCCTGCGTACGCTGGACATGGAGCAGGACCTGGAGCGCTTCAATCGCTGGCAGAACACGCCGCGGGTCCTGCATTTCTGGCAGGAAGGCGGAGATCTGGCACAGCACCGTAGCTATCTCGAGACCATCGCTGCCGATCCGCATGTGTATAGCCTGATAGGCTGCTTCGACGACCAGCCCTTCGCCTACTTCGAGCTCTACTGGGCCAAGGAAGATCGCATCGCGCCTTTCTATTCTGTGGACAACCATGATCGTGGCATTCACATGCTGGTGGGTGAGCAGGCACATCGCGGGCCGCACAAGGTGGCTAGCTGGCTGGCGGCGCTGACCCATTACGCCTTTCTCGACGATCCGCGTACAAACCTGGTGGTAGCCGAGCCACGTGCCGACAACGCGAAGATGATTGGCTACATGCAAACGCTGGGTTACTACCGGGAAAAGGAATTCGATTTTCCTCACAAGCGCGCCGCGCTGATGGCGATTGGGCGCGAGCGTTTTTTCGATAGCGGGGTATTGTGTTGAGCGCACCCGGAATCGCTCAGGATGATTGAGGCACTGGCGCCGCTGTTCATCGGCGATTTCTCCTCGTATCGGGACACCCTGGTGTTGCACGATGACCCAAGGCCCTCGGTGCCGTTGCGCGAACTGCTCAGCGCCGAGGGCCTGCCGGCGCTGTTGGCGCGCTTCGGTGAGGCGTACGCAGACGGTGACCGCCGCGCGCTGCTTTCGCAGTGGTCGAAGCATTATTTCGTACGCCTGATCCCGCCGGTGGTGGCTGCCGCACTGGTGCTGAATCGGCGCCTGCCGCTAGATCTTGATGACATTGAGGTGGTGCTCGATGAGGAGCACCTGCCACAAGCGTTCAAACTGCGCCACGCGGGCGGGTCTTTCGCCCCTGACGATCCGTTCGAGCGTTTCGCTCATCTCCAGCACGATCACTTGGCACCCCTGATCCAGGCATTCACCGCGCAGGTGAAGATCGCTCCGAAAGTGTTGTGGAGCAACGCTGGCAATTATTTCGAGTGGATCCTGACCGCGCTTGGCAAGGTGCTGCCGGCACCAATGCTGGCCGATGGTTTCAGCCTTCTGCAGGCGACACTGCAGCCTGATGGCGGCCGCAACCCGTTGTATCAGCCGGTGCGTTATGTCGAGCTGCAGGGCGCTGCATTGCCCTGGCGGCAACGGCGGGTGTGCTGCATTCGCTATCTGCTGCCCGAGCTCGAGCTATGCGAGAACTGCCCCTTGCTGGACGAGCCCCCCGTTGCTGGCGATAGCTTGGATTGAGTCTGCAGTTGCAGGCCGTGATTTGACGCGTTGGCGGGGCTTGGGCAGTTTGCCTAGGGTCTGTTGACGTTTCACGCACGGCCGCGCCGGAGCCCGGTTTGTCGCGAGGCAAGGCACGAGCCGCGAAGTTTAGTGGGCTAAATGAGCCGGCGAGAAACGCCGCATCGCGACAAAACGGGCCCGGCCCTGCGGGTTGCGCGAGAAATCTCGCCATGCGTTGTTGGAGGACTTGGCAAGGGAACAACCATTCCCTGCGTCCTCCGCCTAGCCTGGCGAGATTTCTCGCGGCAACGCGGCTCGCGCTGAAACGTCAACAGACCCTAGTGCAGATAGCTGATCGGTGAACCGTCCATCGGGTTGGCCATTACGCCCATGGGCACACCATAGATGCGCTCTAGCGTTTCGCTGTGCATCAGTTCGGCCGGGCTGCCCTGGGCTAGCAGGCGGCCACTGCGCAAGGCCAGCAGGTGGTCGCAATAGCGTGCGGCCATGTTGATGTCGTGCAGCACCACCAGCACACCCAGGCCCAGCTCCTGGCTAAGTTCTCTGACGCGCGAGAGGACTTCCACCTGGTGAGCGATGTCCAGCGCCGAAGTGGGTTCGTCAAGCAACAGATAGCGGGTGTTCTGTGCTAGCAACATGGCCAGCCAGACACGCTGGCGCTCGCCTCCCGACAGTTGATCGACCAGGCGCCCGGCGAAAGCAGCGGTATGGGTCAGCTCCATGGCACGCTCGATATGCGCCCGGTCCTCGCTGCCCAGGCGACCAAGGGCGCCGTGCCAGGGGTAGCGACCGAAGCCCACCAGCTCACTTACTGTGAGGCCCTCGGTCTGAGGCGAATGTTGCGGCAGGTAGGCAACTTGCCTGGCGAAATCGCGTTGCCCCCAGGCCGACAATGGCTGGCCATCGAGACGAATGATCCCCATGCTGGGTTGCTGCTGGCGAGCGAGCAATTTGATCAGGGTCGACTTGCCCGAACCGTTATGGCCAATCAGGCCGATCATGCGGCCGGAGGGAAGGCTCAGGCTAAGGGGGTGCAGCAGAGTACGCCCAGCAACGCTGAAGCTGGCGCTTTCCAATTCAAACATGGGCTCTCCGCCGGTTGAATCTAGAAGAGGGCGCCAATCTAGTTCAAACGCTAATCGTTATCAAATCTGCTTCTGTATTGGGCATGCAGTCGCGAGGGCGGCATGATTCCCGTGCTCGATCCATCGCTATCGCACGGGCGCGCGCCTGCCTGGAGCGTGGCCTGATCGTCGAGCTGGGTGGCCGGCACGGTGCAACCGTCAGGTTCCTGCCGCCGCTGATCATCAGCGAGGCGGAGGTCGATCTGGTCGGGCAGATTCTCTACCAGGCGGCGCAGAGCGTAGAGAATGCCAGCCGCGACAACTGACGGGTATACCGGGAGGCCCAGGCGCCGCGCTGGCCGACTTAATGGCGGCTGCCGGGTGCCGGCATGGCCAGCAGCTGCTTTTCCTGGTTCCAGTCGAACGGCTCGTCGTTTTCCTCGGCATGGAAGCGGCGCTCGTCGAGCTGCTGGTACAGCTCGATCTCTTCGTCCGGCATGAAGTGCAGGCAGTCACCGCCGAAGAACCACAGCAGGTCGCGCGGCACCAGGTGGGCGATCTGCGGGTAGCGCTGGAAGATCTGACTGATCAGCTCCTGGCCCAGGTACAGGCTGCGCTCCATGTCCACGGGCAGCTCGGCGAGCAGCTCGTCGTAGCGCTCGAGGAAATTGGCATGGCTGGCATCGAGAATCTGCTCGGCTTCACCCAGGGCGACCAGGATGGTGCGCAGGTGATTGAGCAGGACGATGTGGTGGTCGAGGTGGGGATTGGCCATGTCCGGGTGATCCTGAAAGTGAAACGGGCGCCGGAGTATAAAGTCCACGGCGCCCGCTGTCGTCTCTGCAGTTCGACTACCTCACCTTGCCCTCGCTGGGCAGCAGCTCTTCTTTGCCGAAGTCATCGACATCGATCACCACGCGGCGGGCCTGCTCGGCGCGCTGCAGCTGCTGGCCTTCCTCGGCGCTGAGTACGCCGGCGGTAACCGCCGTTTCGATCTCGTTCTGCCCAGGTGTTTCCTTGACCTGACCGGCCTTGACGGACTTGTACAGCTTCTTCTGCAAAGGCGCGGCTTCCTGCAGCAGGTTGAGGGCATGTTGCAGGGCGCCGACCGGATCCTCGGTCGAGGTGGGCCGGAAGCAACCTTCGAGTACAGCTTCCAGTGCCGGGTCGCCGGCATTGCGGCCGATGATTGCGGCGACCTGGGCGTCGAGGTGATCGTCCGGGCCCTGGTGACGGCGGCCGAAGGGGAACACCAGCACGCGCAGGGCACTGCCGAGCAGGCGGTTGGGGAAGTTGCTGAGCAGCTCGTCGATGGCGGTTTCGGCCTTGCCCAGGCTTTCTTCCAGCGCCCAGTGCAGCAGCGGGCGAACGTGCTCCGGATAATCCTGGTCGTGGTAGCGCTTGAGCGCCGCCGAGGCCAGGTACAGGTGGCTGAGTACGTCACCGAGACGTGCCGACAGGCGCTCGCGACGCTTCAGTTCGCCGCCCAGCAGCATCATGCTGAGGTCGGCGAGCATGGCGAAGGCAGCGCTCAGGCGATTGAGGGCGCGGAAGTAGGGGCGGCTGATGCGATCCCCCGGTACCTTGCCGAGCAGGCCCAGGCTGAGACTCAGGACCAGCGTGCTGGCGGCGTTGCTGACGGCGAAGCCGATGTGCTGCATCAGCAGGTCGTCGAACTCCAGCAGCGCCTGGTCGCGGTCTTCACGACCGGCCAGGGCCATTTCCTTGAGCACGTAGGGATGGCAGCGAATGGCGCCCTGGCCGAAGATCATCAGGTTGCGCGAGAGGATATTGGCGCCCTCGACGGTGATGAAGATCGGCGCGCCTTGCCAGGAGCGGCCCAGGTAGTTGCTCGGGCCCATGATGATGCCCTTGCCGCCGTGCACGTCCATGGCGTGGGTGATGCACTCGCGACCGCGCTCGGTGAGGTGGTACTTGAGGATCGCCGACAGCACCGAGGGCTTCTCGCCCAGGTCCACCGCGTTGGCGGTGAGGATGCGTGCGCTGTCCATCAGCCAGGCGTTGCCGCCGATGCGCGCCAGGGCCTCCTGAATGCCCTCGAAGGCCGACAGCGGCACGTTGAACTGCTCACGCACCTGGCTGTACTGGCCGGTGACCAGGCTGGTGAACTTGGCGGCGCCGGTGCCCACCGCCGGCAGGGAAATCGAACGGCCCACCGACAGGCAGTTCATCAGCATCATCCAGCCCTTGCCCAGGTACTCGGGGCCGCCGATCAGGTAGTCCAGCGGGATGAACACGTCCTTGCCGGAGTTGGGCCCGTTCATGAAGGCAGCGCCCAGCGGTATATGGCGACGGCCGATGTCCACGCCGGGTGTATCGGTGGGGATCAGCGCCAGGCTGATGCCCAGTTCGTCCTTGTCGCCGAGCAGGTGATCGGGGTCATAGGCCTTGAAGGCCACGCCCAGCAGGGTCGCCACCGGGCCGAGGGTGATGTAGCGCTTTTCCCAGTTCAGGCGCAGGCCGACGACTTCCTCGCCGTTCCACTGGCCTTTGCAGACGACGCCGCTGTCGGGCATGGCGCCGGCATCGGAGCCGGCCAGCGGGCCGGTCAGGGCGAAGCAGGGGATGTCCTCGCCTCTAGCCAGGCGCGGCAGGTAATGGTTGCGCTGCTGTTCGGTGCCGTAGTGCAGCAGCAGTTCGGCCGGGCCGAGTGAGTTGGGCACCATCACCGTGGAGGCCAGGTCGCCACTGCGGGTGGCCAGCTTCATCGCCACCTGGGAGTGGGCATAGGCGGAAAAGCCCTTGCCGCCGTATTCCTTGGGAATGATCAGGGCGAAGAAGCCGTGCTGCTTGATGTGCGCCCAGGCCTCGGGCGGCAGGTCCATGCGCTGGCCGATCTGCCATTCGCTGACCATGGCGCACAGCTCTTCGGTGGGGCCATCGATAAAGGCCTGTTCCTCGGCGGTGAGGGTGGCTTTCGGGTAGGCCAGCAGCTTGTCCCAGTCCGGGCGCCCACTGAACAGCTCGCCGTCCCACCAGACGGTACCGGCTTCGATGGCGTCCTTCTCGGTGCTGGACATCGGCGGCAGCACCTTCTGGAACCAGGCGAACAACGGCGCGGTGAAGTGCTTGCGGCGCAGTTCCGGCAATGCGAGCGGAATGGCGACCGCTAGCCACAGCAGCCAGAAGATCACCAGCAGCCAGCCCGGCGCATGGTTGTAGGCGCCCATGATCAGCAGGTAGGCGGCGACTATCGCCAGGGCGGGTAGGGGAGCCGTGCGGCGGTGGGCCAGATAGGCCGTACCGATGACCAGAACGAGCAACCAGACAGCGAGCATGCAGAATCCTCCGTGATGGCGACAGCAGAACGGCGTGTGCCGCCATAATCGTAGTCGGCCCGGGTGAAAGCTGCCGACAAGGGCGTAACAGGGCGCTTCCTGCAAGGGGTGGCCCGTCACGTTCCCGATAGTGACCCCGTTGCAGGCCGGCGAGTTCGTATAACAAATTGCCTGTGCGGATGACCTGTTGGTCAGCCGCTGAGTGGCGCCAGTGCCTGTGTTATGAACCCGGTCGATAGCCAACATCACCGTGGCTGGCTTTCTTCTTGGCGACACAGTGGTAGGGTTGTCAGCCTCTTGGCTGGCAGGACTCTGATTAAGGACGGTTGGTGATGCTGAAAATTTGGGGCCGCAAGAATTCCAGCAACGTGCGCAAGGCGCTGTGGTGTGCCGAGGAGGCCGGCGTCGCTTATGAGCGAGTCGAGGCCGGTGGCGCCTTTGGGGTGGTCGACCAGGCCGAGTACCTGGCGCGAAATCCCAACGGCCGTGTGCCGATGCTCGAGGACGGCGACCTGGTGTTGTGGGAATCCAACGCCATCGTGCGGTACCTGGCCGCAGCCTATGCGCCGGGCACCCTCTATCCCGAAAACCCCGCCATTCGCGCATGTGGCGACAAGTGGATGGACTGGACGAGCTCCAGCTTCGCCGGTGAATTTCGCGATCTGTTCTGGGGCATGCTGCGGACCCCGGTCGAGCAGCGCAACTCGGCGCTGATCGAAGCCGCCCGGCAGCGCTGCATCGACCTGCTGGCAATGCCCGAGCGGGCGCTGGGCGAACAGCCCTACCTGTCTGGTGACCGCTTCGCCATGGGCGATATCCCGCTGGGCAGCTTTATCTACGCCTGGTTCGAAATGCCCATCGAGCGCCCGGCGCAGCCCAACCTGCAGGCCTGGTACGCGCGTTTGTGCGAGCGGCCTGCCTACCGGCGTGCGGTGATGACCGAACTGACCTGAGGGCACCTCTAAATACCGCCTGCGTTGTCATCGCCGCGTTGAAAACAGACTTGGATGCGAGTCCAATCAAAATGCTCATCCCGCTTTTTCGCCTGTTTTCGCCTTGCGATGACTGCCTCGCCTACGTTTTTAGAGGCGCCCTGAATGGCAATTACGTTGCAATGTTTGCCCGGCATTCCCCTCTAAACCCTGTCTTTTTAATGGGTGCATATCCTTTATGAGTACTGCTCTGTCGATCCGACAGCTGACCAAAACCTATGGCAACGGCTTTACTGCCCTGCACGGCCTCGACCTGGACGTGGCCGAGGGCGACTTCTTCGCCCTGCTGGGCCCCAACGGCGCCGGCAAGTCCACCACCATCGGCATCCTCTCCACCCTGGTGAACAAATCCAGCGGCACGGTCAGCGTGTTCGGCCATGACCTGGATGCCCAGCCCGCGGCGCTCAAGCGCTGCATCGGCGTGGTGCCCCAGGAGTTCAACTTCAACCAGTTCGAGAAGGTCTTCGACATCGTCGTGACCCAGGCCGGCTACTACGGTATTCCAGCACGCCTGGCCAAGGAGCGCGCCGAGCTGTACCTCACCCAGCTGGGGCTGTGGGACAAGCGCGGCGTGGCATCTAGGGAGCTGTCCGGGGGCATGAAGCGCCGGCTGATGATCGCCCGCGCCCTGGTGCACGAGCCGCGCCTGCTGATCCTCGACGAGCCGACCGCGGGTGTGGACATCGAGCTGCGCCGATCGATGTGGAGCTTTCTCACCGAGCTCAACGAGCAGGGCATCACCATCATCCTCACCACCCACTACCTGGAAGAGGCCGAGCAGCTGTGCCGCAACATCGGCATCATCGATCACGGGCGGATCGTCGAGAACACCAGCATGAAGGCGCTGCTGGGCAAGCTGCACGTCGAGACCTTCCTGCTGGATCTGAAGAACGATCTGGCCGCCGTGCCGGCGCTCGTGGGCTACCCTGCCAAACTGGTCGATCACCACACCCTGGAGGTGCAGGTCGACAAGAGCCAGGGGGTCACCGAGCTGTTCCGCCAGCTGGCGGCGCACGATATCGAAGTGCTGAGCCTGCGTAACAAGAACAACCGCCTGGAGGAGCTGTTCGTGTCCCTGGTCGAGAAGAACCTGTCGAAGGTGGCCATATGAACCAGCAGTCCGAGTTCAACGCCAACCTGGTGGCCCTGCGCACCATCGTCTACCGGGAAGTCCGCCGTTTCATGCGCATCTGGCCGCAGACCCTGCTGCCCCCGGCGATCACCATGGTTCTGTACTTCGTGATCTTCGGCAACCTGATCGGTCGGCAGATCGGCGACATGGATGGCTTCACCTACATGGAATACATCGTGCCGGGGCTGATCATGATGTCGGTGATCACCAACGCCTACGGCAACGTGGTGTCGAGCTTCTTCGGCAGCAAGTTCCAGCGTTCGGTGGAGGAGTTGATGGTGTCGCCGGTATCGCCGCACACCATCCTTATCGGCTACGTCACCGGCGGCGTGTTGCGCGGGCTGGCGGTCGGCATCATCGTCACCCTGCTGTCGCTGTTCTTCACCCACCTGCAGGTGCATCACCTGGGGCTGACCGTGCTGGTGGTGTTGCTGACCGCGACCATCTTCTCCCTGGGCGGCTTCGTCAACGCGGTGTTCGCGCGAAATTTCGACGATATCTCGATCATCCCGACCTTCGTGCTGACGCCGCTGACCTACCTGGGCGGGGTCTTCTATTCGATCAGCCTGCTGCCGCCGTTCTGGCAGACGGTGTCGCTGGCCAACCCGGTGCTGCACATGGTCAATGCCTTCCGCTACGGCATTCTCGGCGTGTCGGACATCAGCATCGGCACCGCCATCGGCTTTATGCTCGTTGCCACGGCGCTGCTCTATGTACTGTGCGTGCGCCTGCTGGTCAGCGGCCGCGGGATGCGCCAGTAAGCGCCATCGCGCGGCGGGCGGTGGCCGGGTTCTACAGCCAGCCGTAATGCCGGAAGCTGGCGTACAGGCCGGCGCAGCCTGCGCCGATCACGCCCAGTACGGCGAAGTAGCCGTACTGCCAGCTCAGCTCCGGCATGTTGTGAAAGTTCATGCCGTAGATGCCGGCCACCGCGGTGGGGAAGGCCAGGATCGCCGCCCAGGCGGCGAACTTGCGTTGCACCACGCTCTGCCGGGATGACTCCAGCAGCAGGCCGATCTCGATGGCGTGATCGGCCATCTCCCGCAGGTTGGTCAGGTCTTCGAGCAGGCGATTGACGTGAATCGCCACGTCGCGAAAGTAAGGCCGCATGTTCTTGTCGATAAAGGGAAAGTCCAGGTGCTGCAGCTCCTGACAGATCTCCGCGAGCGGCCCGATATTGCGGCGCAGGCGCAGCAGGTCGCGGCGCAGCTGCTGGATGCGCACCACTTCGCCGTGGGTCATGGCGCACTCGAGCACCGTCTGTTCGAGCTGCTCCAACTCGGCATAGTAGGTGTCCATCAGCGGCCGGTAGTTCTCGATGATGAAGCTGATCAGCGCGTAGAGCACGAAATCCTCGCCGTGCTCGAGCAGCAGCGGCCTGGCCTCGCAGCGCTGGCGCACCTTGGAGTAGGGCGCGGAGTCGCCATAACGGGCGCTGATCACGTAGCCCTTGCCGGCGAACAGCTGGGTTTCCACGAAGGTCAGTTCACCGCCGACCTGCACGGGCGAATAGAGCACCAGAAACAGCGCGTCGCCGAATATCTCCAGCTTGGGACGGGTGTGGCGCTGCAGCGCATCTTCCAGGGCCAACTCATGCAGGTTGAACTGCCGTTGCAAATTGCCGAGTTCCTCGCTGCCGGGATCGTGCAGGCCGATCCAGACGAAGTGCTCGGGCTTGCAGGCCCATTCCCGACCTTCGTCGAGGTGGATGTCGCCGACCTTGCGGCCCTTGCTGTAAACCGCTGCTGCGACCACTTCGCCCATGGTGTGCCCCGTGCATGATTGTTGGCGGCAGCTTACCTGCTTATCTCGGCGCGCTCAGCAGTCACGTGATCGATCTGCACGGCTGGGGCGGCGAAGAGGCTGGCGTGCAGGGAGGCCGCACGCCAGCCTGGGGGCGTTACAGCGACTGCTGCTTGTCCAGCTCGATGGATTTATCGAGGGTTTCCAGCAGGGCGGCGCGCACCTTGAGCTTGGTCTTACGGTGGGCGTTCATGTTGATCTTCTTGAACTGTGCCGCGACGGCCAGGGCGGCGGCCATCAGCTGCTCGGCCGGCACCACCTTGTCGAGAAAGCCGGCGTCGATGGCGCCTTGCGGGTCGAACATCTCGCCATTGATCACCGAGCGATGGAAGGCCGATTTGCGCAGGCGATCACGGGCCAGTTCGATGCCCACGTGGTGCATGGTCATGCCGATCTGCACTTCGTTGAGGCCGATGGTGAAGGGGCCCTCGACGCCGATACGGTAATCGCTGGAGAGCAGCAGGAAGGCGCCCTTGGCCACCGCATGGCCGGGACAGGCGGCGATGATCGGGTAAGGGTGGGCGAGCATGCGCCTGGCCAGGGTCGAGCCGGCGGCGACCAGGTCGATGGCGTTCTGTGGGCCGGAGGTCATCACCTTGAGGTCATAGCCGCCGGAGAGAATGCCCGGCTGGCCGGTAAGGATGACGATGGCCTTGTCCTGGATGGCGCGATCCAGGGTCGCGTTGAAGGCCTCGATCACCGCTGGCGAGATCGCATTCACCTTGCCGTTGTTGAGCGTCAGCGTGGCGACGCCGTCATCGAGTTGGTAGCTGATCAGGTCGCTCATGGTCGACTCCTTGTTGTGAAAGTGCGGCTGACGTTACCCATCCGGCCTGCTCTGGTAAAGCACGAAGGGTGACCGTCGAGTCAGGGTGGCTCGCTCGCTACAGCAGCAAGGCAAGCCGTCGGCTCACTGGCCGTGCCGATGATGGAAGGGACGAATTACCACTACAGACTTTTTTTAGGCGCCGCTGGCCAGCGCTCATGGGCCCTTTGCTCGCGCTGACCTGGTGGCGGGTAGGCCGGTCGCGCGCTCGCGATGGCTTAAGCGCATGAATCTTTTGAAAAAAGTTTTGCGTTTGGGAAAGGCTTCGATTACATTAGCGCGCCTCGACAGACAGCACGTCTGGCGAGATCCGGTGAAGTGTCCGAGCGGTTGAAGGAGCACGCCTGGAAAGTGTGTATACGGGAAACCGTATCAAGGGTTCGAATCCCTTCTTCACCGCCACTTTCGCAATACTTAGAGCCCTGAAAACGTTACCGTTTTCGGGGCTTTTTGCATTCCAGGCCAGGTAACTGTCGAAAGCGCTTTATTCGTAATGCGTCCAGAGCCGTAGCACCTTGAGCACGTGCTCATCCTGCAGCACCTGATAAACGAGCCTGTACTGGATGTTGATGCGCCGTGAGTAGGCGCCGGACAGATCGCCCACCAGCTTTTCGTAGGGCGGTGGGTTCTGAAAGGGGTTTTCCTGTATCAAGTTCAGCAAAGCCTTGGCCTTGTCCTTCAAGCCTGCTGCAGCAAGCTTCTTGGCATCTTTTTGAGCCTGTTTCGTGAAGGCGAGCTGCCAAGTCACCAGTCCAGTTCCTTAGCGCAGTTGTCTACCGGCTCTTCCATGCCTTCTTTGATGGATTCGCGCATGCCTGGAACGGACAAGAGGTACAGCGTTTCCTGGATGGCTTCCCAGTCCTCGGCCGAGACCAGGACGGAGTTGGTGCGCTTGCCCGAGATCATAATCGGCTGATGGGATTCGGCGGATTGATCCATCAGACGATATAGGTTGGTGCGTGCTTCGCTGGCGGTAAGTATTTGCATGATGATTGGCCTCTTAGGGATGCTTGAATCGTACGCTAAGTCGTACGTCGCGTTAAGGGCTTTTCATCGCTCATGGGTGAGTTGCGAGGCATCCTGATTGTCCGCATCCACCGGCTCGTGTATCGTCCGCGGCCTCTGATGGAGCACCCTGCGCCCGTCAGGTTCTATCGTTTCAGCTCCCCACCTTCAAACAAAAACCAAAAGCCACTCGGGCATTTGGGTTTTGGCGTCCGCGTTTCTGTCACGGCGTCTTTCCCTGAAGCATCCCCATTGGCCAAGCATTGCTTGTCCTCGAGCGCAGCTGTGTGTGCGGTTTAGGTTGTCTGTAACGGTTATATCACTGTTCTCGATGCGCCTGTGTGGCGGCATCGTTCCGAGGTTTTTATGTCGCAATTGCTTGGCATGGCGCTGGGGCCCTTGCTCGGTTTGTTCATCATCAGTATCGGTAACGGCTTCATTTCGTCGCTGACCACGCTGCGCCTGGATGCGGCGGGGGTGTCGGCAACGGTGATCGGTATCGTGTCGGCGTCCTACTTTATCGGCCTGACCCTGGGCGCGCTGTTCAACGACCGGCTGATCCTGCGCATCGGCCATATCCGTGCCTACAGCAGCTTCGCCTCGCTGACCGCGGTCAGCGTGTTGTTGCAGGGCCTGTTCTTCGACCCCTGGGCCTGGTTCGTTTTCCGCCTGGTCGCCGGCTGGTCGATTCTGGGCGTGTTCCTGGTGGTGGAAAGCTGGATGCTGCTGGCCGGCGACCAGAAGGTGCGTGGCCGCCTGCTGGCGCTGTACATGATGGCGCTCTACGGTTCCGGCATGCTCGGCCAGCTGCAACTGGGCGCCATCGACGCCTGGGGTGAAACCGCGCCCTTTATGGTGGCCGGGCTGCTGGCCTCCTTGTCGGTGCTGCCGATGGGCATCATTCCGCGGGTGACGCCCCTGGTCGAGAAGGTCGAGCCGCTGCTGCCGCATCAGTTGATCCGCATGACCCCGACCGGGGTGATTGGCTGCTTCGGTTCGGGCATCGCCATCGCCGCGGTCTATTCGCTGCTGCCGCTGTATCTGCAGCGGGTGGGCATGAGCGTCAGCGAGGTCGGGCAGATGATGGCCAGCGTGATCCTCGGCGCCATGCTGCTGCAGTACCCGGTGGGGCGCTGGTCCGACCAGCATGATCGGCAGAGCGTGCTGATCGTGCTCAGTCTGTTCTGCCTGCTGATCTCCCTGGCGATCATGATCCTGCCGTCCTCGCCGCTGTTGCTGATGGTGTTGCTGTTCCTGCTCGGTGGCGGGGTCTTCGCCGTCTACCCGGTGGCGGTCAGCCATGCGGCGGACCGCGCGCCGGCCGGGGCGCTGGTGCGCATGGTGCAGGGGCTTCTGCTGATCAACTCCCTGGGCTCGGCGATCAGCCCGCTGATGATCTCCCCGCTGATGGAGCACGACGGCGACGCCGGACTGTTCCTGGCCTTCAGCCTGCTCAACGGCTGCCTGGTGATGCTGTTCTTCTGGCGCCGCAAGCTGCGCCCGGCACCCCAGCCTGTGGCACCATTCGAGCCGGCGACGCCCGCTTCTATGGTCGGCGCGGAGCTGCGGGTGACCGAGGACCTGGTACAGGGCGCGCTCGAACACGAGCGCCAGGAAGACCTCTCCGATGTGGTGCCCGGCGTCGAGGTTGCCGAGCCAGCGGTCGATGTGACCCTGGACGGCCGGCAGCGTGAAGGCGGGTTGCAGGCCTGAGCCGGCCGATAAGGGAGGGCAGCTATGAAGTGGGACATATTCTGCTGCGTCGTCGACAACTATGGCGACATCGGCGTGACCTGGCGCCTGGCGCGGCAACTGGTGGCCGAGCAGGGCGCCGAGGTGCGCCTGTGGGTCGATGACCTGGCGGCGCTGGCGCGCATCTGCCCGCAGGCCGAGGCCGGGGCCAGCTGTCAGCGATTGAGCGGGGTCGAGGTACGCCATTGGGCGTCGGCCTGGCAGGCGGTCGAGCCGGCCGACGTGGTGATCGAAGCCTTTGCCTGCCAATTGCCTGCCGATTACCTGGCGGCGATGACGGGGCGCAAGACGCCGGTGCTCTGGCTGAATCTGGAATACCTGAGCGCCGAGCGCTGGGTCGAGGGCTGCCACGGCCTGCCATCGATGCAGGGCAACGGCTTGCAGAAGTTCTTTTTCTTTCCCGGATTCACTGCCGGCACCGGCGGGCTGCTGCGTGAGCGCGGGCTGCTCGCCGCGCGGGACAGGCTGCAGGGCGATGCCGAGGCCCGCGCAGGGTTCCTCGCCTCCCTGGGCATCACGCCGGCCGCCAATGCCCGCCTGGTTTCCCTGTTCGCCTATGAGAACGCCGCGCTGGCCGGCTGGCTGGATACCTTGGCCGGCGATGCCATGCCCACCCAGCTGCTGGTGCCGGAAGGGCGGATTCTCGGCGATTTGCAGCGCTGGGCGGGGCAATCGCTCGAAGCCGGCAAGGTGCTGCAGCGCGGCGCCTTGAGCGTTCAGGTGGTGCCCTTCATGCAGCAGGAGCAGTACGACGCGCTGCTTTGCAGCTGTGATCTCAACCTGGTGCGCGGCGAGGACTCCTTCGTGCGAGCGCAGTGGGCCGCTCGGCCGCTGGTCTGGCATATCTATGCGCAGCAGGAAGACGCACACCTGGAAAAGCTCGAGGCCTTCATGGTCCTCTACTGCCAGGGGCTTTCAGACGAGGCCGAGGCCGCGTTGCGTGCCCTGTGGCACGCCTGGAACACGGGTGAGGCGATGGCACCGGCCTGGGGCGCCTGGCGGCACCATGCCGATGAACTGGCCGCCCATGCCCAGACGTGGGCCAGGCGCCAGGCGGTACGTGCAGATCTTGCCGCGGCGCTGGTGCAGTTTTACCGAAATTGGCTATGATACGCGGCCTCGAATTTTGTAAATCCATTCAGATCCGGATATTCGTATGAAAACCGCACAAGAAATGAAGCCTAACAGCGTGGCCCTGATCGACGGCCAGCCATGGCTGATCCAGAAGGCCGAGTTCACCAAGTCCGGTCGTAACAGCGCCATCGTCAAGATGAAGCTGAAGAACCTGATCAACGGCTCCAAGACCGAAACCGTCTACAAAGCCGACGACAAGATGGAGCCGGTCATCCTTGAGCGCAAGGAAGTGAACCTGTCCTACATCAGCGGCGACGACTACGTGTTCATGGATCCGGAGTACAACTCCTACGAGCTGCGCGCCGAAGACCTGGAAAGCGTCCTGCCGTTCATCGAAGAAGGCATGAACGACGTCTGCGAAGCGGTGTTCTTCGAAGGCAAGGTCATCTCCGTAGACCTGCCGACCACCATCGTGCGTCAGCTGGCCTACACCGAAGGCTCGGCCCGTGGCGACACGTCCGGCAAGGTGATGAAGCCTGCCAAGCTGAACAACGGTACCGAAGTGAAAGTGGCCGACTTCTGCGAAATCGGCGACTGGATCGAAATCGACACCCGCACCGGCGAGTACAAGTCCCGCGCCAAGGCGCCGGTCTGATCGTCAGGCTCGCGATGTGAAAACCCGGCCTCAGCGCCGGGTTTTTTATGCGTGCCCTTCGGCTGAGGCGAGGGCGGCGGTGCAGACGTGCTACTCGTCGCGGCCATCGAGCATGGTGCGCTTGAGCATCACGTAGACCGCGCCGGTACCGCCGTGCTTGGCGATGCACGAGGCGAAACCCAGCACCTGCGGATGCTGACGCAGCCAGGTGTTCACATGGCTCTTGATCATCGGTTTGCGGCCGTCGGTGCGCACCGCCTTGCCGTGGGTGACCCGCACGCAGCGGATTTCCAGCTTGGTGGCTTCGGCGAGAAACTCCCAGAGGGTGTCGCGGGCCTTCTCCACGCTCATGCCATGCAGGTCCAGGCTGCCGTCGAAGGGAATCTGGCCGAGCTTGAGTTTGCGCATCTGGCCGTCCTGAACGCCGTTGCCGGCCCAGAAAAGGGCGTCCTCGGCGCCGACGTCGATGACGAACTGGTCGGACAGGCCATCGACCTTGAGGGTGTCGGTACGCTGCGTGGCGGCCTGGCGCAGGGTGGCCAGGCGTGCACGGTCGCTCCTTGGCTTACCGGTGTCGGCACGGTCGTGCTTGATCGGCTTGACGCCTAGCAGCTGGGCTTTGAACAGGGAAAGGTCATCGTCTTGCATGGGGCCTCCGCACGGGCGCCCAGTTTACCAAGCGGCGCAGGGCGGGTCAGTCGCGTTTCTTCATCAGCTGCGGTGACATCGCCAGGTCGGCCCGGCGCTGGCGCATGCGCCGCCGGGATTTGCGCCAGCCCAGCACGCCACCCCAGAACAGCACCAGGCCAAGCACCAAGAGCACGCTGGCGTCGACCGTCGAATCATTGAGGCTCCCCAGCGCCGGCGGGCGGCCCAGCAGGGTCGACGCGCCGGCCATCATGAGCAGAATGCCGAATACCGCGATCAGCGCCGTCAGGTACGCGACGAAGCGCAACCGCAAGCTGCCCGGGCGTCTAGGGCGCAGGTGGCTGGCATTGAAACCGTCTGTTTGCTTCATGCGCTAATTCCTCGATGGGTCTTCTCGCTATGACTGGCAGTGTAGTAGCGGGTTCACAACAACGCGGCGTCCATGGGCTTGTAGCCGGTGAGGATCTCGCCATCAAGAGCGATACAGGGCTGGACGCCATAGCAAGAACGATCGACGAAGAGACTGCACTCGCCCGCAATACGCGCCTGGCTCGCCCTTGTGGGGCGTGCCAAGCGCGTAGGCCCGAGCGGTGTTTCGACCGGGCTGGCAATCCAGATAGGCTTTAACGCGGCAGGTGCCGACGCACCGACGGCCGTGATCAGGTTTTTACAGCAGGGCGTTGGCGTCCGGCACCCAGGCGGCGAAGTTGTCGGCCAGGGCGATCATTTCCACGCGGTGCATGTCGGCGGCGCTGATCACCTTGCCATCCGGCGTCGGCAGGTCACGGGTGGCGCAGGCGGCATCGACCACGGTGCAGCGGTAGCCGTAGTCCTTGGTGGCACGAATGGTGGTGCTGATGCTCGAGTGGGTCATGAAGCCGCACACGATCAGGTCCAGATGGCCGAGCGACTGCAGCTTCTCGTGCAGCTCGGTGCCGGAAAAGGCGTTTGGCATGCGCTTCTCGACGACGATTTCGCCGGGCAGCGGGGCCACTTCCGGCAAGTGATCGCCACGGGGGCCGCGTGGATCGAGCAGGCCACCGGGAATGCCCAGGTGCTTGATATGCACGATGGCGCCGCCCTGGGCACGCACGGCGTCGAGCAGCTTGGCGATCTCCACCAGGGCCGCGTCGAGGCCGGGCAGTTGCACCACGCCGCTGCGGTACTCTTCCTGGGCATCGATGACCAGCAGGGTCGCATTGCTCAGGCTGGCGGGGGCGTGGCCACGGCCGGTGAGCTGATAGAACGTTTGCGGGTGGGACGACATGTACGACTCCTTGCTGGCGCGGTTAACGGTGCACATTGTCCGCCTCTATGACGCCGCTGTGAACCTCTCTGTTGGTTGTATTGCTGCGTTGCAGCGCAGCGGTGCCAGAAGAATCGTTTCAGCTCACCGGCGCTGGTAAGCGTGCGGCGCCGTGACAATCTCCCCGGGGCGCTGGAATGCCGGGGCCGGCCTGCTAGACTAACGCCTTTTGCCCGGAGCCCTGTTGTGAACGATGCCCGCCCAGCCCTGAATACTCGCCTGCGCACCCTGCGTGACTACATTCGTTGGGCGGTTAGCCGTTTTCAGGCCGAGGAGCTGTTCTTCGGGCATGGCACCGACAACGCCTGGGACGAGGCCCGGCAACTGGTGCTCGGCGCCTTGCATCTGCCCTGGGAAATCGCCGACAGCTACTTGGATTGCCGCCTCGAAGACGATGAACACCTGCACCTGCAAACCCTGCTCAAGCGCCGCATCGAAGATCGCGTACCCACCGCCTATCTGCTCGGCGAGGCCTGGTTCTGCGGCTTGCCATTCATCGTCGACGAGCGCGTGCTGGTGCCCCGTTCCCCGATAGGCGAGTTGATCGAGCAGCGCTTCAGCCCCTGGCTGGCCGGCGAGCCGGCGCGGATTCTCGACCTGTGTACCGGCTCGGGCTGCATCGGTATCGCCTGCGCCTACGAGTTCCTCGACGCCGAAGTGGTGCTGGGTGACCTGTCCTTCGAGGCGCTGGAAGTGGCCAACCGCAATATCGAGCGTCACGGCCTCGAGGAACGGGTCTATACCGTGCAGGGTGACGGTTTTGCCGGGCTGCCGGGGCAGCGCTTCGACCTGATCCTGTCCAACCCGCCCTATGTGGATGCCGAGGATTTCGCCGATATGCCGGCCGAGTACGGGCACGAGCCGGAAATGGGCCTGGCCTGCGGTGACGATGGGCTGGACCTGGTGCGGCGGATGCTGGCCGAAGCGGCCGATCACCTGACCGAGAAAGGCCTGCTGATCGTCGAGGTGGGCAACAGCCAGGTGCATGTCGAGGCGCTGTACCCCGAAGTGGATTTCGCCTGGCTGGATTTCGCCCGCGGCGGCCATGGCGTGTTCATGCTGTCGGCCGAGCAGTGCCGTGAGCATCAGGCGCTGTTTCGCGAGCGCTGCTGAGGCAATATAAGACTTGTTAGCTCGAGTCATTTGGGATTAGCAGGCCGCTATGTGGCGCAAGCGGCCGCAAGCTGCAAGCCCCGAGCTACAAGTTAAAAGCAGTCCACAGTGCTCTAGCTTCTTCTTGCAGCTTGCAGCCCAATGTCCGCTTTTGCCGGCGCAGTCAACGCTCTTTTATCCACCACTGCGATTGCAGGGGGGTAGATGGGGCAGGCCGCGCATGTGCAGCGTCAGCTACGCGCCCAGATCCACTCTATGGATTGGTGATTATCTGTGGGAGCGGGCCATGCCCGCGAAAAAATCACGGGCATGGACTCGGCGTCCCCGCCCGTTCCGACAGGTAAAGCAACGATGTCCGCCGGTCGGCATCCGTGAGTTTAGCCTCAGGCTTCGCGCCCACCGCGGCGCAGCAGGTAGCTGTCCATGATCCAGCCATTGGCCTCGCGCGCGGCAGCGCGGGTCGTGGCGATCTGCTCGGCCACCTCGGCGAGCGTTCCTGAGATAAGGATCTCATCCGGCGTACCGACGTAGGCCCCCCAGTAGATGTGCAGATCTTCGTCGATCAGGTGGCGATAGCTTTCCCCGGCATCGAGCATCACCACCACGCTGTCCACGCCCTCTGGCCAGCCTTCGCGCAGGCGGCGGCCGGTGGTGATCTGCACGGCGCGGCCGATCTGGTTCAGGGGAATGCGGTGGCGGGCGGTAAGTGCCTGCACGCTGGTGATGCCCGGAATCACCTCATAGTCGAGGGGCATGCCACTGGCGATCACCCCGTCGAGTATGCGGATGGTGCTGTCGTACAGTGACGGGTCGCCCCAGACCAGAAAGGCGCCGGTTTCGCCATCCTGCAACTGGCCGAGCAACTGCTCGAACACCGCCTGCTTGTCGCGATTGAGGCTGTCGATGCTGGCGTCGTAATTCGCCACATCGCGCTCGCGTTCCGGGTTGGTCGCTTCAAGGATGCGGTACTGGCGGTCCGGCGCTATATAGCGGTCTAGGATCAGGCGGCGCAGGGCGATCAGCTTGTCCTTGGCTTCACCCTTGTCGAGGAGGAAGAACACGTCGGCGCGGTTGAGCGCCTTGATCGCCTGGGTGGTGAGGTAGTCGGGGTCACCGGCACCGATACCGATGATCAGGATGTCGTTCATGCTGCGTGTCTCGTTCTTGCGATGGCGCGCAGCATATCAGGAGCGAGCGGTAGAGCAGGGTAGAACACTGCTTGTGGGAGCGGGTGGAGACGCCCAGTCCATGTGCGCGAAAAGCCTCGCGGGCATGGCCCGCTCCCACAGATCTATTCCCTTGGCTCAGCCCGCCGCCAGCTTCAATACCGGCTCCGGCTCGGCGACGCCGGCCAGGAACTCGTCGCCCCAGCGGCGGATGTCGTTGTAGCTGACGATATCGAACAGCTCGCGCAGTCGCGCCTTGGCCTCGGCCTTGGGCATGTTCAGCGCCAGGTAGCAGGTATGCGCCAGGTCGGCGGTGTCGTGGGGGTTGGTCAGCAGCGCGCCCTTGAGTTCGGCGGCGGCGCCGGCGAATTCCGACAGGGCCAGCACGCCCTGGCCTCTGGTGAGCCCCTGGGTGACGACGAATTCCTTG
Organism: Pseudomonas argentinensis; assembly: GCF_001839655.2. Lineage (NCBI taxonomy): Bacteria > Pseudomonadati > Pseudomonadota > Gammaproteobacteria > Pseudomonadales > Pseudomonadaceae > Phytopseudomonas > Phytopseudomonas argentinensis. The sequence goes on from NZ_CP056087.1 coordinate 2,795,799, forward strand.
GCCACCAGGTTGAGGCCGTCGCGCAGTGGGGTGATCCACATCACGTCGGCCATGGCGTACCAGGCCACCACCTCGTCGAACGGGAAGCTGCGGAAGAAGAACTGCACCGGCGTCCAGCCGATCCGTGCGAAGCGGCCATTGATGCGCCCGACCGCCTGTTCGATCTGCGACTGCAGTTCGTCGTAGATGGTCATCTCCCGGGCGGCCGGCACGCAGATGCTGACCAGGGTGATCTTCTTGTGCAGTTCCGGGTTGTCGGCCAGCAGGCGCTCGTAGGCCTGCAGTTTTTCCAGGATGCCCTTGGTGTAATCCAGGCGCTCGACCGACAACACCAGCTTGATGCCGCTCAGCTCCTTGCGCAGGTTGGCCATCTGTTCGCGGGTCTTGTTCTGGGCCAGGGCGTTGCGCACCCGGTCGATATCCAGGCCGACCGGGTGGGCGCCGAGCTTGACCACCCGGCTGTCGGTGTCCACCGCGGTGGTCATTCGCTCCAGGCCCACGGCGCAGCCGTAGGTGACGAAACGCGGTGCGCAGTTCTGTCGGCTGACGGTCTGCAGCGGCGTGACGCCCCGGGCCACGTCGACGAAGTTCTCCACCTGACGGGGAATATGAAAGCCGATGTAGTCGCACTGCAGCAGGCTGCCGATGATCTGCCGGCGCCACGGCAACACGTTGAACACGTCCGCCGACGGGAAGTAGGTGTGGTGGAAGAAGGCGATGCGCAGGTCCGGGCGCAGCTCGCGCAGGTAGCCCGGCACCATCCACAGGTTGTAGTCGTGCAGCCAGACCACGGCACCGATGGCGGCTTCCTCGGCGGTGCGCTCGGCGAAGGCGCGGTTGACCTTGAGAAACACCTGCCAGTCGTCCTCGTCGAAGCGCGCGCGCTCCCAGAAGGTGTGCAGCGTCGGCCAGAAGGCTTCCTTGGAGAAACGCTTGTAGAAGATGTCGACTTCCCTCTTGCTCAGCGCCACCCGGGCGGCAGTGAGTTTCGGGTAGCGCTCGGCGTCCACGGTGGTGTGGGTTTCGAAGGGCTCGTCAGCGCCTTCATCGACCGCCCAGGCCACCCAGGAACCCGGGCGCGCGTCGCCGAAGAAACTCATCAGGGTGGGGATGATGCCGTTGGGCGAGGTTGGGCGGCGGCGCTGGATCTTGCCGTCCGCGCCGCGATATTCCTCGTAGGGCAGGCGGTGATAGACCATCACCAGCTCGGCACGCCCCGGTTCGGTGGCGGTGCGTTTCTCGGCGGCGATGCCGTGCTCATCGAGAAAGCCGAAATGCACGAAGGCCTGCAGAATGCCGCCACAGCCGGGGCGATCCGCCTGCAGGATCCACGACTGGTGCTCGGTGGCCTTGAGCAGCTTGGGCTCGGACTCGCCCACGCAGACGCCCTTGTAGGTGCCGTCGAGCATATTCAGGTCATTGAGGGTGTCGCCACAGGCCAGCACTTCGCCGTCGTCGAGCTGCAGCCAGTCGACCAGCGCCCCGAGGCTGGTGCCCTTGTTGACGCCCCTGGGCAAAAAGTCGAGGTAGCGATCCGCGGAATACAGCAGACCGCAACCTAGCCTTTCTGCGACCTCGGCAAGGGTCGGGTCGGCGGCCTGTTCAGGTGTGCAGAAGTACGAGCAGCGGCGCGCCTGGGGCACGTCCTGGCGCTCCAGGCCGAAGCCTTCCAGGGCCTGGGCCACCTGGCTCTCGCCCGGCCAGCGGGCATCGACCTGACCCTGCAGATCCTGAATCGGTTGCAGGCTGTCGCCATGTACGAAGGTGGCGCCGACGTCGGCGATGATGAAATCCGGTTGCGGCAGGGTCGGGTCGGCCAACAGCGGCAGGACCGCTTCGAGGCTGCGCCCGGTAACGTAGGCCAACTGGATCTCCGGGTGGGCGGCGATGGTCTGGTAAAGGCTCAGGCGGTCCTCGGGATCACCGGCGAGAAAGGTTCCATCGAGATCGGTTGCAAGTAGCATGCGCTGTCTCCCTGTCAAAGCGCCGGCAGTGGCCGACGGGTAAAGCGGGCACCTGGTTGGCGCCTCTGTTCTGTAGGCCTGTAAGCCTACGACGAAGCGGCCGCGCGCTCCTGCACGCGGCCGCGGTTATCGGGGCCCGGGTCGTTGTCATCGTCTGCCGGCGGGGCGTCTGGCATCAGTTCCAGCACGGTATGGCTGGTGCGCAGCATCGGCACGAAGTGCGCCTGTTCACCGGCGACCAGGTCGCTGACGCGACGCAGACGATAGAAGGTGTAGGCCGACAGCAGCCCCAGGGTGGCGGCGAAGTACAGCGGCAGTGCGGCGGCGCCCAGGTGCTGCATCAACAGGCCGGCGAGCAGCGGGCCGCACACCGAGCCGACGCCGTTGACCATCAGCAGGCTGCTGGAGCCGGAAAGAATCTCGTCGCGGTGAAGCTGATCGATCAGCTGCGCCACGGCGATGGGGTAGATGGCGAACGACAGTCCACCGAACAGGAACATCAGCCCCAGCAGCGTGCGCCCGGCGGGCAGCAGGCTCATCGCCAGGGCGACGATCACCGCCGCGCTGACCACCCAGAACAGCACCCAGCGCCGGTCGTGCTTGTCGGAAAAACGCCCGATCGGCCATTGCAGCAATGCGCCGCCGAGAATGGCCGCGCTCATCATCAGGCCGGTCCCGGCAGCGTCGAAGCCGTTGAGGCTGGCATACACTGGCGCCATGCCCCAGAACGCGCCGAGTGCCAGGCCGGACAGGCCGGCAGCGGCAATCGACAGCGGCGCGATGCCGAGGATGGCGCGCAGGTTGGTGTGCAGGGTGTCCGGCACGCTGGGCTGGGGCTGGCGGGTCAGGGTGATGGGCATCAGCGCTGCGCTGATCAGCATGGCCGCCAGGGCGAACAGCAGGAAGTCGGTCGGCTCGGCGAGGTTCAGCAGTTGCTGGGCGGCCGCCAGGGCGCCGAGGTTGACCGCCATGTACACGGCAAACATCTGCCCGCGTTTGTCGTTGGGCACCTGGGCGTTGAGCCAGCTCTCGATGACCATGTACAGGCTGACCAGCGCCAGGCCGTAGAGTACCCGCAGGCCGAGCCAGACCCAGGGATCGACGAGCAGCACATGGAGCAGTGCGGTGATGGCGGCGAGGGCGGCGCAGAAGGAGAAGGCACGGATATGCCCCACGCGGCGCACCAGCGGAATCGCCAGCCAGGTACCGAGGAGAAAACCGACGAAGTACCCGGACATGATCAGGCCGAGCATCCCGGTGGAGTAGCCTTCGGCGACGCCACGCAGGGTCAGCAGGGTGTTGAGCAGGCCATTGCCGAGGAGGAGTAATGCGACCCCACCCAGCAACGAGCTGATAGGGGCAATCAAGGACCACATGGCAAACAACCCTAGGGAACAATGCCGGTGATGGCAAGCAGGAAGCGCGCCAGTGATCCTTGGGGGTGGTTTCTATCTACTTGATATTAAAAGAATATTTCTATCGACGAACGGTAGTCGCGGTTTTTAGGGCAGTGAAAGGCACTAGCGTGGTGCACGCAGAAGCGAGTTTTCCCCGCTCATGGGCATTTTACTTGCGCCCCTCGACCGCCTTCGCCAGCTCGTCGGTGCGTGCCGCCATGACGAAGTCGTTGCGGTGCAGGCCCTTGATGGAATGGCTCCACCAGGTCACGGTGACCTTGCCCCATTCGGTGAGCAGCGACGGGTGATGGTTCTCGGTCTCGGCGATCTCGCCCACCGCATTGGTGAACGCCAGCGCATGCTTGAAAGTGCGAAAGGCGTAGGCCCGCTCGAGCTGCATCACGCCGTCACGAACCTCGATGTTCCAGTCCGGGATTTCCTTGATCAGCTGTGCCAGTTCGGCCTCGCTGACTTTGGGCGCATCGGCGCTGCAGGCTTCGCAAGTGGCTTTGGACAGTGCGGTCATGGGGTTTCCTCGAGTTTACAGATGGCAAGTGAGCAATTGACGGGGCCTCGCCTGGGCTGGCCATCCAGCTTGTTCTTAACCCAGGCGGGCCGACGCCTAGCAGATCGTGGACAGATTCTCAGGCCGCCTTGGGTGGAAATTTCGGTGCATGCAGGCCGAGCGCCATGGCTTGCTGCACCAGACCCATGATGTCCTGTTGCGCCACGGCGAACAGTCGCTGCAGGTCCGGAAGCACGAAGTACAGCGGCTGCAGAATGTCGATGCGATAGGGCGTGCGCATGGCTTCCACGGGGTCGAATGGCTGGTGCTCGGGTTCGCCGGACAGACAATACACCGCCTCCCTGGGCGAGGAGAGAATGCCGCCGCCGTAAATGCGCCGGCCGGCGGGCGTATCCACCAGGCCGAATTCGATGGTCATCCAGTACAGGCGCGCCAGGAACACCCGTTCCTGTGGGCTGGCAGCCAGGCCCAGGCGGCCGTAGGTGTGGGTGAATTCGGCGAACCAGGGGTTGGTCAGTAATGGGCAGTGACCGAATATCTCATGGAAGATATCCGGCTCCTGCAGGTAGTCCAGATCCGCTTCGGTGCGGATAAAGGTGGCCACCGGAAACTGCCGGTTGGCGAGCAGCTCGAAGAAGCGCTGGAACGGAATCAGCGCCGGCACCTGGGCGACCTGCCAGCCAGTGCTGGCCTGCAGCACGCGATTGATATCGGGCAGTTGGGGAATGCGCTCACGGGGCAGGGCGAGCTTGTCGATGCCGTCCAGGTACTCCTGGCAGGCCCGTGGCTCGACCACCTCCAGCTGGCGCCCGATCAGCGTCTGCCAGGTGCGATGCTCGACCTCGCTGTAGTCAATGAAGCCGTTCGCGTCAGGCTGCCTGGCAACGTATTGGCTGGCTTTCATCTGGCGATCTCCCTGCACATCCGCTCTGGTCGTGGCTGGCCTGAGCATGCCGCAGGCGGGTGCGCTTTGCGCGGGCGTGAGCGGTGTTTCGGGATCCGAGAAAGAGCCGTTTTCGTAAAGAAAGCATTACGTCATGGGCGAAAGCCTGTGCCTGGCCCAGTGGCTTCCTCTAGACTGGCAAGAAACCTTGACGAAAATAACAAGAGCGGCCGTCATGCGTATCAAGATCCACTGCCAGAACCGTGTAGGCATCCTGCGCGACATCCTCGAATTGCTGGTCGATTACGGCATCAACGTCGCCCGCGGCGAGGTCGGCGGCGAGCAGGGTAACGCCATCTACCTGCATTGCCCCAACCTGATCAATCTGCAGTTCCAGGCCCTGCGCGCCAAGTTCGAGGCCATCACCGGCGTGTTCGGCGTCAAGCGCGTGGGGCTGATGCCCAGCGAGCGCCGTCATCTGGAGCTCAACGCCTTGCTCGGTGCCCTGGAGTTCCCGGTGCTGTCCGTGGACATGGGCGGCAGCATCGTCGCCGCCAACCGGGCGGCGGCTGGTCTGCTCGGTGTGCGGGTCGACGAAGTACCGGGCATCGCCCTGTCGCGCTACGTCGAGGATTTCGACTTGCCGGAGCTGGTGCGCGCCAATCGTTCGCGGATCAATGGCCTGCGGGTGAAGGTCTGCGGCGACGTGTTTCTTGCCGATATCGCGCCGCTACAGAGCGAGCACGACGACAGCGAAGCCATGGCCGGCGCGGTGCTGACCCTGCACCGCGCCGACCGCGTCGGTGAGCGCATCTACCAGGTGCGCAAGCAGGAGTTGCGCGGCTTCGACAGCATCTTCCAGAGCTCCAGGGTGATGGCTGCGGTGGTGCGCGAGGCGCGGCGCATGGCGCCGCTGGACGCGCCGCTGCTGATCGAAGGCGAAACCGGTACCGGCAAGGAGCTGCTGGCTCGCGCCTGCCACCTGGCCAGCCCACGCGGGCAGTCGCCGTTCATGGCGCTCAATTGTGCCGGCCTGCCCGAGTCGATGGCCGAGACCGAGTTGTTTGGCTACGGCCCCGGCGCTTTCGAGGGCGCCCGCGCCGAAGGCAAACTGGGGCTGCTGGAGCTGACCGCAGGCGGCACGCTGTTTCTCGATGGCGTCGGCGAAATGAGCCCGCGCCTGCAGGCCAAGCTGCTGCGCTTTCTGCAGGACGGCTGCTTCCGCCGCGTTGGCAGCGACGAGGAGGTGTACCTGGACGTGCGGGTGACCTGCGCCACCCAGGTCGACCTCTCCGAGCTGTGCGCCCGGGGCGAGTTTCGTGAAGACCTCTACCACCGGCTCAACGTGCTGAGCCTGCATATCCCGCCGCTGCGTGAATGTCTGGATGGTCTGCAGCCGCTGGCCGAGCACTTTCTCGATCGCGCCAGCCGGCAGATCGGTTGCCCGCTACCGGGCCTGGCGCCAGCCGCGCTGGAGAAACTGGGCCGTTACCATTGGCCGGGTAACGTCAGGCAGTTGGAGAACGTGCTGTTCCAGGCGGTGTCGCTGTGTGACGGCGCGGTGGTGAAGCCCGAACATATCCGCCTGCCGGGTTACGGCGCGGCGCAGCCGCTGGGCGACTTCTCGCTGGAAGGCGGGCTGGATGCCATCGTCGGGCGCTTCGAGAAGGCCGTGCTGGAGCGCCTGCACGGTGAGTTCCCCAGTAGCCGTCTGCTCGGCAAGCGCCTGGGCGTGTCCCATACCACCATCGCCAACAAGTTGCGTGAGCACCGGGTGGGCAAGGAGTAAACAGAAATCAAACGAGCCCGGTGGTCCGGACTCGTCTGGCGGGGCCTCAGCGAGCGCTGACGGGCTGCGCGCGGGGGCCGGGCAGAATGCCGTTGACCGGGTTGCTGCTCAGCAGGCGGGCGCTGGTGATGCCGGCGATCTCGTGGCCGCGGTCGTTCAGGCTGTTCATCACCTGGTTGACCAGGGCGGTGATCAGGATGCCGGCGAGGCCGCCGCCACTGTTCTGCTGCTGTTCGGCGCTGCTGGCCCGGGCGACGCCTTTCCACAGTTCCTTGCCGGTGCGCAGGTCGACCAGGGTGGCGCTGGCGGCCACCGCCACCTCGCTGCTGATCACCTTGTAGCTGCTGCCGTATTCGGTCACGTCGATATACAGCACGGTGTCAGCGCCGAAGATCTCGTAGAGCTTCTGCGGCGGAACCTCGCGGATTTCCTCGGCATTGAGCATGCCGTTCTGCTTGAAGGTCTCGTTGACCACCGCCACCGGCAGCACGTAATAGCCGGCTTCGCTCAGGGGCGCGGTGATCAGCGAATACATGCTGAAGGTGGCCTTGATGTCCGGCGATTTGTTGACCGGCGGCAGGACCAGGATGGAGGCCGGGCTGCTTTCCTTGAAGGCGCTGTAGTCGTAGGGCTGCTGGGTGGCACAACCGGCCAGCAGGGCGATGGCGGCCAGGGCCGCGAGGGTTCTGAGAGAGTTCAGTAGAAGCATGTCGGTCACTTGGCCATATTGCGCATCAGGAAGTCCATGTACTGAGCGGACTCGGGGAACAGGGCTTTCTCGGTTTCGAATTGCTGGCGCACCTGATCGGGCTTGCCGATTTCCGCGTACAGCATGCCGAGATGGGCATGAAAGCCCGGTGGCAGGGTGCGGTCAGCGGCGCGAGCCTTCTGGACGCTGGCTTCCAGCGCCGCGATCTGCTCTTCGGTGCCGGTGGTGTTCTCGAAACGCTGATAGACCTGCTGCTGGTAACCCTCCCAGTAGTACAGCGATTTCGGTTGCTGGGCGCAGCCGGCCAGCAGGGCGGAGGCCAGCAGGGTGGTGAACAGAAGTGGGGATTTCATGGTTCGCTCCTCGCTCACTTGACCGGGCGCCAGGCGCCGCTGTCGACGCCGCTGACCAGCTTGTTCACCGCCTCGCGGATCGCCAGGTCGAGGACCTTGCCATTGAGGGTGGAGTCGTAGCTGGCGGTGCCGCCAAAGCCGATGATCTCGCGGTTCGACAGGGCGTATTCGCCGGCACCCTGGCTGGAATACACCACTTCGGAGGTGGCCACGTCGACGATGTTGAGGTTCACCTTGGCGTAGGCGATCTGCTGCTTTCCGCGGCCCAGGATGCCGAACAGCTGGTGGTCGCCGACTTCCTTGCGGCCGAACTCGGTGACGTCACCGGTGACCACGAAGTTGGCACCCTTGATCTGCTGAGCCTGCTTGGAGAAGCCCGATTCCTGCTGCAGTTCGCTGAGGTTGTCGCGGTCCAGCACGTTGAAGCGGTTGGACTGCTGCAGGTGGGTGATCAGGATGGTCTTGGCCTGCCCGCCAAGGCGGTCGACGCTGTCGCTGAAAATGCCGCGCAGGTAGCTGGAGCGGTTGTCGAACTTGCCAACGGCGATCGGACTGCGTGGGCCGCTGTACTGGCTGGTGGCGGTGTTGACCTTGGCGACTTCCAGGGTACGCGAGCTTTCGGTGGCGCAGCCGGCGAGCAGCACGAGCACACCTGCGAGGCCAGCGGTAATGATCTTGTTCATACGAATCTCGTTTGCAAAGTGGGCAGGGCGAGCCTGTAGCAGGCAGGAATCAACCGGACACTTTCACGAGAGATGAGGCATGGGACGGCTTCGCGACGCGACGCGAGGCGCTTGAAGAGTCGATCCATGACGCTGACCCTGGAATGGGTGCGGGGTGCTTCCTGCTGCGGCGATTCTATTGGGCGGCAAGGCGTTTTGCCAGCATTGTCGTTCGCCGCTGTGATCCGTTTCGCGTCTTCCGGCTCGCCAGGCCGTATCAGACGGCCGCGCTTTCCGGCAGCAGTGTGGCGATCAACGCCCGGACGCTGCCAGGCAGCGCCTCCAGGTCGCGCACCAGCATGCTGCGCTCGCGAATCGCCCAGGGCTCTTCCAGTTCGATGGTGTGCAGTTTCATGGTGCGGCGGTGCCGGCTGGCGGCGGACTCGGGAATGATGCCGATGCCGACGTTGGCTTCGACCATGCGGCAGATGGCTTCGAAGCCGGACATCTGGATGCGCAGCGACAGGGTGCCGCCCAAGGTCTCGACATGCTCGCGCAAAAAGGTCAGCAGGGTACTGCCGTCGTGCAGGCCGATGTGCTGGTATTGCAGGGTATCGCGCAGGCTGACGCGCTGGCGGCCGGCCAACGGGTGGCCGTCCGGCACCACCAGCACCAGGCGGTCGGTGCTGAAGTGCAGCACTTGCAGGCCGGCGGCTTCCACCGGGCCGGCGATGATGCCCAGGTCGGCGCCGCCATCGAGCACGCCACGCACGATATCGCGGCTCAGGCGCTCCTGCAGGTCAACCGTCACGCCGGGCCGGCCGGCGAGAAAGCCTGCGAGTACCTCCGGCAGGAATTCGGTTACCGCCGTGGTGTTGGCGAAGATGCGGATATGCCCGGCCGCATCGCTGCCGTATTCGGTGAATTCGCTTTTCAGGTAATCGACCTGGCGCATGATCAACCGCGCGTGCTGCAGCAGGCGCTGGCCGGCCGGCGTCAACTCCACGCCACGGCTGTCGCGGTACAGCAGGCGGGTGTCCAACTGGCCTTCCAGGGCCTTGATGCGCGCGCTGGCTGCGGCGGGCGACAGCGAGGCACGCCGTGCGCCCTGGGTCAGGCTCGGCGACTCGGCGATATGGATGAAGAGGCGCAAATCCGGCAGGTCGAAGTGCATGGCAGCTCGGCATTTGGTTGGAAACGGCGTTCAGCATATCCAAACGCCGGATTAAATAAATGCGGATTCTCGGAACGTTCATCGGCTTGCATCCTGCCTGCACTCCAAGAACAAGCCGGAATCGACCATGAGTGACTCTGCTTTCGCCGCCTGGATTGGCCGCACCGAAGAAGCCCACGACCAGCTGAGCCGCAATCTGGTCAAGCGCATCGCCGCGACCCTGGGCGAAGACACCCCCGCCCATGGTGAGGCGCTGCCGCCGCTCTGGCACTGGGCGTTCTTCCAGGAGCCCATCGCCGAAAGCGGCCTGGGCGGTGACGGGCACCCGGCCCGCGGTGGCTTCCTGCCGCCGGCGGAAAACCGCAATCGCATGTGGGCCGGTGGTCGCCTCGAGTTCATCGCGCCCTTGCGCGTCGGCGGCGAGGCCACCCGGGTATCGACCATCAAGCACATCGAAGAGAAGCATGGTCGCACCGGCGCACTGCTGTTCGTCACCGTGCAGCACGACTACCTGCAGGACGGCGAGCTGGCGATCCGCGAGGAGCAGGACATCGTCTACCGCGAGCCCAGCCCGCCCAAGCGCGGCACCGGCGAAGCGCTGCCGGCCAGTGACTGGCGCGAGGCCGTGGTGCCAAGCCCGACCCTGCTGTTTCGCTACAGCGCGGTGACCTTCAACGGCCATCGCATCCACTACGACTGGCCCTACGTCACCGACACCGAAGGCTACGCCGGTCTGGTGGTGCACGGCCCGCTGATCGCCACCCTGAACCTGCGCGCCTTCTGCCGCGCCCAGCCCCAGGCGCGGCTGCGCCGTTTCGCCTATCGCGGCCTGCGCCCGCTGGTGGCGCCCGAGCCGTTCGAGGTGGCCGGGCGCATCAATGAGCCGGGCAGGGCGCAGCTGTGGGCGGGTAACGCCGCGGGCATGGCCCAGCAGGCCGAGGTGGAATTCGAATGATTGAGCCTAGGTAGAGTGGATCGCGCTTCACCGATCCACCGATATCGGCCGCGAAAACAACAAGAATCGAGGAATCAAGATGACCCCGGAACAGAACGAAGAGCTGAATTTCATCCGCGAAGGCGTGCGCGGCCTTTGCGCCGAATTCCCCGCCGAGTACTGGCGCAAGATCGACGAGGAAAAGGGGTTCCCCGAAGCCTTCGTGGCGGCCATGACCGAAGCCGGCTGGCTGTCGGCGATGATCCCGGAGGAGTACGGCGGCTCGGGCCTGGGCCTGGCCGAGGCCTCGGTGATCCTCGAGGAGGTGAACCGCTGCGGCGGCAACTCCGGCACCATCCACGGGCAGATGTACAACATGTTCACCCTGCTGCGTAACGGCAGTGACGAGCAGAAGAGCTACTACCTGCCCAAGCTGGCCAGCGGCGAGTTGCGCCTGCAGTCCATGGGCGTCACCGAGCCGACCACCGGTACCGACACCACCAAGATCAAGACCACCGCGGTGCGCCAGGGCGACACGTACGTGATCAACGGGCAGAAGGTGTGGATCTCGCGTATTCAGCACTCCGACCTGATGATCCTGCTGGCGCGCACCACGCCGCTGGCCGAGGTGAAGAAGAAGTCCGAAGGCATGTCGATCTTTCTGGTCGACCTGCGTGAGGCCATCGGCCACGGCCTGACCGTGCAGCCGATCGCCAACATGGTCAACCACGAAACCAACGAGCTGTTCTTCGACAACCTGGAAATCCCCGCCAGCAGCCTGATTGGCGAGGAGGGCAAGGGCTTTCGCTATATCCTCGACGGCCTGAACGCCGAGCGCACGCTGATCGCTGCCGAGTGCATCGGCGACGGGCGCTGGTTCATCGAGAAGGCCAGCGCCTACGCCCGTGATCGCGTGGTGTTCGGCCGGCCCATCGGCCAGAACCAGGGCGTGCAGTTCCCCATTGCCAAGGCCCATATCGAAGTGGAGGCCGCCGACCTGATGCGCTGGCGCGCCTGCGAGCAGTACGACCGCGGCGAGAATGCCGGGGCCAGCGCCAATATGGCCAAGTACCTGGCGGCGGAGGCTTCCTGGGCGGCGGCCAACGCCTGCCTGCAGACCCACGGCGGCTTCGGCTTCGCCAACGAATACGACGTCGAACGCAAGTTTCGCGAGACCCGCCTGTATCAGGTGGCGCCGATCTCCACCAACCTGATCATGTCCTACGTGGCCGAGCACTTGCTCGAACTGCCGCGCAGCTTCTGAGGTCTCGACCATGAGCACACATACTCAGCAACTGGCCGCGTTCCTCGCTGAACTTTCCTACGAGCAGATTCCCGGCCACGTGCTGGATCGCACCGAAGACCTGTTTCTCGACTGGCTCGGTTCGGCCCTGGCCAGTGAAGGCGCGCGGCCGATCCCGCTGTTCGAAGCTTACGCGCAGAAGATGGGCCCGGCCGATGGCCCGGCGCGCATCCTGGTCAATGGGCGTGGCACCTCGGCGTACTTCGCGGCGCTGGTCAACGGCGCGTCATCCCACCTGGTGGAGCAGGACGACCTGCACAACAGCTCGGTGCTGCACCCGGCCACCGTGGTGTTCCCGGCGGCCCTGGCGGCCGCGCAGGACCTGGGCAAGTCCGGTCGCGAGCTGTTGCTGGCCTCGGTGGCCGGCTACGAGGCGGGCATCCGCATCGGCGAATTCCTCGGCCGCTCGCACTACCGCATCTTCCACACCACGGCCACGGTCGGCACCCTGGCCGCCGCCGTGGCCGTGGGCAAGTTGCTGGACTTCGACAGGCAGCAGTTCGTGCATCTGCTGGGCAATGCCGGTACCCAGGCCGCTGGGCTCTGGGAGTTCCTGCGCGACGCCGCCGATTCCAAGCAGCTGCACACCGCCAAGGCCGCCGCCGATGGTCTGCTCGCCGCCTACTTCACCGCCCAGGGCCTCACCGGTGCGCAGAACATTCTCGAAGGCGAGCAGGGCATGGCCGCCGGCATGTCCAGCGATGCCGACCCGAGCAGGCTGGCGGATCGCCTCGGCAGCCGCTGGGCGTTGGCGGAAACCTCGTTCAAGTTCCACGCCTCGTGCCGGCATACCCACCCGGCTGCCGATGCACTGCTCGACCTGATGTGGCGCGAGGGCCTGCGCCATGACGATATCGCCAGGGTCATCACCCATGTGCACCAGGGCGCCATCGACGTGCTCGGTCGCGTGGTGGTGCCGCAGACCGTGCACCAGGCCAAGTTCTCCATGGGCACCGTGCTCGGCCTGATCGCCGTGCATGGCAAGGCGCAGCTCAGCGAATTCGCCAACCTGTCGCTGACCGATGCCAACGTAGCTGCCTTTCGCGACAAGGTCAGCATGCGCCTCGACCCCGAGGTGGACGGCGCCTATCCGGCGCGCTGGCTGGGTCGGGTCGAGGTGCTCACCACTGACGGTCGCACCCTGCATGGCGCCATCGACGAGCCCAAGGGTGACCCCGGCAACAGCCTCAGCCGCCTGGAGCTGGAAGACAAGTTCCGTCGCCTGCTGGCCTTTGCCGGCAAACGCAGCAGCGATGAGGCGGGCGAGCTGATCGCCAGGGTCTGGCGCCTGCGCCAGACCGATGAATTGAGCCACCTGGCCTGACGGCTCGCTTCGACTTTCCGGTGGATCGGTAAAGCGCGGACTACGCGTCCCGATCCACCCTACGGAACAGGGAACTGCATATGAACAACCCACAACAACCCCGGCCACTGGACGGCATCACCGTGGTCAGCCTGGAACATGCCATCGCCGCGCCGTTCTGCACCCGTCAGCTCGCCGATATGGGCGCCCGGGTGATCAAGGTCGAGCGCCCCGGCAGTGGCGACTTCGCCCGGGGTTACGACGAGCGCGTCAACGGCCTGGCCTCGCACTTCGTGTGGACCAACCGTTCCAAGGAAAGCCTGACCCTGGACCTCAAGCAGGACGATGCCGCCAAGGTGCTCGATAGCCTTTTGGCCAAGGCCGACGTGCTGGTGCAGAACCTGGCACCTGGCGCTGCGGTGCGCATGGGCCTGTCGTTCGAGGCGCTGCATGAGCGCTTCCCGAAGCTGATCGTCTGCGACATCTCCGGCTACGGCGAGGGCGGCAGCTACGAGAAGAAAAAGGCCTACGACCTGCTGATCCAGAGCGAGGGCGGCTTTCTGTCGGTGACCGGCGGCGCGGGTGAGGATCAGCTGGCCAAGGCCGGTTGCTCCATCGCCGATATCGCCGCTGGCATGTATGCCTACAGCAATATCCTTTCGGCCCTGCTGCTGCGCGGCAGGACTGGCCTGGGCAGCCGCATCGACGTGAGCATGCTCGAGAGCCTGGTCGAGTGGATGGGCTATCCCCTGTACTACGCGTACGACGGTGCCACGCCGCCGCCGCGTGCCGGGGCCGCCCACTCGACCATCTACCCCTACGGCCCTTTCCCAGCGGGCGACGGCGGCACGGTGATGCTCGGCCTGCAGAACGAGCGCGAGTGGCAGGCGTTCTGCGAGCGGGTATTGCTGCAGCCGGAGCTGGCCACGGACGAGCGCTTCTCGGCCAACTTCAAGCGCTCGGCCAATCGGGAAACGCTGCGCGCGATTATCAATGAAGCCTTCGCTGCGCTGAGCGCCGAACAGGTGATCGAACGGCTGGAACAGGCGCAGATCGCCAACGCCCACGTCAACGACATGGCCGGCGTCTGGGCCCACCCACAGCTCAAGGCCCGTGACCGCTGGCGTCAGGTCGACAGCCCCGCCGGCAGCCTGCCTGCCTTGTTGCCACCGGGCAGCAACAGCGCCTTCAGCCCGCGCATGGACCCCGTGCCGGCGTTGGGCGAGCACACCGACTCGCTGCTGGCCGAGCTGGGCTACGGCGAGGCGCAGATAGCCGGCCTGAAGGTGAGCGGGGCGGTTTGAGAGCTGTTCGCGACAGGTCGTGCGTGGCCCATCCCCTGTGCAATGGTGCCGCTGTCAATTGGTGGGCTAAAGCCCACCCTACGGCAGGCCTGCGCGAATTGTAGGGTGGGCTTCAGCCCACCATTTACCAATTAACGAATTTCACGTCAGGAAGCCGATGCCATGACGACCTCCATCATCCGTACCGCGCTGTTCGTTCCCGCCTCGCGACCCGAGCGCATCCCCAAGGCCCTGGCCAGTGGCGCCGATGCGGTGATCGTCGACCTCGAGGATGCGGTGCAGGAAAGCCTCAAGGTCGAAGCCCGCGACAACCTCGAGCGTTTCCTGGCAGGCAATCCCGAGGCGCGCCTGCTGGTGCGTATCAACTCGCCCGAGCACGCCGGCCATGCCGAGGATATTGCGCTGTGCCAGCGCCATGCCGGAGTCATCGGTGTGCTGCTGCCCAAGGTGGAAAGCGCCGCCCAGGTGGCTCGTGTGGCCGAGGCCGGCAAGCCGGTCTGGCCGATCATCGAGAGCGCCCGTGGTCTTTACGAACTGCCGGCCATCGCCGCGGCGCCCGGGGTCGAGCGATTGTCCTTCGGCGGCCTGGATCTGGGCCTGGACCTTGGCCTGAACAGCGGCACCCCGGCAGCCGAGCGCCTGCTCGATCAGGCGCGCTACGCCGTTCTGTTGCATAGCCGCCTGGCCAATCTGGCCGCACCGCTGGATAGCGTGTTTCCGGCGATTCAGGATCAGGCCGGCCTTGACCGCGCCAGCCGGGACGCCCGCGACATGGGCTTCGGCGGCCTGCTGTGCATCCATCCCAGCCAGGTTGCCGTGGTCCACGGGGCCCTGGCGCCTTCGGCCGAAGAGCTCGACTGGGCGCACCGCGTGCTGAGGGCCGGCGAGGGCGGTGACGGGGTGTTCGTGATCGACGGGCAGATGGTCGATGCACCGGTAGTCGGGCGCGCTCGGCGCATCGTCGCCCGCGCCGGCGATACGGGCTGATGGCGCGGGCCCATTCGGCACGGCCGAATGGGCCTTTGCACAATGCCGAATTCCGCCGAAGCAGGCGCGGTTGTAAACAGAGTTCTACCTACCAACAACAACAAGATGAGGTCACTCCATGCTCAAGCTTTCTCTCAAGGCGCTGGTCTGCGCTGTGTCACTTTCCGTGGCTGGCGCGTTGCACGCCGCCGATCCGATAAGCATCAAGTTCGCCCACGTGGTTGCCGAGCACACGCCGAAGGGGCAGGGCGCGCTGCTGTTCAAGAAGCTCGCCGAGGAGCGTTTGCCCGGCCGGGTCAAGGTCGAGGTGTACCCGAACTCCTCGCTGTTCGGCGATGGCAAGGAGATGGAAGCGCTTCTGCTCGGCGACGTGCAGTTGCTGGCGCCTTCGCTGGCCAAGTTCGAGCACTACGCCAAGCCCATCCAGATCTTTGATCTGCCGTTCCTGTTCGACAATATGGAGGCGGTCGACCGCTTTCAGGCCAGCGAGCAGGGCAAGGCGCTGCTGACCAGCATGGAGGGCAAGGGCATCACCGGCCTGGCCTACTGGCACAACGGCCTGAAGCAGCTGTCCTCGAACAAGGCGATGCACGAGCCCAAGGATGCCCGCGGCCTGAAATTCCGCGTGCAGGCGTCGGCGGTGCTCGACGAGCAGTTCAAGGTGCTGCGCGCCGCACCGCGCAAGATGAGCTTCGCCGAGGTCTACCAGGGCCTGCAGACCGGCGTGGTCAACGGCACCGAGAACACCTGGTCGAATTACTACAGCCAGAAGGTCCATGAGGTGCAGCCGTTCTTCACCGAGTCCAACCACGGCCTGATCGACTACATGGTGATCACCAACACCAAGTTCTGGAGCGGCCTGCCGGAGGATGTACGCAGCGAGCTGGACAAGATCATGGTCGAGGTTACCGCCGAGGTGAACCGCCAGGCCGATGACCTCAACAAGGAGGCCCGCGCGGCCATCGTCAAGGCCGGCACCAGCGAGATCATCCAGCTGACCCCGGAGCAGCGCGAGCAATGGCGCGAAGCCATGCGCCCGGTCTGGAAGAAGTTCGAAAGCGATATTGGCGCCGATCTGATCAAGGCGGCCGAGGCGTCCAACCAGGCGCAGTGATCACCCTGGGGTTCGCTAGGTCAACGGCCGCATCCTCCAGGATGCGGCTTTTTTATGGTTCATCACGGATTGCCGGGAAAGACGCTCTTGATCTTCATGAAAAAGAATTCGCTATCCCGGTAACCGTACGCCATCCGCTTGATCACCTTTATTCGATTGTTTATTCCTTCCAACTGACCGGTGTGCATCGGCCAGCGAACCCGGCTGATGATGCCCCGCCAGTAAGTCTTTAGTCGTTTGGCGAACTGGATCAGAGCCGGTAGTTCGCTTTCCTGGGCATGGCGCAGCCATTGCTTCCAGGCCGATCGCCAGGCCCAGGCAGTACTCGGCGTCCAGAGTGTTTTGAGTTCAGCCTTCATCAAATAGACCGTCATCAACGCTTGGTTGGCGGCCAGCAGGTCCTCCAGACGGACCTGTTGTTCCGGCGCTTTCAAGTTCTGCGGATTGCGCAGCAATAGCCATCGCGCCTGCTTGATGACCTTGCGGGCAGGCTTGTCGTGGCGCAACCGGTTAGCCTCGTCGACGCGGACCCGATCAATCACCTCTCGGCCATATTTGGCCACCACATGGAAGAGGTCGTAGACCACTCTCGCGTTGAGACAGTGCTGACGAACCTCCAGGTCAAAAGCGGTGTTCATGTCCATCGCCACCGCTTCGATTCGAGCACAACCCTCTGGCCCCAGTTCTTCGAA
This sequence comes from Pseudomonas argentinensis, assembly GCF_001839655.2. Classification (NCBI taxonomy): domain Bacteria; kingdom Pseudomonadati; phylum Pseudomonadota; class Gammaproteobacteria; order Pseudomonadales; family Pseudomonadaceae; genus Phytopseudomonas; species Phytopseudomonas argentinensis. Next base: position 2,812,893 of record NZ_CP056087.1, read on the forward strand.
GAAAGGCCTGACTGCCGCTCGGCTGCGGCCTTCACCGATCCACAGCACTCGCCGGGTATCCGCATCCAGCACCACACTGGCGTAACGATGACCTTTGAAAAGGGCGAACTCGTCCATCACTAGGCGTCGCGGTTGCGCCTTTGGCAAAACGCTCAACGCCGCTTGCAAGGCTCGACGCTCCAGCAACCGAACGGTGTCCCAATGCAGCCCGAACATCTGAGCCACGTGTAGCGTGGGAAGGCGCTCGCAGGCTTGAATGACTGCCTCGGCTAAGCGGCGCGTCATGCGGGCATAGCGGTCCAGCCAACTGACAGCCTCCATGCGCTTGCCGCAGTCACGACAGCCCACCCGCCTGAGCAACACGCTGAGGCGCACCGCACGGCCGAGAATCGGCAGATCGCGAATGGTTCGTTCGCAATACTCATGAGTGGTTGAACAGGGCTTTTGGCAGCCGCCACAGGAAGGGAATCGGGTGGCGTGGGGAATCAGTTCGATCTGAAGCGCGTCGCCATCAGGCTTGATCGTGACGACAGAAAAGCCCTCCCAAAAAGGAAGGAAAGTATTAATATCGCGCATAAGAACGCCGGTTTGGTAGATGTGTTTGCTCGCACGAACATCATCAATCAAATCGGCGTTCTTGTTTCTGTGTTTCCCGGGATTCCGTGAAGAACCTTTTTTATGCGCATAAACCAGCTGCGCTAGGTCCGGCTATTCAACTGCCTTGCCATCCCCTCGCTCACCTTGGCGCATCTCGCAGACTCCTCCTCGTATCCCATCGCCCCCCATAAATCCCCTGAACCCCCGCCAGCCCTAGCCAGTCATTTCAGTACCTCCGAATATTTCAAAGTATTTCTGAAATTGATAACAAGTATTACGAAATGTAATTGGGTTGATCGCTGCCTGGGCAGTAATCTGCAGGGCATTCACTGCCTGGGCAGGTAATTCTCATGCCGCATTTCGACCGCGAGCGATTCTCGCTGCAGCACTCACCCGGCCATCTGATCGCGCTGATCAATCAGCTCAAGGACCGCATGCTCGAGCGCCATCTGGTGGATCACGGCGTGACGGCCGCGCAGTTCAAGGTGGTGCTGCTGATCAGCCAGAGCCGTGCCAGCACGCCTGCCGACCTGGTGCGCCTGCTCAGCCTAGACAGCGGGGCAATGACCCGCATGCTCGACCGTCTGGAACAGAAGGGCCTGCTCACCCGCGAGCGTAGCCATGAGGACCGCCGCCAGGTGCGCCTCACCCTCACCGACGCGGGCAATGCCCTTGGCGTGCGGGTGCCGCAGATCGCCGCCGACGCCACCAATGAGCTGACCGGCTGCCTGAGCCGCGCCGAACTCGACGAATTCCAACGCCTGTTGAAAAAAATGCTGATGGCCGCCGGCGCCTTGCCAGAGCTGCCAGGAGAATGATGAACACCATGCCGTTGCGTACCCCCCTGTCGCTGATTTTCAGCGCCCTGTTGCTGGCCGCCTGTGCCTCCCAGGACGGCCTGCACACCAGAGGCCACACCCTCGACGCCGCCAGCCTGCAAGGGCAGACCTTCACCGGCAACCTGTCGCCGGCCGCCTGGCCGGCCAGCGACTGGTGGAACCGCCTGGGCGACACGCAGCTCGATGCGCTGATCGAAGAAGCCCTGCGCAGCAACCCGGATCTGCAGGTCGCCGATGCCCGCGCCCGCCAGGCCAATGCCGCGGTGCTGGCTGCCGATGCGCAGCGCCAGCCGAACCTGGATGCCAATGCCAATGTCACCCGCTCACGCTCCGCCCGGGTCGATGATCCCAGCGGGCAGGGCGGCCGTTACGGCACCCTGCGCAGCCTGTCACTGGAAGGTGGCTACCACTTCGACCTGTGGGGCGGCGATCGTGCTGCCTGGGAAGCAGCCCTGGGCCGCGCCCGCGCCAGTGAGGTGGATCGCCAGGGCGCGCGCCTGACCCTGGCCGCCGAGGTCACCCGCGCCTACAACGACCTCGGCCTGGCCTACGCTACCCAGGATCTTGCCGAGCAGGACCTCAAGCGCAGCCGCGACATGCTCGACCTGGCCCGCAGCCGGGTCGATGCCGGCCTCGACAGCGAATACCAGCTGCAACAGACCCAGAGCCTGGAAGCCGCCGCCGAAGCCAGCCTGACCGCCGCCACCCAGCAGGTGGACAGCGCACGCATTCGCCTGGCGGCGATGCTCGGCCAGGGGCCGGACCGTGGCGCCACGCTGCCCAGGCCGCAACTGATCGCCCCCACGGCGGTGAGTTTGCCGGCCAACGTGCCGGCCGAACTGCTCGGTCGCCGCCCCGACCTGGTTGCCGCGCGCTGGCGCGTCGAGGCCGCCACCCGCGACATCGACGCCAGCAAGGCGGACTTCTATCCCAACCTCAACCTGAGCGTGGCAGCCGGCAGCAAGTCGCTGCTCGGTGATGCCATGTTCGGCGGTGCCAGCCGCTTCTTCAGCGTTGGCCCGGCCCTGAGCCTGCCGATCTTCGACGGCGGCGCCCGCCGCGCTGCACTGGCTGGGCGCAACGCCGATTACGACGTGGCCGTGGCCCAGTACAACCAGACCCTGGTCGGCGCCTTGGGTGATATCGCTGACGGCATCAGCCGCATTCGCTCCCTGGAGCAGCAGATCGCGCAGCAGCAGCGGGCCCGCGACATCGCCCGCAGCTCCTACGACATTGCCATGCAGCGCTATGCCGACGGCATCGGCAACTATCTCGATGCGCTAAGCGTCGAGCAGCAACTGCTGCAGAGCGAACGCCAACTGGCCAGCCTGCGTGCCGAGCGTATCGACGCCTCGGTGTTGCTGATGCAAGCCCTGGGTGGCGGCTTCGAAGCGCCCGTCCAATCATCCACTTCCGCACGCTGAGTACCCGCCATGACCGACTCTCAAGCCAACGCCGCCAACCCGAACTCGGGCAAGCGCAAACGCCTGCTGATTGGCCTCGGCATCATCGTCGTGCTGTGCAGCGCGGCCATCTTCGCCTACCACGAGCTGTACGGGCGCTTCTATGAAGAGACCGACGACGCCTACGTGGGCGGCAACCTGGTGCAGATCACCCCGCAGATCACCGGCACCGTCACCCGTATCGCCGTGGACGACGGCGACTATGTCGAGGCCGGCCAGCCCCTGGTATGGCTTGACCCGGCCGACACCCAGGTGGCCCAGCAGAGCGCCGAGGCCAACCTGGCGCGTACGGTGCGCCAGGTGCGCGGGCTGTACAGCAACGTCGACAGCTACAAGGCCCAGGTGGCCTCGCGCAAGATCGACGTGCAACGCGCCAAGGCCGACTACCAGCGCCGCGTGACCCTGGCGAGCAAGGGTGCGATTTCCCGCGAGGAGCTGGCCCACGCCCAGGACACCCTGAACAGCGCGCAGAGCGCCTTGACTTCCGCCCAGCAGCAACTGGATACCAATCAGGCGCTGGTCGACGACACCGTGATCGCTTCCCACCCGGACGTGAAGAGCGCCGCCGCGCAGCTGCGCCAGGCCTTTCTCAACAATGCCCGCAGCACCCTGGTGGCGCCGGTCAGCGGTTACGTGGCGCGTCGCTCGGTACAGGTCGGTAGCCGCATCCAGCCCGGCGCGGCGCTGATGGCGGTGGTGCCGCTGCACGAGGTGTGGATCGACGCCAACTTCAAGGAAACCCAGCTGCGCGAGATGCGCATCGGCCAGCCGGTGACCGTCGAGGCCGATCTGTACGGCGATGACGTGACCTACCAGGGCCACGTGGAAAGCCTCGGCGTGGGCACCGGCAGTGCCTTCTCGCTGCTGCCAGCGCAGAACGCCAGCGGCAACTGGATCAAGATCGTGCAGCGCCTGCCGGTGCGTATCCGCCTGGACGACGAGGCGCTGGACAAGCACCCGCTGCGCATCGGCCTGTCCACCACGGTGGCCGTCGACCTCCATGACCAGAGTGGCGCCCAGCTCACCACCCAGATGCCCGAGCAGGCGCGCTTCAGCACCGCCGTTTACGACGCACCGCTGGGCGAGGCCGACGCGCTGATCGAGCGGATCATCCACGCCAATGGCCCGCAGAACGCCAGTGCCGCCCAGGCGAAGCAGGGCTGACATGAGCGACGCCAATTTCCGCCCGGCCAGCATGCTGCTGGCCACCATCGGCATCTCCCTGGCGACCTTCATGCAGGTGCTCGACACCACCATCGCCAACGTCGCCCTGCCGACCATCTCCGGCAACCTGGGCGTCAGCTCGGAGCAGGGCACCTGGGTGATCACCTCGTTCGCCGTGTGCAACGCCATCGCCTTGCCGCTGACCGGCTGGCTGGCGCGGCGCTTCGGCGAGGTGAAGCTGTTTCTCGCCGCGGTGGTGCTGTTCGTGATCACCTCGTTTCTCTGTGGCATCGCCCGTTCGATGCCCGAGCTGGTGGTGTTCCGCGCCCTGCAGGGGCTGGTCGCCGGCCCGCTGTACCCGATGGCGCAGACGCTGTTGCTGGCGATCTTTCCCAGTGCCAAACGGGGCATGGCCCTGGCGCTGCTGGCCATGGTCACCGTGGTGGCGCCGATCATCGGGCCGATTGCCGGCGGCTGGATCACCGACAGCTACAGCTGGCCGTGGATCTTCTTCATCAACGTGCCGATCGGCATCCTCGCCACCCTGGTGGTGTGGACGCAGATGCGCAACCGCCCGGAAACCACCGTGCACCAGCCCATCGACTACGTGGGGCTGATGCTGCTGATGCTGGGCGTCGGCGTGCTGCAGGTGGTGCTCGACAAGGGCAACGACCTGGACTGGTTCGAGTCGACCTTCATCCAGATCGGTACCGCCATCTCGGTGGTCGCACTGGTGGCCCTGGTGATCTGGGAGCTGACCGACCAGCACCCGATCATCAACCTGCGCCTGTTCATGTACCGCAACTTCACCTTCGGCACCCTGGCGCTGGTGCTCGGCTACTCGGGCTTCTTCGGCATCAACCTGCTGCTGCCCCAGTGGCTGCAGACCCAGCTGGGCTATACGCCAATCTGGGCGGGGTTGGCGGCGGCGCCGATCGGCATCCTGCCGCTGTTCCTGTCGCCGCTGGTGGGCAAGTACGCCCACAAGTTCGACCTGCGCCTGCTGGCCGGCGGCTCGTTCCTGGTGATCGGCGCCTCGTGCTTCATGCGCGCCTCGTTCAACACCGAGGTGGACTATCGGCATATCGCCGAGGTGCAGGTATTCATGGGCCTGGGTATCGCGCTGTTCTTCATGCCGACCACCAGCATCCTGCTCTCCAGCCTGCCGCCCAAGGACATCGCCGACGGCTCCGGCTTGGCCACCTTCCTGCGGGTGCTGGGCGGCAGCTTCGCTTCGTCGCTGACCACCTGGGTCTGGCACCGCCGGGAGATCTACCACCACGCCCAGCTCACCGAGCACGTCACGCCCTATGACCCGGCCACCCACCAGTACCTGGAGCAGCTTGGCGGTGCGTCGCAATCGGCCTACCTGCAGATCGACCAGGTGGTGGAAAGCCAGGCCTACATGCTCTCCACGGTGGACTACTTCACCCTGATGGGCTGGCTGTTCTTCGGCCTGATCCTGATCATCTACCTGGCCAAGCCGCCGTTCTCGGCCAAGGGGGCAGAGGCAGGCGGCGGGCATTGATGACTGCCTGCAGGCGTCGTGGTGACCCTGCCCAGGTAGCCCGGGTTGAACGAAGTGATGCCCGGGGCTGGTTTCCTGGGTATTGCCGCGCTCGACCCTAGGCTATGGGCGTTCGATCAGGCGCCTGCTTCGTTCATCCATTTCGGTTTCGGGTAACGACGGTCCGACTTGCCGGCCTTGAGGATCGCGCCGGGCACCTCGTGGCCGATCAGCTCGGGCAGGGTGGCCGCGGCAGCCAGCAGCGCATCCAGATTCACCCCCGTCTGCAGCCCCATGCGCTGGAACATGTGCACCAGGTCCTCGGTGCAGATATTGCCGCTTGCGCCCGGTGCGTAAGGGCAGCCGCCCAGGCCGCCGAGGGAGGCGTCGAAGCGGTCGATGCCGGCGTTCAGCGCCGCCAGGGCATTGGCCAGGCCCATGCCACGGGTGTTGTGAAAGTGCGCGGTGAACACTGCCTCGGGCCAGCGCCGCAGCGACTCGCGGCAGATACGCTCGACCTGGCTGGGATCGGCCATGCCGGTGGTGTCGCACAGGGTCACGCCCTGCACGCCGAGGTCGAGCAGGCGCTCCGTCAGCTCATGGACGCGGGTTTGCGCCACCTCGCCCTCGAACGGGCAGCCGAAGGTGGTCGACAGCGATGCATTGATGAATACACCGCTGCCACGGGTGACCTCGATGATCTCGCGAAACTGCGCGAGCGACTGCTCCGGCGTCATGCGCAGGTTGGCCAGGCCGTGGGTGTCGCTGGCCGACATCACCAGGTTGATCTCGTCCACCGCGCACGACAACGCCCGCTCGCAGCCGCGCACGTTGGGCACCAGCACGGTGTATTCCACGCCCGGCACGCGCTGGATGCCGCGCATCACGTCTTCGGCATCACGCAGGTTGGGAATGGCCTTGGGCGAGGTGAAGGAGGTGACTTCGATCTTGGCCAGTCCGGTGCGGGACAGCCTGTCGATCAGCGCGACCTTGGCTTCGGTGGGCACGAAGGCCGCTTCGATCTGGAAGCCGTCGCGGGTGGCGACGTCCTGGATATAGAGGCGTTTGTTCATGGGTAGTCCTCAGGAGAGCTGCAAGCCGCAAGCTGCAAGTAAAAGCTTGGAGCCCTTTTTCTTGAGGCTTGCCGCTTGAAGTTGGGTAGGGTGGATGACGCTCTTTTCATCCACCATTGCGATCGTGGATGGGCTGCAGATGTCTGCCATGGACATGGGTGTTGGTGGACAAGCTTCGCGTTGTCCACCCTACGATATAGAGGCGTTTGTTCATGGGTAGTCCTCGGGAGTAGCTACAAGCGGCGAGTAAAAGCTTGGAGCCCTTTTTCTTGAGGCTTGCCGCTTGAAGTTGGGTAGGGTGGATGACGCTCTTTTCATCCACCATTGCGATCGTGGATGGGCTGCAGATGTCTGCCATGGACATGGGTGTTGGTGGACAAGCTTCGCGTTGTCCACCCTACGATATAGAGGCGTTTGTTCATGGGTAGTCCTCGGGAGTAGCTGCAAGCGGCGAGTAAAAGCTTGGAGCCCTTTTTCTTGAGGCTTGCCGCTTGAAGCTTGCAGCTGCTTTTAGATGATCCCCCGTTCGCGCAGGCCAGCGACTTGCTCGGCGCTGAGGCCAAGCCCAGCGAGGATGTCGTCGTTGTGCTCGCCTAACTGCGGGCCGCCAGCGCCGATGCGCCCCGGTGTGCGGCTGAGTTTGGGCAGCACGCCCGGCACCTTGAGCGGGCCGACGCTGGTCTGCACCTGCTCGATCATCTGCCGCGCCAGGTAATGGGGGTCCTGCACAATATCGGCGGCGGTGTAGGGATAGCCGGCCGGCACCCGGGCGCCCTCGAGCGCTTCGATCACCTCGTCGCGGCCGCGCTGGGCCGTCCATTCGCCGATGGCGGTATCGATCAGTTCGGCGTGCTGGCTACGCCCGTCGTTCTGCGCCAGGCGCGGGTCGTTGCCCAGGTCGTCGCGGCCGATCAGGCTCATCAGGCGCTTGTAGATGCTGTCGCCATTGCCGGCGATCAGTACGTAGCGGCCGTCGTTGCAGGGGTAGGAGTTGGACGGGGTGATGCCGGGCAGGGCGCTGCCGGCCGGCTGGCGGACGTAGCCGAAGGCGTCGTATTCGGGCACCAGGCTTTCCATCATGGCGAACACCGACTCGTACAGGGCCACGTCGATCTCCTGGCCTTCGCCGCTACGCGCTCGCTCCTGCAGGGCCAGCAGCACGCCAATCACCCCGTACAGCGAGGACAGCGAATCGCCGATGCTCACCCCGACCCGTACCGGCGCCTGGCCGGGGTAGCCGGAGAGGTGGCGCAGGCCGCCCATGGCTTCGCCGATCACCCCGAAACCGGGGAGGTCGCGGTAGGGGCCGGTCTGCCCGTAGCCGGAAATGCGCAGCATGATCAGTCGCGGGTTGATCGCCTTCAGTGCCTCGTAGCCCAGGCCCCAGCCTTCCAGTGTGCCCGGACGGAAGTTCTCCACCAGGATGTCGGCCTCGGCTATCAGCTTACGCACGATGTCCTGGGCTTCGGCCTGCTTCAGGTCGAGGGTCAGCGAGCGCTTGTTGCGCGACTGCACGTGCCACCAGAGAGAGGTGCCGTCCTTGATCTTGCGCCACTTGCGCAGCGGGTCGCCGACGCCCGGCGGCTCGATCTTGATCACCTCGGCGCCGAATTCGCCGAGCAGCTTGCTGGCGAACGGCCCGGCGATCAGCTGGCCCATTTCGATGACCTTGAGGCCGGCCAGGGCCATGGGTGCAACGGTTGTGTTGGCAGGCATGTGCGGCTTCCCGATGACTTGGGTACGATGGCGCCGAGCATCGCCCAGGGCGCGGCCCGCCGCAATCAGTCAATCGCCAAGTCTGGCTTCGTGCTACACGAAGGCTTATGGTGCCGACTGCTGTCCGGTGCCCTCAACGTGGGCACCGGCCTTTCGTCAGCCACGAAGCGGAGCCTGCCATGCGTGTGGATTTCACCACCCTCAAACTGTTCGTCGCCATCGCCGACGAGCGCAGCCTGACCCGCGCCGCCGAGCGCGAGCATCTGGCGCTGGCGGCGGTTAGCAAGCGCATCAGCGACCTCGAGGCGCACCTGCGCACGCCCTTGCTGTATCGCCAGCCCAAGGGCGTGGCCTTGACGCCGGCCGGTGATGCGCTGCTGCACCATGCGCGCAACCTGCTGGACAACATCCAGCACATGCAGGCCGACCTCAGCGAGTTCAGCGAGGGCATCAACGGCCATGTGCGCATCCACGCCAACACCTCGGCGGTGATCGCCTTTCTGCCCGAGGACCTGGCGGCCTTCAGCGCCGAGCACCCGCAGATTCGCATCGACCTGGAAGAGCGGGTCAGCAGCGAGATCATCCACGCGGTGCGCGAAGGGCTGACCGATATCGGCATCTTCGCCGGTCATGTGCAGGCCGATGGCGTGCAGGTGTTTCCCTACCGTCACGACCGCCTGGTGCTGGTGGTACCCAGCGGGCATCCGCTGGCGGCTCGCGAGCGGGTGACGCTGTCGGAAACCGTTGGCTACGACTTTATCGGCCTGCAGAAGGAGGCCTCGCTGCACAGCCTGCTCAGCGAGGCGGCGCAGCAGGCCGGTGTGCATCTGCGGGTGCGTATCCAGGTTCGCAGTTTCGAGGCCATCTGCCGGATGATCCATACCGGCCTGGGCATCGGCGTACTGCCCGAGCAGGCGGTGCGCACCTATCTGCCGAGCATGGCGGTACGTGCGGTGGCGATCGAGGACGCCTGGGCGGTGCGCGAGCTGAACATCTGCGTGCGCCATTACGACAACCTGTCGCTGATCTCCCGGCAGATGGTCGATCACCTTGCCTTCGGCAACGGCGAAGGCAGGCTTGGCCAATCAAGAATTTAGTCGGCGCTGGGGCTGCAGTAGAGTTCGTCGCGAACAAAGGCATCCGGTGGCCCAGGCCCCCGTACCAATAACAACAGGAGATCGCCTCATGTCCCGCTTGCTCTGCCGCAGCCTGTCCTGCGCGCTGCTGTCCACCGCCATGGCCTTCGGCGCAGCCGTTCAGGCCGAGGAAATCGTCATCAAGTTCGCCCATGTCGCGTCCGACCAGACACCCAAGGGGCAGGGCGCGCGCATGCTGCAGAAACTGGTCAAGGAGCGCCTGGCCGGCAAGGCGCGGGTGGAGGTGTACCCGAACTCCTCGCTGTTCGGCGATGGCAAGGAGATGGAGGCGCTGCTGCTCGGTGACGTGCAGCTGTTGGCCCCCGCCCCGGTGAAGCTGGAGAAGTACCAGCCGCGGGTGCAGATCTTCGACCTGATGTTCCTGTTCGACAATGCCGCCGCGTCCCAGCGTTTCGAGCAATCGCCCAAGGGCCAGGAGCTGCTGCACAGCCTTGAGAACAACGGCATTCTCGGCCTGGCCTACTGGCTCAACGGCATGCGCCAGTTCACTGCCAACAAGCCATTGCACCTGCCGAGCGACGCCCGCGGGATGAAATTCCGCGTGCAGCCGTCTGACCTGCAGGCTGCGCAAATCAGCGCGCTGCGTGCGGTGCCGCGCAAGATGGCCTTCGCCGAGATCTACCAGGGTCTGCAGACCGGGGTCATCAACGCTTCCGACAATCCCTGGTCGAACATCTACAGCCAGCGCCACTATGAAGTGCAGCAGTACATGATCGAATCCAACCACGCGGTCGGCAATTATATGCTGATCACCAATGCGAAGTTCTGGAACGGTTTGCCAGACGATATTCGTGGTGAGCTCAAAGGCATCATCGATGAAGTCACCCGCGAGGTGAACAAGCAGGCGCTGGCGCTGAACGAGCGGGACAAGCAGCAGATCCTTGCCGATGGCAAGCGTGAGCTGATCGTGCTCACCGATGCAGAACGCCAGCAATGGCGTGAGGTGATGCGCCCGGTGTGGAAGGAATACGAAGGCAAGATCGGCAGCGACCTGATCGAGGCGGCCCAGGCGGCCAACGCTGCCGCCCAGTAAGCAGAGAACAAAGAGGAGGGCTGGCATGCTCGACCACCTGGATCATCTGGTACTCACCGCCACCGATGCCGAGGCGACCACGCATTTCTATACCGAGGTGCTGGGCATGCGCCTGGAAACCTTTGGCAGTGGCCGCCAGGCGTTCTGTTTCGGCAACCAGAAGATCAATCTGCATGTGCGCGGCCAGGAGTTCGAGCCCAAGGCTCATCTGCCGTTACCGGGTGCGCTGGATCTGTGCTTTATCGCCAGCCAGCCCCTGGACGAGGTGATCGCCCATCTGTAGCGAGTCGGCTGGCCGATCATCGAGGGCCCGGTGATGCGCACCGGCGCCACCGGCCCGATCCGGTCGGTGTACCTGCGCGACCCCGATCTGAACCTGATCGAGCTCTCCGAGCTGGTGTGAGTTCTGCGATGAAGGCTGCTAGGTGGCGGGAGCGGCCGTTCGTAGGGTGGACGACGCTTCATCCGTCCACCGCTCTGCGAGCGCAATGGTGGACAAAAAGAGCGTTGTCCACCCTACGCTGGGAACGTCCGCTATCGCCTTGATCTTGCCGATCCTGGCGCTTCGACAGCACTGGGCGCTGTCCGGCGTGAGCTATTCGCCAAGACCGAAGGCCGCGTTTACTAATCGTGAATATCTGCCCGCTAACGTCGGGTTTAGAGTCGGCTTGCCAAAACAATTACAACAACCCTCTCTGGGAGACCGCTGATGCAAGCTTTGCAGCGCCTGTGGAGTCGCCTCGAAGAAGTCGCCATCGCCTTTCTTCTCGCCGCGATGACCCTGGTCACTTTTTCGTACGTGGTATTCAACAACATCTACGGCGTGTTTTATTCGCTGGGAGATTCGCTGCCTTTCGCCAACGATGCGATGTTCGCCATCGGCGACAGCATCCTCTACGTGGCCCAGGAAATGACCTGGAGCGTGGCGCTGACCAAGGCCATGTTCGGCTGGCTGATTTTCGTCGGCCTGGCCTGGGGGGTTCGCATCGGCGCGCACATCGGCGTCGACCTGCTGGTGCGCCAGTTCAGCCCCGCCAATCAGCGCCTGATGGCCATCCTGGCACTGCTCATCTGCCTGGGCTACTGCGCGCTGATGACCTATTCCAGCGAGCAGTGGGTTGCCGTGCTGTACAGCGTCGGCACCGGCGCCGAGGATCTGGATCGCTTCGGTGTTCGTCAGTGGCACATCGTGATGATCGTGCCGATCGGGTTCGCCCTGATGTTCGTACGTTTCCTGGAAATCTTCATTCGCGTGCTGCAAGGCAAGCAACAAGGCCTGGGCTTGCACAGCGAAGTGGACGATGCCGTGAAGCTGGCTGAAAACGACAAGGCGGAGACACGCGCATGACCATTGCCTTTCTGTTCGTCGCCCTGTTCGTGCTGATGTTCATCGGCATTCCGGTGGCGATTTCCTTGGGCTTGTCCGGGGCCATGACCATCCTGTTCTTCAGTAACGACTCGGTGCGTTCGCTGGCGATCAAGCTGTTCGAGACCAGCGAGCACTACACGCTGCTGGCCATTCCCTTCTTCCTGCTGTCCGGCGCCTTCATGACCAGCGGCGGCGTGGCCCGCCGCCTGATCGATTTCGCCAACGCCTGCGTCGGTCATATCAAGGGCGGCCTGGCCATCGCCGCGATCATGGCGTGCATGCTGTTCGCCGCGCTGAGCGGCTCGTCCCCGGCCACCGTGGCCGCGGTCGGCTCGATCGTCATCGCCGGCATGGTGCGTTCGGGCTACAAGCAGGACTTCGCTGCCGGCATCGTCTGTAACGCCGGCACCCTGGGCATCCTGATTCCGCCGTCGATCGTCATGGTGGTCTACGCCACCGCGACCGAAACCTCGGTGGGCAAGCTGTTCATGGCCGGCGTGGTACCCGGCCTGCTGCTCGGCCTGGTGCTGATGGTGGTGATCTACATCATGGCCCGCGTGCAGAACATGCCGTCGCTGCCGCGCGCTTCGCTCAAGGAGATCCTGGTTGCCGGGCGCAAGGCGGGTTGGGGGCTGCTGCTGATCGTGATCATCCTTGGCGGCATCTACTCGGGCATGTTCACGCCGACCGAAGCCGCAGCGGTGGCCGCGGTATACGCCGCGTTCGTGGCGATCTTCGTCTACAAGGACATGACCATCGGCGAATGCCCGAAGGTGATCATCGAGGCCGGCAAGCTGAGCGTGGTGCTGATGTTCATCATCGCCAACGCCATGCTGTTCGCCCACGTGCTGACCACCGAGCAGATCCCGCAGTCGATCACCGCCTGGGTCGTGGAGCAGGGCTTTTCGCCCATCGAGTTCCTGATCGTGGTGAACATCGTGCTGCTGATCGCCGGTACCTTCATGGAGCCGTCGGCGATCATCCTGATCCTGGCGCCGATCCTCTTTCCGATCGCCATGCAACTGGGCATCGACCCGATCCACCTGGGCATCATCATGGTGGTGAACATGGAAATCGGCCTGATCACGCCGCCGACGGGCCTGAACCTGTTCGTCACCTCGGCGGTCACCGGCATGCCGCTGACCCGCGTGGTACGCGCCGTATCGCCATGGCTGCTGGTGATGCTGGGCTTCCTGCTGCTGGTCACCTATGTGCCGTTCATCTCCCTGGGGCTGCCGAACTGGCTGGGCATGTAAGCACCCTGGCCTGACGTCGATCCCCTGACCCAGAAACCCGGCCCAGTGCCGGGTTTTCCATGTTTCAGCCAGGCCGAGGTGGCATTTCCAGAGCCTTGAACAACGCCGGTGCCGGCATCGGCCTGGCGAACAGGTAGCCCTGCAGGAACTGCACGCCGTGCTGACTGAGGTAGGTACTCTGTTCGACGGTTTCCACACCTTCGGCGACCAGGCCGAGCTCCAGGCGCACCGCCAGGTCGAGGATGTTGTCGAGGATATGCCGGGACAGGGCGTCTGAGCCGATCAGGGAGACGAAGCTGCGGTCGATCTTCAGGTAGTCGACGCGAAATTCACGCAGGTAGGCGAGGCTGGAGTGGCCGGTGCCGAAATCATCGATGGCGATGCGCACGCCCAGCTCGCGCAGCTGGGCGAACAGCTGTTCGGTCACTGGGGTGGAGGTGATCATCTGCCGTTCGGTGAGCTCCAGCACGAGGTTGATGTGCCCGGCCGGGAAGGCCGCCAGAAAGTCGCGACACTCTTCCAGCCGATGCAGATTCTGGCAGTGCGCCGCGGTGATGTTGATGCCGATATGAAAGCCTGGCGGCAGCTGCTCCACCCGGCTGGCGAAGTCGTCGCGTACCTGACCCATCAGCGCGCTGGTCATGGGTACGATCAGCCCCACACGCTCGGCCAGGGGGATAAATTGATCCGGCGGCACCAGGCCTTCTCTGGGATGCTGCCAACGCATCAGCACTTCCACGCCATCCCAGCTGCCGTTGCGAGCATCCACCAGCGGCTGGTAGTAGGGAATGAATTCGCCGGCTTCCAGGGCGCGCTGCAGCTCGCCGCTGGGCGAGGCCGAGCGCAGGCTGAAACGATAGGTCGCAGTGCCGGCCAGCGCGCCCAGCACCAGAAACAGCAGGAACTGCGGCACATAGTGGACACGCATGTACTGCAGCGAGGCGCCAGCGGGATAGCTGGCGAGTACCTTGAACGGATAGCGCGAAGACAGGGTGCTGAAGGGGTAGTCGGTGTTTTGCATCACTGCGCTCTGGCTGACCAGGCCATCGGCGGTCATCCAGTTCGCGCCGACCGAGAGCTGCAGGGGCACTTCCTGGCCATTGACCTGCAGCAGGTTGTTCAGGTGCTGGCCGTCGATACCGATAAGCACGCTGCCGTTGGCATCGCTCTGTCGGTAGACCAGCACGGCGCGTTCCGGGGTGACCGGGTTGCCCGGCATCAAGCGCAGGCGGCCGTCGCTGTAGGCGGCAGGCTCTTCGGCAATGTCGTAAGGGCCCATCAGCGAGGTGCAGTAAATGATGCCATCATGCACCAGGTTGACCGAGCGGGCGAAGGGGCTGGCGGTGGCCTCGCGACGAAGTTGCGGTTCCACTTCTGTGCAGGAGCGGCCCGCGAGTTCGACCACCGCATTAGCCGCCTGCGCCGCATTGTCGAGTACCCCTTCAAGCTGTGCCTGGGCACCCAGTGCGCTCTTTTGTGCGCGATCAGTCAGTAGCGTCGCGGCCTGCCAGTACATCAGTGGCATGCCCAGCAGCAGTGGCAGCGCCGCCACACTCAGCGAGGTGCTCAGCCGCCGAGCGCGTCCGCGCGAGCGAAGGGTGGAGAAGGGCATGAGGATCCTTGGTCCGGATGGCTGTAACGAGCTTAGCGAAAGACGTCCGACAAGAATGCTCGCTGCGTCTCGCAATTGGTGCCAAACGCCTATTATCGTGGCGTTCGCGAGTAATCACGGTCTGGCCGCTGGGGCTGCGACCAAGGTTCTGGAGCGCTAAGACCATGGTCGAATGGTTGAGCAGGAGGGCGATGGTTACAAATGTGGGCATAGAAAAACAACATTAATAAAGCCGAGGTGATTCAATGAGTGCTGCGTCCCTGTATCCCGTGCGCCCCGAGGTGGCGGCCAATACGATGACTGACGAGGCCACCTACAAGGCCATGTACCAGCAGTCGGTGATCAACCCCGATGGCTTCTGGCGCGAGCAGGCGCAGCGCCTCGACTGGATCAAGCCGTTCACCAAGGTCAAGCAGACTTCCTTCGACGACCATCACGTCGATATCAAATGGTTCGCCGACGGCACCCTGAACGTTTCCTACAACTGCCTGGACCGTCACCTGGAAGAGCGTGGCGATCAGATCGCGATCATCTGGGAAGGCGACGACCCGTCCGAGCACAAGGAAATCACCTACCGCCAGCTGCACGAGCAGGTGTGCAAGTTCGCCAACGCCCTGCGTGGCCAGGACGTGCACCGTGGCGACGTGGTGACCATCTACATGCCGATGATCCCCGAAGCGGTGGTGGCCATGCTGGCCTGCGCGCGCATCGGCGCCATTCACTCCGTGGTGTTCGGCGGCTTTTCGCCCGAAGCCCTGGCCGGACGCATCATAGACTGCCAGTCCAAGGTGGTGATCACCGCGGACGAAGGCCTGCGCGGCGGCAAGAAGATCCCGCTCAAGGCCAACGTCGACGACGCCCTGACCAACCCCGAGACCCGCAGCATCCAGAAGGTCATCGTGGTGCAGCGCACCGGCTCCGACATCAAGTGGAACCAGCACCGCGACATCTGGTTCGAGGACCTGATGAAGGTCGCCGGCAGCGTCTGCGCGCCGAAGGAAATGGGCGCCGAGGAAGCGCTGTTCATCCTCTACACCTCCGGCTCCACCGGCAAGCCCAAGGGTGTGCTGCACACCACCGGCGGCTACCTGCTGTACGCGGCGCTGACCCACGAGCGGGTGTTCGACTACAAACCAGGCGACGTCTACTGGTGCACCGCCGACGTGGGCTGGGTCACCGGCCACAGCTACATCGTCTACGGCCCGCTGGCCAACGGCGCGACCACCCTGCTGTTCGAAGGCATCCCCAACTACCCGGACGTGACCCGTGTGTCGAAGATCATCGACAAGCACAAGGTCAACATCCTCTACACCGCACCGACCGCGATCCGCGCCATGATGGCCCAGGGCGAAGCGGCCGTGGCCGGCGCCGACGGCTCCAGCTTGCGCCTGCTGGGCTCGGTGGGCGAGCCGATCAACCCGGAAGCCTGGGACTGGTACTACCGCAACGTCGGCAAGGAGCGTTGCCCGATCGTGGACACCTGGTGGCAGACCGAGACCGGCGGCATCCTCATCAGCCCGCTGCCGGGCGCCACTGCGCTGAAGCCGGGCTCGGCGACCCGTCCGTTCTTCGGTGTGGTGCCGGCGCTGGTCGACAACCTTGGCAACCTGATCGAAGGCGCCGCCGAGGGCAACCTGGTGATCCTCGATTCCTGGCCGGGCCAGTCGCGCAGCCTGTACGGCGACCACGACCGTTTCGTCGATACCTACTTCAAGACTTTCAAGGGCATGTACTTCACCGGCGACGGTGCGCGCCGCGACGAAGATGGCTACTGGTGGATCACCGGCCGCGTCGATGACGTGCTCAACGTGTCGGGCCACCGCATGGGCACCGCCGAGGTGGAAAGCGCCATGGTCGCTCATCCGAAGGTCGCCGAAGCGGCGGTGGTCGGCGTACCGCACGACATCAAGGGGCAGGGCATCTACGTCTACGTGACCCTGAACCAGGGCCAGGAGCCGTCCGAGCAGCTGCGCCAGGAGCTCAAGGCCTGGGTACGCAAGGAAATCGGTCCGATCGCCACGCCGGACGTGATCCAGTGGGCGCCGGGGCTGCCCAAGACCCGTTCGGGCAAGATCATGCGCCGCATCCTGCGCAAGATCGCCACGGCCGAGTACGACAGCCTTGGCGACATCTCCACCCTGGCCGACCCGGGTGTGGTGCAACACCTGATCGACACCCACAAGTCGATGCAGAGCGCCTGCGCCTGACCTGATCGCCCTGGACCCGAACGCCCCGCGCTGGCCCGCCAGCGTGGCGCGTTCGCTTTGAGCTATCGTCGGTGGACTTGCAAGTCAGAATTGGCTGATTTTTATTCTGTCAAGATGCCTGCAGGGCGCCGCTGCGGCTTCTGTAATTAGTTGTCGCATCTGGGAAATATCGCCTGCCGCGCTATCGCTAGAATGCCGCACTTCCGTGCGCCGTCCGCAGCCCTGCGTTACGCTGGCGAAGGCACCCCTCCATGGCCCGGCTTTACCTGCCTTGCGGCCAGTGAAACCCCATCCCTGTCAGGAGTTTCCCCATGAAGAAGATCGCACTGCTCGGCGCGCTGGCACTATCCCTGCTGTCGCCGCTGACCATGGCCCAGGAGGCCAAGGCGCTGCGTATCGGTATCGAAGCGGCCTACCCGCCGTTCGCCTACAAGACTCCCGACGGCAACATCACCGGCTTCGACTACGACATCGGTGTGGCCCTGTGTGAAGAAATGAAGGTCGAGTGCAAGTGGATCGAGCAGGAGTTCGATGGCCTGATCCCGGCCCTGAAGGTGCGCAAGTTCGACGCCGTGCTGTCGTCGATGTCGATCACCGAAGAGCGCAAGCGCGCCGTGGACTTCACTGGCAAGTACTACGCCACCCCCGCCAAGCTGGCGATGAAGAGCGGCGCGGTGATGAACGACGTGGCCAGCGACCTCAAGGGCAAGAAGATCGGCGTGCAGCGCTCCTCCGTGTATGACCGCTATGCCACCGATGTCTTCGCCCCGGCCGGTGCCGAGATCGTGCGCTACAGCTCGCAGAACGAAGTGTTCCTGGACCTCAGTGCCGGTCGCCTGGACGGCACCATCGCCGATTCGGTGAACATCGAAGACGGCTTCCTGAAAACCGAGGCCGGCAAGGGCTTCGCCTTCGTGGGCCCGGATTTCACCGAAGAGAAGTACTTCGGCGAAGGCCAGGGCATCGCCGTGCGCAAGGGCGACAAGGCGCTGGCCGACAAGATCAGCGCCGCGATCCTGGCCATCCGCGAGAACGGCAAGTACCAGGCCATTCAGGACAAATACTTCAGCTTCGACGTCTACGGCAAGTAACACCACGATCTGCCGAGCACGGGCCTGCGCTGTTCCAGCAGGCTCTGGCCATGGTGATTTCTTGTTGGAGGTGGCACACGCTGACTCGCGGCGTGTGCCACTTTTGCGTTGCATTTCCGGCGCCTGCGGGCGCACGCATGAGGTAAGCGGATGCTCAACGGCTACGGCTCGTCCATTATCGAGGGCGCCTGGCTCACCCTGATTCTGGCCCTGACCTCGATGGCGGTGGCGATCGTGCTCGGCCTGATCGGTGCGGCGTTTCGGCTGTCGCCGGTGCGCTGGCTGGCGGTGCTGGGGGAAACCTATTCGACGGTGATTCGCGGCATTCCCGACCTGGTGCTGATCCTGCTGATCTTCTACGGTGGCCAGGACATGGTGAACCGGGTCGCGCCGATGCTTGGCTACGACGACTATATCGACATCAATCCGTTCATCGCCGGTGTGTTCACCATGGGCTTCATCTTCGGTGCCTATCTGTCCGAGACCTTCCGCGGCGCCTTCATGGCCATTCCCAAGGGCCAGGCCGAGGCGGGCGCGGCCTATGGCATGAGCGGCCTGCAGGTGTTCCTGCGCATTCTGGTGCCGCAGATGATCCGCTTCGCCATCCCGGGCTTCACCAACAACTGGCTGGTGCTCACCAAGGCCACCGCGCTGATCTCGGTGGTCGGCCTGCAGGACATGATGTTCAAGGCCAAGAGCGCCGCCGACGCCACCCGCGAGCCCTTTACCTTCTACCTGGCGGTGGCCGGCCTGTACCTGCTGATCACCAGTGTCTCGCTGCTGGCCCTGCGTTACCTGGAAAAACGCTACTCGGTCGGCACCAAGGCTGCCGAGCTGTGAGGGCCGCACGATGATCTTTGATTACACCGTCATCTGGGACAGCCTGCCGCTGTATTTCGGCGGCGTGCTGGTGACCCTCAAGCTGCTGGCCATCGCATTGTTCTTCGGCCTGCTGCTGGCCATTCCGCTGGCGCTGATGCGCACCTCACGCTCGCCCTGGGTCAACGGCCCGGCCTGGCTGTACACCTATGTGATTCGTGGCACGCCGATGCTGGTGCAGTTGTTTCTCGTCTATTACGGCCTGGCCCAGTTCGCGGCGGTGCGCGAGAGCCTGCTGTGGCCTTACCTGTCCAACGCCACCTTCTGCGCCTGCGTAGCGTTCGCCATCAATACCAGCGCCTACAGCGCCGAGATCCTGGCCGGCAGCCTCAAGGCCACGCCCCATGGAGAGATCGAGGCGGCCAGGGCCATGGGCATGTCGCGGGCCAAGCTGTACCGCCGCATTCTCCTGCCGTCGGCACTGCGCCGCGCGCTGCCGCAGTACAGCAACGAAGTGATCATGATGCTGCACACCACCAGCCTGGCGTCGATCGTCACCCTGATCGACATCACCGGCGCGGCGCGCACCGTCAGCTCCCAGTACTACCTGCCGTTCGAGGCGTTCATCACCGCCGGCCTGTTCTACCTGTGCCTGACCTTCATCCTGGTGCGCCTGTTCAAGGTGGCCGAGCGTCGCTGGCTGGCCTACCTGGCCCCGCGACGTTCCTGAGCCCTCGGACTTCTGAAAGAGTGAAAAGCATGTACAAGCTCCAAGTGACGGACCTGCACAAGCGCTACGGCAGCCACGAGGTGCTCAAGGGCGTATCGCTGGCGGCCCGGGCCGGGGACGTGATCAGCATCATCGGCTCCAGCGGTTCCGGCAAGAGCACCTTCCTGCGTTGCATCAACCTGCTCGAGCAGCCCCATGCCGGGCAGATCCTGCTCAACGGCGAGGCGCTCAAGCTGGTGCCCGGCAAGGGCGGCGCCCTGCGCGCCGCCGACGACAAGCAGCTGCAGCGCCTGCGCTCGCGACTGGCCATGGTGTTCCAGCACTTCAACCTGTGGGCGCACATGAACGTGCTGGAAAACGTCATGGAGGCGCCGGTGCACGTGCTGGGCATGGGCAAGGCCGAGGCCCGCGACAAGGCCGAGCACTACCTGCAGAAGGTCGGCGTGGCCCATCGCAAGGCCGCTTACCCCGCCCATATGAGTGGCGGCGAGCAGCAGCGCGTGGCCATCGCCCGGGCCCTGGCCATGGAGCCGGAAGTGATGCTTTTCGACGAGCCCACCTCGGCCCTCGATCCCGAACTGGTCGGCGACGTATTGAAAGTCATGCGAGATCTGGCCGCCGAGGGGCGTACCATGGTGGTGGTCACCCACGAGATGGGCTTTGCCCGCGAGGTGTCCAATGGATTGCTGTTCCTGCATCAGGGCCTGGTAGAGGAGCAGGGCGACCCGCGCGAGGTGCTGGCCAACCCGCAATCTCAACGGCTGCAACAGTTCCTCAGCGGCAGCCTCAAGTAGTTGGCGTTATCATCCCCGACCTATCACTGCCTTCAGAGCCCAGCCTGCCCATCATGACTGCCCCCCGAATCGGCTTCCTGCTTTGGCCCTCCACCAAGCCCCTGACCCTGGCGCTGGCGGAAGAAGCCCTGAGCGTCGCCCAGCGCGTCCATCCGGAGGTGGTCTACGAGGTGGCGTTCCTGCAGGCCGAAGAGCCCGCCGAGGGCGCCTGGCGGCTGCCGGGCAGTTCCTGGGCGGCGGGCCTGGAAGGCTATCGCAAGCTGTTCCTGCTCGCCGACGAGCCACCGGCTGCCGTGGCACCGGCATTGGCCACGGCGCTCAAGCAGGTGGCGCGCAACGGTTGTTGCCTGGGCGCGGTGGCGGCGGGGGTCTACCCGCTGGCGCAACTGGGGCTGCTCGACGGTTACCGGGCATCGGTACACTGGCGCTGGCAGGACGACTTCGCCGAGCGTTTTCCGAAGGTGATCGCCACCAGCCACCTGTTCGACTGGGACCGTGATCGCCTCACCGCCTGTGGCGGCATGGCGGTGATGGACATGCTGCTGGCGCTGCTGGCCCGTGACCACGGCGCCGAGCTGGCCGGCGCGGTATCCGAGGAACTGGTGGTCGAGCGTATTCGTGAAGGGGGCGAGCGCCAGCGCATCCCCCTGCAGAACCGCCTCGGCTCCAGTCACCCCAAGCTGACCCAGGCGGTGCTGCTGATGGAGGCCAATATCGAGGAGCCGCTGACCACCGACGAGATCGCCCAGCACGTGTGCGTGTCGCGCCGCCAACTGGAGCGTATCTTCAAGCAGTACCTCAATCGCGTGCCCAGCCAGTACTACCTGGAGCTGCGCCTGAACAAGGCCCGCCAGCTGCTGATGCAGACCAGCAAGTCGATCATCCAGATCGGCCTGTCCTGCGGCTTTTCCTCGGGGCCGCATTTCTCCAGCGCCTACCGCAACTTCTTCGGCGCCACGCCGCGGGAAGACCGCAACCAGCGGCGCAGCAACAGCCCCTTCGAGCTGACCTCGGCGCCTGCGGAGCGCGGCTAGGCAACCGTCTCGATCGTCACCTCATCTCGCGGGCATGGACTAGGCGCCCCGCACGCTGCCACTGCATGCAGCAGCCAGGGTGGACCGGGGCGCGTAGCCGGCGCTTTTTGCGTCCACCCGCTGCAGGCTGCCTGCCGGCCCGGATCAGTGGCTCCAGATAATCCCGATCAGCAGGTAGCACAGCAGGGTCACCAGCACCACGCTGTAGAGGTTGATCACGAAGCCCGCCTTGATCATCGACTGGATGCGCATCAGCCCGGTGCCGAACACCAGGGCGTTGGGCGGCGTCGCCACCGGCATCATGAAGGCGCAACTGGCAATGATGGCCGCCGGGATGGCCAGCAGTTCCGGGGCAAGCCCCTGGGATACCGCCAGGGCTCCTACCAGGGGCAGGAATGCCGCGGCCGTGGCGGTGTTGGAGGTGATCTCGGTCAGCATGTTGATGGTCAGCACCACTACGCCGATGATCAACACCAGGGGCAGGCTGCCGATGCCTTGCAGACCTTCGCCGATCCAGCCTGCCAGCCCTGTGGTGGTGATGGTACCCGCCAGCGACAAGCCGCCGCCGAACAGAATCAGAATGCCCCAGGGCACCTTGTTGGCGGTGTTCCAGTCCATCAGCAAGACGCGGGTCGACCCCTCCCGCTGCGCCGGGATCAGAAACAGCGCCATGGCACCGATCATGGCGATCAAGGTGTCGTCGAGGGCGGTGACATATTGCGACAGCAGCGGCTGGGTAACCCAGGCCATGGCGGTACAGCCGAACACCAGGGCCACGCGCTTTTCACCGGCCGACCAGTTGCCGAGCTCGGCGAGTTCCTGGCGCAGCATCGCGCGGCTATCGCCACCCTCCAGCTCGAAGCCGCCGCGGGTCAGCCACCACCAGGTGAACACCAGCATGCAGCTCGACACCGGTACGCCGATGAGCATCCATTGGCCGAAGCCGATATGCACATCGTGGTTCTCGCGCAGGTAGGCGGCAAGCAGGGCATTGGGCGGCGTGCCGATCAGCGTGGCGATGCCGCCGATACTGGCGGCATAGGCGATACCCAGCAGCAGCGCGGTCGCGAAGCGCTCATGCTCGCGCTCGTCGCCCCGCTGGGTGAGCATGCTGATGACCGACAGGCCGATGGGCAGCATCATGATGGCGGTTGCCGTATTGCTGACCCACATGGCCACCAGCGCCGTGGCCAGCATGAAACCACCGACCTGACGCGCTGGCTGGTTACCGACGGCTATCAGTGTGCGCAGGGCCATACGCTTGTGCAGGTTCCAGCGCTGCATGCCAAGCCCTAGCAGGAAGCCGCCGAGGAACAGGAAGATGGTCGGGTTGGCGTAGGGAGAGGTGGCCTGCTGAATGGTGCCGATGCCCAGCAGCGGGATCATCGGGATGGGCAGCAGGGCGGTAGCAGGGATGGGAATGGCTTCGGTCGCCCACCAGGTGGCCATCAGGCCAATAAGGCCGGCGGTCAGCCAGGCTTCCCGGCTGAGGCCGGCCGGCGGCTCGCTGGCAATGCAGGCAAGGAGTAACAGAGGCCCGAGAAACAGGCCGATACGGGCGGCCAACAGTGCTCCACTGGATTGTTCTGGTTTGCTCATTGTCTTGTTCTCGTTGTTTTTTTCGCCGAGAACTATGACCCCTGACGCTCTATATGGGGCGTTGCAGCTGTTTCAGCAGGTTTCCCGTGCCTGCTCAGGCACAGGGCGGCAGGGCCATGATCGGCAGGGCGATGAACACCACGGCGATGGCGCCGATCAGGTGCCCAGCCGCCGAGACACTGGCCAAGAAGCGCTCGCGTTCACTGCAGTGCGGGCGCTTGGCGGCCTGCTGGAACAGCCGCGCCAGGCCCAGCAACAGGCCGGCGGTGAGCAGCGACAGCAGGCCCAATGACAGGTTGAGCCAGGTCCAGGGGCCGTCTTCCAGCGGCGGCGGGGCCACCGAGCAACCGACCCCCTGGCCACCGTACAAGGCAACGAACCACAGGCTCCAGATGCTCAGGCCGGTGGCGATATGAACCGGGTTGTAGACCGAGCGCAGGCTTCGCATCAGGCGCCTCCGAAAGCAGGTGGGAAGAGGGCGATGGCAAAGTAGCTGACCCACAGCACACCGAGGTTGTAGGCCCACAGCTGGGCGACCACCAGCGGCTCGTAGGGCGAATCGGCGCCGACATAGCCGATACGTACGCGCAATGCCTGCAGCATGCTGAGGATGCTGGCGAGCAGGGCATGGCCAAGGCTGTAGGCGAGCATCACGAAGATCACCGCATCGTGGGCGCGGGCGGTCGGCTCCAGCGTTTCGCTGAGCAGCGCGACCAGCAGCAGAGCGCCCTGCACCAGGCCAATCGCGGCCAGGCCGAGCTGGCAGGCGAGTAGCCCGCGGGCGTCGCCCAGGCGCAGCCGTGCCAGTACGCGGCGGTGCCAGGGGGTCGCCAGGCTGAGTAGCAGAGCGGCGGCCAGCAGCAACCAGTGGTTGATCACCGGTGCGTCCGGCACCTGCCAGTTCGGCGCCACCGTCCACAGGTAGAACCAGCCGAACAGCAGCGACAGGTACAGCGCGCCGTTGGACAGCAAGGTCACGCCCATGCCCCACAGGCCAGGGCCATCACAGGTGCGCGAATGCAGCGGCGGCTCATGGGGTTGGGTACGGGCATCCGGCGCGGCCTTGGGGTGGGCGCCGTTCTCCCAGCTCCAGCGCAGCAGCACCACGATCGCGGCACAACAGGCGAACAGCGCCAGCAGGTAGGTCTTGGCCAGCAGGCTCAGGCACAGCATGGCGATGAAGCAGGCGGCGATAAATGGCAGCCAGCTGTTGCCGGGCAGGTGGACGATCTCCCGCACCTTGCCGGTCAGCGGATCGACCCCCCAGGTTTCCCGGCGGCCGTGGTCGATCACCGTCAGGGCGTGCTCGCCGCGGGCCATGCTTTCGCCCAGGTCCGGGTCGCGCCACAGCGGGTGGCGGTCGGTGACCTTGGCCAGGCTGACGAAGTTGTAGGGGTTGGGCGGCAGGCTGGTGGCCCATTCCAGGGTGTCGGCCTGCCAGGGGTTGTTGCCGGCGGGCTTGCCGTAGCGGTAATGCAGCACCAGATCCAGCAGCAGGGTGGCGATACCGATCACCATGATGAAGCTGCCGATGGACGAGACCAGGTTGGGCATGTCCCAGCCCAGACCCGTTTCATAGGTATATACCCGCCGCGGCATGCCCAAGAGGCCGGTCCAGTGCATGATCAGGAAGGTCATGTTGAAACCGATGAACACCAGCCAGAAGCCCCATTTGCCGAGGCGTTCGGAGGCCATGCGCCCGGAGAAGTGCGGCAGCCAGTAATACAGCCCGGCGATCAGCGGAAACAGCATGCCGCCGATCAGCACGTAGTGAAAATGAGCGACCACGAACTGGGTGTCGTGGACCTGCCAGTCGAACGGCACCAGGGCCAACATCACCCCGGTCAGCCCGCCGCACACGAAGATGATCAGGAAGCCCACCAGCCACAGCATCGGTACGTTGTAACGCGGTTTGCCGAGCCACAGCGTGGCGATCCAGGAGAACACCTGAATCGCCGTGGGAATCGCTACCAGCATGCTCGCGGCGGAAAAGAACGCCTGGGCCAGCTGCGGGATGCCCACCGTGAACATATGGTGCACCCACAGGCCGAAACTGATGAAACCGGTGCTCAGCACGCCCAGCACCACGGCGCGGTAGCCCACCAGCGGGCGGCCGCAGAACACCGGCAGCAGGGTGGAAACGATACCGGCCGCCGGCAGGAAGATGATGTACACCTCGGGATGGCCGAACAGCCAGAACAGGTGCTGCCAGAGCAGCGGATCACCGCCGCGCGCCACCTCGAAGAACGGCAGGCCGGCGGCGCGTTCCAGTTCCAGCAGGATGCTGCCGAGGATCAGCGGCGGGAAGCCGATGACGATCATCATCGCCATGGTGAGGATGTACCAGGCGTAGATCGGCATCCTGTTCAGCGCCATGCCCTCGGCGCGGGTGCGCAGGATCGACACTACAAGCTCGACCCCGGCCGACACCGCGGAGATTTCCACGAAGGTGATGCCCAAGAGCCAGAAGTCGGCGTTGAGGCCCGGCGAATGCGCCGCGCTGGACAGCGGCGTGTACATGAACCAGCCGGCATTGGGCGCCACACCGAACAGCAGGCTGGAGCAGATGATCAGCCCGCCGAACAGGTAGCACCAGTAGCCGAGGGCCGACAGGCGCGGGAACACCAGGTCGCGGGCGCCAAGCATCTTGGGAATCAGGTAGACCGCCAGGCCTTCCATCATCGGAACGGCGAACAGGAACATCATCACCGTGCCGTGCATGGTGAACACCTGGTTGAACACCTCCGGGCCCATGAAGGCATTGCCCGGCAGCGCCAGCTGGGTACGGATCAGCATGGCCAGCAGGATGCCGAAAACGAAGAAGCACAGCCCGGTGACCATGAAGCGCAGGCCCAGGGTGGTGTGATTGACGATGGTCAGCGCCCGCCAGCCGCGCGGGTTGCCCCAGACGTCGTCGAACTGGTCGTGCAGGGCATCGGCCTCGGCGGTTTCGCGGCACTGTTCCTGGCGTGTGTCATTCATGGTTCGAGGCCCTCCAGCCAGGTGGCGATGGCCTGCAGGTGCTCGGCATCGAGGTCGTCGGTCAGCGGCATACCGGTGCCCGGTTTCAGGCGTCCGTGCTCGCGGAGCCAGGTCAGCGTGGCGCCGGATTCGTTGGCCAGCAGGCCACCGCCGAGGTGGCGGCGGCTGGCCAGGTCGGTAAGGTCCGGGGCGCGATTGCCGGCGCTGACGCCGGCCACCCGGTGGCACATGCCGCAGTGGGCGAGAAAGGTGTCGGCGGCCGGGCCTTGCAGCGCGTCGACCCGGGGCTCGCGGCGGGCGTCGATCCAGGCAGCGAAGTCGTCTTCGCTGTGCGCCTGCACGTCGAGCACCATATGGCTGTGCTGGGTGCCGCAGAACTCGGTGCACTGGCCGCGAAAGGTGCCGGGCTCGTCGGCCTGCAGGCGGATGCGGTTCTCGCGGCCGGGAATCATGTCGATCTTGCCGCCCAGGCGGGGCACCCAGAAGGAGTGGATCACGTCGGCGCTGCTGACCGCGATGTCCACCGGCCGGCCGGCCGGCAGGTGCAGCTGGTTGGCGGTCACCACGCCACTGTCCGGGTAGCGCACCTCCCACCACCACTGGTGGCCGATCACCTCGATCTGCAACGGCCGCTCGCCGAGGATCGGCAGCTGCATCATGCGCTGGCCCACCGGAATGCCGAAGGCCAGCAGCAGTACGATGGTCACCGAGGGCAGCAGGATGCCGCCGCCGATCAGCCAGCGCCGCTGGATGCGCCGGGCCTCCTCGAGCGAATACTCGCGCGGTTTACGCCACAGGGCGTAGATCCACAGGGCGCTGACCACCACCAGCACCAGGGTGAAGAAGCCGCACATGGCCCACCACAGCAGGGCGATGTCCCGCGCCGCTGGGCCGGCAGGGGCCAGAATTGATTGGTCACCACTGCACGCGGAGATAATCGGAACTGCTGCGGCGACTGCGGTCAACTTGAGTAGGGTCGCGCAAGCACGGCCTTTTCTCGAATCGACAGGGAGGCCGCCATGGCTGAGCAACAAGAGTCCATCATCAGTCGCGCGGCCATCGCCGGGCACCCGCTGCACCCGATGATGATCCACTTTCCGGTCGCCGCGCTGCTGGGCCTGGTGGCCACCGATTTCGCCTACTTCTGGACCACCGACCCATTCTGGGTGCGCGCCAGCCTGTGGCTGGCCGGCGTCGGCGCGGTCGGCGGCTGGATTGCCAGCATCGCCGGGCTGATCGACCTGCTGACCGTCAAGCGCATTCGCCAGAAGATCAGCGCCTGGTGCCACGCCATCATCGCCGTGATGATGCTGTCCCTGGCGTCGCTCAACTGGATGCTGCGCTACCGCCACGGCGAGGAGGGGTTCGAAATCTGGGCGTTCTATCTGTCGTTGTTCACCGCCGGGCTGATCGCCATCGCCGCGTACCTGGGCGGGCGCCTGGTCTATGAGCATGCCGTGGGTGTCGACGTCGAGTAGATCCGGCTTGGGCCCGCCTGCATTCATGGGTGGGTAGCTCCTGGTCAGAAAGGTTTGGCGATCACCAGCCACAGGGTGGCGGCAATCATGCCGAAGGTGATGCCGCCCAGCGCCGCGCAGGCGACGGTCAGGGCAGGACGTGGCTGGCGTTCGCACTGCAGGATCAGCAGGCCGCACAGCGCGTGGCAGATGACCATCACTGCCACGGTGGTGAGCTTGGCCACCAGCCAGATGCCAAAGGTGCCGTCACGCAGGAACAGGGCGGTGCCGCTGCCGATGGCGATCAGCGCGGCAGGCGTGGCCACCAGGGTGAAGATCGTGCGGTTGAGTACCGGATGGCCGGGGCGCTCCACGCTGTAGGCCGTGCGGCAGTTGGCTGCGATCAGCGCAGGCAGGTAGAGCAGGGTGCCGCACCAGGCGAACAGTGCGGTGAAGTGCAGCAGTTTCAGCAGTGGCATCGGCGCCCTCCATTGCCAGTCGTCCTGAGGTCTGCCTGTGTGACCCTGGCCGGCGAAACCCGGTTCGACCTTTTCGCCGCTCTCACCAGGCGGCCACCGCAGCCTTCACTCGACCCTTGCAGGCCGCATTCTGCCTGGCCTGGCGCCGCTGCCACATGCAGCGTAAGGGCGCTGCGCCGGTCCTGAAGGTATCCGCGGTTGTGTCACTGAATGTGTGGGCATGGTGGTGCGACCCGACAGGGTGTGACCCCGTGACGGGCGCGGCGCCCTGGCAGGCGTGGTAAACTTGGCGCCACTTCGCAGCCAATCGGGCTGCCCACTGTCGCGCTGGCGGCAGCCACTTCCAGCTGGCCGCAAGGCCGGGAGATCGGATAGATGCACACGACGCAGTTGGTCGATCCCTTCGGCCGGCGCATTACCTACCTGCGACTGTCAGTGACCGATCGCTGTGACTTCCGCTGCACATACTGCATGAGCGAGGACATGGTCTTCGCGCCCCGTTCGCAGATCCTCAGCCTCGAAGAGCTGTACAACGTCGCCGATGCGTTTATCGGGTTGGGCGTCAAACGCATTCGCATCACCGGCGGCGAACCGCTGGTGCGCAAGAATCTGCTCAGCCTGCTGCGTCGCCTGGGCGAACGCAGTGAACTCGAAGACCTGTCGATCACCACCAATGGTTCGCAGCTAGCGCATATGGCGAACGACCTGCGCGCCGCTGGCGTCACCCGCCTGAACGTCAGCCTCGATTCGCTGCAACGCGAGCGCTTTGCCGCGTTCACCCGCCGCGACATGCTCGACCAGGTGCTCGCCGGCATCGACGCAGCAGCTGCGGCGGGCTTCCGGCGCATCAAACTCAACAGCGTGGTGCAGACCGGTCGCAACGACGACGAAGTGCTGGGTCTGGTCGAGTACGCCATGGCCCGGGGCCTGGACATCAGTTTCATCGAAGAGATGCCGCTTGGCAGCGTGGTCAGCCACCAGCGCGAGCAGACCTTCTGCTCCAGCGACGTGGTGCGCCAGCGCATCGAGCAACGTCATGCGCTGGTGCGCAGCAGCCATGTCACCGGCGGGCCGTCGCGTTACTGGCAGGTCAGCGGCAGCGACACCCGCGTGGGTTTCATCTCGCCGCACAGCAACAACTTCTGCGGCGACTGCAACCGAGTGCGCGTCACCGCCGAAGGCAAGCTGGTGCTCTGTCTGGGACATGACAACGCACTGGATCTGCGCAGCCTGATGCGTGCCCATCCGTGCGACAGCGAGCGCCTGCGCGAGGCCTTGGTCGGTGCGCTGCAGCTCAAGCCCGAGCGCCATCACTTCGAGACCGACGAGCAGGTGCAGGTCATACGTTTCATGAGCATGACCGGCGGCTGAGAATCTATCCACAGTCAGCTGCGCGTCGGCCCTGCTTCGTTGAAAGCAAGCTCGGCCTGCTCATTTACAGCTCGCGAAGTCGCCCGCGACTCCGACCGGTTCTCGCTTGCTTTCGCCTCGCAGTTCTCTAGCTCGCAAGACTTTGCACAGATTCTGGTCGTTTTTGCTATCCAGACGAGCGGTTCGCGCCCAGGCGGTGCGGGCCTTTGCCCACAGCCGGCTGATCGCCGTTTAGCTGGCTCGCCGGAATTTCCCTGAACCTCCGCGACAGGCGCTCACTCAACTTAAGGGAGCGGCCCATACAGGGCTATTTTCTGAAGCGACGAGGAGATTCAAAGTGGATAACAAAGACGTTATTTCGGTACTGAACGACCTGATCGAAACCAGCAAAGACGGCGAGAAAGGCTTCAGCGAGTGTGCCGAAGACGTGAAAGAGCCGCGCCTCAAAACCTTCTTCGTTCAGCGTTCGCAGGACTGCGCCAGCGCCGCAGCCGAGCTGCAGCAACTGGTACGTGGCCTGGGCGGCGACCCGGAAACCAGCTCCAGCGTTTCCGGTGCCCTGCACCGTGGCTGGGTCGACCTGAAATCGCTGCTGACCGGCAAGAGCGAAGAGGCCATCCTCAATGAGTGCGAGCGCGGTGAAGACGTCGCCCTCAAGGCCTATCGTGAAGCCCTGCAGAAAGACCTGCCAAGCAACGTTCGCGTTGTTCTGGAAAAGCAGATGCAAGGCGTACAGCGCAACCATGATCAGGTCAAGGCACTGCGTGATTCCGCCCGCGCCAACTGATCGACGCTGATTGAAAAAAGGATGCCCGCGGGCATCCTTTTTTGTGCCTGCAATGGCAGCGGTGATGGTCATCGAGAATAGTTCTTACTGACGTTTGGGCGAGCGTTTGTTACCCTATGTTTCCGTTTTTTCTGCTGGCGCTCGTCGCCGGCTCGCCGTGCAGTAAAGGTTCTTCCCTCCATGACCATCCCCGTGTTCCTGGCTCGCCCCATGGCGGCCCTGTGTCTGGTCTGCAGCGTCGCTGCCCAGGCCACCGACTATCCGCTCACCGTCACCGACCTGGCCGGCCGCCAGGTGACCCTTGAGCACGAGCCCCAACGCATCGTGCTCCAGGATGGGCGCGACCTGTTCGCCCTGGCGTTGCTGGACCGTGATGACCCGTTCAAGCGCATCACGGTATGGAACAACATCATCAAGCGCTCCGATCCCAATACCTGGCAGGCCTTCCAGAAGCGCTGGCCGGAGAGTTCCGGGCAGGCCATCGACATGCAATTCGGCGACGAGGGCGACATGAACCTCG
Source organism: Pseudomonas argentinensis (assembly GCF_001839655.2). Taxonomy (NCBI): domain Bacteria; kingdom Pseudomonadati; phylum Pseudomonadota; class Gammaproteobacteria; order Pseudomonadales; family Pseudomonadaceae; genus Phytopseudomonas; species Phytopseudomonas argentinensis. The sequence continues at coordinate 2,843,549 of NZ_CP056087.1, forward strand.
AAGCCGTGGTTGCCGGCAAACCCGACCTGCTGGTATTCCAGCTGCGTGCGCGCAGATCCCTGGAAGGTGCAGGCGTCGAGCGCAAGCTGGCGGCGCTGAACATTCCGGCGATCTATGTCGACAGCGACCTGGACCCGGTGCCCAACGGCCAGCAGAGCGTGGCGCTGCTCGGCAAGGTGCTCAACCGCGAGGCCCGCGCCAGGGAGTACCTGGATTTCTACAAGGTGCGCCTGGCGAAGGTCGACAAGGGGGTCGCCGAGCAGGGCAAGCGCCCGCTGGTGTTCGTCGAGGCCAAGGCCGGGCAGGGCGGTGCCACCAGCTGCTGCTTCACCCACGGCGACGTGTACTGGGGCAAGCTGGTGCAGGCGGCCGGCGGCGATAACCTCGGCAGCCGGCTGCTGCCTGGCGCCACGGGCGACGTGACCCTGGAAACGGTGATCAGCCGGAAACCCGACGTCTACCTGATGAGCGGCACCCAGTTCCCGGGCAGTGCCTCGATTTCGCCACCCTTCGGCTTCGGCCCCAGGGTGCAGCAGGCGGCCATAGACAAGGCCATGCAGCAACTGTTGCAGCGTCCCGGCATGGCGCAGCTGAGTGCCGTGCAACAGGGTCGCGTGTATGGCGTGTATCACCAGTTCTATGCCAGCGCCTGGAACATTCTGGCGGTCGAGTACCTGGCCCAGGCCTTTTATCCGCAAGCCGCCACTGGCCTGGATCATGCCGCCAGTACCCGCGCGCTGCTGGGCATGACCGGTCTCGGCGACGTGCCGGCGATTCTGTTCGGCCAGGCGCCTGCCAATGAGTGAGTCCGCGCTAGGCGCAGCCCCGGCCGAGGGCTACCAGCAACGCTATGCGCGCACGGTCTGGCATCGCTGCCTGCTGCTGGCCGGGCTGGTGCTGGTGGCCTTGATCGCGTTCATCGCCGATCTGGTGGTGGGCTCGGGGACCCTGAGTTTTGCCGATGCGCTGCAGGGGCTGTTCACCCCGGATCGGGTAGATGCCTCCACACGGGTGATCCTCTGGGAGCTGCGCATGCCGATGACGCTGATGGCGGTGCTGGCCGGCACCTGCCTGGCGCTGGCTGGGCTGATCATGCAGACGGTGCTCGACAACCCGCTGGCCGAACCCTTCACTCTGGGCATTTCCTCGGCGGCGGGCTTCGGCGCCGCGCTGGCGCTGACCTTCAACCTGTCCCTGGCGCAGTGGCTGCCGGGTTTTGGCGCTGAGATGCTGGTGACGGCCAACGCCTTCCTGTTCTCGCTGCTCACCGTCGGCGTGATCCTGCTGCTGACCCGCGGGCAGATCGGCCTGCAGGCCATCACCCTGCTGGGTATCGCCGTGCATTTCGTGTTCAGCTCGTTGCTCGGCCTGGTGCAGTACGTGTCCAGCGTCGATCAGCTGCAGAGCATCGTGTTCTGGCTGATGGGCTCGCTGCTCCACGTGACCTGGAGCAAGGTCGGGCTGTGCGCCGTCATCGCCCTGGTGGCGGTGCCGCTGGTGCTGCTGCAGGCCTGGGCACTGACCGCGCTGCGCAGTTTCGGCGAGCAGGCGGTGGTGTTCGGCATCCGCGTCAAGCGCGTGCGCACCAGCATGCTGGTGCTGGCCGCGCTGCTCGCCGGTGCGGTGACCTCGGTGGTCGGCATCATCGGCTTCGTCGGCCTGGTCGCACCCCATGTGGCGCGCCTGCTGGTTGGTGAGGATCAGCGTTTCACCATCGGCGTGACCCTGGCCTGCGGCATCATCTTCGTCACCCTGGCGTCCCTGGCCAGCAAGCTGATCGTGCCGGGCGCGGTGCTGCCGATTGGCATGGTCACCTCGCTGATCGGCCTGCCGTTCTTCATCATCCTGATCCTGCGTGACCGGAGGCTGACCTCTCGATGAGTTTCCTCACCCAGGATTACCGCGTTTCCATCGGCGGCCGGCCGATCATCCGCGACTTCGCCGTGCGTGCCGAAGCGGGGCGCACCCTGGCCCTGCTCGGCGCCAACGGCGCGGGCAAGTCGACCTTCATGAAAGGCCTGTGCGGCCTGCTGCGCGCCGAGGGCTCGGCGACCATCGACGGCACCCAGCTGATCGGCCTGGAGCCGGCGTTGCGGGCGCGGCTGATCGGCTACGTGGCCCAGGATCTGACCCACCTCGATGTGCGCCTGTCGACCTACGAGCTGCTCTTGCTGGCGCAGCATGGCGGTGCCCGGGGCTGGGCGACCCAGCGCGACAGCCAGCGCCGCGCCAGCGACGTGCTCGACCTGCTGGGCCTGCAGCGTTTCGCCGAACAGCAGCCCGGGCAGTTGTCCGGCGGTGAGCGGCAGATGATTTCCCTCGCCCTGGCGCTGGTGCGCAGCCCGCGCCTGCTGCTGCTCGACGAGCCGACCTCGGCGCTGGACCTGGCCAACCAGTTGCACATGCTCGAGGCGGTCAGCGCTTATACAAGGCGCGAGAATATCGTCACCCTGGCGATCTTCCACGACATGAACCTGGCCAGCCGTTACGCCGACGATGCGCTGATGATCAGCCAGGGGCGCGTGCATGGCTGCGGCACTGTGGAAGAGATGCTCACCCCCGAGCATCTGGCGCAGGTGTACGGTGTGGATTGCCGAACGCTGAGCGTGGACGAGGGCGCCTATACCGCGATCTATCCGGTGTCGGTGATCGGCGCGTAAAGCTCCAGGGTATAGCGGCGCTCAACCCGAGCTACAGGTAGCCGACTAACACCTGTGGGAGCGGGCGGGGACGCCTAGTCCATGCCCGCGAAGCTGTCGCGGGCATGGCCCGCTCCCACATTCTCACATGCCGGGTAATCAGCCGAAGTCCACCCTCGATGTGAGGCTGCAGCTTTCTCGCAATCTGCGGCTCAGCCATCCCGCCGATGCACGCTGTTCCCCGCAGCAAAGGTCTCTCTGACCATCCGATCATCACCCAGGGTAATCAGCGCGAACAGCCGTTCGGCCAGGTTGCCGCTCTGCCGCAGGCGGTAGTCGATCAGCGGCGTGGCCTGGTAATCGAGCACCACGAAATCCGCGTCCTTGCCGGCCGCGAAGTTGCCGATGCGCTCGTCCAGATACAGCGCCCGGGCGCTGCCCAGGGTGGCCAGGTACAGGGACTTGAACGGGTCGAGCTTCTGCCCCTGCAGCTGCATGATCTTGTACGCCTCACTCAACGAACGCAGCTGCGAGAAGCTGGTGCCGGCGCCGATATCGGTGCCCAGACCGACGCGTACCTTGTGCTGCTCCATGCGCTTGAGATCGAACAGGCCGCTGCCGAGAAACAGGTTGGAGGTCGGGCAGAAGGCCACCGCCGAGCCGGTTTCCGCCAGGCGCTGGCATTCGGCGTCGCACAGGTGCACCGCGTGGGCGAACACCGAGCGTGGGCCGGTCAGCTGGTGCTGGTCGTAGACATCCAGGTAGCCGCTGTTGTCCGGGAACAATGCCTTGACCCACTCGATTTCCTGGCGGTTTTCCGACAGGTGCGTGTGCAGGTACAGATCGGGGTATTCACGCAGCAGGCGCCCGGCCATGGCCAGTTGCTGCGGCGTGCTGGTCGGCGCGAAGCGCGGCGTCACCGCGTAGTGCAGGCGGCCCTTGCCGTGCCAGCGCTCGATCAGCTCGCGGCTGTCGGCGTAGCCCGATTCGACGGTGTCGGTCAGTGCCTCGGGGGCGTTGCGGTCCATCAGCACCTTGCCGGCGATCATGCGCAGGTTCAGTGCCCTGGCCACTTCGAAGAAGGCGTCCACCGATTGCTTGTGCACGCTGCCGAATACCAGGGCAGTGGTGGTGCCGTTGCGCAGCAGTTCCTTGACGAATACCTCGGCCACTTCGCTGGCGTGGGCCTTGTCGGCGAAGCGCATCTCGGTCGGGAAGGTGTAGGTGTTCAGCCAGTCGAGCAACTGCTCGCCATAGGCGCCGATCATGCCGGTCTGCGGGAAGTGGATGTGGGTGTCGATAAACCCAGGGGTGATCAGCGCGTTCTCGTAGTGGGTCAGGGCGACGCCGGACAGCCGCGGCAGCAGCTCGGCAGCCGGGCCCACTTCATGCACCTTGCCGTCCTCGACCAGCAGAATGCCGTCTTCGAAATAGGCGTAGGACGCCTCGATGCCGACTTCGGCCGGGTCGGCCAGGCTGTGCAGAATGGCGCCGCGGTAGGCGTGGGAACTAGTGGACATGGGGCCTCGATAGAAATCCGCTGGAGCGGTGCTGGGCTTCGCGGAAGGCGATGCCCGCTGGGCGAGCGCCATGACAAGGGGCGCTCGCAGCTGTGAACCGGGATTCTGCGTGACAAGCGCGGTGTCGACAACCATGGCCGTCGCTGAGGCGAATGTTGACCTTATGGTCAGATGCTGGGGCGAGGCGCTACGTCGTCGAGTCTGGCCGTTGGTGCATCGGCCTTCAGGGTCTCCGGCATGCCCAACAGCAGCAGCACCGCACAACCGGCCACGGCGGCAAGCACCAGGAAGGCGCTGTCGTAACCATTGGCCTCGGCGACATATCCGGCCAGGCCGTTGCTCAACGCCGCCCCGATACCGAACACCAGGCTGACGCTGGCCAGGCTGACGTTGAAGTGGCCGCTGCCGTGGGTCAGGTCGCGCACCATCAATGGGATCAACGCACCGAACAGGCCGGCGCCGATGCCGTCGAGCAGCTGCACCGAGACCAGCCAGAGCGGATCGTCGCTGAGCGTATAGAGCACGCCACGGATCGGCAGAATCAGAAAACCGGCCAGCAGCAACGGTTTGCGCCCCCACAGGTCGGCGCGGGCACCGACCAGCATGGCCGCTGGAATCATCACCAGTTGGGCGGCGACGATACAGGCCGAGATCAGCGTGGTGGCCAGCTCAGGGTTGGCCAAGGCCAGTTTCTGCCCCACCAGCGGCAACATCGCCGCGTTGGCCAGGTGAAACAGCGCACAGCACAGCGCCAGCAGCACCAGCGGCGGCTGGGTGAGCAACTGCCGCAGCGGGGTCAGCGCCATACCGGGTTCACGGCCCCGGGCCTGGTCGGCATCGATGGCGCGCGCCGGGATGCTCAGCGCCGACAGCAGGCTCAGCAGGGCCATGGCGGTCATCAGATAGAACACCGCTACCGGGCCCCAGAGGTAGGCGAACAGCCCGGCCAGCAGTGCCGCCGTGGCGTTGCCGGCGTGGTTGAAGGATTCGTTGCGGGCGATACGTCGGGTAAAGGCTTTCGGCCCGACGATACCCAGGGTGATGCCGGCCAGCGCCGGGGCGAACACCGAGGACGCCATGCCGGCGGCGATCTGGCTCACCGCCACCCAGGCGAACTGCGCCTGCCACAGGGTGACCAGGCAGGCGAGGGTGACGAGGATGGAGGCGCTGACGATCAGCAGGCGCTTGTCGCGCACCCCGTCCACCAGGGCGCCAGCGGGAATCTGCGCCGCCAGCCCGGCCAGCCCGCCAAGGGCCATGACCAGGCCGATATCGCCGGCCTGCCACTTGTGCACCGACAGCAGGTAGATCGCCAGGTAGGGGCCGAGCCCGTCGCGTACATCAGCCAGAAAGAAATTCAGACGATCCAGTTTCGCGGCGCATGCGTACGTCGGCATGGAGAACCTCGGGCGGCAAGAAAACGCGCCAGGCGATTGCGCTGGCCTGGCGATTGGATGCCAGCGAAGCGGCGGCGTTCCATGTGCACAAGCGCTGCTCAGCTTCATGGCGCTGCTGTGCTAAACTCGCGGCCCCTCTGGCCATTGGCCAGGCCCCACGTTCCCCAAGCATCGCGCCTCAAGGACCTTTATGACGCCGTGCGCCGCTGACCTCCCTGCCAATCCGGTTGCCGTCTCGGCGGGTGCCTGCCCATGCGCCTGAAATCCATCAAGCTGGCGGGCTTCAAGTCCTTCGTCGACCCCACCACGGTGAACTTTCCCAGCAACATGGCGGCGGTGGTCGGCCCCAACGGCTGCGGCAAATCCAACATCATCGATGCCGTGCGCTGGGTGATGGGCGAGAGTTCGGCGAAGAACCTGCGCGGCGAGTCGATGACCGACGTCATCTTCAACGGCTCCAATACCCGCAAGCCGGTGACCCAGGCCAGTATCGAACTGATCTTCGACAACAGCGACAACACCCTGACCGGCGAGTACGCGGCCTTCGCGGAAATCTCCATCCGCCGTCGGGTGACCCGCGACAGCCAGAACACCTATTTTCTCAACGGCGTGAAATGCCGCCGGCGCGACATCACCGATATCTTCCTGGGAACCGGCCTGGGTCCGCGCAGTTACTCGATCATCGAGCAGGGCATGATCAGCAAGCTGATCGAGGCCAAGCCCGAGGAGCTGCGCAACTTCATCGAAGAGGCCGCCGGCATCTCCAAATACAAGGAGCGCCGCCGCGAGACGGAAAGCCGCATCCGTCGCACCCAGGAAAACCTGGCGCGCCTGAGCGACCTGCGTGAAGAACTGGAGCGCCAGCTCGAGCGCCTGCACCGCCAGGCCCAGGCCGCCGAAAAGTACCAGGAATACAAGGCCGAGGAGCGCCAGCTCAAGGCGCAACTGACCGCCCTGCGCTGGCAGACCCTGAACGAGCAGGTCGGCCAGCGCGAGGCGGTGATCGGCAACCAGGAGGTCAGCTTCGAGGCGCTTGTGGCCGAGCAGCGCAACGCCGATGCCAGCATCGAACGGTTGCGTGACGGCCACCATGAGCTGTCCGAGCGTTTCAACCTGGTGCAGGGGCGCTTCTATTCGGTGGGCGGCGATATCGCCCGGGTCGAGCAGAGCATCCAGCATGGCCAGCAGCGCCTGCGCCAGTTGCAGGACGACCTGCGCGAAGCCGAGCGCGCACGCCTGGAAACCGAATCGCACCTGGGCCACGACCGCACCCTGCTGGCCACCCTCGGCGAAGAGCTGGCCATGCTCGAACCGGAGCAGGAAATCACCGCCGCAGCTGCCGAGGAATCCGCCGCCGCGCTGGAAGAAGCCGAGACCGGCATGCACGGCTGGCAGGAACAGTGGGACGCCTTCAACCAGCGCAGCGCCGAGCCACGCCGCCAGGCCGAGGTGCAGCAGTCGCGCATCCAGCAGCTGGAGCAGAGCCTGGAGCGCCTTGCCGAACGCCAGCGACGCCTGGGCGATGAACTGCAGCAACTGGCCGCCGACCCGGAAGATGCGGCGATCATCGAGCTGGGCGAGGAGATCGCCGGCGGTGAGCTGGACCTCGAACAATTGCAGGAGCAGGAAGCCGAACAGGCCGAGCGCCTGCAGCAACTGCGTGACGAACTGCAGCATACCGGCCAGGCCCAGCAGCAGGCCCAGGGCGAGCTGCAGCGTCTCAATGGCCGCCTCGCTTCCCTGGAAGCCTTGCAGCAGGCCGCACTGGACCCCGGCAAGGGCACGGCGCAGTGGCTGCGCGACAACGGCCTGGAGCAACGCCCGCGCCTGGCCGAAGGCCTGCGGGTAGAGAGCGGCTGGGAGCTGGCGGTGGAAACCGTGCTTGGCGCCGACTTGCAGGCCGTGCTGCAGGATGATTTCACCAGGCTGGACTTCGCCGCCTTGGAGCAGGGCGAGCTGCGCCTGGTGTCGGCGACCGCAGACGGCCAGCGCATCGCCGGCAGCCTGCTGGACAAGGTCGAATCCCCCGTGGATCTCGCGCCCTGGCTGGGCCAGGTGCGCCCGGTCGAGAACCTCGACCAGGCCCTGGCCGAACGCGCCGCCCTGGCACCTGGTGAAAGCCTGGTGAGCCGTGATGGCTATTGGGTCGGACGGCATTTCCTGCGCGTGCGGCGTGCCAGCGAGGCGCAGAGCGGCGTGCTGGCCCGCGCCCAGGAGCTGGAGAGCCTGGGCCTGGAGCGCGATGAGCGCGAGGCTGCGCTGGCACTGCTTGAGGAAAGCCTGCAGGCCCTGCGCGAGCGTCAGCGCCAGGAAGAAGAACTGCGCGAGCAGCAGCGTCGCCAGTTGCAGGATCAGGCACGCCGCCTGGGCGAGCTCAAGGCGCGCCTCTCGGCGGGGCAAGCCAAGGCCGAGCAGTTGCTGCTGCGGCGTCGGCGCATCGAGGCGGAACAACAGGAGCTGGCCGAGCAGCGCGCCATGGAAACCGAGCAACTGGGCGAGGCGCGCCTGTACCTGCAGGATGCGCTGGACAGCATGGCCTTGGACACCGAGCAGCGCGAAAGCCTGCTGGCCAGCCGCGATGCCCTGCGCGAGCGCCTCGACCGGGTACGCCAGGAAGCCCGTCAGCAAAAGGATCACGCCCACCAGCTGGCCGTGCGCCTGGGCTCGCTGCGTGCCCAGCATGATTCCACGCGCCAGGCCCTGGAACGTCTCGAACTGCAATCCGAGCGCCTTACGGAAAAGCGCGAGCAGCTCGACCTGAACCTGGAAGAGGGCGCCGCACCGCTGGAAGAGCTGCGCCTGAAACTCGAGGAACTGCTCGAACGGCGCATGGGCGTCGAAGAGGAGCTGCGCCTGGCGCGTCTGGCCCTGGAAGACGCCGATCGTGAACTGCGCGACGCCGAGAAGCGCCGTACCCAGGCCGAACAGCAGGCGCAGCTGCTGCGCGGCCAGCTGGAGCAGCAGCGCCTGGAGTGGCAGTCGCTGAACGTGCGTCGCAAGGCGCTGCAGGATCAACTGCTGGAAGATGGCTACGACCTGCACGGCGTGCTCGCCACCTTGCCTGACGAGGCGAGCGAGGCGGCCTGGGAGCAGGCCCTGGAACAGATGGCCGGGCGCATCCAGCGGCTCGGCGCCATCAACCTGGCAGCCATCGAGGAATACCAGCAGCAATCCGAGCGCAAGCGTTACCTGGATGCCCAGGACGCCGACCTGGTCGAAGCGCTGGACACCCTGGAAAACGTCATCCGCAAGATCGACCGGGAAACCCGCAACCGCTTCAAGGAAACCTTCGACCAGATCAACGCCGGCCTGCAGGCGCTTTTCCCGAAAGTTTTCGGCGGTGGCAGCGCATATTTGGAACTCACCGGCGAAGATTTACTCGATACCGGGGTGACCATCATGGCGCGTCCACCGGGCAAGAAGAACAGCACCATCCATTTGCTGTCCGGCGGCGAGAAGGCATTGACGGCGCTGGCGCTGGTTTTTTCCATCTTCCAGCTCAATCCGGCACCGTTCTGCATGCTCGACGAGGTGGACGCACCGCTGGACGATGCCAACGTCGGGCGTTACGCGCGGCTGGTCAAGGAGATGTCGGCAACCGTGCAGTTCATCTACATCACCCACAACAAGATCGCCATGGAAATGGCCGACCAGTTGATGGGCGTGACCATGCACGAACCCGGTTGTTCGCGCCTGGTGGCGGTGGATGTCGAGGAGGCGTTGGCGATGGTGGACAGTTGAGAGGGCCAGCTAAGGGTTTTGTCGCGTAAAAACCGGCCGCAGTGGCGGTTTTACAGCGTTTTGCCGGTGTAAAGTTGCCTTTCGTCGTGCTAGCTTAACGCCCACTTTTGTTGCGCGTGGGAAAACGCCAGTCAGAACATGGAGTTGGCGCCACGTTTCAAGGTCATCAGTAGGGGCCAGGACGCCTTTTTTCATCAATTTTTTGCTTTAGGGGTCAGGACATTTCATGGAATTCGGTCTACGCGAGTGGCTGATCATCATCGGTATCATCGTCATCGCCGGCATCCTTTTCGATGGTTGGCGGCGGATGCGCGGTGGCAAGGGCAAACTCAAGTTCCGGCTCGACCGCAACCTGTCCAACCTGCCCGATGACGAGGGCGACCCCGACGTGCTCAGCCCGCCCCGGGTGGTGGAGCGCAACCACGAACCCTCGCTGGACGAAGACGACCTGCCGTCGATGAGCGCCCGTGACGTCAACGGCCGCCGTCGCGGTGAGCCACGCCAGGGCGACCTGGACCTGACCTCCGACGAGCCGGTGCCGACCCTGCTCAGCCCGGTGGACGACGAACTCGATACGCGCAACAGCGTCTCCAGCAAGCAGGGCGACAAGGATCTGCCGCCGGTCGAGGAAGTGCTGGTGATCAACGTCATCGCCCGCGACGAACAAGGCTTCAAGGGCCCGGCGCTGCTGCAGAACATTCTGGAAAGCGGGCTGCGTTTCGGCGAGATGGACATCTTCCATCGCCACGAGAGCATGGCCGGTAACGGTGAAGTGCTGTTCTCCATGGCCAATGCCCTGAAACCGGGCACCTTCGACCTGGACGACATCGAAGGCTTCAGCACCCGTGCGGTGAGCTTCTTTCTCGGCTTGCCGGGCCCGCGTCATCCCAAACAGGCCTTCGACGTGATGGTCGCGGCGGCGCGCAAGCTGGCCCACGAGCTCAACGGCGAACTCAAGGACGATCAGCGCAGCGTGCTGACCGCACAAACCATCGAACATTACCGTCAGCGCATCGTCGAATACGAACGCCGCCTGTTGACGCAAAAACGCTGAAAGAAAGTGGCACCGACGAGCCTCAAGCTACAAGCCCAGCGCTTGGCTTGAGGTTTTTCGTTTCTATGCCCTGGCCGTGGCCCGCCGAGACCGACCCACATGAAAGACTCCGCCCAACGTATCCTCGAACTGCGTCACGAACTGGACGCGCACAACTACCGCTACTACGTGCTCGACGAGCCGAGCGTGCCCGACGCCGAATACGATCGCCTGTTCCGTGAGCTGCAGGCGCTGGAAGCCGAGCACCCGGAACTGGTGACGCCCGATTCGCCGACCCAGCGTGTCGGTGGCGAAGCGCTCAGCGCTTTTGGCGAGGTGCGCCACGAAGTGCCGATGCTCAGCCTCGGTAACGCCTTCGAAGAGGACGACCTGCGGGCCTTCGACCGCAACGTGCAGAGCGGGCTGGGGCTACGCAGCGGTGACCTGTTCGGCGCGGGTGGCGAAGTCGAATACAGTTGCGAGCCCAAGCTCGACGGCCTGGCGGTGAGCCTGCTGTACCGCGATGGCAAGCTGGTGCGCGGCGCCACCCGCGGCGATGGCACCACCGGCGAGGACATCAGCGTCAACGTGCGCACCATCCGCAATGTGCCGCTCAAGCTGCAGGGCAGCGGCTGGCCGGAGGTGCTGGAGGTGCGTGGCGAAGTGTACATGTCCCGCGCCGGCTTCGAGCGCCTCAACGCCGCCCAGGCCGAGATCGGCGGCAAGACCTTCGCCAACCCGCGTAACGCCGCGGCCGGCAGCCTGCGCCAGCTGGACTCGAAAATCACCGCCAGCCGCCCGCTGGAATTCTGTTGCTACGGCCTCGGCCAGCACAGCGCCGAGCCGGCGCCAACCCAGGTCGGCATGCTGCAGCGCCTGAAGACCTGGGGTATCCCCATCAGCCCCGAGCTGAAACTGGCCAAGGGCGTGGACGAGTGCCTGGCCTATTACCGCGATATCGGCGAACGACGCATGGGCCTGGCCTATGACATCGACGGCGTGGTGTTCAAGGTCAACAACATCGAGGACCAGCAGCAGCTGGGCTTTCGTGCGCGCACGCCGCACTGGGCCGTCGCCCACAAGTTCCCGGCCATGGAGGAGCTGACCGAGCTGCTCGACGTGGAATTCCAGGTCGGCCGCACTGGCGCGGTGACCCCGGTGGCGCGCCTCAGACCGGTCAAGGTGGCGGGCGTGACGGTGGCCAACGCGACCCTGCACAACATGGATGAAGTGGCGCGCCTGGGGGTGATGATCGGCGACACGGTGATCATCCGCCGCGCCGGTGACGTGATTCCCCAGGTGATGCAGGTGGTCACCGAACGGCGCCCCGAGAATGCGCGCCCGGTCGCGGTGCCGGAGCAATGCCCGGTCTGTGGCTCGGCGGTCGAGCGCACCCAGCTGATCAAGCGCAGCAAGGGCCGCGAAACGGTCAGCGAGGGCGCCGTGTATCGCTGCGCCGGTCGCCTGGCCTGCGCCGCCCAGCTCAAGCAGGCGATCATCCATTTCGTGTCGCGCCGCGCCATGGACATCGAGGGCCTCGGCGAGAAAAGCGTCGAGCAACTGGTGGACGAAGGCCTGGTGGGCTCCCCGGCCGACCTCTACACCCTGGCGTTCGAGCAGATCGTCGGCCTGGAAGGCTTTGCCGAGGTGTCCAGCCGCAAGCTGCTCGACGCCATCGCCGACAGCAAGCGCCCGGCCCTGGCGCGCTTCATCTACGCCCTGGGGATTCCCGATGTCGGCGAGGAAACCGCCAAGGTGCTGGCACGCTCCCTGGGCTCGCTGGAGCGCGTCACCCAGGCGCTGCCCGAGGTCCTGACCTACCTGCCGGACATCGGTCTGGAAGTGGCCCACGAGATCCACAGCTTCTTCCAGGATGCCCACAACCAGACGGTGATCAAGCACCTGCTCGAGCGTGGGCTGGAACTGCAGGAGCAAGGCGAACTGGCGGCCGAGTTCGCCGCCAGCACTACCCTCGGCGGGCTGCTCGACAAGCTGAACATTCCCTTCGTGGCAGCCACCGGGGCGAAGAACCTGGCCGAGCGCTTCAAGACGCTGGAAGCGGTGATCACCGCCGATTGGCTGGATCTCAGCGCCATGAAAGGCCTCAACGAAAAAGCCAAGCAGTCGGTGCGTGAGTTTTTCGCCAACGTCGAGAACTCCAATCGCGCACGGGCCATCGAGGCGCAACTGCGTGATTTCGGCATGCACTGGGAGAGCGAGAAGAAGGTCGTCGAAGGCCTGCCCCTGGCCGGCCAGACCTGGGTGCTGACCGGCAGCCTGGAAGTGATGAGCCGCGACATCGCCAAAGAGAAACTGGAAAGCCTGGGCGCCAAGGTGGCTGGCTCTGTGTCGGCGAAAACCACCTGCGTGGTCGCCGGCCCCGGCGCGGGTTCGAAACTGGCCAGGGCCACCGAGCTGAACGTCCCGGTGCTCGATGAACAGACCTTTATCGCCAGGCTGGGTGATTACGGTGTTGCCGCTGAGTGAGGAGTGGGAACTGCTCTAAGTGGGAGCGGGCATGCGCGCGATTTTTTCGCGGGCATGGCCCGCTCCCACAAGGTTCCCTGCGTGTGCTCGGATGGGTGAAACCCATCAAGCCGGCTCTTGAGTACCCCCTCAACCACCCGCCAACATCATCCAGAACGACGCCCCGACCCCGACGATGCTTTCGCCCGCCACCAGGCCGGCTGCGGCGGCGATGGTGAAGCGCTCGCCGAGGCTGCGCCAGCGCGACTGCACCACCCAGGCGAGCAGGGCACCGATGGCCATCATCAGCGAGATCGACGCCGGAATGATGAACGCCAGGCCGAAGGCCGCCGAGCTCGGCAGCAACCGGGCGTAGATCGACTGCTCGGGCAGGCTGGCTTCCAGGACGCCGAACGCCACGCCGCACAATGCGCCGATCAGCATGGCCCAGCGAATGCTGGCGTCGAGGGAGTCGAGGCCAAAGCCCAGTACCTCGGCCACCGCCTTCCAGGTGGCCACGGCCGGTGCCGGCCACTGCTGGGTGATCAGCATGCCTTGTGGGTCGGGAATCAGGATCTGGTAGACCAGCACGCCGACGACGCTGCCGACCAGGATACCCAGGCACTGGGCGATCAACTGGTTGTAAGGCTTGGCGCCGATGGCGTGACCGACCCGGAAGTCATTGAGCAGGTCGGTGCATTGCCCGGCGGCGCCGCCAGCGGTGTTGGCGGCCATCAGGTTGACGCTGATCTGCCCCGGTGCGATCACCCCGAAGGTCAGTTGCGACAACTGCCCGGTGGCGCCAATCGGCGGAATGCCGGTCGCCCCGACCACCCGCGCCGCCATGCAGGCGAGGGCGACGGCCAGGGGCACGCTGAGCAGCGCCATCAGCGGGTCGATATCGAACAGCGATACCTGCAGCGTCACCACCAGCAGCGAGGCCAGGGCCAGCATGAGCAGCGGCAGTTTCGCCGGGCTGTGCCGGGGCGTTTCACCCGTGGCGCGGACGACCCGCCGGCTTGCCACGAAGCGCACCGCCAGCGCGGTCAGGGTGGCGCAGACCAGCAGGGTCACGCCGGGCCACAGCAGCCATTCCACCAGGGGGGCGAACTGCGGGCCGCTGGCGTCATCGGCAAGGGTGACCAGGCCGCTGCTCAGCAACCAGGGCGCCAGACCGCCCCAGGCGATCAGCGCGCCGAGCAGCAGCGACAGGCCGACGCGAATGCCAATGATGCCGCCAAAGCCGATCAGCAGTGGTGACGGGTCGAGGTTGAAGGTCAGCCGCTCCAGCTGCGTGCTGGGCGACCAGCGCGGCAGGCCGTAGAGGAAGGTATCGGCCCATTTGACCAGGCCACCGAGCAGGGCTGCCGCACCGAGCACGCAGAGGCGTTGCAGCGCGTCACGGCCGTGGTTGTAGACTTGCTGCATGGTTTCCAGGGTGGCGACCGCTTCTGGAAAGCGCAGGCGGGTGTCTTCCACCATGCTGCGGCGCAGGTACCAGGCCACCCAGATCCCCAGAAAGCTCACCGAAAATACCCAGGCCACCAGGGGCAGGGTCGGCAGTTGCTGGCCGGTCAGCAGGGTGTAGGCCGGTATGGGCGCCACCAGGCCGCCGGCGATGATCGAGGCGGCCGCCGAGGCAGTGGTCTGGTTGATGTTGCTCTCGCGCATGGTCCAGGCCGTGCCCAGGCGCCAGCGCACCAGGCTTTGCCAGATGCCATAGCTGACCAGCAGGGCGATGATCGACATATTGAATGACCAGCCGATCTTCAGGCCCGAATAGATGTTCGACGGCGTCAGCAGGGCGCCGAGCAGTACACCGGAAAACAGCGCGCGGAAGGTGAGTTCGCGGTCGGCGAGCATGGCGAGCCTGCAACTGACGAATGTCGTCGTTTGAGGCGACAGGCTGGCGGGGGTTCAGTCTTAACGGAGGGGTGGTGCTGCGGGGAGAGCGGCGGGGCGCCGTAGGGCACCCCGCCGATGGATCAGTTGACCGCGTCGGTCAGGGCCTTGGCCGGTACGAACTTCACGACCTTCTTGGCAGCGATTTCGATGGCCTTGCCAGTCTGCGGGTTGCGACCGGTGCGCGCCGGGCGCTCGCTGACCTTCAGTTTGCCGATGCCCGGCAGGGTGATTTCACCACCATTTTCCAACGCGTCGCTGACGATCTCGCTCAGCTGATCGAGTGCCGCACGGACGGTGGTCTTCGGCGTGTCGATGGCTTCTGCGATGTCACCGATCAGTTGGTCTTTGGTAATGGCCATGTGATTGCTCCTTGGGATGAAAAGTCTGGCGTCGGATAACGCGGGTACTCGTGGATGATCGATCGGGGCAGTTCTGCCCGATCAGTCAGGCTTCATTGTGACCGACCTGCTGCGGGTTAATTCCGCCGCAGTGCTCAATTACGGGCATTTAGGGCCGTTTGCTGCGGCCAGTAACGGCCTTGGACCATGCCGAACATACTGGCGGTTCTGCAATCGGGTCTATTCTGCTGGAAACAGTCGCCAGAACCGTTGGGGTTCTGCTGGGGGAGCCATGCTGCGTCTATTCGCTGATCTCGGGTTTCGTTCGAAGATCACCTTGCCGATCATCTTTCTGGCGCTGCTGTTGGTGCTGATAGGCGCATTGGCCATGTGGGGAGTCGGCCAGGTGGTCGGCGCCAGCAACCGGCTGACCCACCATTTCCTGCCGGGGGTGAGCCTGCTGCTCAACGCCGATCGCGACCTCTACCAGGCGCTGGTCGCCGAGCGCAGCCTGCTCAGCGATGACGCGTCGGAACATGCCGCCGCCCTGCGCCAGGCCCAGGCCGAGAACGTCAAGCAGGCTGCCGATCGTGTTCGGGCCTACGCGCAAATGCAGCCGGGCGACGAAGCCACGCAGCTGGTGCACGAGTTCGAGCGTGCCCTCGCGACCTGGGAGCGCAGTGCTGCGCGGGTCATGCAACTGATCGGCACAGATCCAGCGGCCGCCGCTCGCCTGAGCTTTGGCGACAGCGAGGTGCAGTTCGATGCCATGCGCGAGGTCATCGACAAGCTCGGCGAGCTGGAAGACCAGGCCGCCAAGGATGTCGGCACCGCCGCGATTGCCCAGGGAGAACGCCTGAGCTGGCAGCTCGGCGCAGCGGTGTTGAGTGGCCTGCTGGTGTGCCTGTTGCTGATCGTCGCCTTCCCGACGCTGGTGACCCGCCCGCTGCACCGTTTGCTCGAGCGCATCGAGCAACTGGCCGATGGCGACGGCGACCTGCGGGTGCGCCTGGAAGTGTCGTCGCGCGATGAACTCGGCCGGCTGAGTGCCACCTTCAACCGCTTCCTCGACAAACTGCACCCGATGATCAGCGACGTGGGACGGGTTACCGGCGAGGTGGCCAATGCGGCGCAGGGTCTGGCGGTGATGGCGGCGACCAATGACCGGCTGATCAACAGCGAGCATGCGGCGGTCGATCAGGTCAGCACGGCGGCGACCGAGATGAGCGCCGCGGTGCACGAGGTCGCTCGCAGCGCCCAGGGCGCCGCCGATATCGTCCGCCAGGCCGAGACTCAATCACGCGAAAGTGCGCGGGTGGTCGGTGCGACCATCCAGACCATTCGGCACCTGGCCGGCGAGGTGGAAAGCGCGTCGCAGAGCATCCAGGCGCTCGAACAGGAGGCTGGCAGGATCGGCGAGGTGCTGGCGGTGATCCGCGGCATCGCCGATCAGACCAACCTGCTGGCGCTCAACGCCGCCATCGAAGCCGCGCGGGCCGGGGAGCAGGGCAGAGGCTTCGCGGTGGTGGCCGACGAGGTACGTGCCTTGGCGGCGCGCACCCAGCAATCGACCACGGACATCCAGGACATGATCATGCGTCTGCAGGGCGGGGTGCAGAATGCCGTCAAGGCGACCCAGACCGGCAGCCTGAAGGCCCGGGAAAGCGTCGACCAGGCGGCATGCGTGGATCAGGCGCTGAACGACACCAGCGACTCGCTGCAACGCATCAACGACATGACCGCGCAAATCGCCACCGCGTGCGAGCAGCAGAGCAGCGTCACCGAGGAGATCGCCCGTAACATCACCGATATTCGCGAGCTGTCCAACGAGGCGGCACATACGTCGCAGCAGAGCACGCAGGCCAGCCAGCGCCTGTCCGAGCTGTCCAGCGATCTGGCGCGACTGGTCGGGCGCTTCCGCGTCTAGCCACCCATATGCACGCTAAGTGCTTGAAGCAGTTGTAAGTTCGGCGCAAGCCGGTACAATGGCGCCGGCTCACTGCATGGTGAGCCGCGTTATGGTGGTCCTGCCGGTCCCCCCGCAACGATTACCCGTGAACCTGGTCAGATCCGGAAGGAAGCAGCCACAGCGGGAACATTGTGTGCCGGGGTGTGGCTGGCAGGATCGCCTCCATCTCCAGGCCCGTTCGGGTCATGGTCTCTCAGAATACGGCTTCGGCGCTCGGTACCTACCGCAGCGGCGCTTTCTGCTGTCTGCCGTTATGTTCCGGGCAGGCGATCGTTCATGTTGGCCGTGAAAAAGCCGGTGCAGCCAAGCCGCCATGATCCCCTTCACGCGCTGCGATGATTTCAGAATGTGGCGGTTCCGCCGACATCTGCGGGTCTTTAGAATCCCGGCAAATCCTTCGAGGGCAGAACCATGGCCGGGAGCCAGATAGAACGGGCATTGCACCTGCTGGAAAATCTGGCAGGCGCCGGCGACGTACCGATGCAGACGCTTGCCGAGCAACTGCAGATTCCCAAGAGCGCCACCCACCGCATGCTTGCCGAACTGGTGCGTCTGGGGTACGTGCGCCAGGACGCCGAGACCAGCCGCTATAGCTTGTCGACCAAGCTGGTCGCCCTGGGCTTTCGTTACCTGGCCGGCAGTGGCGCGGATATCGTGCAGCCGATCCTCGATCGCCTGGCCCGGCAAAGTGGTGAGCTGGTGCGCCTGGGGGTGATCGAAGGCGAGCGCCAGACCTGGATCGCCAAGTCCCAGGGCGCGCGCTCCGGCTTGCGCTACGACCCGGACATGGGCCGTGACGCGCCGCTGCGCTATACCGCATCCGGCCATGCCTGGCTGGCCAGCCTGACGGATGCCGAGGCGCTGGCACTGGTGGCGCGCCAGCACATAGCCGACGACAGCGAATTCGGCCCCAACGCGCCCCATGATGATCAGGCGCTGCTCGGTTATCTGCAGCGTGCCCGCGAGCGCGGCTATGCAATGGTGGTGGAAACCTCCTCGCTGGGCACCTGCGCACTGGCGGCGGTGGTCAGCCATCCGCAACAGGGCGGGGTGATTGGCGTACTGAGCATCGCCGGCCCCAGTGCGCGCATGCCGGCCGGGCGCATGGAGCAGCTTGCACCACTGTTGCTGGAAGCGGCTGCCGAGCTGTCATCGGCGAGCCAGGCTTCGGATCTGTTCCGCTGACCGGCTGATAGCGTTCGATTAACGCCCGAGCGATAGCAACGCTATTGATTGAATATGGAACCGGGTTCTAGATTGTTGTCAGGCGCCATGTGCCAACGACAATCAGAAAAGGACTCGAGTCTTGACCCCCCTACGAATCGTTCTGCTCGGTGCCGGCATCATGGGCCGCCAACACCTCAACTATCTGCGCGAGCTGCCAGAAGCCACCCTGTGCGCCATCGTCGATCCCGCCGAGCAAGCCCGACAGTTGGCCAGCGAACACGGCGTCCCCTGTTTCGACGAGTTGCAGGGGCTGCTCGATAGCGGCCTGGCGCAGGCGGTGATCATCGCCAACCCCAATGCTGCCCACGTACCCAGCGCAGTGCGCTGCATCGAGGCCGACCTGCCGGCGTTGCTCGAGAAGCCGGTCGGCGTGAACCTCCTGGAAGTACGCGAGCTGGTGGCGGCGGTCGAACGTAGCGGTGTGCCGGTGCTGGTCGGCCATCATCGTCGCCACAACCCGCTGATCGGCAAGGCGCGGGAATTGATGCGCCAAGGCGCGTTGGGCCGGCTCACCACGGTCACGGCGCTCTGGCAACTGCAGAAGCCGGACAGTTATTACCAGGTGCCTTGGCGGCGTGAGCCTGGGGCGGGCATGCTGCTGACCAACCTGATCCATGATCTGGATCTGCTGCGTTACCTGTGCGGCGAGGTGGAGCAGGTTCAGGCGCTTACCAGCCGTGCGGTGCGCGGTTTCGCCAACGAAGACAGCGCAGCGATCATCCTGCGTTTCGCCAACGGCGCCTTGGGTAGCCTGACCGGCTCCGACGCGGTGGCCGCACCCTGGAGCTGGGAGCTGAGCGCCGGGGAAAATTCGCTGTACCCAAGGCAGCCTGATCAGCCTTGTTACCTGCTGGCTGGTACCGCAGGTTCACTGAGCATCCCGCAACTGCGCTACTGGTCGTACGCGTCGCCAGGTGCAGGCTGGCACGAGCCCTTGCACAGCTTGGAGCAACCGCATGAGGCCGCTCCTGCGCTTTTGTTGCAGCTCAGGCATTTTATCGAGGTTGCCAGGGGCGACGTGCCGCCGCTGGTCAGTGCAGCCGACGCGGGGCGCACCCTGGCGTTGTATGACGCCATCTCCCGCGCCGCCGAGCAGGGCTGCGCCACCGTACCCGAATCCATCTGAGCCACCGTCCATTGGCGGGCCATGGCCCGGAGAAAAGATCGATGCGCACCCACGAACGCCCCATTTCCCTGGCCAGCCTGACCGTGCTGGAGCTGTCCCCACCGCAGATGGTCGAGGTGGCGGCCCGCAGCGGCTACAGCCATGTCGGCCTGCGCCTGATCCCCGCCACCAAGCAAGAACATCACTTTGCGCTGGTGGCCGACCCGAATCTGCGCCGGCAGACGCTCAAGCGGCTGCGCGATACCGGCATCGGCGTGCTCGATGTTGAGATCCTCCGTCTCAAACCACACACACGCTGCAGCGACTTCGCGTCAGTGCTGGAGGTTGGCGCCGAGTTCGGAGCCAGCGAGGTGCTGGTCGCCGGCAACGACCCGGACGAAGCACGGCTGACGGACAACTTCGCCGAATTGTGCGACCGCGCCATGGCGTACGGCTTGCGCCCCCACCTGGAGTTCATGCCCTGGACCAACGTTGCCGACCTGTCACAGGCGGTGCGTATCGTGCGTCAGGCCGGGCGTGCCAACGGCGGCGTGCTGGTCGATGCCTTTCATTTCGACCGTTCGGGTTCACGCCTCGACGCGCTGCAGCAGGTGGAACCATCATGGCTGCGTTATGCCCAACTGTGCGATGTGGCCGGGCCGCGACCGGACGACATGACGGAGATTCTGCGCCAGGCGCGCAACGAACGGCGCTTCCCCGGTGATGGCGATTGTGACTTGATGGGGCTGTTGCGCTGTCTACCGGCCAATGTTCCGTTGAGTCTGGAAGTGCCCAACCGGCAGGTGGCGGATCCGGCACGGCGGGCGCAGCTGGCCATCGACAAGACCCGGCTATTGCTGGAACGCCTCGCGCCGTCGGTATGAGCCTACCCGCATCCGCGATGGCAGTGGAACCTTTAGATAGTTAGTTTGCTACCGATAACGACGTCTGGATCACGAGAATCCCCATGAGCACCCCGAGTTCGCTGTCAGGCGTCAACCATCCCCTGAAGGGCATCGCCCTGGTGGTGCTGGCGACCTTCCTGTTCGCCAGCCATGACGCGCTGTCCAAGTACCTGTCCGGCATCTACCCGGTGATCATGGTGGTGTGGGCCCGCTACGTGGTGCATACGTTGTTGATGGCCGGTATCTTCCTGCCCCAGTCGGGCCTGCGCGTGCTGCGCAGCAAGCGGCCGGGGCTGCAGGCGCTGCGGGCGATCTGCCTGCTGGGCTGCAGCCTGTTCTTCACCACCGGCCTCTTGTACATCCCCCTGGCCGAGGCCACGGCGGTCAACTTCCTGGCCCCGCTACTGGTCACCGCGCTGTCGGTGCCCCTGCTCAAGGAGCATGTCAGTCGTGGGCAGTGGGCCGCTGTGCTGGTCGGCTTCGTGGGGGTGCTGATCATCGTGCATCCGGGCGGCGATCTGTTCACCCCGGCAGTGCTACTGCCGCTCTGTTCGGCGAGCTGCTTCGCTGCCTACCAGATACTCACGCGGCTGCTCAGCCAGCACGACACGCCGACTACCAGCAACTTCTTCACCGGCCTGCTCAATACCTTGCTGATGAGCTGCCTGGTGCCGTTCTTCTGGCAACTGCCGCAGTGGCACCATTTGCCGCTGATGCTGGCCCTGGGGGCGTGCGGCATGTTCGCCCATCTGCTGCTGACCAAGGCCTTCCGCCATGCCGCGCCGGCACTGCTGGCGCCGTTCGGCTATTGCCAGATCGTCTTCGCCGGCCTCTTGGGGCTGATCATCTTCGGCCACGACCCTGAGGCGAGCGCCAAGGTGGGCATCGCCATCATCTGCCTCAGCGGGTTGGCGGCCGCCTACCAGCAACGCAGAAAGCGCTGAAGGTTTCCTCCGCTGGTATGCAAGAAGGCCCGTCAAGGGCCTTCTCTTTTCTACATCGGTTTGGTCAGTGGCTGGCTTCGTTCACACTGTTCTGGCGGGCGGCGTCGTACTCGGCCTTGTCCATCGGCTTGGCCCCCGGCTTGCCCAGTTCGCTCATCGGGATGCGGTAGGTTTCCGGCGCGATGAAGGCGGCGATGGCGCACAGGCAAGTGATGCCGAATGCCAGGCCGCCGACCAGCCATGGGATGTTGTCCGAGCCGGGCGGCGCGACCATGGCGAACACCGCGGGCAGCATGGCGGTGAGCATGGTGCCGATGTTCTGGGCGATGGCCATGGCCGAGACGCGATAACGGGTCTGGAACAGCTCCGGATAGAAACTTGGGAACACCGCGTTGTAGCCCTGGTAGACCACGCCCCACATCAGCAGCGACATGATGAACGCCAGCGGCACGTTGCTGATGCTGATCGCATACAGGTAGCCGAAGGCCAGCAGGCCCGAGCCCAGCGCGCCGGTGATCATGGTCGGGCGGCGGCCGATCTTGTCGGAGAGGTTGCCCACGAAGGGGATCACCAGCACCGCGACGATGTTGCCGACCACGGGAATCCACAGGTAGATGCTCTTGTCGAAGCCGATCCCGTAGGCCGGTTGCACGGCGTAGGCGGCGCCGAAGATGGTCGCCACCACCGGGATCACGTTCATCAGCGCCATGACCATGACCAGAAACATGGTCCGCCAGCTGGTGCTGAAGGCTTCGGCGATCGGCGACTTGGCGATCTTCTGCTTGTTCTCTTCGTTGACGAAGGCCGGCGTCTCGTGGACTTCACGACGGATGATGAAGCCCGCCAGCAGCACGAAGGCGCTGAGCAGGAACGGGATCCGCCAGCCCCATTCGTTGAACGCTTCGGTCGGCATGAAGTAGGCCAGCGGCAGGAACACGGCTGCGGCAAGCACCTGGCCGGCCTGCACGCCCTGCAGCGTGAAACTGGCATAGAAGCCTCGTCGTCCGAACGGCGCATGTTCGAGGATCATCGAGCTGGCGCCGGAGATCTCGCCGGCTACGGCAAAACCCTGGATCAGACGCAGCACCACCAGCAGCGCCGGAGCGAGGAAACCAATGTCGTGGTAGGTCGGCAGCAGGCCCACGGCCATGGTGGAGATGCCCATCAGAAACATGCACAGCAGCAGCACGTTCTTGCGACCACGGGTGTCGCCCCAATGGCCGAGAACGAAGGCGCCTACCGGGCGGGCCAGGTAACCGACGCCGTAGGTGGCCAGCGAGGCGACGATGGCCATCTTCGGATCGGTGCTGGGAAAGAAGATCTGCGGGAAGATCAGCGCGGCAGCTTGCGCGTAGATGAAGAAATCGTAGTACTCCAGCGCTGAACCGACCCAGCCGCTGGCAGTGGCTTTCTTGGCTTGTGAACTTGAGGGCTTAGCCATCATGGTCTCCGTTGTTATTAGAGCGCCGAGCGAAGCGGCATCTGGATGCGGCTTGCCACGGCGTGAGGGGACCGGCCTTGTGGATGGCACCGGTCAACCCGCTTTCAGGATTATCGAGCGGAGTGTCGCGAGTCAGGGTTGGACGTGCGCAGGGGCAGTTGGCTGGGTGGACGCCAAAAAGCGTGCGAATGGTATGCGGGTATGCGCAAGCTGGGAAGTGAACATGGGCGTACTCTTATTGAAATTGTTATGGATGAAGCGGGGTCGTTTGCTGATCGCGGCGGAAGGGTTTCCGTCACTGCAGTGGGAAAACATGGTGTTGCAAACCACGAAATAGCGTCAATTCGATAAACGGCCTATTGTTCGATAATCGCACGAAATACTAACTAGTTCGTACACTTTGAATTGCCGCCTCCCGCGGGCGCGCGAATAATCGCTGCAGGCCTTAAGAGATGGCATCGGGATGAACGGCCTGGCGAGTTCCAGGCTCGAACGCTCTGTCGGCTACGCTTGCCGATGCCGGGCCAGGTCTTACACGATCCGCAGAGGTCGTCATCTACAAGGAGCTGAAGTATGCATCGCTCGATCGCCACCGTCTCGCTGAGCGGCACCCTGCCCGAGAAACTCGAAGCCATCGCCGCTGCCGGCTTCGATGGCGTGGAAATTTTCGAGAACGACTTGCTGTACTACGCGGGCAGCCCGCGCGACGTGCGCAAGATGTGCGCCGATCTGGGCATCGCCATTACCCTGTTTCAGCCTTTCCGTGATTTCGAGGGCTGCCGTCGCGATCGCTTGCAACGCAATCTGGATCGCGCCGAGCGCAAGTTCGACCTGATGCAGGAACTCGGCACCGACCTGGTGCTGGTGTGCAGCAACGTGGCGGCCGACTCGCTCGGCGACGAGGACATTCTCGTCGATGACCTGCGCCTGCTGGGCGAGCGCGCCGGCGCGCGCGGCTTGCGTATCGGCTACGAGGCGCTGGCCTGGGGGCGCCACGTCAATACCTACCAGCAGGTCTGGAACCTGGTACGCCAGGCCGACCATCCGGCGCTCGGCGTGATCCTCGACAGTTTCCATACCCTGTCGCTCAAGGGCGACCCGGCGGCCATCGCCGAGATCCCGGGCGACAAGATCTTCTTCGTGCAGATGGCCGATGCGCCGCTTCTGGCCATGGACGTGCTGGAGTGGAGCCGCCATTTCCGCTGCTTCCCGGGGCAGGGCGAGTTCGACCTGCCAGGCTTTCTGGCGCCGATCATCCGCACCGGCTACAACGGCCCGCTGTCGCTGGAAATCTTCAACGATGGCTTTCGCGCCGCGCCACCACGCGCCAACGCGGTCGATGGCCTGCGTTCGCTGCTGTACCTGGAAGAAAAGACCCGGCAACTGCTGGCGGCCGATGCCCAGGCGCCGAACCTCGACCTGTTGTTCGAAACGCCCGCGGCGAGCCGCTACCACGGCGTCGAGTTCCTCGAGTTCGCCGTCGACGAAGCGGCTGGAGCCAAGCTGTCCGGTTGGCTGCAGCGCCTGGGGTTTGCCAGGGCCGGCGAGCACCGCTCCAAGGACGTCAGCCTGCTGCGCCAGGGCGACATCAACATCGTGCTCAACGCCGAACCCTATTCCTTCGCCCACGGCTTTTTCGAGGCCCATGGGCCGTCGCTGTGCGCCACCGCGCTTAAGGTCAAGGACAGCGCCGCGGCGCTGCAGCGTGCCGTCGATTACCGTGGCCACCCGTATCGCGGCCTGGTCGGCCCGAACGAGCGGGAGATTCCGGCCATGCGCGCGCCCGATGGCAGCCTCATCTACCTGGTCGACCAGGCCGAAGCAGGGCAGACCATCTATGACAGCGACTTCAAGCTTGACCCCGCCGCGCTACCGACCGGCAGCCTGCAGCGCATCGACCATATGGCGCTGGCGCTGCCGGCGGACAGCCTCGACAGCTGGGTGCTGTTCTATAAAAGCCTGCTGGATTTCGAGGCCGATGATGAAGTGGTGCTGCCCGACCCCTATGGCCTGGTGAAGAGCCGAGCCCTGCGCAGCCGCTGCAGTTCGGTGCGTTTGCCGCTGAACATCTCGGAGAACCGCAACACCGCCATCGCCCACGCACTGTCCAGCTACCGTGGCTCCGGTGTGCATCACATCGCGTTCTCCTGCGAGGACATCTTCCAGGAAGTCGAGCGGGCCAAGGAGGCCGGGGTGCCGCTGCTGGACATCCCGCTCAACTATTATGACGATCTCGCCGCGCGCTTCGATTTCGACGACGAGTTCCTCAGCGAGCTGGCCTATTACAACGTGCTCTACGACCGCGATGCCCAGGGTGGCGAGCTGTTCCACGTGTACACCGAGGCGTTCGAGGAGCGTTTCTTCTTCGAGATCATCCAGCGCAAGAATGGCTACGTCGGTTATGGCGCCGCCAACGTCGCGGTCCGTCTGGCGGCCATGGCCAAGGCACGTACTGGTGTGACGCGGCAGGCCAAGCTGTAAGCTGTGCGCAGGCGGATGCGTGCCGATGGGCGCATCCGCTTTTCGTTTGCAGTGATAACAAGAATGCTTTGATGAGTGATTCCATGACCGCTACCCTCGAGCCTGTGAGCCAGGAACAGGCCGCAGCGCCGCGCAAACCGCCGCGCAAGAACAACCCGGAGAAGACCCGGGAGAATATCCTGCAGGCCGCCATCACCGAATTCGTCCGGCAAGGGCTGTCGGGTGCCCGGGTCGATGCCATCGCCGAGCGCACGGCGACGTCCAAGCGCATGATCTATTACTACTTCGGTAGCAAGGAGCAGCTTTATCTCGAAGTGCTCTCCAAGTTGTATGGTGATATCCGCAGTACCGAGCGCCGGCTGCACCTTGATGAGCTGCCCGCGCCGGACGCCATTCGCCGGCTGGTCGAGTTCACCTTCGATCACCACGACCGCAATTCCGATTTCGTGCGCATTGTCAGTATCGAGAACATCCATTACGGCGAGTACGTGAAGCAGTCGCCGGAAATCCGCCGGATGAGCGACGTGGTGCTGCTGACCCTGGGGGAGACCCTCAAGCGTGGCGAGAAGGAAGGGCTGTTTCGCGAGGGGCTCGATACCCTGGACGTGCACATGCTGATCAGCTCGTTCTGCTTCTACCGCGTCTCCAATCGGCACACCTTCGGAGAGATCTTCCAGATCGACCTGCCGGACGAACAGGTCAAGCAGCGCCACAAGACCATGATCTGCGAAGCGGTATTGCGCTATATCACACGCTGAGCTTATCACCTGGTGAGCTCAGGCCGACTCGTTGCTGAGTCGGCCCGTTGGCATCAGCCGTTCATGCTGTGGAAGTGATCGAGCATGCGCTGGGCATCGGCCTGGGCGTCGCTGAACAGCTCGAATGCCTTCACGGCCTGAAAGACCGCCATGTTGCCACCGTCCAGGGTCCGGCAGCCGACGGCACGGGCTTCACGCAGCAGTTCGGTTTCCAGCGGGAAGTAGACGATCTCCGCGACCCACAGCGCCTTGCGAAGCAGCGCCTTGTCGACCGGCATGCCGGGCAGCTTGGCCATGCCCATCGGCGTGGTGTTGACCAGGCCATCGGCGGCAGCCATCGCTGAACTCAGGTCACCGCCGGCCCCGGCACGTGGTGAACCGAAGTGCTTGTTGAGGTTGGCGGCCAGGGCCTGGGCACGCGCGGGCTCGACGTCGAAGATGCTCAGCTGTTCGACGCCCTCGCTGAGCAAGGCGTGGGCGACCGCGGCACCGGCGCCCCCGGCGCCCATCTGTACGACACGCCGGCGGGCGACGTCACCCAGGCCGCGCTTGAAACCTTCGGAAAAACCCAGGCAGTCGGTGTTGTGACCGATGCGTTTGCCATCCTTGAACACCACGGTGTTCACCGCCCCGATGCCTCGGGCTTCGTCGGAGAGTTCGTCGAGCAGCGGAATGATCGCCTGCTTGCAGGGAAAGGTGATGTTGAGCCCGGTGAAGCTCATGCGCTCGGCGGCGCTGAGCAGGTCGGGGAGGGCGCCGATGTCGAGCTTCAACTGATCCAGGTCGATCAGCCTATATAAGTAGCGAATCCCCTGGGCATCGCCTTCATGCTCGTGCATGGCGGGCGTACGCGACGCCTGGATGCCTGCGCCAATAAGGCCGGCCAGAATGCTCTTGCTGGAAGTCATGGCTGCCTATTCCTTTACCAGGTGGCTGAAATGGTGAAGCGCCGCGCGATAGCCATTGCTACCGAGGCCGCATATCACGCCAAGGGCGACCGGTGAAACGAAGGAGTGATGGCGGAAGGCCTCCCGCTTGTGCACGTTGGAGAGGTGCACTTCGATGACCGGCAGCTCGCTGGCTACCAATGCGTCGCGAATGGCGACGGAAGTGTGCGTCCAGGCAGCGGGGTTGATCACGATGCCGGCGCAGCGACCGCGAGCCTTGTGGATCCAGTCGACCAGTTCGGCTTCTTGGTTGGTCTGCCGGAACTCCGTGGCCAGGCCCAGCGCTTCGGCGCTGTCTGCGCAGAGCCTGGAGATATCGGCCAGGGTTTCATGGCCATAGGTGGCCGGCTCACGGGTACCGAGCAGGTTCAGGTTCGGGCCGTTGAGAATCAGAATGATGGGAGCCATGGTGCTTCCTGTTGTTATTGTGGAATCCGCCTGTTATGGCTCAGATAAAAATGTACTAACTGGTTAATTAGGTCAACTGGCTACCTATATAAGAGGAGGGCAAAGCGTTCGATTATCGAGCCGCAGGTAATCTTGCAAGAAATCGAAATAAACGGTTGACCTGAGTTTCAGGGAGCCTATAATGCGCACCACTTCCGGCGCAGCCTGATCTGAAAACTCCTTTGAATACAAAGAGTTAGAAGAAAATAAGGGTTGCGCGGGCGGCGAATTCGAGTAGAATGCGCCGGCATCGACAGGGTGGTTTGAGTGGCGCTGTTGATGGTTCGATCAGGTTTGATCGAAGGCGGTAAAGAGGGTGTTGACAGCGGTTTGTAACGCTGTAGAATGCGCCTCCCGCTGGAGAGAAGATGATCTGGTCGGGCGCTGCAAGGTGTTGAGAAGAAAGAAAAAGTTCTTCAAAAACAGCTTGACAGCAAATGAGGGTGCTGTAAGATGCGCGCCTCGGTTGAGACGAAAGCCTCAGCCAACCGTTCTTTAACAACTGAATCAAGCAATTCGTGTGGGTGCTTGTGGGTTAAGACTGACTGATCGCAAGATTATCAGCATCACAAGTAAACACTCGTTAATTCGAGAGTTACCTCTCTAGCGATAGAGAGATTTGCGATTGCTGAGCCAAGTTTAGGGTTTTCTCAAAACCCAAGCAGTATTGAACTGAAGAGTTTGATCATGGCTCAGATTGAACGCTGGCGGCAGGCCTAACACATGCAAGTCGAGCGGTTGAAGGGAGCTTGCTCCCTGATTCAGCGGCGGACGGGTGAGTAATGCCTAGGAATCTGCCTATTAGTGGGGGACAACGTTTCGAAAGGAACGCTAATACCGCATACGTCCTACGGGAGAAAGCAGGGGACCTTCGGGCCTTGCGCTAATAGATGAGCCTAGGTCGGATTAGCTAGTTGGTGGGGTAAAGGCTCACCAAGGCGACGATCCGTAACTGGTCTGAGAGGATGATCAGTCACACTGGAACTGAGACACGGTCCAGACTCCTACGGGAGGCAGCAGTGGGGAATATTGGACAATGGGCGAAAGCCTGATCCAGCCATGCCGCGTGTGTGAAGAAGGTCTTCGGATTGTAAAGCACTTTAAGTTGGGAGGAAGGGTTGTAGATTAATACTCTGCAATTTTGACGTTACCGACAGAATAAGCACCGGCTAACTCTGTGCCAGCAGCCGCGGTAATACAGAGGGTGCAAGCGTTAATCGGAATTACTGGGCGTAAAGCGCGCGTAGGTGGTTTGTTAAGTTGGATGTGAAAGCCCCGGGCTCAACCTGGGAACTGCATCCAAAACTGGCAAGCTAGAGTACGGTAGAGGGTGGTGGAATTTCCTGTGTAGCGGTGAAATGCGTAGATATAGGAAGGAACACCAGTGGCGAAGGCGACCACCTGGACTGATACTGACACTGAGGTGCGAAAGCGTGGGGAGCAAACAGGATTAGATACCCTGGTAGTCCACGCCGTAAACGATGTCAACTAGCCGTTGGAATCCTTGAGATTTTAGTGGCGCAGCTAACGCATTAAGTTGACCGCCTGGGGAGTACGGCCGCAAGGTTAAAACTCAAATGAATTGACGGGGGCCCGCACAAGCGGTGGAGCATGTGGTTTAATTCGAAGCAACGCGAAGAACCTTACCTGGCCTTGACATGCTGAGAACTTTCCAGAGATGGATTGGTGCCTTCGGGAACTCAGACACAGGTGCTGCATGGCTGTCGTCAGCTCGTGTCGTGAGATGTTGGGTTAAGTCCCGTAACGAGCGCAACCCTTGTCCTTAGTTACCAGCACCTCGGGTGGGAACTCTAAGGAGACTGCCGGTGACAAACCGGAGGAAGGTGGGGATGACGTCAAGTCATCATGGCCCTTACGGCCAGGGCTACACACGTGCTACAATGGTCGGTACAAAGGGTTGCCAAGCCGCGAGGTGGAGCTAATCCCATAAAACCGATCGTAGTCCGGATCGCAGTCTGCAACTCGACTGCGTGAAGTCGGAATCGCTAGTAATCGTGAATCAGAATGTCACGGTGAATACGTTCCCGGGCCTTGTACACACCGCCCGTCACACCATGGGAGTGGGTTGCACCAGAAGTAGCTAGTCTAACCTTCGGGAGGACGGTTACCACGGTGTGATTCATGACTGGGGTGAAGTCGTAACAAGGTAGCCGTAGGGGAACCTGCGGCTGGATCACCTCCTTAATCGAAGATCGCAGCTTATTCATAAGCTCCCACACGAATTGCTTGATTCATTGTAGAAGACGATGCTGTAACGCCTTGCCTAGGCCGGTGCTCAGTTGGTTGGAGCGCACCCCACGCTGTTGTAGAGAGTAGGGTGAGGTCGGCTTGGTGCCGCCCTGTTATAGGTCTGTAGCTCAGTTGGTTAGAGCGCACCCCTGATAAGGGTGAGGTCGGCAGTTCAAATCTGCCCAGACCTACCAATTCAGGTGCAGATGATACGGGGCCATAGCTCAGCTGGGAGAGCGCCTGCCTTGCACGCAGGAGGTCAGCGGTTCGATCCCGCTTGGCTCCACCACTTTCGGGTTACAGTCGTTACGTTGAGAGTTCAGAAATGAGCATTCCTGCCGGTGGCAGAGAGAATGTTGATTTCTGGTCTTTGACCAGTCGATACATCGTTCTTTAAAAATTTGGGTATGTGATAGAAGTGACTGATTGGCTGCTTTCACTGGCAGTTGATCTGGTCAAGGTAAAATTTGCGTTGTTCTCAAGTGCAAATTTTCGGCGAATGTCGTCTTCACGTTATAGACAGTAACCAGATTGCTTGGGGTTATATGGTCAAGTGAAGAAGCGCATACGGTGGATGCCTTGGCAGTCAGAGGCGATGAAAGACGTTGTAGCCTGCGATAAGCTTTGGGGAGTCGGCAAACAGACTGTGATCCAGAGATCTCTGAATGGGGGAACCCACCTAGCATAAGCTGGGTATCATGCACTGAATACATAGGTGCATGAGGCGAACCAGGGGAACTGAAACATCTAAGTACCCTGAGGAAAAGAAATCAACCGAGATTCCCTTAGTAGTGGCGAGCGAACGGGGACTAGCCCTTAAGTTGATTAGAGTGTAGTGGAAGGCTCTGGAAAGTGCCGCCGTAGTGGGTGATAGCCCCGTACACGAAATGCTCTTATCAATGAAATCGAGTAGGACGGAGCACGAGAAACTTTGTCTGAATATGGGGGGACCATCCTCCAAGGCTAAATACTACTGACTGACCGATAGTGAACCAGTACCGTGAGGGAAAGGCGAAAAGAACCCCGGAGAGGGGAGTGAAATAGAACCTGAAACCGTATGCGTACAAGCAGTGGGAGCCTACTTTGTTGGGTGACTGCGTACCTTTTGTATAATGGGTCAGCGACTTATATTCAGTGGCGAGCTTAACCGAATAGGGGAGGCGTAGCGAAAGCGAGTCTTAATAGGGCGTTTAGTCGCTGGGTATAGACCCGAAACCGGGCGATCTATCCATGGGCAGGTTGAAGGTTAGGTAACACTGACTGGAGGACCGAACCGACTACCGTTGAAAAGTTAGCGGATGACCTGTGGATCGGAGTGAAAGGCTAATCAAGCTCGGAGATAGCTGGTTCTCCTCGAAAGCTATTTAGGTAGCGCCTCGTGTATCACTGCTGGGGGTAGAGCACTGTTTCGGCTAGGGGGTCATCCCGACTTACCAAACCGATGCAAACTCCGAATACCAGCAAGTGTCAGCACGGGAGACACACGGCGGGTGCTAACGTCCGTCGTGAAAAGGGAAACAACCCAGACCGTCAGCTAAGGTCCCAAAGTTATGGTTAAGTGGGAAACGATGTGGGAAGGCTTAGACAGCTAGGAGGTTGGCTTAGAAGCAGCCACCCTTTAAAGAAAGCGTAATAGCTCACTAGTCGAGTCGGCCTGCGCGGAAGATGTAACGGGGCTCAAACCATACACCGAAGCTACGGGTTCAACGTAAGTTGAGCGGTAGAGGAGCGTTCTGTAAGCCTGTGAAGGTGAGTTGAGAAGCTTGCTGGAGGTATCAGAAGTGCGAATGCTGACATGAGTAACGACAATGCGAGTGAAAAACTCGCACGCCGAAAGACCAAGGTTTCCTGCGCAACGTTAATCGACGCAGGGTGAGTCGGCCCCTAAGGCGAGGCAGAAATGCGTAGTCGATGGGAAACGGGTTAATATTCCCGTACTTCTAATTACTGCGATGGAGGGACGGAGAAGGCTAGGCCAGCACGGCGTTGGTTGTCCGTGTTTAAGGTGGTAGGCTGGTTTCTTAGGTAAATCCGGGAAATCAAGGCCGAGAGCTGATGACGAGTTGTCCTTTAGGACGATGAAGTGGTTGATGCCATGCTTCCAGGAAAAGCTTCTAAGCTTCAGGTAATTAGGAACCGTACCCCAAACCGACACAGGTGGTTAGGTAGAGAATACCAAGGCGCTTGAGAGAACTCGGGTGAAGGAACTAGGCAAAATGGCACCGTAACTTCGGGAGAAGGTGCGCCGGTGAGTGTGAAGGGTTTACCCCGTAAGCACATGCCGGTCGAAGATACCAGGCCGCTGCGACTGTTTATTAAAAACACAGCACTCTGCAAACACGAAAGTGGACGTATAGGGTGTGACGCCTGCCCGGTGCCGGAAGGTTAATTGATGGGGTTAGCTAACGCGAAGCTCTTGATCGAAGCCCCGGTAAACGGCGGCCGTAACTATAACGGTCCTAAGGTAGCGAAATTCCTTGTCGGGTAAGTTCCGACCTGCACGAATGGCGTAACGATGGCGGCGCTGTCTCCACCCGAGACTCAGTGAAATTGAAATCGCTGTGAAGATGCAGTGTATCCGCGGCTAGACGGAAAGACCCCGTGAACCTTTACTATAGCTTTGCACTGGACTTTGAGCTTGCTTGTGTAGGATAGGTGGGAGGCTTTGAAGTGGGGACGCCAGTTCTCATGGAGCCATCCTTGAAATACCACCCTGGCAACCTTGAGGTTCTAACTCTGGTCCGTTATCCGGATCGAGGACAGTGTATGGTGGGTAGTTTGACTGGGGCGGTCTCCTCCTAAAGAGTAACGGAGGAGTACGAAGGTGCGCTCAGACCGGTCGGAAATCGGTCGCAGAGTATAAAGGCAAAAGCGCGCTTGACTGCGAGACAGACACGTCGAGCAGGTACGAAAGTAGGTCTTAGTGATCCGGTGGTTCTGTATGGAAGGGCCATCGCTCAACGGATAAAAGGTACTCCGGGGATAACAGGCTGATACCGCCCAAGAGTTCATATCGACGGCGGTGTTTGGCACCTCGATGTCGGCTCATCACATCCTGGGGCTGAAGCCGGTCCCAAGGGTATGGCTGTTCGCCATTTAAAGTGGTACGCGAGCTGGGTTTAGAACGTCGTGAGACAGTTCGGTCCCTATCTGCCGTGGACGTTTGAGATTTGAGAGGGGCTGCTCCTAGTACGAGAGGACCGGAGTGGACGAACCTCTGGTGTTCCGGTTGTCACGCCAGTGGCATTGCCGGGTAGCTATGTTCGGGAAAGATAACCGCTGAAAGCATCTAAGCGGGAAACTTGCCTCAAGATGAGATCTCACTGGAACCTTGAGTTCCCTAAAGGGCCGTCGAAGACTACGACGTTGATAGGCTGGGTGTGTAAGCGTTGTGAGGCGTTGAGCTAACCAGTACTAATTGCCCGTGAGGCTTGACCATATAACACCCAAACAATTTGGCTGTTAGACGGTTGAAGTCGACAGTAATGCCGAAGATTTGCGAGAACACGCACTACCAACCGATATCACATACCCAATTCGCTGCAGCGGCTAAACCCCGAAGCAGCAACCAGTTTGCTTGACGACCATAGAGCGTTGGAACCACCTGATCCCATCCCGAACTCAGTAGTGAAACGACGCATCGCCGATGGTAGTGTGGAGCTTCTCCATGTGAGAGTAGGTCATCGTCAAGCTTCTATAAGAAACCCCAGGTCTCGACAGAGATCTGGGGTTTCGTCTTTTCGGCACATAAAAACCGGAAGATGCAGGGCAAGCTGCCCTGGGTATCGCTTCGCTCAACCGCAGGCTACGGACGATATAGCCCTAAAGACTCAGGCTCCACCGTGGCAGAGTTGCTGAAGGGAGCGGCGGCAGCGCCCTGATCAAGAAACCCCAGATCTCGACAGAGGTCTGGGGTTTCGTCTTTTCAGAGCGGTAAAACCGGATCCACAAAGGCGATTCGCATGTCCCCCTGTATGGCTGCGCTCAAACCAGCTACGGGCCGACTCGTAGGGGCCTGTGCACCGCAGCGACATAGTGGTGGAAGGATGAAGCGTCTTCCACCCTACGGATCTGCGTATGGCTCGTAGCTTGTATCAGCTGAAGGCGTATACCCAGGGACTGGCTAGTTCAATACCTGCCTGCCTTGCATACGGAACATGTCGCAAAGCCGGGCATAGTGATGCCTGGACTTAACTACGCCGAGTCGAGCAGGGGCAGAACCATCTGTACGTCATTGAAACGAAAAACCCGCACAAGGCGGGTTTTGATCGTTGCAGCAGATGGACCTGTATCAGTCACCGCGATATTCGCAGCCGCTGGTGCAGGTCTCGTGGATGCGGATGCGCGACAGCTCCGGCAGCAAGGGCTTGAGTTGCTGCCATACCCATTTGGCGAGGATCTCGCTGGTCGGGTTTTCCAGGCCGGGAATGTCGTTGAGGTAGTTGTGGTCGAGCTGCTCGTAGATCGGCTTGAAGATGGCCTTGATCTCCGAGAAGTCGCGAATCCAGCCGGTATGGGGGTCGACCTCGCCCTCGATATAGACGGCGATGCGGAACGAATGACCATGCAGGCGGCCGCATTTGTGGCCTTCGGGGACGTGGGGAAGCCGATGGGCGGCTTCGAAGATGAATTCTTTGAACAGTTCCAAGGCCAATCTCTTTTCTACAGGGCGAACAGGCTGCGATTCTAGCAGCCTGCTGCGACCCATAGGGGCTTACTGACCCAGTGCCGCGTTGCGATCGTGGCGATAGACGCTCACGGCTTCGTACACGGCCTTGCGCAAGCGGTTGATGCCGCCGATCGGCCGATGCTCGGGCAAGGCGTGCCAGGGATTGAACGACAGGTTGTCGCAGAACAGGTTCTGCTCCGTGCTATCGAAGTCCTGGGCTGGCAGGCGGATATCGGCGACGGTTTCGAACGGCGCGATCTTCTCGTCCCACTCTACGCTGGGGTCTTCGATCGGCATGTAGTAGTCCGGGTTCTGCTGCTGTACCTGCAACGCAAAACAGGCTGGCATGCGATCCAGCGAGAGCTGCTGATAAAGCGCGCTACGCAGGAAATTGGGCAAGTCGGTGTTGGGCTTGGGAATGTCGTAAGCCGGGCAGTTTTCCGGGGTTGGAATGACCCGGTACTTGATGTTGTGTGGGCCCAGCTTGAACGGCGCGATGGAGTTGTAGGTGGTTTCCACCGGGCTGCTGGGCGCCGGCGACAGGGTTTTCAGTGCGATGATCAGGTGGCGCAGCTCCCAGCTTCGCGGGTCCCAGCTCGGAAAGAAGGCCAGGGCTTTCTTGCCGTCCGCTTGCGCCGCGAAGTTGCTGCGGTACTCCGCCACGTCGCGAACGAAGAAGGCCGGGTGATTGAACATCACGAAATCCTGATCGCCGGCACTACGCGGATTGCTCATCAGCTTGGTACCCGGTACGTCGAGCAGTTTGATGGCCATGCCCCGCGCATCGCGAGCGCGGTCGAATTGCGGGTAGGCGTTGCCGTTGGACAGGCGCATCCACGCTTGCCAGGTCTTGCCCGGCTCGGCGAGCACGCCATGGCGCAGGCTCTCATCGAGATCCGCCTTCACGGTGACTTCAGCCTTGACGCAGCCGTGGGCCTTGGCATGGGCGTCACGCAGGACGCGGGTATTGTCGCGGTGCTGCTCGACGACACGGATGGCGTCGTCGATGATGCCGGCGGTATAGGCGGCTTCGTTTGCCGGGATTTGCTCTTCGCTGGAAACCGGGCCGGAGAATTTCCAGCTGTAATAGGCGCTACCGGCGGCCCAGCCCCCCAGGGCGACGACCAGCAGCAAGACCAGGGTTCTGCCCAGCAGGCGTCCGAGCCACAGCCAGAATCGTTTAAGCATCGTTGGACTCCTCGAGATTGGCTTTCACGCTGCCCTGGCAGTATTGCCCCGGGCTCCAGGGCTTGGCCGGCACCTCGCTCAACTGGTTTTCCAGGGCGGTATTACCCAGCACTTTCAGGTACTCGACCAGCGCCCAGCGTTCTTCCGGTTGCAGGCCGCGGCCGATGACGCCGTCGTTGCGGCAGCCATCGCGAAACTCATGGCCACCGTTGCCGTTGCCCTTGATACGGGTATCGAGCAGGAAGCCGCCGGGAAACTTGTCGCTGACGAAACCCACATGTTTGGGATCGAATTCGAAATTACCCACCCAGAAGCTGCTGGGCCGCTCCGATACGGGCGACAGCAGATGAAACAGCGTTGGCACCGAGCCGTTGTGCAGGAAGGGTGGAGTGGCCCAGATGCCATCCAGGGGGCGTACCTTGTAGCCACGAATTTCCTGGACGCCAATGGGCAGGCCGTAACCATTCATGCGTTTGCGCTGCTCGGGCGTGATGCCGTTGTCGCGGTAGGCGCGGTCTTCGACGTAGGCGGTGACATAGGCCAGCGCCTCGGCAGTGGAGATGGCGCTGAAGTCGATCTTGTCGAGGCTGTTACTGTGTAGTTCGACATCCAGTTTGGCCAGTTCGTCTTTCTTCCAGCCCAGCTTGCGGATGTCGAAGCGGTGGTCGGCGATATTGTCGGCGGTGGTGGAATCGGTACCCACGACGGACGTTTCGACGACCTGCATGTACCACTCGGGATCCCGATCGGGCGCCATGCGCCGATCCGGTGGTACGACCTTCGGGGCGTGGCAATGGGCGCAGTTTTCCTGGAACAGGGCGCGCCCCCGGCTGGCGAGGGGCAGGTCGATCTTGCCAAGGACCTGTTGCGGCCAGGCGGGTGGCTGCAGGTGCTTGAGCGTTTCTTCCAGCTGGTAGAGGTCGTTGATGCGTACACTGGAGGCGTAGCGCTGGTCGTGGGGCACGGCGCGCCCGTTGTCGTCGAGCAGATGCAGCGAGGCGCCGACCCCCAGCGCCTCACCGACGTTACGGGCCATGGGTTGCATGGCCGAACCGTTCCATTGCACCCAGTCGAATTTCCAGATGTCCCACAGATGCGGATAGCTGACCGGCGCGTCGGCCACGCGGTAGTTCGCCGCATCGATGCTGTCACCGAAGACGGTGTTGGCGATGCGGCCGAACGCATCGGTACGGCCAAAGCCTTCTTCGGTCGGGTAGAGGCCGCGGTGCCAGTCGTTGTAGGCGGTATTCAGCAAGCGATCGAGCACCTGCTTGAACTCCACGCGCAGGCTGTCGTAGTCACGCTGGTAATGCTCACCCAGCACCTCATGGGCGAAGCGGCGGAACTTCAGCGGATTGTAGTAGGTGAACGCCATGCTCATGCCGAGGGCCTGGCCAAAGCTGCCGCCCTTGAGCGTCGGCACGGTGGATGCCAGCGAGTGCAGCGCGGCGCCACCGTCGATACGTACCGCCTGGCCCTGATAGCGTAGCTCGCCGGTGTGGCAGGCGGCGCAGGTAATGTCCAGGTACTGAACGCCGCTTTCATCGTCCTGGTGGCGGGCAAAACCCACGGGCAGGTTGCCGGGGTTCAAGGCCGTGGCTTTCTGTGCGGGCTGGGTCAGAAAACCGAAGCGCGCGAGATAGTCCGGATCGGCGAACTTGGCCTTGCTGAACGGCAGTTCCAGCGCCGAGAACCAGGCATACTGCAGGCCTTTTACCGAGGTGCCCTGGGGCGTGTAGTAATAGAACTGACGCTGCTGATCGTTCCACTGGCCGAGGTAGTGCACTTTTTCCACCGGCGTGTAAGCCGGCAGATTGGGCCTGGCGATGTAGTAGACGATGACCAGCAGAGCGGTCAGCAGGAGCAGAATGATGATCTGCACGGCGCGGCGAATGAGGCGCATCGGGGACATCCTTGTTGCGTTTTTCTGGTCGTGTTCCTTTATGCCCATGCTGCCGGTTAATGGCAAGATGCCATGGGAATATCTTCAGTAATCAGCCGAACGGCTATCCGCTGATGCCCAGCCAGTTGGTCACGCAATCTATCGCTGCGCGCTGTCGTTCATGCCAGGTACCGGCGATTTCCACCACGTTCTGACCATTGGCCGTGAGCCATTGCGCGCAGCCCTGATAAAAGGCCAGGCGCTCTGCCAGGTCCGGCTGGCAGCGTTGGCCGTCGCCGACCCACTCGACGCCGCGCGGGTCGAGCAGCAGGTGCAGGTGATACTCCCGGGCCAGCAGGGCCGGCTCCATCCAGTCCGGGCAATCACCGAACAGGGTGCGGCTCCAGAGGATATTGCTGAGCAGATGGGTGTCGAGGATCAGCAGGTGAGGGCGCTGCGCAAGGGCGGCATCTTCCCAGGCGAGCTGCCCGCGGGCGATGGTGGAGATATCGGCGTAGCAGGTATCGCGCTGCAGGCTATCGATGAAGTGGCGGACGTATTCACCGACCACTATACCGCCGAAGCGCTGTTGCAGTTCGCTCGCCAGCCAGCTCTTGCCGGTGGATTCCGGGCCGGTCAGAACCAGGACGTTCATGGCCGCGCAGCGACCACTTCGCGGCGCCAGGTCAGCCAGCCATGGCAGGCAAGCAGCGTGAACAAGGCGTACAGCGCAGCGGTAAGGTACAGCCCCTGATCGATGAACAGCACGACGAACAGCACGTCGAGGAGTACCCACAGCGCCCAACACTGCAGGCGCTTCTTGGCCATCCACACCTGCGCGACGAGGCTGAAGGCGCACAGCGTCGCGTCCTGCCAGGGCGCACTGGCATCGGTGTAGGTCATCATCAGCAGGCCCAGTACAGCCGAGCCGAGCACGCCCAGGGCAAGGCCGAAGAGCGTCTGGCGCAGGCCCAGGCTGGATACCTGCAAGCGCTCGTCGGGACGCTCGCCGCGCGTCCAGTGCCACCAGCCGTAGAGCTGCAGGGCGGCGTAGATGCATTGCAGCAGCGTGTTGGAGTAGAGCCTGGCCTGGAAGAACAGCCACGCATAGAGCACCACCATGACCAGCCCGATGGGCCAGCACCAGGGGTTCTGTCGCACGGTCAGCCAGACGGCGATCAGGCCGAGCAACGAGGCGCAGACTTCTAGCGGTGACATGGAACCTCGTGCATGTAACGGGCGGGCGCGCATTCTATCGTCTGTCGCGCCCGGAGGGACCGTTCGGCTGGCAGGAAATGCAATTTCGCTTTGATAGCGTTTTGAAATTGCTCGCTGGTGCTTTATAACTGCCCCCTTTTTTCGGCCCTGCTGGAACCTCCACCAGCGGCTCTAGTCCGAGAAACAATCCCTTTACAGCCAGTTCATCTGGCACCTTTCCGAGGAGTTTCGATGGACAGCTGGCTCGCGTTTCAGGCGCTGATTCTGGGTATCGTTGAGGGTCTTACCGAGTTCTTGCCCATTTCCAGCACCGGACACTTGATCGTGGTGGGTGACTTGCTGGACTTCAATGGCGAGCGTGCCACGGCCTTCAAAATCATCATCCAGCTCGGCGCCATCCTGGCGGTGATGTGGGAGTTTCGCCAGCGCATCCTGTCGGTGGTCACCGGCCTGGGGAGCGATCCCATGGCGCGGCGCTTCACCGTCAATCTGATGATCGCCTTCTTCCCGGCGGTGGTGCTCGGCCTGCTGTTCGCCGATCTGATCGAGCACTGGCTGTTCAACCCGATCACGGTCAGCGCCGCGCTGGTCGTTGGCGGCGTGGTGATGCTCTGGGCCGAGAAGCGTCAGCACCGCATCCTTGCCGAAACGGTCGACGACATGGACTGGAAGCTGGCCCTCAAGGTCGGCTTCGCCCAGTGCCTGGCATTGATCCCGGGTACCTCGCGCTCCGGCTCGACCATCATCGGCGGCCTGCTGTTCGGTCTGTCGCGCAAGGCGGCCACCGAGTTCTCGTTCTTCCTGGCAATGCCGACCATGGTCGCCGCCACCGTCTACTCGCTCTACAAGTATCGGGACATCCTGCAGTGGAGCGATCTGCCGGTATTCGCCATCGGTTTCGTCACCACCTTCATCGTCGCCATGCTGACGGTGCGCGCTCTGCTGGTGTTCATCGCCAACCACAGCTATGCGGTGTTCGCCTGGTACCGGATCGCCTTCGGCCTGCTGATTCTGGCCACCTGGCAATTCGGCTGGATCGACTGGAGCACGGCCGAGGGCTGATCGCCTCGCCGCGGGTGATGCACATGCAGGGCCGGGAACAGGCCGGGCGCATCAAGCGCTGGGACGATGACAAGGGCTTTGGGTTTATCCAGCCCATTGCCGGTGAGGGCGACCTGTTCGCGCACATTTCGGCGATGCGCGGGGATCGTCGGCCTGCTGTGGGTGACCAGGTGCTGTTCGTGGCCGGGCGTGACGAGCGCGGCCGCCCGCGTGCCGAGCATGTGCGCCTGGCCGGTGAGCTGGCCATCGACCAGCCGCAGATTGGTGTCAAACCTGGTACCGGCAAGCCCAGCGCCAAGGCTGCCAGGCCAACCGCGCGCA
This sequence comes from Pseudomonas argentinensis, assembly GCF_001839655.2. Taxonomy (NCBI): domain Bacteria; kingdom Pseudomonadati; phylum Pseudomonadota; class Gammaproteobacteria; order Pseudomonadales; family Pseudomonadaceae; genus Phytopseudomonas; species Phytopseudomonas argentinensis. The sequence continues at coordinate 2,883,402 of NZ_CP056087.1, forward strand.
GGGCCGGACGGCCTAGGGGTGCACTGCGTAACCCGCTCGCCAAATGGCTGATTTTCGCCGCGTTGTGCCTGCTGCCGGTGGTCGGCGCATTGCGCTGGCTGGCGATTGGGACGGTGTGGCCGGCGCTGCTCTATCCCGTGGCCAGCGTGCTGTGCTTGTTTCTTTACTGGCACGACAAGAACAGCGCCCAGCAACGCCGCCAGCGTATGCCGGAAAACACCTTGCACCTGATCGAGCTGGCAGGCGGCTGGCCGGGTGCGCTGGTGGCCCAGCAGGCCTTTCGGCACAAGACGCGCAAGGCGTCCTACCAGCTGGTGTTCTGGGCCATCGTGGTGCTGCACCAGCTGGTCTGGATCGATCGGTTGATGCTCGGCGGTGCCTACACCAGCGGCTGGTTGCGCGGCCTGTTATAGGTCGAGCAGCAGGCCGACCTGCTGTTTGCGTGGCAGGCGCCGCACCACGAGCTGGTGGGAGCGGGTCAGCAGATCCCGCAGTTCCTCGTCACCCAGTGGCGGTTGGCTGCCGCTCATGCTGATCCAGTGAGCCCGGGCGAGGTAGGGCGCCGGCCGGATGCCGGGCCGATCGGTGAGACCCAGAAACAGCGCGTCATCCACCTTGAAGGCCAGGTTGTCGCCGAGAAAAATCCACGACGGCGAACATCTTGTTGTGCGCCACGGAGAACACCTGGTTGCTGCCCCACTTGTAGTCGACGCGAGCACCCGGCAGTTGCAGACAGAAGGCGATCAGTTCATCGCGAGTCATGGTTGCACCGCCTTTGGCAGCTGCGCCCGGCGCAGCAGCAACAGGCTCAGGCCCAGGCCGAGCAGCGCCAGCAGACCCGAGGCGAGAAATACCGCGCCGTAGTCGTAAGCGGTGGCCACCAGGCCCATCAGCGGGCCGGCGACGCCAAGCGCCAGATCGAAGAACAGTGCATAGGCGCCCAGCGCCGAGCTGCGGCTGGCCGCGGGAATATTGCCGATGGCTTCGACGCCAAGCGCCGGATACACCAGCGACAGGCCAAAGCCGGTGAGCGCCGCACCACACAGGGCCAGGGCGGGAATCGGCGCGATCCATAGCAGCAACAGGCCGAGGGTTTCGATCGCCAGGCAGACGGTCGCGACCCGGTAGCCACCGCGTCGCTCGATGGCCCCGGCGAACAGCAGGCGGGCGGCGATAAAGGCCAGGCCGAAGGCGCTCAGGCAATAGGCCGCGTGCTCCCAGCCGAGGCTGGCGTAATACAGGGTGACGAAGGTCGCCAGGGTGCCGAAACCGATGGAGCCCAGGGCCAGTGCCAGGCCGTTGGGGGCAATGGCCAGGAACACGTTGTGAAACGGCAGGCGCTTGCCCTGAATCACCGGAATGGCCGGTTTGTCGCGCGCCACCCACAGCGCACCAAGGCTGAGCAGGGTGATGGCCGCGCCTATGCTCCACAGGCCAAGCGTCGCGGCCATCAGCACGCCCAGCGGTGCGCCGATGGCGATGGCACCGTAGGAGGCGATGCCATTCCAGGAGATCACCCGAGCCGTGTTCTCGGCGCCGACCCGACCGATGCCCCAGGTGATCGAACCGGTACCGATCAGCGCCTGGGAGATGCCCAGGGCGACACGCCCGGCCAGCAGCAGGCCCAGGCCGGTCTCGCCGGAAGCCCCATGCAGGCTGGTCGCCGCCAGGGTCAGTACGCCGCTGCCCAGGGTGCCGCCTAGGCCATATACCACCGCGCGCTTGGGGCCGATGCGGTCGATCAGCATGCCCGTGAGCGGTCGTGAAACCAGGGTCACCAGGTACTGCAGGCTGATCACCAAACCGGCCATTACCGAGCCATAGCCCAGGTCATTGAGCACGAAACCGGGCAGCACGGCCAAGGGCAGGCCGACGCAGAGAAAACCGATGAAGGTGAAAAACACCACGGCCAGAATTCGCGCGGTCTGGCCGGGAGCCTGGGGCTTGCGAGCGGTCATCGGCTGTCCTGTTCGGTGGGGTGGGAGATAACGTTATCAGGTTGCTCTGACCCTGGTCGAATCAGGTCCGTTCCAGGCATTAGCCAACCGTTGCTGCTGGCCTGGATCATATGGTCGAGCCAGGCACGTACCGCTGGCAGCATGCCGCGCCGGTGAGGGTAGACGGCCTGCAGGTGCCCGCCGGGCAGGTTCCAGTCCGGCAGCAGGTGTACCAGGCGGCCGGCCTGCAGATCGGTCAGGCATTTGGTGTGTGGCAGCATGGTGAAACCCAGCCCCTGCAGGGCGGCCTCCCGACGGATATCGAAGTCTTCGATGCTCAGACGGGCTTCCAGGGTCACTTCGCGGCGGATGCCGGCAGCATTTCTGAGCAGGTGATGGATGCGTCGGTCGCTTGCCGCCGCGCCAAGCGCCGGTAGCTGCTGCAGATCATCGGGGGTACGGATGTCCAGGCCGTGCAGCAATGCCGGAGCAGCCACCAGATAGGCGGAGGCGGGTGCCAGTTGGCGGGCGATCAGCGACGGATCCTCATCGCTCTGATCACGGACCCGCAGCGCGACGTCGAGGCCCTCTTGCAGCAGGTCCACGCGGCGATTGGTCAGCACCACATCGAGTTGCACCAAGGGGTACTTGGCCAGAAAGCTGGTGATCACCGGGTGCAGCCCGGCGCGCGCCAGCTCCACGGGGCAGGACATGCGCACCCGCCCGCGTGGCTCGCTGCTCAGCGAGGCCACGGCCTCCTGCGCCTGCTCGGCTTCGAGCAGCATCGCCTGGCAATGGCGCAGGTAGCGCTCGCCGGTTTCGGTCAACGCCAGTTTACGGGTGGTGCGCTGCAGCAGGCGCACACCCAGACGCGCCTCGAGTTCGGCCACGCGCCGTGACAGGCGCGACTTGGGAATGCCCAGCTGTTGCCCGGCGGCGCTGAAGCCGCCGTGCTCGACCACCTTGGCGAAGTACATCAGGTCATTGAGGTCCTGCATGAGAGCTCCGGCCCGTAAAAAAAGGATTGTTCTGCTGGTGGAACACATCTTCGCATTATTGCCGACTAATCAGTGATTGGCTTCATCGGTAGGATTAATCCATCAAACAGTAACCGACCTCTTTCTAAGGAGCACTTGATGAAACTTCTGCATCTCGATTCCAGCATTCTTGGCGACGCTTCCGCTTCTCGCCAGCTCAGCGCAGCGGTTACCGAAGCCTGGAAAAGCAGCCAGGCCGATATACAGGTGACCTACCGCGACCTGGCCAGCGATGCCCTGAGCCACTTCTCGGCAGCCAGCCTGGTTGCCGGTGGCACGCCAGCGGAACTGCGCGACGCCGCCCAGGCGCACGAAGTGGCCCTGGCCGAAGCGACGCTGGAAGAATTCCTGGCGGCCGACGCCATCATCATCGGTGCACCCATGTACAACTTCACCATCCCCACCCAGCTCAAGGCCTGGATCGATCGAGTCTGTGTCGCCGGCAAGACCTTCGCCTATGACGAGAACGGCCCGAAGGGCCTGGCAGGCGGCAAGAAAGTGATCATCGCCTCCACTGCCGGCGGCGTCCACGCCGGGCAAGCCAGTGGCCAGGCCCATGAGGACTACCTGATTCGGGTGCTGAATTTCCTGGGCATCACCGATATCGAGGTGGTGCGTGCCGAAGGCCTGGCATACGGTGAAGAGCCGAAAGCCAACGCACTGCGTAGCGCCCACACGCAGATCGACGGGCTGTTCGCCGCCGCCTGATCGAACTTCCGCTGGCGGCGCGCGGGTTTTCCTGACGCCGCAAATGTGCTTCCTTGTGTGCCAGGCGCAGCTTGTGCTGCTTCATTGAGGGAGTCATGGGATGAAGAAATCACTGTTGTCGGCAGCGTTGCTGGGGCTGGCAGGGCTGGCGCAGGCGGGTGTGGTGGTCAAGAGCGTGCCCTACGAGATCGATGGCCAGCCGTTCGAAGGCAAACTGATCTACGACGATGCGATCAGCGAACCACGCCCCGGCTTGCTGATGGTGCCGAACTGGATGGGGGTCACTGACGCCTCTGCCGAGAAGGCGGCACGGGCTGCCGGCGACAAGTACGTGGTGTTCATGGCCGACATGTACGGCAAGAACATCCGCCCCAGCAATGCCGACGAAGCCAAGCAAGCGGCAACGACAGTACGCAGGGACCGCGCGCTGATGCGCAAGCGCGCCCAGGCCGCCGTCGAGGTGCTCAAGGCGCAAACCACCCAGGTGGCACTGGATACCACCAAACTGGGTGCGATCGGTTTCTGTTTTGGCGGTGGAACCGTGCTGGAGCTGGCCCGTTCGGGTGCACCATTGAAAGCCTTCGTGTCGTTCCACGGCAACCTGGATACGCCAAACCCGGCCGATGCCAATGACATCAAGGCGCCGGTGCTGGTGCTGCACGGTGCCGATGATCCGGCGGTGCCGCAGGCGCAGGTCGATGGCTTCGTTGCAGAGATGAAGGCCACCAAGGTGGACTGGCAACTGGTCAGCTATGGCGGTGCGGTGCATTCATTCACCAACCCACAGGCCAATACGCCGGGTAGCAATCAGTACCACCCACTGGTCGCAGCCCGTGCCTTCAAGGCGATGAACAATCTGCTCGATGAGGTGTTCGAGTAACGCCAGGCGGAGAAAGGGAAGGCCGGCTGGCCTTCCCTTGTCGCGGTTACTTGGCGGGTAGAACGGCGATGTCGATGATGTCGGCCGGCAGATTCTTGATCTCACCCAGCGCGCTGGCCTTGCCGGTTTCCAGATTGACCTGGTGCAGCGTGGTGCCGGTCAGCAGGTAAGCGGTGTTGCCGCCTTTACCGTCACTCTTGATATCCAGCGCTGCGCTCTTCAGGCCGTCGCCGAGCTTGCCGACCACTTGCTGAATACCGTCATTTGGCGGGTTCTGCAGCATCAGGTTGCCACTGGCCAGATCTACGGTGTAGAGGGCGGTTTTCTCGGTGCCCTTGTAGGCGTTGGTGTACGCACCGGCTACCACCTTGGCGGTCTTGCCGGCGTACGGGCCGTCCTGGGCGTAGGCGACCTTGCCGTCCACCACCACTTCACCACTGTCGACATTGACACGCAGGCTGGTGCCATCGGCTGCCAGCAAGCGCAGGCGGTCGGCGACCGGGTTGAAGTCCACCACGGCCTGGCCCTTGCCTGGCAGCGCCTGGCTCAGTTTGGCGGCCTTGCTGGCCATGCCGCTCTTGGCATCGACGGTGTACAGCTGGCCAGCAGCATCCAGGCCGTAGATCGAGCCATTGGCCGGGCGTACATCGAGGCCACGCAGGCTGGAAACGCCGCTGAGTTTCACGTCGGAAGCGACGGTGAGGGTCTCTGTGTCGATGTGCAGCAGCTTGCCGTCCGCACTCAAGGCCAGCAGGGCATCGGCATTGGCGGTGGCGCAGCCCAGGGCAGCGGTGGTGATGGCGATACCGAGCATTTTCTTGGCAATGTTCATGAGCGTCCTCTCTATGGGTAAGGCGCGAAGGTCTCTTCGCGCTCGCATCCAGGCGCCGTGAAATAGAGCACCTGTTATCAATACCCACGAGAGCGGCGGGCAGATGTCGGCAGACATATCTGTTTACATCTGCCGAATCTGCTCAGTCCACTGCCGCCATCACTGCACGGCCGATATACAGCACTTCACCCGTAGGCCGGTTCAGCGGCGAACCGCCGGATGGTTCCAGGGTCAGCTCGAACAGCTGACCGGCGCGTACCGCGCCGATCTGCTCGGCGGACAGGGTCAGGCGCTTGCCCGGCTCGACCAGACCCAGCGAACGGGGGCCGTCCTTGGGATCGACCAGTGTCCAGAACTGTACCGAGCGGTCCGCCGCGACCTGGTCATCGCGCAGCGGTTCGAGCAGCAAGGTGCCGGCTGCATCGATATGCACCACCCAGCCTGGCGCTGCCGCTTCGCCCGGCGGTTGCAGGACGGCGGTGTAGCTCGCCTGCGGGGTGTCGCTCTGCCAGGGCATGGGCAACAGGGCCATGATCAGCGCCATTGCCAGGGCTGCGCTGGTCAGACGCCAGGCGCTCAAGCTCGACCACCAGGCCTGCCAGGCGCTGGTTCGCTGGCCCAGATTCAGGGTTTGCTGCAACCTAGGCCAGAGGGCCGGCGAGGGCGCGCTGGGTTCGAGCCTGTCACTGAGTTCGAGAAAGTGCTGCTGCCATTGCAGCGCCATGGCGGCAGCCTGCGGGTCGCGCTCGATCAGTTCGGCGACTTCGTCGGCCTGCTCCTGCCCGAGCAGGCCAAGCACGTATTCGCCGATCAGCGCGCGGCGTTCTGCGGGGTCGGTGCTGATCATCGTTGTAAACACTCCTGCAATGCGCGTAAACCGCTACGAATTCGCCCTTTGATGGTGCCCAGCGGGGTGGCCAGGCGCTCGGCGATCTGCTCATGGGTCAGGCCACGGTAGAACGCCAGCAGAACCGGATGGCGCCGTGGCCGCTCGAGCTTCTGCAGGCAGGTACGCAGGTGGCGTTTGTCCGACTGCTGTTCGTGCTGCTGGGCAGCCGATGGGCTATCGTCAATCAGGTGGTCGGCGATGTCGTCGGCCAGCGCCACCGTGCGGCCGCGCTGGCGCAACTGGTTGAGGGCGCGGTAACGCAGGATGCTGTAGATCCACGCCCGACCACCGCCCAGCGAGCGCTGGAAGCGCCCGGCATTGCGCCAGATCTGCACGAAGGCATCGTGCAGACAATCCTCGGCCGCGTCGCGCTGGCCCAGCAGGCTGATGGCCAGCCCGAGCATCTGCGCCGATTCCTGGCGGTACAGCGCCTGCAAGGCGCGCTCGTCATGGCGTGCGCAGGCTTCTAGGGTGCGGTCGTAATCGAACATCGGGTCAGACATGCCGTCGTCCTGTAATGGGGCGTTCTGAGGGTGGCAAGGGTTATACCCGAGACCAGGCCGTTTGGATGTGCCGGTAATGAAACAATCGGTCTCGTCAGCTGGGTGGCAGCGGTCGCCGATAGCCTGAACTTGAGCGAAGCGGTGGCAGTCTATGCTGCTCAATGCCAGAGGAGCGTCTGCATGCGCCTGATTCGTCTCGGTTTTTTATTGTCGGCGGGGCTGCTGGCGGGTTTTGCCGAGGCTCGCGAGTATCGCTACAGCGATGCCCACCTGCATTACGTGGATTTCTTCCAGGAAAGCGCCGGCATGGACATGCTGCTCAAGCGCATGGATGAAGCGAAGGTCGAGCACGTGATGTTCTCGGGCATTCCGGTCGCCAAGAAATGGCACGAGGACGAGCCCAAGCGGCCGCGCTACTACGCCGGCGACGATGCCGCGGCCTATTGGTACAGCGCCACCGACGTGCTGATTGCCCATGCCTACAAACAGGTACCCGAGGCCCAGCGCCACCGCTTTCATCCCTTCCTGTCCGGCTTCAACCCCAACGACAAGAACTCCGATTCCCATATCCGTCGCATGCTGGAGCTCGAACCCGGGCTGTGGCAGGGCATCGGTGAGGTGTTCACGCGCCATGACGATCTCACCTCACTGATCGAGGGCAGCACGCCGCGGGCCAACAACGAGGCCATGACGCGGGTCTATCACCTGGCCGCCGAATACGACCTGCCGGTGATGATGCACTCCAACATCACCTCCAAGCGCGAGCGCAACCCGCTGTATCTGCAGGAGATCGAGGAACCGCTGCGTAACCACCCCCACGTGCGTTTCATCTGGGCCCACGCCGGCACCAGCATGGAGATTCATCGCCACCAGGAGAAGCTGGATTTTCTCTTTGATACCCTGGCGCGCATGCTGGAGAGCTATCCCAACCTGTACATCGATCTGTCCTGGACCATGCTCAGGCCATACCTGACCGATGAGCGCGGCACGCCGGACCCCAAATGGGTAAAGCTGGTCGAGCGCTACCCGGACCGCTTCATGGTCGGTTCCGACGTGGTCGGGCGCTTCGACAGCCTGGGCGAGTACATGCACGGCTTCGACCGCTTTCTCGATGCGCTGCCTGAGGATGTCGCCCACAAGGTCGCCCGGGACAATTTCCTGTCCATCCTGCCGCGCAAGGTGCAGGAAGCCTTGCCAACCTCTCACTGAGGCTGTCATCAGGTTGTCATTGCCGCGTCATAGCCTCGCGCCATTCCAATGGAGGAGCGTGAGATGGACTGGTTCAGGCCGAGGTGCGAGTGCAGGGGCCGGTCGAGTACGGCGTCTTTATCAGCCAACACAAGAATTTTCAGCCGGGTGAGCGGGTGCTGACCCAGGCCAGCCAGCAAATGGAACGAACGACCGTGGTGCCTGCCAAACTGGGCACCAAGTTCGGCATGCGTTATACCCTGACCGGCAAGACGGTCGATGGCGAGCCACTGACCCTGCTGTACCTCACCCCCGGCGTGATCGGCGCCGACGGTCAGCGCCATGACAAGTTCGTGGTGACGCAGAAGCTGGTGCCCGATGCGCCCCAGGATGTCATGGCCTTCGAGTTTTCCGAGAACCATGAGGTGGTGCCTGGGGAGTGGCATTTCCTGCTGTTCCAGGGCGATCGCAAGCTGGCCGAGCAACGCTTCGACGTGCGCTGAGAAAACGCCAGGCAAATAAAAACGGCGCCCTGAGGCGCCGTTTTTTATGGTGAGCAGCCGATCAGTTGCCGGCCCAGCGCTTGAGCACCAGGGTGGCGTTGGTGCCACCGAAGCCGAAGCTGTTGGACATGATGGTGTCCAGCTTGGCGTTTTCACGGGTCTCGCGCAGGATCGGCAGGTCGGTGACCGCCGGGTCCAGCTCTTCGATGTTGGCCGAGGCGGTGATGAAATTGCCTTCCATCATCAGCAGGCAGTAGATCGCCTCGTGCACGCCAGCGGCGCCCAGGCTGTGGCCCGACAGGCTCTTGGTTGAGCTGATGGCCGGCGCCTGGCCTGCGAACACTTCACGAATACCCTTGATTTCCGCAACATCCCCGACCGGAGTCGAGGTGCCGTGGGTGTTCAGGTAGTCGATCGGGCCGTCGACGGTGGCCAGCGCCTGCTGCATGCAGCGCACCGCGCCTTCGCCGCTCGGGGCGACCATGTCGTAGCCGTCCGAGGTCGCGCCGTAGCCGACGATTTCCGCGTAGATCTTGGCACCACGGGCCAGGGCGTGCTCCAGCTCCTCGACCACGACCATGCCGCCGCCGCCGGCGATGACGAAACCGTCACGGTTGGCATCGTAGGCACGAGAGGCTTTTTCCGGCGTGTCGTTGTACTGGGTGGAGAGGGCGCCCATGGCATCGAACAGGCAGCTCTGGCTCCAGTGCTCTTCCTCACCGCCGCCGGCGAAGACCACGTCCTGCTTGCCGAGCTGGATCTGCTCCATGGCCTGGCCGATGCAGTGGGCGCTGGTGGCGCACGCCGAGGAGATCGAGAAGTTGACGCCCTTGATCTTGAACGGGGTCGCCAGGCAGGCCGATACGGTGCTGCCCATGGTACGGGTCACACGGTACGGGCCAACGCGCTTGACGCCTTTCTCGCGCAGGGTGTCGATGGCTTCCATCTGGTTCAGCGTGGAGGCGCCACCGGAGCCGGCGATCAGGCCGGTACGCGGGTTCGATACCTGCTCTTCGCTGAGGCCCGAGTCCTTGATCGCCTGCTCCATCGCCAGGTAGGCGTAGGCAGCGGCATCACCCATGAAGCGGAACAGCTTGCGGTCGATCAACTCTTCCAGGTTCAGGTCGACGGAGCCCGACACATGGCTGCGCAGACCCTTCTCGGCGTATTCCGGATTGAAGCGGATACCGGGGCGGCCAGCGCGGAGGTTGGCGGAGACGGTTTCTTTGTCATTGCCCAGGCAGGAAACGATGCCTAGACCGGTAATAACGACGCGACGCATGGAAAGGATCCTTTAGAAACTGTCGGTGGAAGTGAACAGGCCGACCCGCAGGCTTTCGGCACTGTAGATCTCGCGACCATCGACACTCACGGTGCCATCGGCGATCGCCAGGATCAGCGAACGGGTGATGGTGCGTTTGATATGGATGTTGTAGGTGACCTTCTTGGCGGTAGGCAGCACCTGGCCGAAGAATTTCACTTCGCCCGAACCCAGGGCGCGACCACGGCCGGGGTTGCCCTGCCAGCCGAGGAAGAAGCCGACCAGCTGCCACATGGCATCGAGGCCAAGGCAGCCTGGCATCACCGGGTCACCTTCGAAGTGGCAACCGAAGAACCACAGATCAGGATTGATATCGAGCTCTGCGACAATTTCGCCTTTGCCGTACTTGCCGCCCGTTTCGCTGATGTGGACGATCCGGTCGATCATCAACATGTTGGGGGCGGGCAGTTGCGCATTACCCGGGCCGAACAGTTCGCCGCGGCTGCAGCGCAACAGATCTTCCTGGGTGAAGGCGTTTTGTTTGGTCATGCGAGCTCCTCAATAATCCCCACGCGCCTCGGCTGGGTAAATCGTCCTGGCCGGCTGCGCATGAGTGATGCGACTGCCAGCAGCCTAGTCATAGACTGTTGCGTTGTGGTGAAAGTCACAGTGTGGTGAGTACAGTTGTACTCTGCAGGCGGCAATGGTGTCATAGATGCCCCTTTGATGCCCACTTCAACCAGCAAGCGTGCAGTATTTTCGCCCATCTGACTAGAGGTTGCGAGCGTTGCGCGCCCCGGTGGGGGCGAATTCGCTTGGCTGCTGCGCAACTGGCGTCAATTCGTTGCGCCGCCGCTCGACAGCCAGCGCTCGAGCACGTCCTGCAGCTCCGTGCGTTTGAACGGTTTGGCGAGGTAATCGTTCATTCCGGCTTGCAGGCAAGCCTCGCGGTCGCCCTGCAGGGCGTTGGCGGTCAGGGCGATGATCGGCAGGCGACCTGGCGGGCCGAGATCGCGAATGCGCCGGGTGGCTTCGTAGCCATCCATGACCGGCAGGCGGCAGTCCATGAGTACCGCGGCGAATGGCCGTTGCTTGACCGCCGCGACTGCCTGGGCACCATCGGCGACCAGCTCCACCTGGTAACCCAGGCTGCGCAGCATGGCTTCGATCACCGTCTGGTTGACCGCGTTGTCTTCCACCAGCAACACCGAGCGTACTGCCGCTGCTGCAGGTGCACTGCTTGCGGTATGGGTGGGCAGCTGCACCTGCTGGGCGGAAAAGGGCAGGGGAATTTCCAGGGTGAAGCAGGAGCCACGGCCCGGCTCGCTCTGTGCCTTGAGCGTGCCGCCCATGCATTCGGCGAGGGTGCGGGCGATCGGCAGGCCCAGCCCGGTGCCACCGTAGCGCCGGGAGATCGAGTTGTCGGCCTGCTGGAAGGCGTCGAACATGGTCTCCAGGCGCTCGGCGCTGATGCCTATTCCGGTGTCGTGCACCTTGCACGTGAGCCACAGCACCTGATTGTCCAGAGCTTGCCAGTGGGCCTCGATACGCACCTCGCCGCGCTCGGTGAACTTCAGGGCGTTGCCGATCAGGTTGACCAGGATTTGCCGCAGGCGCGTCGGGTCACCCTGAACCTGTGGCGCCGGCAGAGCGTCGTCCAGCTCCAGGCGCAACTGCAGGCCACGCTGCTGGGCGCTGTGCTGGAAGGCTTGCCGGGCGGCCTTGAGCAGGGCCGGCAGGTTGAAACTGATCAGCTCCAGCTCCAGTGCGCCGCGTTCGATACGCGAGAAATCGAGGATGTCATTGATCACCTTCAACAGGTGCTCGGTGGACTCCATGGCCAGTGCGGCATATTCGTGCTGTTCCTCGCTCATGTCGGTGGTGTCGAGCAATTGCAGCATGCCGAGCACGCCGTTCATCGGCGTGCGCAGTTCATGGCTCATCATGGCCAGGAAGTCGGACTTGGCCCGGTTGGCCAGGTCGGACTCCTCGCGCGCCTTGATCAGCAGGGTCATGGCCTGCTGTTGCTCCTGGGCCGCGTTGTTCAGGCCGTTGGCCAGGTTATTGATATGCCTGGCCAGCGTCGCCAGTTCGCCGCCGCCGACCTCGGGAAGCGTGGCCTGATAGTTGCCGGCCTGGATGGCGGTGACGGCGTCGCTCATCGCGCTCAGTGGCCTGGACAGACGGCTGGCCAGGCGGCGCGCCAGCAGGAAGGTCAGCAGCAGGGCGAACAGCACGAGCACCGTGACCTTGAGGAGAATTTCCTGTTGCCGGGAATTGAAGGCATCACTGGACATGCCGACGACCACGCGACCGAGGTAGTCGGCGCCAGGCAGGTCGGCCACCCGTGGGCGGGCTTCGCCGAAATCCGTATCGAGATCGATCTGCTGCTGTTGGATGGGCGCCTGGAAGATGTCCAGATGGCCGTTGCCGGCATGTGGTTGGTCGGGCTTTTCGAGATAGGCCAGGATGTTCTCGTCACGGTCGCGTACTTCGACGAAGCGCACGTGGGGCGTTTTCAGCGTGGCCTGCAGCAGGGACTCCAGCACCCGACGATTGCCGGAAATGACTCCGTACTCGGTGGCAGGGGCCAGTTGGCTGGCGATCAGCTGGCCGGTGTGGTTGATCTCCGCGCGCAGGTCCTGCAGGCGATTGAAGGTCAGGAAACCGGTCAACAGCAGGGTCAGCAGCAGGGCAGGGCCGACGCTGATGAGCTGGGTACGGGCATGAATGTTCCAGCCTCGCCACCGTTTCATGGCGTATCTCCTTGCGACAGATGCCGGGCGAGCTCGGCATCACTGGGCAGGGTGATACCCAGTGCGCGTGCCACCTGCGGGTTGCCAAGCACCTTGAACGTGGACGAATAGGTGCCTGCGGGCCACTGCGCCGGCGCCTGGTCGAGCAACTGGTCGAGCGTGACGAGCCAGTCGTTCAGATCGCCGTAGGTACTGACCAGGCTGCCGGCACGCACGAAACCTGCGCTCGGGCCGATCAGGGCGTGTTGCTGGCCGTAGCTGGTCAACAGCAGGGTCTTGGCGGTCAACGGGTTGTAGAGGTCGTCATCGGCGACGGCGAGCAGCACGTCGCTGGCGCTGAGCACGCGAATCACCGGCTGGTTGTCACGGGTATCCGGCCAACCCTGGGCCACGATTTCCAGACCCAGCCCGCTGGCGGCCTGCCGCAGCTCCTGAATCAGAAACTCGTTATGGGGGTCATACAGCACACCCACGCGCCTGGCCTTGGGCAGCAGATGCTTGAGCAGCCGCAGCTGGCGGCGGGGGGCCGGATCCTGCCAGAGCACACTGAGGTTCGCGGGCCGGAGCTCGCCAAGGGTTTCGCGAGCCCGGGTTTTGTTGACCTGCAGCACCAGGGTCGCCGGGGCATTCGACGACTCGAGGCGCCAGGCCAGCGCCGCCTGGCCGAACAGGATCAGGCGCGTATCACCGGGGATCTGATCGAGGGGCGGCATTTCGTTCAGGGGCATGATGCGAACGCGGTCGGCGGGGCGTGCCGCTGCCAGCGCGTTGCCGAATTGCTGCAGCGTGGTGGTATCGCCCGCGGTGCTCAGCAGCAGTTCCGCTGCCTGTACCGCGGGGGAGAGCAAGCAGAGTACGACCAGGGCGCGGCGAATCCAGGCGCGGCACGGGCAATGGCGGGTCATCTAGGGTCCGATAGGCGGCATGGGGCTGGGCACGCGCAGGCGAGCGATGTCGCCAGCAATATGGATTGATCAACGACAATGATAGACGACACGCAACGGCCCTGTTCGCGCAGAGCGGGCATGTTAACCGAGCCGCGCTGCGTTGCCAGCCATGCATGCCAAAATCGCGACCCTCTCGGATGCCCGGTAATGCCTCGCGACGCCACAAGGCTGGTCGTCGCAACGGCTAACCGTATAATGCCCGGCACTTGCACAGCATTCACAACGGACTGGTCATGACACAACAGCAACCTATCGCAGTACTGGGTGGCGGCAGCTTCGGCACCGCCATCGCGAACCTGCTGGCGCAGAATGGGCATCGCGTCCTGCACTGGATGCGCGACCCCGTGCAGGCTGAAGCCATTCGCACCCAGCGCGAAAACCCTCGCTATCTCAAGGGCGTCAAGGTGCTCGACGGTGTGGAACCGACCACCGATCTGACGGCGGCGCTGCAGGCGTGCGAGCTGGCGTTCGTGGCGCTGCCGTCCAGCGCGCTGCGTCAAGTGCTGCAGCCGGTGTCCGGCCTACTGGCCGGCAAGCAGTTGGTCAGCACTACCAAAGGCATCGAGGCGCAGACCTTCAAGCTGATGAGCGAGATCATCGAAGAGGTCGCTCCCCAGGCGCGCATCGGCGTGCTCTCGGGGCCGAACCTGGCCAAGGAAATCGCCGCGCACACCCTGACTGCCACCGTGGTGGCCAGTGAGGACGAGGCGCTGTGCCGCACGGTGCAGGAAGTGCTGCACGGGCGTACTTTCAGGGTCTACGCCAGTACCGATCGTTTTGGCGTCGAACTGGGCGGTGCCCTGAAGAACGTCTACGCCATCATCGCTGGCATGGCCGCCGCGCTGGGCATGGGCGAGAACACCAAGAGCATGTTGATCACCCGGGCCCTGGCGGAGATGACCCGCTTCGCCGTGCACCTGGGCGCCAATCCCATGACCTTCCTGGGCCTGGCCGGGGTGGGCGATCTGATCGTTACCTGTTCGTCGCCGAAAAGCCGCAACTACCAGGTCGGTTTCGCCCTCGGCGAGGGCCTGAGCCTGCAGGAGGCCGTCGAGCGCCTCGGCGAAGTGGCCGAAGGCGTCAATACCATCAAGGTGCTCAAGGCCAAGGCCGAAGAGCTGCAGGTGTACATGCCGCTGGTGGCTGGGCTGCACGCCATCCTGTTCGAAGGGCGCACCCTCGATCAGGTGATCGAGGCGCTGATGCGCGCCGAGCCCAAGACCGATGTCGACTTCATTTCCGCCACGGGTTTCTGAGGACAAATCGTTATGAATGATCACCCCAAGGGCGAGCCCATCGGCCTGCGCCTCGTCTGGATGCTGTTGTTCCTGTTCGTCTGGCAACTGGCCGAACTGCTGCTGGCTGGCGTCGTGCTGCTGCAGCTTATTTACCGCCTTATCTACGGTGCGCCGAATGCCGGTCTGCTGAGCTTCGGCGACAGCCTCAGCCAGTACCTGGCGCAGATCGGTCGCTTCGGCACCTTCAACACCGAAACCAAGCCCTGGCCGTTCGCCGACTGGCCGGCTGCGCGCCCACCGCAAGGCGAGGCGGCGCATGGCGTGCCGCCGGCACCTCAGCCGGTCCGCGACGAGGAGGCAAAGCCATGAGTCAGCCGGCATGAGGCTGTGGTTGCTGCGCCACGGGCAGGCCCAGGCCGAGGCACGTACTGATGCGGCGCGTGAATTGACGGCCCATGGCCGCGACGAAGTGAGGCAGTCGACCGAGCACCTGCGGGGTCGCTCGCTCAACATTTACGCCAGCCCCTATGTGCGTGCACAACAGACGGCTACGCTGGTGCGTGACGCCCTGGCGGTGGATCGCCCGTTGCAGACGGTTGCCTGGCTGACCCCCGACAGCGACCCGCGTGACAGCCTGGTCAGGTTGCAGCAACTGGCTGGCGATGAAATCCTGCTGGTTTCCCATCAGCCCTTCATCGGCGCACTGGGTGGGCTCCTGGTACACGGTCATCGCCAGCAGCCGCTGGCCATGCATACGGCCAGCCTGGCGCTGCTCGAAGGCGATGACCTGATCGCCGGGCTGATGTCCCTCAGCCTGCTGGCGCACCCCGAGGTGCGCTGAAGGTGCCGAGTCGAACAACGTCATAACAACAAGGATCGACCATGAGCATCTGGCGCCAGACACCCAACCTCGACGAACTGAACGCCGCCCAGCGCAATACCATCGGCGAGCTGCTGGACATCCGCTTCGAGGCCTTCGATGACGAGTCGCTCACCGCCAGCATGGTGGTCGATTCCCGGACCCATCAACCTTACGGCCTGCTGCATGGCGGGGCCTCGGTGGTGCTGGCCGAAAGCCTGGGCTCCACGGCCAGCTACCAGTGCATCGACACGCAAAAATTCTTTTGCGTGGGCCTGGAGGTCAATGCCAACCACCTGCGTGGGCTGCGCAGTGGGCGCGTCACCGCGGTGGCCAGAGCGGTGCACCTGGGCCGTACCACCCACGTCTGGGACATTCGTCTGCATGGCGATGACGGCAAGACCAGCTGCATTTCCCGACTGACCATGGCCATCGTGCCGCATGGCAGCCCGCCGCCACAGGGCTAGTTGCGCCGGGTACTTGGCCGGAGCGTCGTCCTTCCTGACCATTACGGGCGTTGCCGCCTGCGGGGGGCTGCCTGACAATCCCTTCACTGCCCGCCACCAGCACGACTGCCATGCACCAGTTGATCTTCTTCGCTCACGCCAACGGGTTCCCCTCGGCCACCTACCGCAAATTGTTCGCGGCGCTGGCGCCGGAGTATCAGGTGCAGCACCTGGCGCAGCATGCCCACGACCCGCGCTTCCCGGTGAATGACAACTGGAGCAACCTGGTCGACGAGCTGCTCCATCACCTCGAGCAATGCGCCGAGCCGGTATGGGGCGTGGGCCATTCCCTGGGCGGGGTGCTGCATTACCACGCGGCGCTGCGTCGACCGGATCTCTATCGCGGCCTGGTGATGCTCGACTCGCCGGTGCTCAGTCGCCTCGATCAGCTGGTGATTCAGGCGGCCAAACGCCTGGGCCTGATCGACCGCCTCACGCCTGCCGGGCGTACGCTGGGCAGGCGCGAAGCCTTCGTCGATGGGCTGGAGGCACGGCGTTATTTCGCCGAGCGTGCGCTGTTCAGCCGTTTCGACCCGGAGTGCCTGGACGCCTATGTCGAGCACGGCCTGCACCCTCACCAGGACGGCCTGCGCCTGCGCTTCGAAGCGGCGACCGAAATCAGCATCTATCGCAGCGTGCCCCATACCAGCCCGGGGCGGCCGCAACAGCTGCAGGTGCCACTGGCTTTGGTGAAAGGGGCGCAGAGCCGTGTGGTGCTGCCTCATCATGGGCGCATGGCGCGGCGCGCTCCCCGGGGCGAGTTCCTGACCCTGCCGGGCGGGCACATGTTTCCGCTCGAACACCCGGACGCCACTGCGCAATTGATCCGCCGCCTGTTCACGCGCTGGCAGGAACCTGCCGAGGGCGTGCGATGAGCCTTGTGCCCGAAGAGATACGCCTGCGCTTGCCGCATATCGAACTGGCCGCTCAAGTGTACGGCCCGACCGACGGCATACCGGTTATCGCCTTGCATGGCTGGCTGGACAATGCGGCGACATTCGCCCGCCTGGCCCCGAAGCTTCGGGGCCTGCGCATCGTCGCGGTGGATCTTGCCGGCCATGGCCACTCGGCGCACCGCCCGCCAGGGGCTGGTTATGCCCTGTGGGACTACGTGCACGACGTGCTGCTGGTCGCCGAACAGCTCGACTGGCCGCGTTTCAGCCTGCTCGGCCATTCCATGGGGGCCATCGTTTCGGTGCTGCTGGCGGCAACCTTTCCCGAACGGGTGCAGCGCCTGGCATTGATAGACGGCCTGGTGCCACCGACCATCGAGGCCGATGCAGCGGTGGCCACCTTGGCCGAGGCGCTGCGTGGGCGCCTGACCCTGGCCGCCAAGCGCAAACCGCTGTATCCCAGCCTCGAGCGCGCTGCCCAGGTGCGCCAGCGCGGTGTTGGCCAGGTCAGTTTCGAGGCGGCCCGGTTACTGGCGCAGCGCGGGCTGATGCCGGTGGAGGGCGGTCTGACCTGGCGCACCGACAGCCGTCTGACGCTGGCGACGCCGATGCGCCTGACCATGGCCCATGTGCAGGCGTTCGTCACGGCGCTGAGCTGTCCCACCCGCCTGGTGCTGGCCGAGCAGGGGCTCCTGGCGCCCCGTGAAGGCCTGGCCGAATTGTTGAGGCAGACGCCGATCACGGTCGAGTGCCTGCCCGGCGGTCACCACCTGCATCTGGATGACGAGCAGGGCGCGCAACTCGTAGCAGACTGTTTCAATCCATTCCTGAGTGCGCCTTGACGGCCCGTTGCAACTGGGGAAAGGTGTCGGGCACTGCCATGGAGATCTGCATGACCGACCTGTGTACCGTCGCGCCGGATGCGCTGCCCACCCCATTTGCCTGTTCGCTGACGCCTCTCGCCATCGGCGTAAGAGGGGCGGCATGCGCCTGAGTTACCTGCTTGCCCTGCTGGTGTTCAGCCCGTTGGCCAGTGCCGATGTGGCCGGTAGTCGCGATCTGGATGGGTTGCCGCGTTTCCCGGGCAGTGAAATCGTTACCTTCAGGGAACAGGCCGACCAGGAGCGCCTGTATCCCCAGGGTACCGCCCGGCGCATCAGCGGGCGCCTGCGTTACGAGCGCGAAGTGCTCGTCCAGGGGGCGCTGACGGCGGTCACCTACGAGTTGCCGCGTACCCACAGCGCCAATGAAGTGTTCGCCCAGGCGCGCGAGGCCCTGCAGGATCAGGATGCGCAACTGCTCTACTGGTGCCAGGGACGTGAGTGCGGCTCCAGCAGCCTGTGGGCCAATTCGGTGTTCGGCAACTCCACGCTGTACGGCTCCGATGACCAGCAGGCCTATGCGTTGCTGCGCCTGGCAGAGCCCAACGAGGACAGCCTGGTGGCGCTGTACAGCATCACCCGGGGTAATCGCCGCGCCTACCTGCATGCCGAGCAACTGGCGGCGGACCAGCCCTTGGCTAAGGTGCTGCCAACCCCCGCCACGCTGTCGCGTCAGCTCAAGAGCACCGGCGAGCTGCGCTTGCCGGGGCAGGATGAGCCCAAACCGGAGTGGACCGAACTGCTGGCGCGCAGCCTGAACCTGGACAGCACCCTGCGCGTCAGCCTGTCCGGCGTCAATGCCGAGGCCTGGCGTGAAGCACTGATCGAAGAGCGGGTCAGGGCCGCGCGCCTGGAAATCGGCGAGAGCAGTGGCGACGGTTTGCGTATCGACGTGCTACGTTGAGCGCGCCCGTGCCACGGGCCTGAGTCTGGTTTTCTGGAAGTCCTGAAAAAATGCCGAATAACGACCGCTTGCTGGTGCAGATCCTGCTACTGGGGCTGCTGGGTGCAAGCCTATGGGTGCTCGCGCCATTCTGGTCAGCACTGTTCTGGGCGGCCGTGCTGTCTTTCGCCAGTTGGCCGGTGATGCGCTGGCTGACGCGCGTGTTGAAAGGCCGGCAATCGATTGCCGCCGGCGTGCTGACCGGGGTGTGGATCGTGCTGGTGGCGGTGCCCCTGGTGATGCTGGGCTTCAACCTCGCCGACCATATTCGTGATGCCACCGCGATGCTCAAGGACGTTCAGGTCGAGGGCCTGCCGCCACCGCCTGGCTGGCTGGCCTCGGTGCCCCTGGTCGGCGGCCGCCTGGTGCGCATCTGGGACACCCTGGATCAGCAGGGCTCGGCGCTGTTCGCCACGGTGCAGCCGTATCTCGGCCAGGTGGGCAACTTCCTGCTGGTGCGCAGCGCCAAGATCGGCGGCGGCATTCTCGAACTCGCCCTGAGCCTGATCCTGGTGTTCTTCTTCTATCGCGACGGCCCGCGCCTGGCAGCCTTCGTGGAAAGCCTGCTCGAAAGACTGATCGGTGATCGGGCCCAGCATTACCTCGAGCTGGTAGCCGGGACCGTGCAGCGGGTGGTAAACGGGGTGATCGGTACCGCGGTGGCGCAGGCGCTGCTGGCTTACATCGGCTTCATGATCGCCGGCATTCCGGGCGCCTTGCTGCTGGGCCTGCTGACCTTCGCCTGCAGCCTGATCATGGTGCCGCCCCTGGTCTGGGGTCCGGCGGTGGGCTGGCTGATCTGGCAGGGCGAGATCGGCATGGCGATCTTCCTCGGCGTGTGGGGCTTTTTCATCATCAGCGGCGTGGACAACATCCTCAAGCCGTACCTCATCAGCCGCGGCGGCAACCTGCCGCTGGTGGTGGTGTTGCTCGGCGTGTTCGGCGGCATCCTGGCCTTTGGCTTCATGGGCCTGTTCCTGGGGCCGACCCTGCTGGCCGTGGCCTATAGCCTGCTCAGTGACTGGGTCGCCCACAAGGCGCCGGCGGGCCTGCCGCCCCGTGAGGAACGCAGCCCGCCGTTGTAGCACGGCGACTCAACGGTCGCCGCGTTCGTACCTGTCGAGGGTGTCGCTGGCGATCTGCCGGCCCAGCATGATCAGTTCCGGCGCCTTGTAGAACTCGAAGAAGCGGCACACCCGCTTAGGCACGTTGATCAGGATGTCCGGCGGGTAACCGGCGATCTTGTATTGCGACAGCGAGGTCTGCATCACCTCGAAACTCTGGTTGATCAACTCCAGCAGCGACGCCGGCCCGGCCATATGGGCCACTCGCGAGCCGCTGGCCGACCTGGGCGCGCTGTCGCCCTGGGGCGCGGCAGCCGGTTGCTGGCCATGGGGATCCACCGGCTCCTGTAGCCACAGATCGGGTTGTCGCGGCACTGCCGGTTCGGTTACCTCCAGCAGCAGCGGGTCGTCCTCGCCACCTTTGCGCCGCAGCGATGGCAGGTGCGAGCCCAGCGAGGTCATGATCTGATCGAAGCGTCCCTTCAGGGCTGCAGGGCGCTCGATTACGGGCAACTGGTAGTGCTGTTGATGGGCCGAGTTGAGGTTGACGGCGACGATCAGGTCGCAATGGCTCGATACCACCGGCACGATGGGCAGCGGATTGAGCAGGCCGCCATCGACCAGCATGCGCTTGCCCTGGATCACTGGGGTGAACAGGCTGGGAATCGCCGCCGAGGCGCGCATGGCCTGGTGCAGACAGCCTTCCTGGAACCAGATTTCCTGCTGGTTGGTGAGGTCGGTCGCCACCGCCGTGAAGGGGATGTTCAGCGACTCGATGTTGATTTCGCCGACGATGTCGCGAATCCGCCCGAAGACCTTTTCCCCGCGTATGGCGCCCAGACGAAAACTGACATCCAGCAGGCGCAGCACGTCCAGGTAGTCCAGGCTCTGGGTCCAGTCGCTGTAGTCCCTGAGCTTGCCGGCCGCATAGATGCCGCCGACCACCGCACCCATGGAACACCCGGCGATACAGCCAATCTCGTAGCCGCGCGCCTCCAGCTCCTCTATCACGCCGATGTGCGCATAACCACGCGCACCACCCGAGCCCAGCACCAAGGCCACTTTCTTGCTCATTCAGCTCTCCCTGATTCGTGCGGCTGTCCGCGCGCATTGTGCGCCTTGTCGCACGCCGATAGTGGCACTTTTTCACTGCCCTATCGTCATACACAACACCGGCAAGCTGATTGCCGGCCAACCTCTGGAGTATGCGACATGAAAGCCTGGATTCTCTTACCGATTGCGCTGTTGGCGGGCTGCTCAGCGACCACGTCCTACCGTGACAGCTGTGCGACCCAACTCGATGCGGCCTGGCAGGAACTCGACCTGGCCAAGGCCGAAGGTTTTGCCGGTACGGTCAGCTATTCCAAGGCCGCCTCGCTGATGACCGCGGCTAAAACCCAGCAGCAGTTCGAGGCCTACCGCGGCTGCACCAACAAGTCCGAGAAGGCGCGCTTCTATATTCGTGAGTCCCGAGCGGGCCGTTGAGTCGCGCAGTGGAGTAAGCTTGCGGCAATCTGAATGCCGGAGATCGCAATGCTGCTCGATTTCGCTGACCTGACCCCGCTGGACCGCTACCGCTGGCTCGCCGCAACCGTCACACCCAGGCCGATCGCCTGGGTGTCGAGCATCTCGAGGGAGGGCGTGACCAACCTGGCCCCCTTCAGCTTCTTTCAGATGATCAGCGACGAGCCAGCGACGCTGATGGTCAACGTCGGCACCCGGGATGACGGCGCCCTGAAAGACACTCTGCGCAATGCCCAGGAAACCGGGGAGCTGGTCATCCATCTGGTGGCGTTCGCGCAAGCCGAGGCCATGAATGCCAGCGCGGCCTTCCTGCCGCGCAGCACCAGCGAATTTGTCCAGTGTGGCATCGACTCGATAGCCAGCAGTCGCGTCGCGCCGCCACGGGTCAAGGGCGCCGCCGTGGCGTTCGAGTGCCGGGTCGCGCAGATCATGGGGTACCCACAGGACAAGCCCAACCATCACCTGATCTTCGCTGAAGTGCTGCTGGCGCATATCAGTGACGAGGTGCTCAACGAGAAAGGGCGGATCGACCCGCAGCGCCTCGATCTGGTCGGGCGTCTGGGCGGCACGGCCTACAGCCGCACCCGTGACACCTTCGACCTGCAGCGCCCGCTGTGACCCACCAGTAACGTTCGATACGCGAGCGCGGGGCGGGGAGCAGGTGGCGAGATGAAGTGTGCGCGGAAACGGTCCTGCCGACGCCGTCGTCAGCCCTGAACCCACGCCGATTCTAGCAGCGCTCTTGGCTTATGGCGATGTGCGATCGTCCGCTGGCCTGATTCTGCGACGGCCGACGATATCCTGAAAACGACATCGCCTTAGCTAAAATCCCCCGTTGGCGCCTTGCTGGCTTGTCGCCACTAGTGGCCTGTATCACTGTTGATGCCTGGAGGGCTACTGCCCAGCACGGGAGGGTTGGCAATGGTATCTCTACGCGCACTGGCCAGCCTGGCAACGGCGGTCAAATTGTCCCTGGGATTCGGCGTGGTGCTGCTGCTCACCCTGGTGGTGGCGGCTACTGGGTTTTTCGCCCTGGGTGACGTGGGCGCCAGGTTTTCCCTGCTCGAGCGTTTCAGCGACATCAATGATCGGGTCGCGCAGATGCGCCGCACCGAACAGGCCTTCATCACCACCGGCGACGCGGCGCAGACGCAGCGCCTGCACGAACAGGCCCAGGCCATCCGCGAGCAGGTGCAACAACTGCACGATCAGGTGACCGATAGCGAGCGTGAGGCGCTGCAGCAGGTCGATGGAGATATCGCCGAGTACGTGCAGGTCTTCGATCGCTATGTGGAGCAGAGCGACAATATGCGGCTGTCGCTGGATGCCGCGAAGTGGCTAGTGGTCGGTGCCGCCAACAGCCTGGATCTGCTCAAGGATGGGCTGGCCGAGGACGGTGTCTACGCCCTCAAGGAGAGCCAGGGCAACCAGGGCGGCGAGGCGGTCACCCAGGCAGGTCAGATCGGCAAGGTGCATGTGCTGCTCCTGCAGGCCCTGGAGCAGGCGCGGGTGCTCCTGGAAAGCAGCCGCAGCAGCGGCGAAGTGCCCGGCACCAGCATCCAGGAAGCGCTCGATGCCCAGACCCAGGCGGCCCAGTTGCGCGACGCGCTGGGTGACCCGGGGTACCGTTCGGTGCTTGCCGAGGTGGTGGGCAATATCGACTCCTTCAACCAGCGGTTGCAGGAGTACACCGGCCTGCTGCAACAGCAACAGCAGGAGCATGGGCAACTGGTGGCGCGTGCCGACAAGGTGGTCGAGCGGGTCAGCCAGACCTATGCCCAGCAGAAAGATGCGCTTCACCGCCTGGTGCGCAGCAGCGCGCTGCTGATTCTGATCGCCGCCGCTGCCGCCTTGCTGGTCGGCCTGCTGGCGACGTTGCTCATCACCCGGGTGATCGTGCAGCCGCTCAAGCAGGTGACCGCGGTCGCCCAGCGCATCGCCGCTGGTGACCTCTGCGCCGAGATCGAGGTACGCCGCACCGACGAGATCGGCCAGCTGCTGCTGGCCATGCAAGGCATGTCGCGGGACCTGCGCAGCATGGTCGGGCGCCTGCAGGACGGCGTGGCGCAGCTGTCCACCTCGGCGCAGACGCTGTCCTCGGTCACCGAGCAGGCGCGTCAGGGCGTCAGCGGCCAGAAGGAAGAAACCGATCTGGTGGCCACCGCGATCACCCAGATGGCGGCGACGGTTCATGAGGTGGCGCAGAATGCCGAGCAGGCTGCCGCCTCCACCGCCCAGGCCGATTCACGGGTCGCAGCGGGCAGCCAGGTGGTGCGGGAAACCCTGCAACGCATCGAGCAACTGGTCGCGGCCATGGCGGTGACCCGGCAGGGTATCGAACAGCTCAGCGCCGACACCCGCAACATCGACGCGGTGCTGGAGGTGATCAAGAGCGTGGCGCAGCAGACCAACCTGCTGGCGCTCAACGCGGCGATCGAGGCGGCGCGGGCGGGTGAGCAGGGGCGTGGGTTCGCGGTGGTCGCCGACGAGGTACGTGCGTTGGCGCGGCGTACCCAGCACTCCACCGAGGAAATCGAAGGGCTGCTGCGCACCTTGCGTGCTGGCGCCACCCGCTCCGTGGCCGACATGCGCCAGAGCGACGAACTGGTCGAGCAGGTGGTGCACGACGCCCGCCATACGCAAGAGGCCTTGACCGGTATCGCCGACGCCGTTGCGGTGATCCACGGCATGAACCAGCAGATCGCCGCTGCCGCCGAACAGCAGACCGCGGTGGCCGAGGACATCAACCGCAGCGTCACGTCGATTCGCGACCTGGGCGAGCAGTCCGCCGCAGCCATGCGGGAAAACGCCGGCTCCAGCCAGCAACTGGCAACGCTGGGGCGCGAATTGCAGGGCATGGCCGCGCATTTTCGCCTCTAGCGCGCTGCGCTGCGGCGTCCGCCGTTGCGCTGCGGGCCTGGGCCTGGTGCACAGTTTCGTCAGCAAACATTACGTAACGCTTTGCCCGCCGCCGTCAGGTCAGTAGCATCGGGCCACTTGCACGAGGAGTGGATGATGCACACGAAACTGGACGCCTGCCTGGATACCATCAACCAGGTGCTGCTCGGCAAGGAGGCGCAGGTGCGCCTGGCGCTGACCTGCCTGCTGGCCCGCGGTCATCTGTTGATCGAGGACCTGCCCGGCATGGGCAAGACCACCCTCAGCCATGCCCTGGCCAAGGTGCTGGGGCTGAGCTTCCAGCGCATCCAGTTCACCTCTGACCTGCTGCCGGGCGATATTCTCGGCACCTCGGTGTTCGACAAGGACAGCGGCCAGTTCCTGTTCCACCCCGGCCCGGTGTTCGCCGAGCTGGTGCTGGCGGACGAGATCAACCGTGCCACGCCGAAAAGCCAGAGCGCGCTGCTCGAGGCCATGGAGGAAGGACAGGTGACCATCGAGGGCGCGACCCGGCCGCTGCCCGATCCCTTCTTCGTCATCGCCACCCAGAACCCGATCAGCCAGAGCGGCACCTTCGCACTGCCGGAATCGCAACTGGACCGCTTCCTGATGCGCCTGTCGCTGGGTTATCCGGCCCGTGCCGCAGAGAAAGCCCTGCTGCTCGGCGAGCCCCGCCGCTCGGTGCTGCCGACGCTGGACGCGGTACTCAATCATGCTGAGCTGGCGAAGCTGCAGGCTGAAGTGCCCAAGGTGCGCGTCAGTGATGCGCTGGTCGACTACGTGCTGCGCCTGGTCGAAGCCACGCGGACCCAGCCGCAGTTCGCCTGGGGCCTGTCGCCACGCGGCAGCCTGGCGCTGCTGGCGGCAGCACGCGCCTGGGCGCTGCTGGCCGAGCGCGATTACGTGATTCCCGAGGACGTCCAGGCTGTGCTGCCGGCCGTGGCCGGGCATCGCCTGCGTGATCAGGCGGACCCGGCCGGTCACGGCGGCGGTGCCCTGGTGCAGTGGTTGCTGCGCGAGGTGCCGGCACTTTGACGGGCGCCTTCAGGCAGCGCTGGGATCGCTGGCTGGCCAGGCGCATACCCGCGGCCGCCAGTGTCCAGCTCAACCAGCGGCGGATCTTCATCCTGCCGAGCCGCGTGGGCGTGGCCTTTCTGTTCGCCCTGCTGGTCATGCTGCTGGCCGCCATCAACTATCAGAACAGCCTGGCCTACGGGCTGACCTTTCTGCTCGGCTCGGTATTCGTGGTGACCATCCTGCACACCTACCGCAACCTGGCCGGGCTGGTGCTGCATGCCGGTGGCGCCGGTGCGGTGTTCGCCGGCGAGGCGGCGCGCCTGCGGGTACGTCTGGAAAGTCGCGGCCGCGCCCACGAGGCCATCGCCCTGGGCTGGCCACCTGCCGAGCTGCAGCAACAGGACGTGCCGGCGCAAGGTTCGGTGGAGTGCGAGCTGAGCCTGCAGACTCAGCGCCGCGGCTGGCTGCAGCCCGGTCGCTTGCGGGTGGAAAGCCGTTTTCCTCTGGGGCTGCTGGTCGCCTGGAGCCATGTCGACCTCGATCAGGCGGTGCTGGTCTATCCGCGGCCACTGGAGGGCGAGCTGCCGCTGGCGCCCGTCGGCAGTGAGGGTGACGAGCAGGCCGGGCTGGTCAGCCAGGGGCAGGGCAGCGATGACTTCCAGGGACTGCGCACTTATCAGCCCGGCGATTCACGCCGGCGGATGCACTGGAAGGCTTATTCGCGCGGGCAGGGATTGTTGGTCAAGGACTTCGCCGCCCAGACCGGCCGCGACCTGTTGCTGGATTTCGATGTGCTCAGCGGCGACCTGGAAAGCCGCCTGTCACTGCTCTGCCACTGGGTGCTGGTACTCTCCGAACGCCAGCAGCCGTTCGCCCTGCAGCTGCCGAACGAGTCGCTGCCGGTGGCCATTGGCGAACGCCACCGTGAGCAGTGCCTGCGCGCGCTGGCGCTGCATGGAGCGCGAGCATGAGCAGCGTCGCCGGCATTCCGCGTATCAGCCTGACCTGGCTGCTGGTCGCCCAGGCACTGGTGATCCTGCCGCACACCTTCCACCTGCCGATCTGGGTGATCGGCCTGTGGCTGGGCTGTGCACTGTGGCGCATCCAGATTTTCCGCATGCGCGCCGGCTACCCCAGCCTCGTCGTGCGGATCGGCCTGATCGCCCTGGCGGCGGCGGGCGTATTTCTGTCCCGCGGTACCCTGGTCGGGCTGGATGGCGGGGTGGTGCTGCTGGTGGCGGCATTCACCCTCAAGTTGCTGGAGATGCGCAGCCGCCGCGATGCGCTGGTGGTGATCTTTCTCGGCTTCTTCGTGGTGGTCACCGCCTATCTGTTCGATGACGGCATGCTCGTCGCGCTGTTCAGCCTGCTGCCGGTGTGTGCCCTGTTGGCCGCCCTGATCGGTCTGCAGCAGAGCGGCACGGCAACACGGCCGTGGCGCACGCTGCGCCTGTCGGCCAGCCTGCTGCTGCAGGCGCTGCCGCTGATGCTGCTGCTGTTCCTGTTCTTCCCGCGGTTGGGGCCGCTGTGGTCGTTACCGGTACCCAACGAGCGTGGCGCGATCACCGGATTGGCCGACAGCATGGCGCCCGGCGATATCGCCGAGCTGACCCGCTCCGGTGAACTGGCCTTTCGGGCCAGCTTCGATAACCGGGTGCCGGCGCGTAGCGAGCTGTACTGGCGCGCGCTGACGCTGGATCATTTCGATGGCCGGCGCTGGTCGCAGTCGTCTGGGGAGCAGTTCTCGCCGGCGCCGCAGTGGCAGCCCCGTGGTGAGGCGCTGCACTACAGCGTGGTGATGCAGCCGACCACGCGGCCCTGGTTGTTCGCCCTCGACGTGGCCCGGACCGACATGCCAGGCACACGGCAGATGGGCGATTTCCGGTTGCAGCGCAACCGTCCGGTGGACCGTGCGCTGCTCTATGACGTGAGTTCCTGGCCTGACGCGCTGCGCGAGCCGCAGCTGCCGCCGGGCCGGCGGCAGGCCTTGCTGCGCCTGCCCCGTGAGGGTGATGCGCGCAGTCGCGCCTGGGCTCGGGAATTGCGCAGCCAGTATGCGCAGGATGAACAGTTGGTCGCGGCGCTGCTCAGCCATTTCAACCGCCAGCCCTACGTCTATACCCTGACGCCAACCCCCCTGGGCGACGACTCCATCGACGAGTTCCTGTTCGATACCCGCAGCGGCTTTTGCGCGCACTACGCCGGCGCCATGACCTTCGTGCTGCGCGCCGCGGGCATTCCCAGTCGCGTGGTGGCCGGATACCAGGGCGGCGAACTCAGTGGCAAAGGCAGCTATGTGCAGGTTCGCCAGTTCGATGCCCATGCCTGGGTCGAGTACTGGTTGCCGGAGCAGGGCTGGAGGCGTGCGGACCCAACCTTTCAGGTCGCCCCCGAGCGCATCGAGCAAGGCCTGGAGCAGGCCCTGGCCGGTGAACAGAGCTTTCTCGCCGACTCGCCGTTTTCGCCGTTGCGTTACCGCAACCTGACCTGGCTGAACGAGCTGCGCCTGGCCTGGGACGACCTCAACTACGGCTGGCAGCGCTGGGTGCTGGGCTATCAGGGCGCGCAACAGTTCGAACTCCTGCAGCGCTGGTTCGGCCAGGTCGACGCCGGCAGGCTGATTCTTGCGCTGGTCGGCGGCGGTGGTTTGCTGCTGGGCCTGCTCTCGCTGTGGCTGTTCAAGCCCTGGCGGGTCGAGCGTGACCCCTTGCTGCGCCTCTTTCAACGCTTCGAGCGACTGCTGGCCCAGCATGGTGTACGGCGCCATGCCGGCGAGGGGCCACGGGTCTTCGCACAGCGTGCCGGCAAGGCACTGCCCGCTCAGGCAGAAGCCATTCTTGCCTTCGTGCAGGCTTTCGAAGCGCAACGTTACGCGGGGCAGAACATTTCCCCCAAGCGCTGCTCCAACAGCTGAACGCGCTGCGCCGCCAACTGCCTTGGCGCTGGAGCCGATCCCCTTGAACGGTTTTTCAGGAGTTCCGTGATGAGTGGTTTTGTCGGTACGTTGCGCAGCGAAGTGCTGCGCCTAGAGGTTGCGTTGTACGCCTGTCGCGAGCGTCTGCAGGCGCAGACCGATGACGAGGCGCTGCATGATCTGCGGGTCTGTTTGCGCCGCTTGCGCAGCCTGCTCAAGCCGCTCAAGGGCGCTGCCGGGAGTGATCCCTTGCAGAAGCGAGCCGCCGAGCTCGGGCGTCTGACGGGCCCGATACGGGATCTGGAGGTGCTGATCGGCACCTTGCGCGCCAGCGGTGAGCACGTCGCTGCTGAGCGACGTCTGGCGCAGCGCCGCAAGGGCGACGCGCTGGTACTGAACAGCCGCGCATTGCCTGCGCTGTTCCGCGCCCTGGACGAGTGGCCCCGGGAGCTGGCTGCCCAACAGGCGAGTGGCGAGCTGGAAGACTTGCACAAGAAGGTGCGGCGCTACCTGCGCAAGCAGCTTGCCAAGCTCGTCGAGTCCCTGGACGATGCAGCCCATGATCGCCACCGCGTGCGCCTGCTGATCAAGCGCGTGCGCTACACTGCCGAGGCCTACCCACAGCTTTCGCCGCTGTCGGCTGGGCAATTGAAACTGCTCAAGAAAGGCCAGGCGCTGCTCGGGGATTGGCACGACCATGTGCAGTGGCTGGCGACCGCCGAGCGCGAGCCCGATCTGCGTGGCTTCATCCCCGCCTGGCGCGCCTCGATGGAGGCCGCCGAGCGCTCGGCGCAAACCATCCAGGCGCGTCTGCTGGCAGCACTCCAGCCCCAACAATGACCGATCTGCCGTCTGCGCCGGGCTCGCAGTTGCGTGGTGCGTCTCTTACCATCCGTACGATGACAAGGGGAGGTGACCATGGATTTCTTCGAGCTACTGGAACAGGTGCAGCGTACACCCGAGGCGCTGTCGATTCCGCCTGACTGGGGCCAGGGCCGCGCCAGCTTCGGCGGCGTGGTGGCGGCGCTGGTCTATGCCGTGATGCGCGGCAAGGTACCCGCCGATCGCCCACCGCGGTCGTTGGCGATCAGCTTCGTCGCGCCGGTGACGCCCGGCATCGCCACCAGCTTCGAGGCCGAGGTGTTGCGCGCGGGCTCGGCGGTCAGCCAGGTGCTGGGGCGTGCCGTGCAGAACGGCCAGGTGGTGGCGTTGATACAGGGCAGTTTCGGTACGCCGCGCAGCTCTTCGATCAGCGTGCCGGCGCTGCCGGCACCCGCGATAAAGGCGCCCGAGCAAAGTCAGGAGTTGCCCTACATCCCCCAGGTCACCCCGGAGTTCACTCGTCATCTGGTGCTGCGCTGGGGCTTGGGCGGCCTGCCGTTCAGTGGAAACCCGTCGCGGGAAATGGGCGGTTGGGTACGTTTTCGCGATCAGCAGCGCATCGAAACCCTCGACGAAGCCCTCCTGCTCGGGCTGGTCGATGCCTGGCCACCGGCGGTGTTGTCGCTGCTCGACAAGCCGGCGCCTGGCAGTTCACTGACCTGGACCATCGAGTTCATTCAGCCGCTGCACCCTATCACCTCGGACCAGTGGTGCCTGTACCGCGCCGAGATCGAGCATGCCCGCGATGGCTACGGGCATGTGGCGGCCGGGCTGTGGAGCGCGGACGGAGAATTGCTGGCCATCAGCCGTCAGACGGTCACGGTATTCGACTGAGCGTCACCCAGCAACGCCTGGCGCGCCAGGGCATAGGCGGCAATGGCCCCCAGGCCCGACAGCACCAGGGCAAGGGCACCGGAGCCGCTGCCCGCCAGCGCCAGGGAGACCAGCAACAGCGGCAGGGCAACGGCCAGCATCGGCATGTCCAGCGATTCGGTGTGACGGACGAGGGTAGCGGCTTGGGTGCTCATGAACGGTCTCCTGCATCAGATGGAGCCAGTCTATGGCCCAGGCGCCAGGGTCGCGAATTGATCCGTCCTATACGCCAGATAGGGTTTCTACTATCTGCCGCAGGCGGCTGGCCGTCAGGGTTTTAGCTGGCGGATGGCCCGGGACAGCTCGCCCGCCAGGTCGGCCAACTGGCTGCTGGTGGTGGCGGACTCCAGGGTCTGCTGGACGGTCTGTTCAGTGACGTCACGAATGCCGATCACCGAGCGGGTCATTTCTTCGGCCACCAGGCTCTGTTGTTCTGCCGCGACGGCGATCTGCGTGTTGCTTTCGCGCATTTGCGCCACCGCGCCGGTGATCGCCACCAGGGCGTCGCCGGCCTCATGGGCAGCGCGCACGCAATCGTCGGCTTTCAGCGAGCTTTCCTGCATGAATTCCACGGCATCGCGGGTACCGGCCTGCAGCGTACCGATCATGCTGGTGATCTCGTCGGTGGAGTCCTGCACGCGCTTGGCCAGGTTGCGCACCTCATCGGCCACCACGGCGAAACCGCGGCCCATTTCGCCGGCCCGCGCCGCCTCGATGGCGGCGTTGAGGGCCAGCAGGTTGGTCTGTTCGGCGATGCCGTGAATGACGTTCACCACGCTGCTGATCTTCTGGCTGTCGGCGGCCACCTGCTCGATCATGGTGGCCGTCTGCTGCACCCCGCTGGACAGGCCGGTGATGGATTCGACCACACGGGTGACCACGGTCTGCCCGGCGCCGGCGAGCTGGTCGGCGGCCTGCGACTGGTCGCGGGTGGTGGCGGCGTGTTCGGCGATGTGGTGAACGGTGGTCGACATCTCGTTGATGGCGGTGGCGGCCTGATCGGTTTCGCTCTGCTGGCCGAGCATGCCCTGGCGCACCTCCTTCATGCTTTGCGCCAGGCGCCCGGTGCCCTCGTCGAGCTGCGAGGCCGCCTGGATGACGGCGCCAACGACCCGCTGGTAACCAGCCTGCATGGCATTGAAGGCACCGGCCATCTGCCCGACCTCATCGCGGCTCTGCAAGGGCACGCGGGCGGCCAGGTCACCGCTCTTCTCGACGTGCAGCATGACATCCTTGAGGGTATTGAGGTGGCTGAGCAGAAAGCGGATCAGCAGTTGCGAGGCGGCGAGCAGGGCAAGCATCAGCACGGCAACCGCCACGGCGTAGCGGCCGGCACGCTCGGCGAACACCTGGGCCAGGCTGCGGCCAGTGGCGAGGACGGCGATACGCTGGTCGCCAGCGCGCTCGACGAGTTGCGCGCCGAGCAGCGGGTCGCTGCCGAACAGGGCGTCATGTTCCAAGGCAACCCAACCGCGACCGCCCTTCAACGGCGTGGCATCCACCTTGCCGGGCAGCCCCGGTGCCTCACCGGCCTTGAAAGCGACGAGAGCAGCTGTGGCAGGCAGCGGCTGGTCGACCGGCCAGGTGGCGAGCAGTTGCGCCCGCTGCTGGACATTGGCGCGGGCGGCCTGGGCATAGGTGTCCTGCTCCTGAAGCATGGCGAACAGAACCAGTAGCAGGGTGGTGACGAAGGCGACGGCATTCACCGCCCAGAACTTGTGTTTCAGGGAGATATCGCGAATCCACACGGGCATGTTCTTTTGCTCTCGACATGAATGAAGTGCTGGCAAGGCGCCATTATTCTTTCATGGGCAAATTCATCATCCCTTGATATGAGTCAACGGCAGCCGACGACTCGGCTGCCACGGCTCGCAAGCAGCGCGGTTGCCTCCAGGTCAACGGCGACGATCCACCTGACTTGAGGGCTCCCGGTCATCTTCCCGATCATCGACCGGTTCGGCGAGGGTCGGTAGGGCGAAGAAGGCTCGGGCGCAGGCCGTCGTGTGGCTGGCCACATGATCGGGTGATTCCTGGCGGTGCAGGGCCACTTCGCGCAGCACCTCGGGCAGAAACGCCGGCTCGTTGCGACCGCCCTTGGGTTTCGGGCGCAGGCTGCGCGGCAGCAGGTAGGGCGCGTCGCTTTCCAGCATCAGACGGCCGACCGGGATCTCCTTTACCAGCGGATGCAGGTGCGCCCCGCGGCGCTCATCGCAAATCCAGCCAGTGATGCCGATGTGCAGGTCCAGATCCAGGTAATCGAACAGCGCCCGCTGCTCGCCAGTGAAGCAATGCACCACGGCGGCCGGCAGGCGATCGCGGTAATCGCGCAGAATCTGCACGAAGCGTGGGTGGGCGTCGCGTTCATGGAGGAACACCGGCATTTGCAACTCGGCGGCCAGGCTCAGTTGTTCCTCCAGGGCTTTTTCCTGCTGCGGGCGTGGCGAAAAATCACGGTTGAAGTCCAGCCCGCATTCGCCCACCGCCCTGACCTGCGGTTCACCGAGCAGGACACGCAGGCGCTTGCTGTCGTCACTGCTCCAATGCCTGGCGTCATGGGGGTGCACGCCGGCGGTGCTGAATAGCCGCTCGGCGCGCTCGTCGAGTTTGTGGCACAGGCTCAGCGCATGGTCACTTTCACCCAGGCTGGTGCCGGTCAACACCAGCTGGCAGACACCCGCTGCGAAGGCGCGTTCGAGCACGGCCGTGTGCTGGTCGTCGAAGCTTGCGTGAGTCAGATTGACGCCGATGTCGATGAGTTGCATGGTGTGACCCTGTAAAACGAGAGGGCGCAGCATAACAGAGCTTTTTATCTCCACTAAAAAGCTAAGAATTACAAAAACTTGTTGTCGATTCGTGACGTAAATAAAGAGCCGAGCCGTCATGGTGGTGGCCGTGCCACGCCTGGCGATCCGCCTTCGAATCACCCTCTCTGGCTATCAGCCGGTTTCCGCTATCGGAGCATCGATATTGCGTGTCCTGTTCATCATCTGCCTGCTGCTCTGGCTGCCCATGCCGGCACTGGCACGTATCGCCGGTCCTCTGGAGGTCACCGGCACGGCTGCGCCACGGGATCTGCCGGGGATTCGCAAGAGCGGCGAGCTGCGCGTGCTGGTCAACCAGAGTCGCAACAGCTCGGGTGAGGTGAAGGGACAGAGCTTCGGCGTGGAATACCAACGCCTGCGTGCCCTTGAGCAGTACCTCAACCGCAACGCCCGCGATGGCCGCAACCTGCGCCTGAAACTGATTCCCAAGGCCAAGGACCAGCTGCTCGCCGCCCTGCAGCGTGGCGAAGGTGATCTGGTTGCTCCAGGCGAGCTGCTGAGCAGCAAGGGCGGCAACGTGCTGGCCAGCGAAGCGATACGCCGTGACGTACCGGTGGTGATCGTCGCCCGGCAGGGCAATCGGCGTTACCAGCGGCTCGAGCAGCTGGCCGGGCGCAGCCTGTCGCTGCCGGCCGGCAGCGTGGCCAAGGAGGCGCTGCACGACATCAACCGCCGGCTCGAGGCGCGCAAGCTGCCGCCCATCGTCGTCGAGTGGGTGGATCCGACCCTGGCCGTCGAGGATGTGCTGGAAATGGTCCAGGCCGGCATCTTCGATTTTACCGCCGTGGAGCTGCACATCG
This sequence comes from Pseudomonas argentinensis, assembly GCF_001839655.2. Classification (NCBI taxonomy): domain Bacteria; kingdom Pseudomonadati; phylum Pseudomonadota; class Gammaproteobacteria; order Pseudomonadales; family Pseudomonadaceae; genus Phytopseudomonas; species Phytopseudomonas argentinensis. The sequence continues at coordinate 2,916,957 of NZ_CP056087.1, forward strand.
CCGAGCGCTGGGCCAAGGTGATGCCCAAGCTGCGTGTTGACCGCCACCTGGTGCTCGATAACCAGGGCGCCATGCGTTGGTACATGCGCCGCGACGCGCCCATGCTCAGTGCCAGCGTCGACCGCTTTCTGGACGGCTACCGGGTGCCCGATGATCAGGACGCCGCTTTCCAGCGCGTGTACCGACGGCTCTACAAGGTGCATTCGCCCATGGGGCGTACCGAGCGCCAGCGCCTGGAGCGGGTGCGGCCAGTGCTGCAGCGCTACGCCGAACAGCATGATTTCGATTGGCTGGCCCTGGCCGCCCTGGCGTTCAAGGAGTCGACGCTCAACCCGGCGGCCCGCGGCAGCAGCGGCGCCACCGGGTTGATGCAGATCACCCCGGCGGCGGCGCGCAGCGTTGGCATCAGCGATATCTCCCGAGTCGAGAGCAACGTGCAGGCCAGTGCCAAGTACCTTGCCAAGATTCGCCGTGGCTTCTTCAACAGCCCGCGGCTCAACGAGCGCGAGCGTATGGCGTTCGTGCTCGCCGGTTACAACCTCGGCCCGCAGAGGGTGCAGAGCCTGCGGGCGGAAGCGCGGCGCCGCGGCCTCAACCCCGATCAGTGGTTTTTCCAGGTCGAGCGGGTGGCGATGGAAGAGTTGGGCATGGGCGTGGTGAGCTACGTTAACGCGGTGAACAAGTACTACCTGGCCTACGCCCGCGAGCGCTATTCCCTGGAACCGGGGCAAAAGGTGAGCATGGGGAAATAATCGATTTATTCGATTATTTTTAGCGGTTTTATTCGGTATTCATATTGATTATCTGAATTAATATGCCGCCATCTCACTCGCCTAGCAAAGGATTCACCCCATGAACTCATTCATCAAATCACTGACAACCACCCGTGCCGGCTTTGGCCTGACCCTCCTGCGCGTGCTGGTCGGCATCACCTTCATGGCCCATGGCGCGCAGAAACTCTTCGGCTGGTTCGGCGGCTACGGCCTGGCCGGTGTCGCCCAGTGGATGGAGAGCATCGGCCTGGCGCCGGGCTACCTGATGGCCTTGCTGGCTGGCAGTGCCGAATTCTTCGGCGGCCTGGCCCTGGTCATCGGCCTGCTGGTTCGGCCTGCGTCGGCGGTACTGGCGGTCACCATGCTGGTGGCGATCTTCTCGGTGCATATCGGCAATGGCTTCTTCATGGCCGACAACGGCTACGAATTCGCCCTGGCCCTGCTGGCCGCCACGCTGGCCCTGCTGATCGAAGGCGCCGGGCGGCTGTCGCTGGACAAGCGCATCGCCGGCTGACCGCGGCGCCACCTGAGAAAGCCCGCCCATGGGGCTTTCCTGGTTATTGACAGGCTGATCGGCAACTCTCTAGGATTGCCACTTGCGCCGATTTAGACAGCTACTTGCGGGGCGCCTCAGGGGCTCGACATCGAGTCTCGAAATTCCGCTAAAGCGCTGGTTCGGTGTTGCCTCTCACCGCTGCCCAGCGGGATTTTCGAGGCGGAGACAAGCACCCATGACCTGCTCCCAGGCGGCACAGATTCGTATCGTCCCCATCACCACCCGACTGGTTCGCCGCAATCCGCGCATCCTGCTCGGCGGCGTCCATCAACCGATCCTGCTGCGTTATCTGGACGGTTGGCCCGCCCGCCGCGACGGCCAGCGCGCCTTTCTCGTGCAGTTCGCCGAGCCGGGCGAGTCGCTGCAGCGTTTCGCCGATGACAGTTTCGACTTCGCCGTGCTGCAACGGCCGAGCGCCGAGGCGCTCGGCCAACTGACGCGTATCGCCCGGCAGGGGTTGATCACCCTGCGCTGAATGGCGTTTACGGATAGTCGATGGCGACGATGTACCAGTACTTGTCGCCGGTCGGCGTCTGTACCCGCACCTCGGCGTCCAGGCCCTTGCCGACCAACGCCCGGGCCAAGGGTGAGTCGATGCTGATCAGGTTCAGCTTGAGGTCGAGTTCGTCGGGGCCGACGATGCGATAGCGCGCCTCAACGCCGTCTTCATCTTCGAGGGTGACCCAGGCACCGAAGTACACCTTGTCGGGGTCGCTGGGACGGGTATCCACCACCTTGAGCTTTTCCAGGCGTTTGGTCAGAAAGCGCACGCGGCTGTCGATCTCGCGCAGCATCTTCTTGCCGTAGGTGTATTCGGCGTTCTCCGAACGATCGCCCTGGGCCGCCGCCTCGCTGACCGAACGGGTCACCTCGGGCCTGCGCACGTGCCAGAGCTCGTGCAGCTCGGCGCGCAGGCGCGCCTCGCCTTGCGGGGTGATCAGGGGCGTGCCCGCGGCGCGGGGAGGGCGGTATCGGCTCATGCTCGGCTCGGTCTATGGCGGACGCCCAGTCTATCAACCCTCGCGCAGAACGGTGAGCGGGCTGGCGTTCAGCGCGCGGCGGGTACCGAGCACACCGGCAATGCCGACCAGCAGCGCACCGATCAGCGGCAGCACCAGCAGCCATGGATGGGGCTGCCAGTCCATCTGGAAGGCGTAGCGGTAGATCAGGAAACTGACCAGTTCGCAGCCCAACGCGGCCAGCAGGCCGCTGGCGGCGCCCAGCAGGCCGAACTCGGCGCGCCTGGCCTGTACCAGCAGCTTGCGTTCGGCACCCAAGGCTCGCAGCAGGGCGCCCTGGTGGATACGCTCGTCCAGGGTCGACTGCAGGCCGGCGAACAGCACGGCCAGGCCCGCGGCCAGCACGAACAGCAGCACGAACTCGATGGCGATGGTGACCTGGGCGAGGATGCTGCGCAGTTGGTTGAGCAGCGCCTCGACCTGCAGCAGCGATACCGAAGGGAAGGCGCGGGACAGTTCCACCAGCTGCTGCTCGTGCTGCGGCGGCAGGTAGAAGCTGGTCAGGTAGGTCACCGGCAGATCCTTGAGGGTGCCGGGCTCGAAGATCATGAAGAAGTTGGGCTGGAAGTTGTTCCAGTCCACCTCGCGCAGGTTGGTCACCACCGCATCGCGGTCGACGCCGCCAACATTGAAGGTCAGGCGGTCGCCGAGCTCGATGTGCAGGCTCTGCGCCAGTTCGTCCTCTACCGACACACCGGGCAGCTCTTGCCGTTCACCCGCTGTCCACCACTGCCCGGCGGTGAGGGTATTGCCATCGGGCAGGTCGGCGCTCCAGGTCAGGCTCAGGTCGCGGCGTACCGCGCGTTCGCCACGGGAATCCTCGGTGACGTACTGACGAACCGGCTCGCCGTTGACCTGGGTCAGGCGGCCCGGCACCACCGGGTAGAGCGGGGCGGGATGGGGAGAAAGCTGGGCGAGGCGTTCGGCGAAGGCGTCGCGTTCGGCAGGCAGAACGTTGAGGGCGAAATGATTGGGGGCGTCGACTGGCAGCTGCTCCTGCCAGTTGTCCAGCAATTCGCCGCGCAGCAGGGCGATCAGCGCCATCGCCAGGAGGATCAGACCGAAGGCCAGGGCTTGCCCGGCTGCCGCGAGCGGGCGGCGCAGTAGCTGACCCAGGCCCAGGCGCCACGGCAATGCGGCGCGAGCCAGCAGGCGGCGCAGGCTCTGCAGACCGAGCAGCAGCAGGCCGCCCAGCAGCAGGGCGGTGATCAGCCCGCCACCGAGCAGGGCCAGGGTCAGCGTCAGGTCGAGGCTCAAGCGCCACATGATCAGGCCCAGGGCGAGCAGGGCAGTGCCGTAGACCAGCCAGGAACTTGCAGGCACCGGCAGCATGTCGCGGCGCAGTACGCGCAGCGGCGGGACGCGGCCCAGCGCCGCCAGTGGCGGCAAGGCGAAACCGGCGAGGGCCACCAGCCCGGTGGCGATGCCGGCCAGGGCGGGCCAGACGCCGCCGGGGGGAACTTGCGCGGGCAGCAGGCCTTGCAGCAGGTGAAACAGCGTCTGCTGGGCAAGCCAGCCGAGCAGCGCGCCGGCCAGGCTGGCGAGCAAGCCGAGCATCGCCAGTTGCAGGCCGAACAGGCTCAGCGCCTGGCGCCGCGACAGGCCCAGGCAGCGCAATAGTGCGCTGGCGTCGAAGCGGCGGCTGGCGAAGCGCGACGCCGACAGGGCGACCGCCACGCCAGCCAGCAGTACGGCGGCCAGGCTGGCGAGGTTCAGGTAGCGCTCGGCACGATCCAGGGCGCCGCCGACGCGGCGGCTGCCATCGCGGGCGTCGTCGAAGCGCTGGTGGGCCGCCAGTCCCGGCTCGATGGCCTGTCGATAGCTGGCCAGGGCATCGCTCGGGCCGTTCCACTGTTCGATGTAGCGCACCCGGCTGCCCGGTTGCACCACGCGGGTGGCCGGCAGGTCGTCGAGGTGCATCAGTACATGAGGCGTCAGGCTGTAGAAATCGCCGGCTTCATCCGGCAGGTAGGTCAGCACCCGGGTGAGGCGCAGCTGCTTGGCGCCGACTTCGATCTGGTCGCCAGTTTTCAGGTTCAGGGCCGCCAGCAGGCGCGACTCCGCCCACACCTCGCCAGGCCCTGGCCCTGGGCTGACGGTTTCTTCGGCATAGGGCGCCGCGGCGCTCTTGAGCTGGCCACGCAGCGGGTAGCCCTGGCCGGCGGCCTTGACGCTGGCCAGCTGGATGCCGGCGTCGCTGGCGATCACGCTGGAGAACTCGACCACCTGGGCGTGCTGCAGCCCGCGCCTGGTGCCGGCCTCGATCTGCTCGGCGCTGGCGGGGGCGCTGCCCCTGAGAATCAGATCGGCGCCCAGAAATTCGGTGGCGCGCAGGCTCATGCCCTCGTTCAGCCGGGCCCCGAAATAGCCAATGGCGGTGCTGGAGGCGACGGCGATCAGCAGGGCGAAGAACAGCACGCGCAGCTCGCCGGAGCGCGCATCGCGCAGCAGCTGGCGGCCCGCCAGCGCCAACAGGCCGGAAAAGGACAGGGCGCGCATCAGGCGTCCACCGCTGCCACCAGGTGGCCGGCCTCCAGGCGGATGATGCGCTTACAGCGCGCGGCAAGGCGCTCGTCATGGGTGACCAGCACCAGGGTCGCGCCGCGCTCCCCGTTGAGTTCGAACAACAGGTCACTGATGCGCTCGCCCGTGTGGGTGTCCAGGTTGCCGGTGGGCTCGTCGGCGAACAGCACATCGGGCTCTGCGGCAAATGCCCGGGCGATGGCCACGCGTTGCTGTTCACCGCCGGAAAGCTGGCGCGGCGAGTGGGTCAGGCGTGCCCCCAGGCCGACGCGCTCGAGCAACTCGCTGGCGCGCTGCCGGGCGTCGCTGCGGCCTTCGAGCTCCAGGGGCAGCATGACGTTTTCCAGGGCATTGAGACTGTCGAGCAGCTGGAACGACTGAAACACGAAGCCCACGTGCTCGGCGCGCACCCGGGCACGGGCGTCTTCATCCAGGCTGCCGAGATCGTTGCCGGCCAGCAGGATGCGCCCGGTGCTCGGCAGATCGAGGCCGGCCAACAGGCCGAGCAGGGTGGATTTGCCGGACCCCGAACTGCCGACGATGGCCAGGCTGCCCCCTTTTTCCAGCTCCAGCGACAGGTCGTGCAGGATGGTCAACTCGCCTTCCGCGCTGGAGACCACTTTGGTAAGGTTCTGCGCAGACAGAATGCTTGAGCTCATGAGGAATCCGATGCGTGCAATAGTGAAGGGGGCCATTCTGGGCCTGCTGCTGATAGGGCAGATGGCGCAGGCGGGGACCGTGCTGGTCGTTGGCGATAGTATCAGCGCCGCTTTTGGCATGGATACCCGGCAGGGCTGGGTTCATTTGCTCGATGAGCGCATGCGCAACGAGGGGTTCGAGCACCAGGTGGTGAACGCCTCGATCAGCGGCGACACCAGCGCTGGCGGGGCGGCGCGGCTGCCGGCGCTGCTGGCCGAGCACCAGCCGCAACTGGTGATCGTCGAGCTCGGTGGCAACGATGGCCTGCGTGGTTTGCCACCAGGCCAATTGCAACAGAATCTTGCATCGATGATCGATGCTTCCCGTGGCGCCGGTGCCAAGGTGCTGTTGTTGGGCATGCGCATCCCGCCCAATTACGGCGAGCGTTACACCACTGCGTTCGCCAGGGTGTTCGACGATGTGGCCGCCGACAAGAATGTGCCGCTGGTGCCCTTTCTGCTCGAGGGCGTGGGCGGTATCGCCAGCCTGATGCAGGATGACGGCGTGCATCCTGCCGTGGCCGCCCAGCCGCGGCTGCTCGAGAATGTCTGGCCGAGCTTGAAACCATTGCTGTAACGGGCTTTTCCGCTGACGGTGTTTCGGCTAATGTGGCGCCCCCGTTCTGGAGCCCCCCATGTTGCGACCCGTCTGGTCTCTGTATGCCTACCAACTGATCGAGCCGGACGAGCAGCTGGATCTGTTCGCCTGCCGCGAGGTGAAGGTGCACCTGGTCGCTCGTCAGCTGGAGCTTGGTGGTCACGCCGATCGCACCCTGTGCGGTGGTCTGCTGCCCGCGCAGCCGCTGTGGCGCGACCTGGAACGGCCGATGTTGCAGGACCGCCGCCTGTGCCGCGCCTGCCTGGCGACGCTGGAGGCCCAGCGTCGTGGTGAGCGGCCCGCGTGGCCGGGGCGCTGAGGGGCGCCACGGTATACAATCAACTCCCACCATCATCACCACCTCGAAGGTTTTCTGCATGTCGCCGCGCGTTTCAGCTCTTGCCCGCTGTCTGTCGTTGGGTGCTGTCTGTCTGGCAGGTTCCGCTGCCGCACTGGAATTGCCGTTGCCACCGCCCGGCGAGGACATCGTCGGCGAGATCCAGGTCATCAAGGCGCGCTACGAGGATACTTTCGCCGACATCGGTACGGCGAACGACCTGGGCTATCTGGAAATGGTCGCCGCCAATCCGGGTGTGGATGCCTGGCTGCCGGGCGAGGGCACCGATATCGTGCTGCCGACCCGCTTCATCCTGCCGCCCGGGCCGCGCGAAGGCATCGTGATCAACCTCGCCGAATACCGGCTGTACTACTTCCCGAAGGGCCAGAACGTGGTCCATACCTATCCGCTGGGCATCGGTCGCGAGGGCTGGAGTTCGCCGGTAACCCAGGCGCGCATCACCGCCAAGACGCCGAACCCGGGTTGGTACCCACCGCAGTCGATTCGCGATGAGCACGCGGCCGACGGCGACCCGCTGCCGAGTTACGTACCGCCAGGCCCGGACAATCCACTGGGGCCCTACAAGATGACGCTGTCGGTGCCGGGCTACCTGATTCACGGCTCGAACAAGAAATTCGGCATCGGCATGCGCGTGAGCCATGGCTGCTTCCGCATGCTCAACAACAACGTGCTGGAGCTGGCCGGCATGGTGCCGGTCGGCACGCCGGTGCGTATCGTCAACGAGCCGTACAAGTTCGGCGTGAGCGGCGGCAAGGTCTACCTGGAAGCGCACACGCCGCTGGGCGAGGAGGATGCCCCGGCGGTCGATCACCACACCGAGGTGGTCAATGCCCTGATCCGCCGTAATGACCTCAGCGCCGATACCCTGGACTGGGACGTGGTGCGCGAGGTGGTGGCGGCCCATGACGGCCTGCCGGTGGAGATCGCCTCGCCGCGCGACGCGGTAATCCAGGCGCAATCGCCCGCGTTCTGACGGCGGCGGGCGTGGCGCTCTCGGGAGCGCCCCGTGCAGCATTCATGCAGACATGAAAAAGCCGGCTCGAGAGCCGGCTTTTTCATTGCCCGGGGGCGATTACTTGCGGCTGGCTTTTTCCAGCATACGCAGAGCGCGCTCGTTGGCCTCGTCAGCAGTTTGCTGAGCCTTCTGAGCGGCAGCCAGTGCTTCGTCAGCCTTGCGGTAGGCTTCGTCGGCACGAGCTTGAGCGCGGGCTGCTGCGTCTTCGGTTGCAGTCAGGCGAGCTTCGGTTTCTTTGGTGACGCTGCTGCAACCGGTAGCCAGAACTGCGGCCAGAGCCAGAGCAGAGAATTTCAGAACGTTGTTCATCGTGTTCCCCTTAGGGTCAGTTTTTTGCTTTATTGAAGCCCTTTCCCGAACCCGGAAAATGGCCGGCGTACATACTACCTGTAACTTTTAGTAAGTAAACGGACGAGGGGCAAGGGTTCCGAATTTTTTCTCTGAAATGAATATGCTAGCGCCGACTACCTGTACGGATGGCGGCTATGTACGCAGCTGAGCGCGAGGATTTTCCCACCTCGGATTTCTCTGGGTCGGCAATTTCTAGGTGAACGGATTTTGCCTTGCCCTTTACGTTCTACAGTGGCTTTATAGCCTATTGTTACCGGATGTACGCAGGCCCTGCCGGGGATGTCGTGCCTGGCCCAATCGAGAGGAGTAGTAATGAGCGAGCCACTGTCCATTCATCATGACCTTGCCGGTCACCAGTTCGAGACCACAGTGGATGGGGATCGCGCTTATCTTTCCTACATGGATCTGGGCAAGCAGACCCTGGATATCTATCGCACCTTCGTGCCCAACTCGCTGCGCGGTCGTGGCATCGCCGCGGCCCTGACCAAGACGGCGCTGGATTACGCCGACAGCATGGGCTACACGGTGATCGCGTCCTGCTCCTATGTGGAGCGCTACATGGCGCGTACCGAAGGCGCTGCCGAGCAGGACTGAAACAGACGCCGCCATGAAAAACGCCGAGCAGATGCTCGGCGTTTTTCATGGCGGCGGTCTCAGCCGCGCTGGCGCTTGGGCAGTACGTCCCTGAGTTTGCCGTGCATGCTGCGCAGGGTCTTTTCGGTGCTTTCCCAATCGATGCAGGCGTCGGTGATCGAAACGCCGTACTTGAGCTGTTGCAGGTCCTTGGGAATCGACTGGTTGCCCCAGCCCAGGTGGCTCTCGACCATCAGGCCGACGATCGACTGGTTGCCTTCGAGGATCTGGTTGGCGACGTTGTCCATCACCAGGGGTTGCAGCGCCGGGTCCTTGTTGGAGTTGGCGTGGCTGCAGTCGACCATGATGTTCGGCTTGATCGATGCCTTCTTGAGTTCCTGCTCGCAAATCGCCACGCTGACCGAGTCGTAGTTCGGCTTGCCATTGCCGCCACGCAGCACCACGTGGCCGTAGGCGTTGCCCTTGGTGGTGACGATGGATACGCCGCCTTGCTGGTTGATACCCAGGAAACGGTGCGGGCTGGAGACCGACTGCAGGGCGTTGATGGCCACCGTGAGGCCGCCATCGGTGCCGTTCTTGAAGCCGACCGCCGAGGACAGGCCCGAGGCCATTTCCCGGTGGGTCTGCGACTCGGTGGTGCGCGCGCCGATCGCCGACCAGCTGATCAGGTCCTGCAGGTACTGCGGGGAAATCGGATCCAGCGCTTCGGTGGCAGTGGGCAGGCCCATTTCCGCGAGGTCGAGCAGGAGCTTGCGGCCGATATGCAGGCCGTCCTGGATCTTGAAGGAGTCGTCGAGGTAGGGATCGTTGATCAGGCCTTTCCAGCCGACGGTGGTGCGCGGCTTCTCGAAGTACACGCGCATGACCAGGTACAGGGTGTCGGAGACTTCCTCGGCGAGCACCTTCAGGCGCTCGGCATATTCGTGGGCGGCTTTGATGTCGTGGATGGAGCAGGGGCCAACCACCACGAATAGGCGGTGGTCCTTGCCGTCGAGGATGTCACGCACCACCTGCCGGCCGGCCGATACGGTGCGTTGCGCACGTTCGGTCAGTGGAATCTCGAGCTTGATCTGTTCCGGGGTGATCAGGGTTTCGTTGGAAGCGACGTTGAGGTCGTTGATCGGTAATTCAGCTGTCGTGCTTTTCATCGGGTGGGTCATCGGGTCACGGGAGCCGGCCGCCAGCGATCCCCGTGCAGCGGGCACAGCAGTATGGGCACAGCGGGGAAGCTGAACCTTAGCGCGTTAGCGCCCGTCGAGACAATGGCATTTAGGGCCTGGACGGGTGAAAGATGGCCAGCCGCTGCTCGCGCCATTGCTGAGCAATGGGCTCCAGGGCAGCACCTGGCCAGCCTGCTATTCGCGATGCCTGCGGTAGCGTTGCAGGTTGTAGATTTCTTCGACCCTGCGCGCGCCGCTCGGACGCCTGCTCGCTGAAGGCGACGCCTAGCAGATAATGCGCCGATTGCCTCGTGCACCAGGCGACCTGACCAGGGTAGGCTAGCACCCAGTACCGCAATGTGCAGCGTGACCGGCGTGCCCCGGACCAGGGGTGACTGGACTGGCAGGCGGCGCCAGGGCTGAGGTTGGCCAGCGTTGGTTGGCGCTGGGCGGCTGGCGGCGTAGCCTCAACTCCACAGGCAGATCGCTGCCATGACGAAGAAAGCGACGCATGAACGAGCACCCCGGTTGCCATCAGAATGATAGTGTCCTGCCGCGTATAGCCACGCAATTGGAATTGACCGATTTTGATGCCGATCGGCGGTTGCTCGATCTTCCCGGCGCATCATTGGTGATCTTCACCAGTCAGGGTTGCGCGAGCTGCCGCTACGCGCGCCAGCGGCTTCCAGGGATGGCGTTGCCCATCGCGCGTCTGGTGTGGATCGACGCACAGGAGAACTTCGGCCTGGTGCAGCGCTATGAGGTCTTTCAGCTGCCGGCGCTTTTCGTGGTGCGCGATGGCGCGTTCTTCGGTGCGCTGCACACCAGGCTGTCGGCAGCCGAGCTGCGGGAAGCGGTGGCCGAGGCCCTTGCCAGAGCGCCCGAAGACCTGCCCTGAGGCGGTGCACCCTGGCAGCTACAGCGCTCGGGCTGGGCATGGGTTAGCCTTTTACAGTGGCTTTTTCACGACGCTGCTAAGCTCAAGCCAGGCCCCGCCGTGCCGGCAGTCGAGGAGGCCGCATGATCCGTTCGATTCTCTACGCCACCGATCTTGGTTTGTATGCGCCTTATGTGTTGCAGCACGCGCTGGCAATGGCCCGCAGTTTCAAGGCGCGCCTGCACGTCGTGCACGTGGTGGAACCCATGGGCCTGTTCGCCGAATCCGTTCTGCAGACCTACGTCGACGAGGACCGTCTGAAGGAGCTGCGCAGCACGGGCCTGGAGACCGTCATGAGCAATATCGAGCTGCGTGTGCTCGAGGGGTTCCGTGACGAGCTGGGCGACAATCCCGAGGACCTAGAGCTGATCGGCTCGGTCAGCGTTCTGCGTGGTGATCCGCCGATTTCCGTTCTCGAACACGCCCAGAAACTCGCCGTGGATCTGCTGGTCGTAGGCAGTCATAGCCACGGCGCGGCGCTCGAGGTGCCCATGGGCCGCACGGCTGCCAGACTGCTGCAGTTGTGCGATGTGCCGGTTTATCTGGTGCCCATGTTGCAACATCGATCCCGCCATGAGTGAACGGCGCAACCCAGATAAAAAATCTATATATACCGCCTTTACCATTAATATGGTTATATAGCGGATCGATGATCAGGCGGCGGCCTATCCGCTTTGAGGGATTTATATGAAGCTTCAGCAACTGCGCTACATCTGGGAAGTTGCGCACCATGACCTCAACGTTTCCGCCACGGCGCAGAGCCTGTACACCTCGCAGCCGGGGATCAGCAAACAGATCCGCCTGCTCGAAGACGAGCTCGGTGTCGAAGTCTTCGCCCGCAGCGGCAAGCACCTGACCCGCGTGACCCCGGCGGGCGAGCGGATCATCACCACCGCCGGGGAGATCCTGCGCAAGGTCGAGAGCATCAAGCAGATCGCCCAGGAATTCTCCAACGAGAAGAAGGGCACGCTGTCCATCGCCACCACCCACACCCAGGCGCGCTATGCGCTGCCGCCAGTGATCAGCAGCTTCATCAAGCAGTACCCGGAAGTCGCCCTGCACATGCACCAGGGCACGCCGACGCAGATCGCCGAAATGGCTGCCGACGGTACCGTGGACTTCGCCATCGCTACCGAAGGCCTGGAACTCTACAACGACCTGGTGATGATGCCGTGCTATCGCTGGAACCGCTGCGTGATCGTGCCCCAGGGGCATCCGCTGAGCAAATTGCCGAAGCTGACCCTCGAAGCGCTGGCCGAGCACGAGATCGTCACCTACACCTTTGGCTTCACCGGCCGTTCCAAGCTCGATGAAGCCTTCAGTCACCGTGGGCTGACGCCCAGGGTGGTGTTCACCGCCGTCGATGCCGACGTGATCAAGACCTACGTGCGCCTTGGCCTGGGTGTCGGCATCGTGGCTGGCATGGCGGTCGATCCGACCCTGGATCCGGATCTGGTGGTGCTCGATGCCAGCGAGCTGTTCGAGTCCAGCGTGACGCGCATCGGTTTCCGTCGCGGCACCTTCCTGCGCGGCTTCATGTGCGATTTCATCGAGACCTTCGCCCCGCACCTGACCCGTGACGTGCTGGCCAAGGCCGTGCAGTGCCACAACAAGGTCGAACTCGAAGAGCTGTTCAAGGACGTCAAGCTGCCGCTGCACTGATCAGCAATGCAGAACCGAAAAATGGCGCTCTAGGGCGCCATTTTTTCGTCTCGAGATCAGTGGCTCAGGTGCAGGCCACACTCGCGGTTGTCTTCACCCTTGGTGGGGTCGAAATAGTCGAAGTTGTTCGGCAGGCCGTGGGCGGTCAGGTACCCGTAGAGATCCTTGGAGGACCAGTGCAGCAGCGGGGCGACCTTGATCAGGCCGTCCGGGTTGATGCTCACCGGCTGCATCTGCGCACGTACCGCCGTGTCGGTGGCGCGCAGGGCGGTGAACCACACCCCTGGCGCGGTTTCGCGCAGGGCGCGGGCGAAGGGCTCGAGCTTCACTTCTTCGGTGAACGCGGCATGGCGCGGGTCGTCCAGCCCAGGCGTCGGGCCGTCGATGGCCTCGCGGTGGGCACGGCTGCGCTTGGGCAGGTAGGTGATCAGGTTGAGGCCCAGCTGCTGGGTGACTTCATCGGCAAACCGGTAGGTGGCCTCGGTGTTGTAACCGCTGTCCATCCACACGACCGGGATATCGGCCTTGACCTGGCTGACCATGTGCAGGATCACCGCTTCGAACGGGCGGAAGTTGGTGGTGCAGATGGCGGGTTTGCCCAGGCCGATCGCCCACTCGATCAGCTTTTGCGGCTGGTTGGCGAATTCGGCGTTGAGTCTGTCCAGGTCGAGATCCATTGCGGGCTCCGAGGCGTGTGGGTGAGAGGGGCGATGGTAGCAAATCTGCGCGGCAGCCGTGGCAGCGCGGCAGGGTGATCAAGGCTGAGCGAGCCTGCTACCGGGGTAGCCGGTAGCAGGCGGCTTGATCAGATTTCCACGGGCGGAATATGGCCGAACAGTTCCTGGGAGAAGCGCGTGCGCTGCTCGGCGTTTTCCTGGATGCCCTTGGCGGCCAGTTCTGCCAGGCGCGCTTCCACGGCGTGGGCGCGATGGGTCAGGCCGCAATCGTTGGCGATCTGGATGTTCAGGCCGGGGCGGGCGTTGAGCTCGAGAATCAGCGGGCCCTTGTCCTGGTCGAGCACCATGTCGACACCGATATAGCCCAGGCCGCACAGCTCGTAGCAGCCGGCCGCAAGCTTCATGAAGCCATCCCAGTTGGGCAGCTGCACGCCATCCACCGCGTTGGTGGTATCGGGGTGCTTGGTGATCTTGTTGTTCAGCCAGGTACCGCGCAGGGTCACGCCGGTGGCCAGGTCCACACCAACGCCGATGGCGCCCTGATGCAGGTTGGCCTTGCCGCCGGACTGGCGGGTCGGCAGGCGCAGCATGGCCATCACCGGGTAGCCCATCAGCACGATGATGCGGATGTCCGGTACGCCTTCGTAGCTGATGCTCTTGAAGATGCTGTCCGGGGTAACCCGGTACTCGATCAGCGCACGGTCGCGGTGGCCACCCAGGGAGTACAGGCCCGAGAGGATGCTGGAGATCTGCTGCTCGATTTCCGAGTGGCTGACGATCTTGCCGGACACCGTCTTGAAGCGATCCTCGAAGCGGTCGGCGATCACCAGGATGCCGTCGCCGCCGGCGCCCTGGGCCGGCTTGACGACGAAATCGCTGCGCTCACCGATGATCTTGTCGAGGTTGTCGATCTCCTTCTCGGTGGAGATCACCCCGTACATTTCCGGCACGTGAATGCCGGCTTCGATGGCGCGCTGCTTGGTGATGATCTTGTCATCGACGATCGGGTACAGGTGGCGCTTGTTGTACTTGAGCACGTAGTCCGCGTTGCGGCGGTTGATGCCCATGATGCCCTTGGCTTCAAGGGCCTTCCAGGTTTTCCAGAGACCTAGCATTGGCTCAATCCTTCAGGAAGGCTTTGAAGCGGAACAGTTCGGTCAGGCGGTAGCCGCGGTAGCGACCCATGGCCAGCATGAAGCCCACCAGCACCAGCAGCACCGCCGGGAAGGTGAACACGAAGTACACCAGCTCCGGCACGCTCATCAGCAGGTGCGCCAGGGTGGCGGCGACCAGGGTGCCGATGGCGACCTTGAAGGCATGGCCACCGCCACGCTCTTCCCAGGTGATCGACAGGCGCTCGATGGTCATGGTCAGAATCACCATCGGGAACAGGGCGACCGACAGGCCGCGTTCCAGGCCCAGCTTGTGGCTGAACAGGCTGATGGCGGCGATCAGCACCACCACGAAGGTCAGCACCACCGACAGCCTTGGCAGCATCTGCAGCTTGAGGTGCTCCAGGTAGGAACGCAGCGACAGGCCCAGGGCGGTGATCACCGTGAACAGGAAGATACCGAAGCCCAGTTGGGTTTCCCGGAAGGCCAGGGCGATCAGCACCGGGGTGAAGGTACCCAGGGTCTGCAGGCCGCCGAGATTGCGCAGGATCAGGATCACCAGCACGCCGATGGGGATCATCACCATGATCATGAAGGTCTGCTGGGTCTGCAGCGGCAGGCCGTACAGCGAGTACTCGAGGAAGTCGGCGTCGGTGTTCTCGTCGGTCAGCTGGGCGAGGCGAATGGCATTCATCTCGCTGTTGTTGAGGGTGAAGGTGGTGGTGGCCTGACGACCGCCATCGAGGGTGATCAGCGGCTCGTCACCGGTCCACCAGACCAGGCGATCGGCCGGCAGGCCCTGCTCGCCGGTTTCCGGGTTGAAGTACAGCCAGCGGTCGCCGTTGAAGCTGCGCAGCCACAGCTCCGGGCTCTGCTGGATGTCGGCAGCCAGGCGGATGGTGTGCACGCGCTCCATCGGCACGTGGGCGATGGACAGCAGCAATTCGACGGCCTGGGCCTTCTTGGTGGTCGAGGCATCACCGCCGAGCAGCAGCTTGGCGTTGTCGTCGTTGGTGTTGTTGACGCGCTTGATGGTCTCGCTGATGAAGGTCTCGACGTCGGCCGAGTGCTGGCGGATCGGCGCCAGCAGCGCCTCGGCGGCGATCTTCTCGGGGCCTTCCACCGGGATGCTGTCACGGAAGATCGGGCCTTTGGCCTTGGCCTGCTCGCCGCTGTAGCGCTTGGTCAGCACCAGGCGGTAGTAGAGGGTCTGCTTGCCGCTGGCGCGGCGCGCCGACCAGGTCACCTTGCGGTTGCCATCGGCCCGGTTGACGCTCACCCCGTAGTTGTTGGAGATGAAGCTCTCGTTGAGGCTGACGTAGTCCTGGTTCAGCGGCGGTACGAACATCTGCAGCTTGATCGGGTCACGGCCATTGGCCTGGAATTCGACCCGGGTGTCGATGTTCCAGAGGTCGTCGGTTTCGTCACTGCTGACCGGGATGCCGAGGATGAAAATCTGATAGGCCGTAATCAGAACGCCCAGGCTCACCAGAATGGTGATCAGGATTTTCAGATGCAGGGTAAGAGAGCGCATGGGGATTACTCGCCGGATTTTGCTTTGGAACAGTCAGGTTTCCCTGCTGCGTATTTTAGGCTGGGGTCGACCAGGGCATCGAAGCGCTTGAGCGCGTCGGAGCCGATCAAGAGCGGGTATTGGAAGGCGCTGCGATCGGTAAGGTTCACTTCGATCTGGCGTTTGACGTTACCCATGCACAGGTCCAGTTCGATGACCGGGCGCGCGGTGTAGCTCTTCTCGTCATCCTCGTCGACATCACCGGCGCGGCGCTTGATCTTGCTGATGCGGGCAAGAGGGCGCTCGATGGGGTGCGCGTGGGCATCGTCGATGGCCAGGTAGAAACGCACCCAGCGCTCGCCGTCGCGCTTGAAGCGCTCGATGTCGCGGGCGCTGAGCGAGGCGGTCTGGGCGCCGGTGTCGAGCTTGGCGGCCACTTCCACGTCGATGTCGAGGCTGACGTATTCGTTGAGCCCATAGATGGTTTTGTCCGCGGCGATAGCGTGGCAAGACAGCGCCAGCAGGCAGGGCAGAGTCGTTAGGAAATGAAGTCTCATGGGTCCTTGAATAGATGAAGCGATGGACGATCCATGCGCCATTGAAGACGGCCCCCAGGCCGCTGCTGCAGCGGCCTGGGGGCGAAATGAGGCGAAGTCTAGCATGGCCTGCAAAGGCGCCGACAGTCGCTTGTATGGCGTGGTGCGGGGGGCAATAGGTATCGGGTGGCAGGGCGGTACCCGACAGATACCCGCCCTGCAGGGCGATGCCTGCGCCTCAGGCCATTGCCTGCTGGCGTGCCGGGTCGTTCTTCAGCGCCTCGAACTCGGCGAAGGACACCAGACGCTGGCGCTCGGCGTCCCATAGTTTGAGGTTCAGGCAGCGCCAGATGTCCCGCGGATGCAGGGATGTGACGATGGGTGACTGCAGGGCGGGAATCGCCGCCATGGCTTCTGGCAGGCGATAGAACGGGATGCTCGAATTGGCGTGGTGCACGTGATGGTAGCCGATATTGGCGGTGAACCAGGCCATCAGCGGCCCGGTGCGCATGTAGCTCGAGGAATGTACGGCAGTGGCGGTGTAGTTCCATTGCTCTGGCGTCAGGTAGCGAGCGCCGGGAAAATTGTGCTGGCAATAGAACATGTACACACCCAGCGCCGAGCCGACCAGATGCGGCACCAGCAGCGCGAACAGCAGGATGTCCGCTGCGTTGATCGCCAGAAAGGCCACGCTGCCGATATTCAGGCCCAGGGCCAGCAGAGCCCAGGGGCGATGGCGCGGCTGGGTGAGCAGCGACACCACGCAGATGCTGAACACGAAGATGGTCTGCGAACCCAGCAGGATCATCAGGGGATGGCGGGCGATCCGGTAGCGCAGGCGTTTCCAGCTGTCGGCCCGCTGATATTCATCGGTGGACAGCAACGGGAAGGTACCCAGGTCGGTGTGGGTCGACAACAATGGCCAACGGCCGTTTTCCGCGCCCACGTACTGGCAGCTGTGGCCGTGGTGGTAGTCGTGTGACTGGCGCCACAGGCCGGGCGGTGCCATGAGCAGCAGGCCGAAAGCCTTGAAGAACAGCGCGGCGAATCGCGAGCCGCGCAGGAAGGCGCCGTGCATGTAGTCGTGGTACAGCACGAACAGGCGGACCACGGCCAGGCCCAGCAGCACACCCGACAGCAGGCGCAACGGCCACGGCAGCGCGGCCACGGCGCCTGCGCTGAACGAGGCGATCACCGCCAGGGTGGTGAAGAAATGCCGCCAGCTGGTGAAGCGGTTCTCCTGAGTGAAGGGCTGGGTCTGGCCCAGGATGTCCTTGGCGTACTGGCGCAATTGCTCGGCGTCCATGGCATCGGTGGGCCAGGGCGCTGGACAGCTCGCTGGCGCTTGCTCGGTTGCTTTGCTCATGTCAGGTCCTCAGGCCAGGGCCGCTTCGCTGGTGGCCGCCGTGTTGTCCGGCAGCGGCTCGCGGTGTTGCCATGGGCGGGCTTGCTCCAGCTGCGCCGCCAACCGGAACAGCAGGGCTTCTTCGCCAGCGGCCGCGCTGAACATCAGGCCGATCGGCAGGCCCGCGGCGTTCCAGTGCAGCGGCAAGGAAATAGCCGGTTGGCCAGAGGCGTTCTGCAGGGCAGTGAAGGGGCTGTAGTCGACGATCGGCGCGTAGGCTTTCTCCAGATCCTGTTCGTGGATGTCTATGCAGCCATTGCGCAATGGTGGCGTGGCCAGGGTCGGGGTCAGCCAGCAGTCGTAGCGCAGGTGAAACTGGGCCATCTGCCGGCCGACCTGTTGCGCCACCAGCTCGGCCAACTGGTATTCCACCGCGCTGACGGCCAGCCCTCGCTGATGCACGGCCTGGGTCAGGCCTTCGAGCTCGTGGGGCTGCGGGCGCCGCCCCAGTTGCATGGCCATCAGCTCCACCGCGAAAGCGATCCCGGAAAACCACAGCGTGGCGAAGGCCTGATCGAACGTCGCAGCGTCGATCTCCGGCTGCGCCTGCTCGACCTCATGGCCCAGGGCCTCGAGCAGCGCTGCAGTGCGTTCCACGGCCTCGACGCAGTCGGCGTGCAGGGGGCGGCCATAAAGGTCGACGGGGGAAAAGGCGATGCGCAGCCGCCCGGGCTGCCGCCGGGTTTCGTCGAGAAAGGCACCGCTCACCGGCGGCGCCCGGTAGGGGTCGCCGGGTACCGCGCCGTGCGTGGCATCGAGCAGCGCAGCGCTGTCACGCACGCTGCGGGTCAGCACGTGTTCGTCGAGCAGCCCGCTGAGCAGTTCACCGAAGTCCGGGGCCATGGAGTTGCGTGCCCGGGTGGGCTTGAGCCCCACCAGGCCGCAACACGACGCCGGGATGCGAATCGAGCCGCCGCCATCGTTGCCATGGGCGGCCGGTACCATGCGCGCGGCCACCGCAGCTGCTGCGCCACCACTTGAGCCGCCGGTGGAATAGGCGAGGTTCCAGGGGTTGCGTGCCGCACCGTAGTAGTCGCTCTCGGTGGTCGGCAGGATGCCGAACTCCGGGGTATTGGTCTTGCCGACGAACACCAGGCCGGCACGGCGAAAGCGCGCCACCAGCTCGCAGTCCTGGGTCATCAGGCGATCGTGCAGCAGGCGCGAAGACAGCCGCGACGGCATGCCACGGCAGTCGCCGAGGATGTCCTTGAGCAGGAAAGGGACGCCGTGCAGGGGGCCCTGGGCGGCGACGGGTGTGTCGAGCGACTGGCGTGCCAGGTCGTAGGCCTTGTGGACCACCGCGTTGACGGCGGGGTTGCAGGTTTCGATGCGGCGTATCGCCGCCTCGAGCACCTCGTGGGCGCCGACCTGCCTGTTGCAGATCAGCTCGGCCAGGCCGATGGCGTCGTATTGCGGGTATTCGCTGAAAGACACTGGGCTTCCCTCCGTACGCCGTCACCGGTCTGCAGAGGATCGACGCATGGGCGCGATCCGGGCACGACAAGGGCGCAACTATCATTGAATCCAGAGGCATCGGCGATCCGCCGTGACAGCCGGGGAGGGCTGTGGCGTGGTGGACCGACGCTGCACGGGGCGGGCACTCGGGAGCCATTATTGGAGGCCGTTTCGTGTCGTCGGTATACGCCGTATGGAGTATTCCTTTCGTGACCTCCCTTTCACAGGATGGTGGCGCATGGAAATGCACACGAAGCGTCTAGAGAGCACGCTCTCGACCATGGCGCTGAAGGATTCCGCATGAGCGAGAGCATAATAAATGGCGCAGATTAAGCAGGATGGTGACGGTTTCCTTTACACCCATTTTTCCGAATGCCTGAGACACCACGCGCGAGCCACGCCGGATCGGCTCGCCTACCGCTTTCTCGCCGATGGCGAAGATGGCCTAACCATCACTTTCGCCGAGTTGGATACGGCAGTACGCGCCCTGGCGGCGCTGCTGCAGGCGCGCTACAGCCCCGGCGAGCGGGTGCTGATCCTGCTACGTCCCGGGCTCGGTTATGTCACCGCTTTCATGGGGTGTCTGTACGCCGGGTTGGTGGCGGTGCCGGCCTACCCGCCGGGGGCCACCAAGACCCTGGGTCGTCTGGAGGGCATTCTCACCGACTGCCAGCCAGTGGCCGCCCTGGTGGCTGGCGGAGATGTGAGTGAAATCGCCGCCAGCCTCGCCGCAGTGGCGCCGCAGACGGAGGTTCTCGACCTCGATAAGCTGGATGTGCGGCATGCCGAAGGTTGGCAGCCCGTCGCGGGGCTGCGCAGTGATCCAGCCTTCCTGCAGTACACCTCGGGCTCTACCGGCAACCCGAAGGGCGTGATCATCAGCCACGGTAACCTGATCCATAACTCGCAGTGCATCAGCGATACCTTCGGCATCTCCCCGGACAGCCATATCGGCAGCTGGTTACCGCCTTACCACGACATGGGGCTGATCGGCGGCATTCTGCAGGCCCTGTATGTCGGCTGCTCGGCTACCCTGATGACGCCTATCGCCTTCCTGCAGCGCCCCCTGCGTTGGCTGCAGATGATCAGTCGCTACCGGGTCACGGTCAGTGGCGGCCCCAACTTCGCTTATGAACTGTGCGCCCGCAAGGTGCGCGACGAAGACCTGCAATCACTGGATCTGAGTTGCTGGGCCGTGGCCTACAATGGCGCCGAGCAGGTTCGGGCCAGGACCTTGCACGCCTTCGCCGACAAATTCGCTGCCTGTGGCCTGCAGGCTGGCGCGCTGTTTCCCTGCTATGGCCTGGCCGAAGGGACCTTGCTGGTGACCGGCAACGGCCTGGCCCGCGGCGCGATCGTGCGCAGCTTTCATGCCGACCTGCTGGAGCACAATCGCGCGGTGCCGCTGGCGGTCGGGCAGCCGGTCGAGGGGCGGGCACGCACCCTGGTCAGCAGCGGGCGGCCGACCCCGGGGCTGGAGCCTTTCATCTGTGATCCCGACAGCGAGCGCCGCCTGGGCGACGGGCAGGTCGGCGAGATCTGCATTGTTGGTCACAGCGTCTCTGCCGGCTACTGGCAGCGGCCGGACAGCACCGCCGAGGCATTCCGGCCCGCGCACGTGCAGCAGACCCCCTGGCCGCGATTCTTTCGCACCGGTGACCTGGGCTTCATGTTGGAGGGCGAGCTGTACGTCAGTGGCCGAGTGAAGGATCTGATCATCCTCAATGGCGTCAATCACCACCCGGGCGACATCGAGTGCTCGGTGTTGCGCGCCCATGAAGGCTTCAGGCCCGACGGCGCAGCGGCGTTCAGCATCGAAACGGACGACGGCGAGCAGTTGGTGGTGGTTCAGGAGGTGGAGCGCCGCGCGGTACGCGGGCTGGACGTGGTCAAGGTGCTGGCCGAGATTCGCGCCGCGCTGTGGCAGCAGCACCGTTTGGCACAGCCCTGGCTGCTCTTGGTGAGTGGCGGCACGCTGCCGCGAACCTCCAGTGGCAAGGTGCGTCGGCAGGACTGCCGGCGCCTGTTTGGCGCCTATCTGCAGGCGTTGGCGGCAGGCGAAACGGCACCCCTGCAGCAGCGGGTGATCGCGGTGGAGCAGGGCGGGCAACAGCGTGTCGAGCCGGGATCGCAGCACCAGGAGCTGGCGGTATGAGGCCCCATCTCGCGCTGGAGCTCGCCCAGCGTCAGCCGATGTTCTTTGCGCTGCATGGGTTTCACGGGCAGCGCCCGCAGCCCCTGAAAAGTCGACTATTGCCACTGTTCCCGGTGGACCGTGAGCAACGCCAGACGCTCAGTCGCGTGCTCAACGCAATCACCTCGGCGACCACCATCACCGAGTTGAAAGCGCGCACCCAGCAGGCGCTGCCGCTGTTGCTGCCCTGCGAGAACTTCGTGTTCGCCTGCGGTCATGTAAAAGCCCACCGGGTGTTCATCAAGCACCTGATTTCCGCTGATGCGGTTTCGGAGAACTATCTGCAGGACATCGTCGGGCCGGACGGCATGGTTCCGCCCTTGTGCCTCGATCCGCTCGAGCACTGCGGCCTGCCGAAGTTTACCTCGGTGTCGGCCCTGGACAGCGACATCGACCAGATCTGGGCGAGCATCTTTCGCCGCTACGGCATTCGCAATTTGGCCTGGATGGTTCTGCCCTGTCTGCACCGCAACGCCTTCTCGGCGTACTTCTTCCAGAACCTGCCTGCGTCGGTGATCCAGGAGTGCAAGGTGCGCATGGCCTTGCTCACCCCCTATGTGCACATCGCCCTCAACCGTACCCTCGGCGCCCGCCGGCTGCTCCAGCAATCGGGCAGCAAGGGCCGGGCGCACTGCCTGGCGCTGCTGTCCACTCGCGAAGTCGAGATTGCCCGCTGGGTGGCGCGGGGCAAGACCAATTGGGAGATCGGACAGATTCTGCACATCAGCGACAAGACCGTGAAAACCCACATGCAGAACATCTTCTCCAAGCTGCAGGCCACCAGCCGAGCGCAGATCGCTGCGCTGTTCGCGGACGCCTGAGCCGCGGCGCACTACTCCCCATGGAGTATTGAGGCACACTCGCCAAGAGCGGAGCATCGAACCTGCGCACAGCCACCGGCTAGCGCGTGAAACCAAGCAGGATGCATGTGCCGGCCCCCGGCGGGGCCGTGCACTCTGGAGGTCAAGGTGCACATCGACGATATAACCACGGCCGTGATCGATACCCTGGCCAGGATGCTGGACATCGAGTCCACCGCCCTCGACCGTGAGCGTTCGTTTCACGAAATGGGGCTGGATTCGGTGCTGCTGGTCGGGTTATCCGCCGAATTCGAGGATCGCTTCGGCGTTTCGCTGGACCCGGAATTCGCCTACCAGCACGACAGCGTGCACAAGATCAGCCAGCACCTGCATGGCCTGCTGAACGAAGAGGTGGCATACGGATGAGCCTCTCGCTGATCAACCGAACCCGCCAGGAACTGCTCGACTTCGTCGGCCTCGACGAAACCATCGTCAGTGCCAGCGGCACGCAGCTGGTAACCGCGGCAGGCCAGACCCTGATCGATTTCGTCGGCCAGTTCGGTGCGGTGCCTTTCGGCTACGCCCCGCAGCGCCTCGTCGAGGCGGCTACGGCCTTTCTCGCCTCGCCGCAGCCGACGTTCGTGCAGCCGTTGCTCAACCCGGTGGTCGAGGCCCTGGCCCGACGGCTGATCGAGGTCGCACCCGGCGAGATGGCCCGGGTGACCTTCACCACCAGCGGCGCGGAAACCGTGGAAGCGGCGATCAAGCTGGTGCGCGCCGCCACGGGCCGCGAGCTGGTGGTTGGCACCCTGAGCGGGTTTCACGGCAAAACCCAGGGCGCCGTGGGGGTGACCGGCAAGGCGATCTACCGTGAATCCTTCCAGATCCGCACCGATGGCTACGCCCATGTGCCCTATGGCGACCTGGCTGCCCTCGAGGCGTTGTTGCGTGAACAGCGGGTGGCAGCCTTCTTCGTCGAAGCCGTCCAGGGTGAGGCCGGCATGGTCACCCCGCCGGACGGCTATCTGCTGGGTGCCCAGCAGCTGTGTCGGCAATACGGTGCGCTGTTCGTGCTCGACGAGATCCAGACCGGCCTGGGCCGTACGGGCACATTGTTCGCGGCCAGCGCCCATGGCCTGAATCCGGATGTGTTGCTGCTGGCCAAGGCCCTGGGTGGCGGCCTGGTGCCGCTCGGCGCCTGCCTGTATGCCGAACGCTGCTGGAGCCGCGACTTCGACCGCCACCACAGCTCCACCTTTGCCATGAACGGCTTTACCGCCAGCGTTGGCCTGGCAGTGCTCGATCAGCTCGCCGCCGATGACGCTGCCGTGGTCAAGCAGGCCGCTGCGCGCGGCAGCTACCTGCGTGACGGCCTGCAAGGCCTGCTGGCGCGCTATCCCCAGGTATTCGCCGGCCTCGATGGCCGCGGCCTGATGCTGGGGCTGAAATTTCGCCGTTGGTCAGGCGAGCGGCTGTACAGCTTCTCGCTGGCCAGCGCCTTTGGCGCGCTGGTGCCGATCGTCTGCGGTTACCTGAAGTCGCGCCATGGCGTGTACTGCCTGCCGACGCTCAGCGAAGGCAACGTGCTGCGTATCCAGCCATCGTTCGTCATCAGCGAGGCGCAAATCGACCAGTTGCTGACCGGCCTTGGCGCTGCTGCAGAACTGATTGCCCAGGGCCTGCACCATCGCCTGATCCTCGAGGCCCACGGCTTTGCCAACCCGCAGGGCGTGCCCGGCCGCGCCAGCCAGCCTGTCGCGAAGCCGCGCGCTGGCGGCGGGCGCTGCCTCGGACGGTTCGCCTTTCTGCTGCACCCGACCACCCCGCAAAGCGTCAACGGCGACCGCATCGTCGAGGCGCTCGGCGTCTCGGCCGAGGAAAAAGGCTTCATGCAGCAATGGCTGGACGACTTTTCCGAGTGGGCCAAACCGGACCTGGATGCAGGTGTGTCCTACCACGCCGAGCGTGTCTACAACGCCGCGGGTGATTACGTCGAAGGTTGGCTGGTCGGCAGCCTGCTGCAACCGCGCGACCTGATGCGCCTGAGCCTGGGGCGGCGGCGCAAGCTGCTGGACAACTACCTGGCGACGGTAGCCGAGTTGGGCGTCGATTTCGTCGGCCTCGGCGCCTATACCTCGGTGATTTCCAACGCCGGCGAGGATGTGCGCAACGAACGCTTCCACACCACCACCGGCAATAGCCTGACCGCCATGGTCGGCGTCGATGCCCTGGTCAGCACCTGTGCCAACCGGGGCGCGCCACTGGCCAAGCGCCTCACCGGGGTGATCGGCGCCTATGGCTCGGTCGGCCGCCTTGCCAGCCTGCGTCTCGGCCAGTACGCCGAGCACCTGGTGCTGCTGGGCAACGCCGCCAACCGCGGCGCCATGCAGGCGCTCAAGCGGGTCGGCGGCGAGTTGTATCGCGCTGCCCTGCAGGCGCTGCTCGCCGGGCAACGTCGCGGTATCGCCCGCAGCCTGGCCGCGGCGCTGCCCCCCGGCCAGTCACTGGAGGCATTGCTGGCTCGCGATTGCAGCGAAGAGCAGGGGCTGTGTGCGCTGTTCGACGAGGTCGATGCCTTGGTGCGAGGGACCGGCACGCTGGCGCCGCTGAGCATCGACTCCGATCTGGAGCGCTGGCTGCCGCGCCTGGACGCCCTGCTGTCGGCCACCTCCAACGGCTCGGCCTTTATCGATTCGCAGCGCCTGCGCAGCAACGCGGTGATATGCGACTGCGCGCAGCCGCCGGACATCGGCCGCTCCTCGCTGGCCGACCGCCCGGACGTGTGCGTGATCGAGGGCGGGCTGATCCAGATGCCCGAGCGTGGCCAGCGCTTCGGCAACCAGAACCTGACCGACCTGCCCACCGGCGTGACCTTCGCCTGCCTGGCCGAAACCCTGGTACTGACCATGGCCGGCAAGCGTCGCGACTACAGCGTCGGCAAGCGCCCGTCACTGGAAGACGCCGAGGAGATTTTCGAGTTGGCACTCGGCCTGGGCTTCGCGCCGGTGGTCGAGCAACCGGTCGAGAAGGCCGGCTGACGGATTGCCCGGCCGCACCGCCAGATGGCCGGGCCTAGAAGAATGGAAATCGAGGATCAATCATGTCGATGCTGCATGCACGGAACGTCACTGAGCAACGCCTGCCGGGTCTGATCGGCGCGCTGGAACAACGCGGGCGGATGGCGCTGGAAACGGCGGATTCCGCTGAGGTCTGCGAGCTGTTCCGGCGCTACCGCGCCGCAGGCCTGATCATTCCCGAGACCTATGGCGGCCTGGGGGTCTCGACCCGCGAAACCGTCGAGATACTGCGTGTGGTGGGCTCGCTGTGCCCCTCGCTGGCAGTGATGATGACCATGCATCACCACACCATCGCCACCATCGTTCAGCTCGGCGGGCTGATCCCGGCCGCCGATGAGCTGCTCTGCGCTATCGCCCAGAACCAGCTGCTGATCGCCTCGGCGTTCGCCGAAGGCAAGAGCGGCGCGCAGATCTTCAACAGCAGCGTGAAGGCCCAGGCGGTGGAGGGCGGCTTCCTGCTCAGTGGCAGCAAGAAGCCCTGCACCATGAGCCATCACATGGACGTCATCGTGGTCGGCGTGGTGCGCGAGAACGCCGATGGCGGCTTCACCCAGGGTTTTGCGGTGGTCTTCGAGGATGGCAGCCGGGTTACTCGCCAGCCGTTCTGGAACACGCCGGTGCTGGCCGCGGCCAACAGCCATGCCCTGGTGTTCGACGAGGTGTTCGTGCCCAGCGAACGCATGCTGCTCGCCGAGGGCGACGACGAGGCGGTGGCAGCATCGGTGCAGGAAACCTCCCTGTCGGGGCTTTGCTGGTTCCAGCTGATGGTCGGCGGCACCTACCTGGGGGTGGTGTCCGCCATGGCTGGGCTGCTGCTGGCGCGCCGCGGCGGTGAGGACGCGCCGCTGGCGCAACTGGCCATCGAGCTGGAAGGCGCACAGCAGGCGCTGATCGGCACTGCGCGGGAGCTCGAAGAACAACGTGCCGCCGACGAGGCCACCTACGCCAAGGCGCTGTGTACACGGTTCATGGTGCAGGGCGCCATCGAGCGTAGCAGCAACCTGGCCGTCGAGGCCCTGGGCGGCATGGCGTTCATCCGCTCCAACGAGGTCGCCTACCTGCTGGCCGCGTCCCGGGCGATCTGTTTTCACCCGATTTCACGGGCGGCAGCGGTGCCGCTGCTGGCGGATTTTCTGGGCGGCAGCGTGGCCGCCCATGGCTGATCGGCTGCCTGCCCGCTGGCCGGGCGTCTCTCTGCCACCGAACTGGAGCTAGAACCCATGGCCCACTCCACGGACTCGCTGTACCCCGGCTGCCGGCCAACGTCAGCCCGCTGTTCCATTTCGTCGCCATTCCCCTGTTCGCCGTGCTGGTGGCCTTCAGCGGGGTGGCAATCATCGCCATCCTCATCTTGTCGTTCGCCTTGCAGCTGGGGCGCCGGCTACTGGGTTGCGTGCCGGGTGCGACACGTTTCGGTGACGCCTGGGTGAGGGGGTATCACCGCCAGGTGCAGCGCCTGGCGGATCGCTGGCTGAAGGACCCGCGTGACGAACCGATCCTGGCGGCGGCGCTGACCCTGGCGCTGACGGCAGGGCCGGTGTTCATCCTCCAGTTGTGGCTGGGCGCCTTGGCCTGGCCTCTGGTGCTGGCGTTCTATGCGGCGGTGTATGGGCCCAATATTCGCGGCTTCGTGCGCTCGTTCAGTTCGATGCACCAGGAAGGTCATGTGCCGGGCGGCGTCTTCAAGCGCCCGAGCCGGCTCGACAAAAGGTGCGGCAACTCCTTCCTGTACATGTTCTTCGCCATTCCCATGGGCCTCACGCCCCATGCCCTGGCGCACCTGCAGCAGCATCACCGCGAGAACGCCGGGCCGCTGGATATCTATGCCACCGCCCGTTACGACCACGCCAACCTCTGGCATTTCGTGGTCTACATGGTGCGCGAAGTGATGTACCAGCAGTTCCTGATCTCGCCCTACCTGTACTTTCGCAGCCGGGAGAAGCGTGCGCAGATGCGCGCCATGATCGCCGGCAATCTGCTGCACCTGGCACTGTTCGCCGCGCTGGCGTGGTACAGCCTGCCCGTCGCGGTCTTCTACATGCTGGTGCCCTGGTGCGCGAGCAACGTGCTGATGGGGGTGATCCACTGGAGCCAGCATGCCTTCTATGGCGGGCAGAGCGACCCAAGGGCGTACATGTACAACACCGTCACGCTGCTGGAGAAACCGGTCAACATCCTCAACGAGGGGTACCACGTCTGCCACCATCATTGGGCCAACGTGCACTGGTCGGAGAGCCCGCAGTTGTTCGAACGCATCAAGCCGGAGATGCGCGCCGCCCAGTCCATGGTGTTTCGTGATCTCAGCGTGATGGACCTGTTCCTGCTGCTGATGCTGCGCCGTTTCGAGGTGCTGGCCGACAAGCTGGAGTGGTGGGAGCCGCTGTCGCAGGCGGAGAAGGTCGCGCTGCTCAGGCAGCGGGTGCGACCGGCGCCGATCCACGAACACGAGCGCCTGCACCAGCAGGCGGTCGCGCGACGTCAGGCGACAGTCGAGCCGGGCTTCGCCCCGGTGCAGGGGGTGCAGTCATGAGCCGGCCCCTGTCGCTGAAGGTCGCCGCCATCGAGCAGGAAACCGCTGACGCCGTCACCATCCATCTCAAGCAGCCGCTGCTGCGGCGCATTCGCTACGAGGCCGGGCAGTACCTGACCCTGGAATTCGATGTCGAGGGTGGCAAGGGCTGCCGCGCCTATTCCATCAGCAGCACGCCGGGCCTGGACCGGGCCCTGGCGATCACCGTCAAGCGGGTGGCCGGCGGCCAGGTGTCCAATCGCCTGGTGAGTGGGCTGGCAGCCGGTGATCGCGTCCAGGCCCTGGGCGCCCAGGGGCGATTCACCTTCGCACCGAAACCGGGGCAGGGGCGGCATATCGTCCTGTTCGCGGCGGGCAGCGGTATCAGCCCGATCTTCTCCATCCTGCGCTCGGCCCTGCATTTCGAAGCGGATGCGCGGGTGACCCTGATCTATGGCAACCGGCATGCCGGCGCGGTGATCTTCGCCGACAAGCTCGAGGCCTTGCAGCGCAGCTTCGCCGGGCGCCTGGAGGTGTTGCATGTGTTTTCCCAGCCCCAGCAACCCTGCCGCTACAGCGGTCGGCTGAACCGCGAGCGCGTGGTCGAGTTGCTCGACGGGCTTCCTGACCTGGAAGTGTCGCGTTGCGAGTTCTATACCTGCGGCCCGGCGGCCATGATGGACGAGGTGACCGCGGCGCTGGAGGGACTGGGGGTGCGCCGCGAAGCGATCCATCTGGAGTGCTTCACGCCACGGCAGGCCAGCGACAGCGGCGAGGGGCGGGTGGCGCGCCGCGTGAGCCTGTTGCTGCACGGCCAGGAGCATCGGTTCATGGTGGGGGCCGGGCAGAGCATCCTCGACGCCGCCCTGGATAACGGTCTGCAACCGCCGTTCTCCTGCCGCAGTGGCTTCTGTACCGCCTGCGTGTGCACGCGGCTGGCCGGTGAGGTGGGCATGGGGCACGAGCACGGCTTGTCGGCCGCCGAGCTGGAGAAAGGGCAGGCGCTGATGTGCGTGGGCTTTCCGCTCAGCGACGACGTACGGCTGAAGATCGACTGACCAGGCGGAGGAAACAGGATGATCGCTGACCAACGGCAGCACGCAACCCATGATGCGATACGCCTCGACAGCCGTGCACGGCTACGGGTGGAGCCCTCTCAGCAGGCTCGGTTACAGGCGCTGATGCAGCCTGATGGGGCCCGCTTCATGCGCTGGGTGGCCTTGCACCTGACGGTATGGGGGGCAGCGGCGGCGCTGATCCTGTTTATCGACACCCTCTGGATCCAGGGGCTCGCGACCCTGGTGCTGGGCAGCCAGTTGCATGCCTTTACCGTGCTGCAGCACGACTGCGGCCACCAGAGCGCCTTTCGCTCGGCTGCCTGGAATCTCTGGGTGGGGCGCCTGCTGGCCTGGTTCATCGTGTTCCCGTTCTCGTCCTTTACCGAGTGCCACAAGCGCCACCATCGTTACCTGGGCGACCCCCAGCAGGATCCGGATGACTGGAACTACCTGGCCGGGGTGCGCTGGATGTTCCTGCGCATCGCCCTGTTCGTGCCGCGCTTCACCTACTTCTCCCTGGTTCGCTATGGGCATGCGGTACGCAACCGGGTGGTGCGTGAACTAGTGTTCAACCTGACGAGCATGGGCCTGCTGTGCGCCATTTTCGTCGCCTGCGAGCGCCTCGATGCATTCCTGCTGATCTTCGCGGCGCCGCTGCTGTTGCTGGCCCTGGTGATCAACCCGATCTCCCGGGGCTACGAACACTTTCCCATGGCCACCCTGCCTGCCGAGCAGGACGAGCGCCTGGACCTGTCGAGGAACACCATCACCGTGACCAGTCGAGTCGTCGGCCTGCTATGGGCCAACATCAATTACCACGTCGAGCACCATGTATACCCCAACGTGCCGTTCTTCAACCTGCCCAAATTGCATGGGCTGCTGGCCCATCAGTCGTTCCAGCGTGACCGCTGGCTGCTGGCCCGACTGTTCAGCGATCCGGCCCCTCGACCCGCCACGCCAACGGTCATGGAAGGACGCAGTTCATGAGCCGGGACTGCATCTTCTGCAGCATCGCGGCGGGCAGCGCACCGGCCGCATTGGTGCACCGCGACGAGTACTGCATGGCCTTCATGGATGTGCATCCCCTCGGCCAGGGGCACGTATTGCTGATCCCCCTGGCCCATGTCGAGAAGCTCGAGCAGCTTGATGCCGGGCAGCGCAGCCACCTGTACCGGGTCTATGACCAGGTGCTCGCGGCCCAGCGCCGGGCAGGCTTCGGCGTCGAGGGGACGCACCTGATCGTCAATGACGGCAAGGCCACCAACCAGCACGTTCCCCACGCTCATCTGCACCTCGTACCACGTCGGCGTGGCGACGCCCTTGGCTTCGCCTGGCGGCTGTTGCTGCATTTTTCCGGGCTGTTCGGGCCGCGAACCCGCGATGACAGGCTGCAGGCCCAGGCCCGTGCCATCGCGGCCGCCCTGGCGAGCGACAGGGCCCCGTGACCCGGCGGGTTCGCCCTACATCCACTCAGGAGTTGTCGTTGCATGAACGCACCAATGCAGGGAGGTGCCTGTACGCCGCGCAGGTACAGGGTGTTGATCGTCGGCGCCGGTTTTTCCGGCATCGGCATGGCCATCCGCTTGCGCCAGCGCGGCGAGGAGGACTTCGTCATCTATGAGAAGGAGGCAGGCTTCGGCGGCACCTGGTGGGTCAACCAGTATCCGGGCTGTGCCTGTGATATCCCCTCGCATCTGTACTCCTTTTCCTTCGCGCCGAACCCGGGCTGGACGCGGCGCTTTTCCGCGCAAGCGGAGATCCGCGATTACCTGATCGATTGTGCCCAGCGCCATGGTCTGGAGGCTCATACGCGCTTCGATACCAGCGTGAAGTCGCTGCGCTGGCTCGAGGACCAGAGCCTCTGGGAAGTCACCGATGAGCGCGGCGAGACGGTGCACGCCAGGGTGGTGGTCACCGGCACCGGCGCGCTGTCGATGCCGCGTGCACCGGAGATCCCCGGAATCGAGCGGTTTCGTGGGCGGATCTTCCATTCCCAGCGCTGGGCGCATGACTACGCGCTGGCTGGCAAGCGCGTCGGGGTGATAGGTACGGGCGCCTCGGCGATCCAGTTCATTCCGGCAATCCAGCCGCAGGTGGCCAAACTGGTGGTGTTCCAGCGCACCGCGCCGTGGATCATTCCCAAGCTGGATCGCGTTTTCAGCGCCGCCGAGCGCAAGCTGTTGCGCGCCGCGCCGTGGCTGCAGAAGCTGTTGCGGGGCGCCATCTACACCGCGGTCGAGGCCCGCGTGCTGGGCTTCGTGTTCCAGCCACGGTTGATGGCGCTGCACCGCTTGCTTGCCCTCACCCTGATGCGCTGCCAGGTCAGCGACCGGGCGCTGCGCCGCCAGCTCACCCCGGATTACGCCATCGGTTGCAAGCGTATCCTGATCTCCAACGACTATTACCCGGCCATCGCTCAGCCCAACGTCGAGCTGGTGACCCGCGATATCGTCGAAATCACCGAAGACGGGCTCGTTACCCGCGACCAGGTGCGCCATCCGCTCGATGCGCTGATTCTCGGTACCGGCTTTTCCGCCAACAGCCTGTTTCCGCGCGGCATGATCTTCGGCCGCCAGGGCCGCGACCTGCTCGATGCCTGGCCCCAAGGCCCGGAGGCTTACAAGGGCACCACGGTGGCCGGTTATCCCAACCTGTTCCTGCTGATGGGGCCCAACACCGGGCTGGGCCATAACTCCATCGTTTACATGATCGAGTCGCAGATCGCCTACGTGCTCGGCGCCCTGGATGCCATGACCGAGCAGGGCCTCGCCAGCGTCGAGGTGCTGCCGCAAGCGCAGCAGCGTTTCAACGACCAGCTCCACGGGCGCATGCGCGGTACCGTGTGGAGCCGTGGGCAGTGCCAGAGCTGGTACCAGCACCCGCAGAGCGGCCGCAACGTGGCGCTGTGGCCGGGGCTCACCTGGGTGTTTCGGCGCCAGACCCGCCGATTCGACACCGAGGCCTACTGCCTGACGCCGCAATTGGCCGAGCAGCGCCAGGCCCATGAACAGCCCATTCAAAGGTGTCGACAGGAGGAGCTGGTATGAGCGGGCCAGGCAGGAGCGTTTTCGCTTTCGGCTGTTACATGTTGGTGTTGGGGCTAGGGCTGCTGCTGCTGCCCAATCTGCTATTGGGGCTGTTCGGTTTCCCGCCAACCCGTGAGGTATGGATCCGCGTGGTCGGCCTGCTGGTGCTCTATCTCGGCGTCTACTACCTGTATGCGGGGCGCTGGGAGCACCGGGCTTTCATCGGCCTGACGGTACCGATCCGCCTCTCGGTGCTGCCGGTTTTCTCACTGTTTGCCAGCCTGAACCTGGTGTCACCGATGCTGGTGTTGCTGGCCGTGCCGGATCTGTGCGGCGCCCTGTGGACCTGGCGCACCCTGGTCCAGAAGCGCTCATCGTCTGCACCTGGCCTGAGCCCCTAGGGCTGGCGCAACCACAATGGGGGCGGCGCGACTTGGTGTTGCCAGATAAAACTGCGTATTGTCGACAATAACTTCCTTGCCTTTGACTTGGTTGGCTAAATGGCCTATTTATTAGGCTGTTTTTGCGATTGGTGTCGACACTATGTCGGGCTTCGAGCTTCACGACCTCCATAACGATTCGGATACCCTGGCCGAAAACGTCTTCCGCCAGATCCAACTGGCCATCGTGCGTGGCGAGATGGCGCCGGGCAGCAAGATTTCCGAGCCCGAGCTGGCGCGTATCTATGGCATCAGCCGCGGGCCGCTGCGCGAGGCGATCCATCGGCTGGAAGGGCAGAAGCTCCTGGTGCGCATCCCGCATGTGGGGGCGCGAGTGGTGTCGCTCAGCCATGCCGAGCTGATCGAGCTGTACGAGGTTCGTGAATCCCTCGAAGGCATGGCCTGCCGTCAGGCGGCCGAGCGCATGAGCCAGGAGGAGATCGACGAGCTGCGCCGGGTGCTGGACCTGCACGAGCAGGATGCCGCGTTCCAGGCTGGTGTCGGCTACTACCAACAGGAAGGCGACTTCGACTTCCATTACCGGATCATTCAGGGCAGCGGCAACCGCACCCTGGCCAAGTTGCTGTGCGACGAGCTGTATCAGCTGGTGCGCATGTACCGCCTGCAGTTTTCCGCCACGCCCAATCGGCCGCACCAGGCCTTCGCCGAACACCACCGCATCCTCGACGCCATCGCCGAGCGTGACGGCGAGCTGGCCGAACTGCTGATGCGCCGGCATATCGGCGCCTCCAAACGCAATATCGAGCGGCATTACTTGGCCCAGGCCGGGCAAGTGGCGCTCGCCAAACCGTCCAAGACCCGAGGTGATTCATGACCCAGCTTTCTGCCGGCCAGCGTTTTCGTCAGGCCCTCGCCGCCGAAGCACCGTTGCAGGTGATCGGCGCGATCAACGCCAACCACGCGCTACTGGCCCAACGTGCCGGCTTCAAGGCGATCTACCTGTCCGGTGGCGGTGTGGCGGCCGGCTCGCTTGGCCTGCCGGACCTTGGCATCAACACCCTGGAAGACGTACTGATCGATGTGCGCCGCATCACCGACGTGTGCGACCTGCCGCTGCTGGTGGACATCGACACCGGTTTCGGCCCCAGCGCCTTCAACATCGAGCGCACCATCAAGAGCCTGATCAAGGCCGGTGCGGCGGCAGCGCATATCGAAGATCAGGTGGGCGCCAAGCGCTGCGGTCATCGCCCGGGCAAGGAAATCGTCTCCTGCGAGGAGATGGTCGACCGCGTCAAGGCCGCCGCTGATGCCAGGACCGACCCGGACTTCTTTCTGATCGCGCGCACCGATGCCATCCAGGCCGAGGGTGTGGAGGCCGCCATCGAGCGTTGCCAGCGCTATGTGGAGGCGGGTGCGGATGGCATCTTCGCCGAGGCCGCCGTTGATCTGCCGACTTACCAGCGCTTCGTCGAGGCACTCAAGGTGCCAATCGTGGCCAATATCACCGAGTTCGGCGCCACGCCGCTGTTCACCCGCGACGAACTGGCGTCGGTGGGCGTGGCCATCCAGCTCTACCCGCTGTCGGCGTTCCGCGCGGCCAACAAAGCGGCGGAAAGCGTTTACACCTCGATTCGCCAGAATGGCCATCAGCAGGACGTGGTCGAGCAGATGCAGACCCGTGGCGAGCTGTATGAGCGTATCGGCTACCACGCCTTCGAGCAGAAGCTCGACGCGCTGTTCGCCGCCAAGAAGTGATCGCCTGGCGGGCCGCACCGCGCCCGTGCATAACAACAAGACATCCCCTGCGGATGAAAGGAGAGACTGATGAGCGCCACCGACACCACCGTTGCGGGTTTCAAGCCGAAGAAGTCCGTGGCCCTGAGCGGCACCGCTGCCGGCAACACCGCCCTGTGCACCGTGGGCCGCACCGGTAATGACCTGCATTACCGCGGTTACGACATTCTCGATGTTGCCAACACCTGCGAGTTCGAGGAAATCGCCCACCTGCTGGTGCACGGCAAACTGCCGACCGTTGCCGAATTAGCGACCTACAAGGCCAAACTCAAGGCGCTGCGTGGTTTGCCAGCAGCGCTCAAGGTCGCGCTGGAGCAGCTGCCGCCTTCGGCCCACCCGATGGATGTGATGCGCACCGGCGTATCGGTGCTCGGTTGCCTGTCGCCGGAAAAGGATGATCACAACCACCCCGGCGCGCGAGATATCGCCGACAAGCTGATGGCCTCGCTCGGCTCGATGCTGCTGTATTGGTACCACTTCAGCCACAACGGCAAGCGCATCGAGGTGGAGACCGACGACGACTCCATCGGCGGGCATTTCCTGCACCTGTTGCACGGCGAGGCGCCTCGCGATTCTTGGGTGCGCGCCATGCACAGCTCGCTGAACCTGTATGCCGAGCATGAATTCAATGCGTCGACCTTTACCTCGCGGGTAATCGCCGGTACCGGGTCGGACCTGTTTTCCGCCATCGCCGGTGGCATCGGCGCATTGCGCGGGCCCAAGCACGGCGGCGCCAACGAGGTGGCCTTCGAGATCCAGAAACGCTACGACACCGCCGATGAGGCCGAGGCCGATATTCGTGCGCGGGTGGAGAAGAAGGAGGTGGTGATCGGCTTTGGCCACCCGGTTTACACCGTCAGCGATCCGCGCAACAAGGTGATCAAGGAAGTGGCGCGGGAGCTGTCGGCCGAGCAGGGCAACAACAAGATGTTCGACATCGCCGAGCGCCTGGAAACCGTCATGTGGGATATCAAGAAGATGTTCCCCAACCTCGACTGGTTCAGTGCCGTCAGCTACCACATGATGGGCGTGCCGACCGCCATGTTCACCCCGCTGTTCGTCATTGCCCGCACCGCCGGCTGGTCGGCGCACGTGATCGAGCAACGCATCGACGGCAAGATCATCCGCCCGAGCGCCAACTACACCGGGCCTGAAGACCTGACGTTCGTGCCGCTCAAGGATCGCAAATAATTAATCATGGAAAACGCCATGAACCACACCGTGAACAGCCAATACCGCAAGCGCCTGCCCGGCACCGACCTCGATTATTTCGATGCCCGCGAGGCCGTCGAGGCGATCCAGGCCGGCGCCTGGGAGAGGCTCCCTTACACCTCGCGGGTGCTCGCCGAGCAATTGGTGCGCCGCTGTGACCCGCGGGATCTGACCGCTTCGCTGGAGCAACTGATCCATCGCAAACGCGATCTGGACTTCCCCTGGTACCCGGCGCGGGTGGTCTGCCACGACATTCTCGGCCAAACCGCGCTGGTCGACCTGGCCGGCCTGCGTGACGCCATCGCCGAGAGGGGCGGTGATCCGGCCAAGGTCAACCCGGTGGTGCCGACCCAGTTGATCGTCGACCATTCGCTGGCCGTGGAAGCGGCGGGCTTCGACCCGGACGCCTTCGAGAAGAACCGCGCCATCGAGGATCGCCGCAACGAGGACCGCTTTCACTTCATCGACTGGACCAGGACCGCGTTCAAGAACGTCGACGTGATCCCCGCCGGCAACGGCATCATGCACCAGATCAACCTGGAGAAGATGAGCCCGGTGATCCAGACGCGCGGCGGCATCGCCTTTCCGGATACCTGCGTCGGCACCGATTCCCATACCCCGCACGTCGACGCCCTGGGCGTGATCGCCATCGGCGTCGGCGGCCTGGAGGCCGAGACGGTAATGCTCGGCCACCCGTCGATGATGCGCCTGCCGGATATCGTCGGTGTCGAGCTGACCGGAAAACGCCAGCCGGGCATCACCGCCACCGATATCGTCCTGGCACTGACCGAGTTCCTGCGCAAGGAGCGGGTGGTGGGCGCCTGGGTCGAGTTCTTTGGCGAGGGGGCGGACAGTCTGTCCATCGGTGACCGTGCGACCATTTCCAATATGTGCCCGGAATATGGCGCGACGGCTTCGATGTTCTATATCGATGGCCAGACCATCGATTATCTGCGGCTCACCGGTCGAGAACCAGAGCAGGTCGCCCTGGTGGAGCACTACGCCAAGACCCTTGGCCTGTGGAGCGATGCGCTGACAACCGCCGAGTACGAGCGGGTGCTGCGTTTCGACCTGGGCAGCGTGGGCCGCAACATGGCCGGGCCGAGCAACCCGCACCGTCGCCTGCCGACCTCGGCACTGGCCGAGCGCGGTATAGCCGACGAAGCCAAGCTGCAGGCCGGCAGGGGCGAGGAAACCCAGGGCCTGATGCCCGATGGCGCGGTGATCATCGCCGCCATTACCAGCTGCACCAACACCTCCAACCCGCGCAACGTGGTCGCGGCTGGCCTGGTGGCGAAAAAGGCCAATGCCTTGGGCCTGCTGCGCAAACCCTGGGTGAAAACCTCCTTCGCGCCGGGCTCCAAGGTCGCCAAGCTGTATCTGGAAGAGGCCGGTCTGCTGCCGGAACTGGAAAAGCTTGGCTTCGGCATCGTCGCCTATGCCTGTACTACCTGCAACGGCATGTCCGGCGCCCTGGATCCGGTGATCCAGAAGGAAATCATCGACCGTGATCTGTACGCCACCGCCGTGCTGTCGGGCAACCGCAACTTCGATGGGCGCATTCACCCCTACGCCAAGCAGGCTTTCCTCGCCTCGCCGCCGCTGGTGGTGGCCTATGCCATCGCCGGTACCGTGCGCTTCGATATCGAACGGGATGTGCTCGGCCATGACTCGTCTGGCAACCCCGTTACGCTGAAGGACCTGTGGCCGAGCGACGAGGAGATCGACGCCATCGTCGCTGCCTCGGTGAAGCCCGAGCAGTTCAAGCAGATCTATATCCCGATGTTCGACCTGGGCAGCGTGCAGGAAGCGGAAAGCCCGCTGTACGACTGGCGGCCGATGAGCACCTATATCCGCCGCCCGCCGTACTGGGAGGGCGCGCTGGCCAGTGACCGCACGCTCAAGGGCATGCGCCCGTTGGCGATACTGCCGGACAACATCACCACCGATCACCTGTCGCCGTCCAACGCCATCCTGGCGGACTCGGCCGCCGGTGAGTACCTGGCGAAAATGGGCTTGCCGGAGGAGGACTTCAATTCCTACGCGACGCATCGGGGTGACCATTTGACCGCCCAGCGCGCCACCTTCGCCAACCCGCAGCTGGTCAACGAGATGGTCGTGATCGACGGGCAGGTGAAGAAGGGCTCGCTGGCTCGCGTCGAGCCGGAGGGAGAGGTGATACGCATGTGGGAAGCCATCGAGACCTACATGAACCGCAAGCAGAACCTGATCATCGTGGCGGGCGCCGACTACGGGCAGGGCTCGTCTCGCGATTGGGCGGCCAAGGGCGTGCGCCTGGCCGGGGTGGAAGTGATCGTCGCCG
Organism: Pseudomonas argentinensis; assembly: GCF_001839655.2. Lineage (NCBI taxonomy): Bacteria > Pseudomonadati > Pseudomonadota > Gammaproteobacteria > Pseudomonadales > Pseudomonadaceae > Phytopseudomonas > Phytopseudomonas argentinensis. The sequence goes on from NZ_CP056087.1 coordinate 2,954,293, forward strand.
AGGGCTTCGAGCGCATCCACCGTACCAATCTGGTGGGCATGGGCGTGCTGCCGGTGGAGTTCAAGCCGGGCACCACGCGCCTGACCCTGGGCCTGGACGGTACCGAGACCTACGATATCCAGGGCGATATCACGGCACGCGGCGAGCTGACCCTGGTGGTCAACAGGCGCAACGGCGAGGTGGTGCGGGTACCGGTGACCTGCCGGCTGGACACGGCGGCCGATGTCAGTGTGTACAAGGCCGGTGGCGTGCTGCAGCGCTTCGCCAAGGACTTCCTCGAAGGCGCGGTGGCGTGATCGCGTAGGGTGGATCACGCCTCATCGATCCACCGTGGAACCCGCCACGGTGGATGGGAAAAGCGCCAGCTACGCGCCCCGATCCACCCTACGATTAGCGCGTCGCCCGGATGCAAACCGGGAAAAACCAGCACCATCATTTCCTATCAGGACTGCACTCATGGCTTATCTGCCGCAAGTGAAAATCCCCGCCACCTATATGCGTGGCGGTACCAGCAAGGGCGTGTTCTTTCGCCTGCAGGATCTGCCCGAACAATGCCAGGTGCCGGGCGAGGCCCGCGATACGCTGTTCATGCGGGTGATCGGCAGCCCCGACCCCTATTCGGCACATATCGATGGCATGGGCGGGGCGACGTCGAGCACCTCCAAATGCGTGATCCTGTCGAAAAGCAGCCGGCCTGATCACGATGTCGACTACCTCTACGGCCAGGTCTCCATCGACAAGGCCTTTGTCGACTGGAGCGGCAACTGCGGCAACCTGTCTGCCGCCGCCGGTGCCTTTGCCATCCATGCCGGCCTGGTGGACGCTGCGCGCATTTCCGAGAACGGCACCTGCAGGGTGCGTATCTGGCAGGCCAACATTCAGAAAACCATCATCGCCCAGGTGCCGATCACGGACGGCCAGGTCCAGGAAACCGGCGATTTCGAACTCGATGGGGTGACCTTCCCGGCGGCGGAGATCGTGCTGGAGTTTCTCGATCCGTCCGATGAGGGCGAGGAGGGCGGCTCGATGTTTCCCACGGGCAATCTGGTGGACGAGCTGGACGTACCGGCCGAGGTTGTAGAGGGGGGCACCTTGAAGGCGACCCTGATCAGCGCGGGCATTCCAACCATCTTCGTCAACGCCGCGGACATCGGTTATCAAGGCACCGAGCTGCGCGAAGACATCAACTCGGACCCGGCGCAACTGGCGCGCTTCGAGCAGATTCGCGTGGCCGGCGCGTTGCGCATGGGGCTGATCAAGAGCGCCGAGGAGGCGCTGACCCGCCAGCATACGCCCAAGATCGCTTTCGTCAGCCCAGCGAAAAGCTACCGGGCATCGAGCGGCAACCAGGTCGATGCGGACGAAGTGGATCTGCTGGTGCGCGCGCTGTCCATGGGCAAGCTGCACCACGCCATGATGGGCACCTGCGCGGTGGCCATCGGCGCGGCGGCGGCGGTGCCCGGCACCCTGGTCAATCTGGCAGCAGGCGGCGGCGAGCGCCAGGCGGTGCGCTTCGGGCATCCCTCCGGCACCTTGCGCGTTGGCGCCGAAGCGGGGCAGGTCGACGACCGCTGGGTAGTCACCAAGGCGATAATGAGCCGCAGTGCCCGCATCCTAATGGAAGGCTGGGTACGGGTGCCAGCGTGATACCGGCAACTCGTCAGTGCTGAGTCGTGCTGAGTAGCAAACCGCCTGCGCCCATAAAAAAGGCGCCGGTGGTGCGGTTCAGCCGCTGTGCGCCTTGGCGGGTACGGATGAAGCGGCGGATCTGCCGACCGAACAGGGCATAGACCAGCGAGGCGGCGTATTCGGCCAGCAGGTAGGTGGCGCCCAGGTATATGAACTGTTCGCTTGCCGGCTCGCCGGGCTTGATGAACTGCGGGAAGATCGCGGCGAACAGAAGAATTGCCTTGGGATTGCTGATGCCGATCAGAAACTCCTGCAGCATCAGACGGGACACCTGCCGTTGTGGCTGCACGGCCGGCACTGCGCCGTCGAGGTCCAGGCCGCTGAACTCCCGGCTACGCCAGGCGCTGATACCCAGATACAGCAGGTACAAAGCGCCGACCCACTTGATCATCGTGAAGGCGGTTTCCGATGCCAGCAGCATGGCGCCCAGGCCCACGGCGGAAATGCTCAGGAAGATGGCGAACGCCGCCACGCGCCCGGTGGTGGCCAGCAGGGCTGCGCCGATGCCATGGCGGATACCGTTGTTCATCGCGCAGAAGTTGTTGGGACCCGGCGTCAATGCGATCACAAAGGCGAGCGGGGCGAACAGCACGGCATCGGACAGCGTCATGGCGAATCCCTCACGGGGGCGGTTATTTGAAGCGTCGTTCGACGCCTTTTTCCACCAGGATCTTGGCGGAAATCTCTTCCACCGAGAAGTGGGTGGAGTCGATGAAGGCGATCGATTCGCGGCGGAACAGGCTTTCCACCTCGCGCACCTCGAACTCGCACTGAGCATAGCTGGCGTAGCGACTGTTTGGCTTGCGCTCGTTGCGGATGGCCGCCAGGCGGTCGGGGTCGATGGTCAGGCCGAACAGCTTCTCGCGGTACTTCTTCAGCGAAGCCGGCAGTTGCAGGCGCTCCATGTCGTCTTCGGTAAGCGGGTAGTTGGCGGCGCGAATGCCGTACTGCATGGCCATGTACAGGCAGGTCGGGGTCTTGCCGCAACGCGAGACGCCGACCAGGATCAGGTCGGCCTTGTCGTAGTAATGGGTGCGCGCGCCGTCGTCGTTGTCGAGGGCGAAGTTGACCGCCTCGATGCGCTCCATGTAGTTGGTGTTGCCGCTGATCGAGTGCGACTTGCCCACCGAGTACGACGAATGGGAGGCGAGCTCCTGCTCGAGGGGGGCCAGGAAGGTCGAGAAGATGTCGATCATGAAGCCGCGGGACTCGGCCAGGATGTCGTGGATTTCCTGGTTGACGATGGTGGCGAAGATGATCGGATTGGCGCCATCCTTGTCGGCGGCATTATTGATTTGTTGTACCATGGCGCGCGCCTTTTCGACGCTGTCCACGTAGGGGCGGGTGAGCTTGGTGAAGCCGATGGTGTCGAACTGGGCCAGCAGGCTTTGCCCCAATGCCTCCGCGGTGATACCGGTGCCGTCGGAGATGAAGTACGCGGTTCGTGTCATTGCGCAAATGGCCTATAAGCTGGGAACGAATCTTGGCTATGATAGGTCGGTTTTTCTGCCGGCCCTGATGGGTTTGCATTGTTACTTATTTTCCAGGGCCAGGCCATTGTCCACCCGGCGCATGCCGACGGCGTTTCCAGCCCATGAGCTTTTCCAACACTGAAGTGGAGAGATCACCTTGGCAGAGTACGTAGTTTCCCTCGATAAGCTCGGCAATCACGATGTCGAGCATGTAGGGGGCAAGAACGCCTCCCTCGGCGAGATGATCAGCAACCTGGCGGGTGCTGGCGTTTCGGTTCCCGGTGGTTTCGCCACGACGGCCCAGGCCTATCGCGACTTTCTCGAGCAGAGTGGGCTCAATGCGCAGATCCACGAGGCCCTGGACGCCCTGGACGTCGACGACGTCAACGCCCTGGCCAAGACCGGCGCGCAGATTCGCCAGTGGGTGATGGAAGCCGAGTTCCCGGCCGCGCTCAACGAGCAGATCCGCACCGCCTTCGCCGCCATGGCGGGTGGCAATGACAACATGGCCGTGGCCGTGCGCTCCTCGGCCACCGCCGAAGACCTGCCCGATGCCTCCTTTGCCGGTCAGCAGGAAACCTTCCTGAACATCCGCGGCGTCGACAACGTCATCCGCGCCGCCAAGGAAGTCTTCGCCTCGCTGTTCAACGACCGCGCCATCGCCTACCGCGTGCACCAGGGCTTCGACCACAAGCTGGTCGCCCTGTCCGCAGGCGTGCAGCGCATGGTGCGTTCGGAAACCGGCACCGCCGGGGTGATGTTCACCCTCGATACCGAATCGGGCTTCCGCGACGTGGTGTTCATCACCGGTGCCTACGGCCTGGGTGAAACCGTGGTGCAGGGGGCGGTCAACCCCGACGAATTCTATGTCCACAAGCAGACCCTGGAGGCTGGTCGTCCGGCGATCCTGCGTCGCAACCTGGGCAGCAAGGCGATCAAGATGGTCTATGGCGACGAAGCCAAGGCCGGCAAGTCGGTCAAGGTGGTGGATGTCGACCGTGCCGACCGCGCGCGTTTCTGCCTGACCGACGCCGAGGTCAGCGAGCTGGCCAAGCAGGCCATGATCATCGAGAAACACTACGGTCGCCCGATGGACATCGAGTGGGCCAAGGACGGTGACGACGGCAAGCTGTACATCGTCCAGGCCCGTCCGGAAACCGTGAAGAGCCGTGCCAGCGCCACCGTGATGGAACGCTACCTGCTCAAGGAAAAAGGCACGGTGCTGGTCGAAGGCCGCGCCATCGGCCAGAAGATCGGCGCCGGCAAGGTGCGGGTGATCAACGACGTGTCCGAAATGGACAAGGTCCAGCCGGGCGACGTGCTGGTTTCCGACATGACCGACCCGGACTGGGAGCCGGTGATGAAGCGCGCCAGCGCCATCGTCACCAATCGCGGTGGGCGTACCTGCCACGCGGCGATCATCGCCCGTGAACTGGGTATTCCGGCGGTGGTCGGCTGCGGCAACGCCACCCATGCACTGCGTGACGGCCAGGGCGTGACGGTTTCCTGCGCCGAAGGCGACACCGGCTTTATCTTCGAGGGCGAGCTGGGTTTCGACGTGCGTCAGAACTCCATCGACGCCATGCCCGAACTGCCGTTCAAGATCATGATGAACGTCGGCAACCCCGACCGCGCCTTCGATTTCGCCCAGTTGCCCAACGCCGGTATCGGCCTGGCGCGCCTGGAGTTCATCATCAACCGCATGATCGGCGTGCACCCCAAGGCGCTGCTGAACATGGACGGCCTGCCACCGGAAATCCAGGAAAGCGTCGAGAAGCGCATCGCCGGCTACGCCGACCCGGTGAACTTCTACGTCGAGAAGTTGGTGGAGGGCATCAGCACCCTGGCGGCGGCGTTCTGGCCAAAGAAGGTCATCGTGCGCCTGTCCGACTTCAAGTCCAACGAATACGCCAACCTGATCGGCGGCAAGCTGTACGAGCCCGAAGAAGAGAACCCGATGCTGGGCTTCCGCGGCGCATCGCGCTACATCAGCGAGTCGTTCCGTGACTGCTTCGAGCTCGAATGCCGGGCGCTGAAGAAGGTCCGCAACGAGATGGGCCTGACCAACGTCGAGATCATGGTACCGTTCGTGCGCACCCTGGGCGAAGCCAAGCAGGTGGTCGATCTGCTCGCCGAGAACGGCCTGGCCCGCGGTCAGGATGGCCTGAAGGTCATCATGATGTGCGAGCTGCCGTCCAACGCCATCCTGGCCGAGGAATTCCTCGAATACTTCGACGGTTTCTCCATCGGCTCCAACGACCTGACCCAGCTGACCCTGGGCCTGGATCGTGACTCCGGGATCGTCGCGCACCTGTTCGATGAGCGTAACCCGGCGGTCAAGAAGCTGCTGTCCAACGCCATTCAGGCTTGCAACAAGGCCGGTAAGTACATCGGCATTTGCGGCCAGGGGCCATCGGATCACCCGGACCTGGCGCGCTGGCTGATGGAACAGGGTATCGAAAGCGTCTCCCTGAACCCGGACTCGGTGCTGGAAACCTGGTTCTTCCTCGCCGAAGCCCAGCCCAGCTGATCGAAGCGGTTTCAAGGATGACCCGAGGGCAGGTTCTACCTGCCCTTTTTTTGTGGCCTGCCATCCCTGGCGGCCACCCTTCGGGCCGTCGCAAGCGATGTCAAAAACTTCTTCCGGAAGTTTTTTGTGCCGCTGTGCGGGCGCCAAGCCGAGGGCCCCTGTACTGGTCGTGTCACCAGGTTTTGAAATTTGCTGTCTGCCACCGGGCGATCCCTGCGGCGGGCAGTCTATTGTGTCAGAGCGAAGAAGATGCAAAGCAGCAGTGTGTTGTTTCCCGTAGCGCTGATGAGTGCCGAGCTACGGGGTGACCTGAGTGAAGATGTCTACCGCCTCAAGCCGGGCAACAGTCCGGACTTCAGTGTCGAGCTGGCCGTCACCCGTCTGGGTTTGGCGGGGCAGGAACAGGCGCGCGGCGAGCCGGTTATCCTGCTGCATGGCAGTTTTACCAATCGACGTTTCTGGTACTCGCCCGGCGGCATTGGCCTGGCGCCTTATCTGGTGCGCGCCGGTTTCGATGTGTGGATCGCCGAGATGCGCGGCCATGGCCTGTCGCCGCGCAACCTGGCTTACCGGGATAATTGCGTGGCGCACTATGCCCGCTACGATTTGCCGGCGATCGCCGCGTTCGTCGCCGAGCAGAATCCGGCGCCGATCCACTGGCTCGGCCACTCGCTGGGCGGCCTGACCCTGGCGGCGGCGCTGGGCGGCGGTTACCTGCCGCAGGCCGGTGTCGCCAGCCTGGTGCTATTCGGGGCCGAGGTCAGCCGCCGCTACTGGGGGCTCAAGGTGCCGCCCATCGAGTGGATCGCGCGCCTTGCGCTCAAGCGATTCACGGTGCTCTCGGGGGCGCGGCTCAAGCGCGGTCCGGAGGACGAGCCGGTCGGCATTGCCCTGGAAACCCTGCGCTGGCACCGCCTGTTCGGGCGCTTCGGCGACGCCGAGCGCGACTGGTGGGCCGGGTTGCAGCAGGTCAGGGTGCCGCTGTTGGCGGTGGCCAGCGACGGAGATCGGCAGTGCCCGCCCGAGGCCTGTCGCGCCTTGTTCGGGCAATTCGCCTCGGCTGATCGCCGGTTCGTCAATCTGGGGCGCGGGCAGGGCTTCGCGCATGAGTACGATCACGTGCAGATGCTGGTCAGCAAGCCGGCCCAGGCCGAAGTGTGGCCATTGGTACGCCGCTGGCTAGCCGGCGAGCGCCAGCTCCCGCGCCATGGGGCGGACGAGCAGGATGGGGCGGCTATCGCTGTTGCGCCGTGATGCCGCCAGGATAGCGCGCCGAGAGTGTTCGAGGCGTAGTGGATAAGGCTATGCTGCAGGCTTCGCACGCCCATCAGGAGCTTCGCCATGCACTACAGCACGCCCGATCTGTGTGACGCCAACCCGGAACTGGTCAGCGTCGTGGAGCCGATGTTCAGCAACTTCGGCGGCCGCGACTCGTTCGGCGGGCAGATCGTCACCGTCAAATGCTTCGAGGACAACTCCCTGGTCAAGTCCCAGGCCGAGCAGCCCGGTGCCGGCAAGGTGCTGGTGGTCGATGGCGGCGCCTCGCTGCGCTGCGCGCTACTGGGCGACATGATCGCCGAGAAGGCGGCGAGCAACGGCTGGGAAGGCATGGTGATCTACGGCTGCGTGCGTGACGTCGACGTGCTGGCGCAGACCCACCTGGGTGTACAGGCACTGGGCAGCCATCCGATGAAAACCGAGAAACGCGGCCTGGGCGACCTCAACGTGGTGGTCAGCTTTGGCGGCGTCAGCTTCCGCCCCGGCGAATACCTGTATGCCGACAACAACGGCATCATCGTTTCGCCGCAGGCGCTGCAAACCGAGTAAGCCGCGCGCAGCAGTCTGCGCGGCCAGCAACCATCAGAGGTAGGGATGTACGAGGAAGACAACGCGCAGTGGGGCCTGGTGCACGGCTTCGTGCTGGACGGCAAGGGCGGCGCCCAGGCGGTGGCCCGCGAGCACCTCGACGGCTTGCAGCTCGAGGACGGGCAGAGCCTGTGGCTGCACTGGGATCGCAGCCACCCGCAGACCCAGAGCTGGCTGCGCCGCGACAGTGGTCTGAGCGAGTTCGCCTGTGACCTGCTGCTGGAGGAAAATACCCGCCCGCGGGCCTTGCCGCTGCCGGACGACGAATTGCTGCTGTTCCTGCGCGGCGTCAATCTCAACCCTGGGGCCGAGCCCGAGGACATGGTCTCGGTGCGCATCTCCGCGGGCGCGCAGCGGGTGATCTCGCTGCGCTTGCGTCCGCTGCGGGCCACCGAAGACCTGATCGAACGGCTGCAGGCAGGTAAGGGGCCGAGAAACCCTTCCGAGCTGATCCTGCAGCTCAGCGATTACCTCACCGACAAGATCGAGGATCTGGTGACCGGGCTTTCCGACCTGGTCGACGAGCAGGAAGAGCAGGTCGATGGCAACGAGCGCAGCTTGCCCGATCACGGCCTGCTGCTGCATATCCGTCGCCGCGCCGCGGGCCTGCGCCGCTTCCTGTCGCCGCAACGGGATATCTACGCGCAGCTCACCCGCAGCCAGTTGCCCTGGTTGAGCCACGAAGACAGCCTGTACTGGAACGAGCTCAACAACCGCCTGCTGCGCTATCTCGAGGAGCTGGAACTGACGCGCGAGCGCATCGGCCTGCTGCTGGAAACGGAGAACCGCCGGCTCGACGTGCGCATGAACCACATCATGTTCCGCTTCGGCATCATCACCTGCATCTTCCTGCCCATGAGTTTCGTCACCGGCCTTTTGGGCATCAACGTCGGCGGTATTCCCGGTGCGCAGAGCCCCTATGGCTTCCTGGTCGCGTGCCTGCTCATGGTATTGATCGGCCTCGGCCAGTGGCTGCTGTTTCGCCGCCTGCGCTGGGTGTGATGTGACTCGCCGCGCAGCCGCTTCGTCTAGCGGAGACGTTCTGTGAGGTCTGCCATGCACGATCCATTCGAAGAATCTCTGCGTGATCTGTTGAAAACCCCGTCTTCGCCGGCGCGCGACGACGATGCCTGCTTGAACCGGGTGCTGAAAACCGCCAACCGCCAGGTGGGCGCGGGCGACCTGTTCGGCCTGATGGGGCACTGGGCCAGCGCCCTGATGATCGCCCTCAACACTGGCTCTTCCCATGTCGCACCGGTGTCCCGCCGCCGTGCTTGTGCTCGTTCCTCCGATAAGGCTCAATGAAATGGAACTCGATCCCTGGACCCATAGCCTGGTCGCCGCGATGACGGCGCTGTGGACGAAAGTCGCTAGCTTCATTCCCAACCTGTTCGTGGCGCTGGTGCTGGTGCTGCTGGGTTTCATCGTAGCCAAGCTGCTCGACACCTTGCTCTCCAAGCTGCTCGGCAAGCTGGGCCTGGATCGCCTGATGGCCGGCACCGGCCTGACCAAGATACTGGGTCGCGCGGGCTTCCAGGTGCCGGTTTCCACCCTGATCGGCAAGATCGTCTACTGGTTCGTGCTGCTGATATTCCTGGTCTCGGCTGCCGAGTCGCTGGGCCTGGAGCGCGTTTCCGCGACCCTCGACGTACTGGCGCTATACCTGCCCAAGGTATTCGGTGCGGCGCTGATCCTGCTTGCCGGTGTGCTGCTCGCCCATCTGCTCAGCGGCCTGGTGCGTGGCGCCGCCGAAGGTGTCGGTCTGGAGTATGCCCATGGCCTGGCGCGACTGGCCCAGGGCCTGGTGATCATCATCAGCATCTCCGTGGCCATCGGTCAGCTGGAGGTCAAGACCGACCTGCTCAACAACGTCATCGCCATCGTGCTGATTTCCGTCGGCCTGGCGGTGGCGCTGGCGCTGGGGTTGGGCAGCCGCGAACTGGCCAGCCAGATCCTGGCCGGCATTTACGTACGTGAGCTGTACCAGGTCGGCCAGGCAATCGAGGTGGGCGGCGTCGAAGGACAGATCGAGGAGATCGGTACGGTCAAGACCACCGTGCTGACGGACTCCGGTGAGCTGGTGTCGCTCGCCAATCGCGTGCTGCTCGAGGAGCGGGTAAGCAGCCGCTAAGGGGCATTTCTGCTACCCTATGCGCCCAGCCAGCGGCCTGTTCGAACAGGCGCTGGCTGTTTTCGTCCTGACCGTTGGCCCGACCTGCTTTGAACGCACCCCAATCACCGTCACTGCGCTATGACCCACGCGAGCTCTCCGACGAGGAGCTGGTGGCGCGTGCCCATGACGAGCTGTTCCATGTCACCCGTGCTTACGAAGAATTGATGCGTCGTTACCAGCGCACCCTGTTCAATGTATGCGCGCGATATTTAGGGAACGATCGAGATGCCGACGATGTCTGTCAGGAAGTGATGCTCAAGGTTCTTTATGGGCTGAAGAACTTCGAGGGTAAATCGAAGTTCAAGACCTGGCTCTACAGCATTACCTACAACGAATGCATCACTCAGTACCGCAAGGAGCGTCGCAAACGTCGTTTGATGGATGCGCTGAGTTTGGATCCTCTGGAAGAGGCGTCGGAAGAAAAGGCGCCGAAGATAGAGGATCGAGGCGGATTGGATCGCTGGCTCGTGCATGTCAACCCAATCGACCGGGAGATCCTGGTACTGCGTTTTGTCGCAGAGCTGGAGTTTCAGGAGATCGCCGACATCATGCACATGGGGCTCAGTGCAACCAAAATGCGCTACAAGCGCGCGTTGGACCGATTGCGGGAAAAGTTTGCAGGTATTACCGAAAGTTAGTTCGGTGCAGGCTTTAACTGGCAAAGGTGAGTTTTGTTAAACTTACCGCAGACTCGCATGTCTACCTGCATGCGGATCAATCACTCATAGATGGGGATTTAACGGATGAAACTGAAAAACACCTTAGGCGTAGTCATTGGCTCCTTGGTAGCCGCTACCTCCATGGGCGTGCTGGCTCAAGGCCAAGGCGCTGTCGAGGTGGAAGGCTTTGCCAACCGCTACTTCACCGACGTTCAGCGTGATTTCGCTCATGACGAAGGCAACCTGTTCGGCGCAAGCGTTGGTTACTACCTGACCGACGATGTCGAGCTGGCACTGTCCTACGGCGAGTACCACGACCTGCGTGGCGAAGGCGCTGCTGGCAGCAAGAACATCAAGGGCAACCTGACTGATCTGAAAGCCCTCTACCACTTCGGCCAGCCGGGTGTAGGTCTGCGTCCTTATGTCTCCGGCGGCGTTGGTCACCAGAGCATCGGCGACGCCAACAGAAGCGGCCGTGACACTTCCACTCTGGCCATCGTTGGCGGCGGCGCGAAGTACTACTTCACCGAGATGCTGTACGCTCGTGCTGGCGTTGAAGCCCTGTACAACATCGACAAGGGTGACACCGAATGGCAAGCCGGCGTGGGTGTCGGTCTGAACTTCGGCGGTAGCACCCGTCAGGTCGCTCAGGTAACCGAGCCGGCTCCAGAGCCAGTTCCGGCACCGGCTCCGGTCGTTGAAGAAGCTCCGCAAGTCGTTCGCGTCGAACTGGACGTGAAATTCGACTTCGACAAGGCTGCTGTCAAGCAAGAAAGCTACGGTGACATCAAGAACCTGGCTGACTTCATGAACCAGTACCCGCAAACCAGCACCACCGTTGAAGGTCACACTGACTCCGTCGGTACCGACGCGTACAACCAGAAGCTGTCCGAGCGCCGTGCAAACGCTGTTCGTGACGTGCTGGTCAACCAGTACGGCGTAGGCGCTGATCGCGTCAACTCCGTTGGTTACGGCGAGTCCCGTCCGGTTGCTGACAACGCCACCGAAGAAGGCCGCGCTATCAACCGTCGCGTTGAAGCCGAAGTCGAAGCCCAAGCCCAGTAATAGGCTCAGGCGTCACGAAAAACCCGGCCTAGGCCGGGTTTTTCTTTGCCCTCAGAAAGGCTGGGGGCAAATAAGAACGGCACCTACCAGAGCACCCGATGGGGGAAGGTGATCTGGCAGATGCCGTGTCCGTTACCTGGCTTCCCATAAGAGCGGCGCAAGGTGTCGTTCATTTTCTTGAAGCAAACATCGCGCCAAACGCCCTGCGGCTACTTGGCGGTACTAAGCGCTGTTTATTTGCAGGATCTGAACCACTGGCGGGCAACGCACCTTGTCGTGTGCTTCTTTATGAGGCAGGGCAGGCCCGGGCTTCCTCGACATAGTCCCTGAGCCAGCGCAGCACTTCCACAGCCTCCCAGCGATTGGGATCGAACATCGCGTAGGCCAATCCCTGGTAGCCCACCACATCCAGCTGACGGTGATAGCCAGCCCGTTGCAGCAGCGCTTCGATCTCGGCAAAGCAGGTATTGAAGTGCAGGCGATTGAACGGCGTTTTACCTTCGGTAACGATCCCCTCCAGATGCAGTTCCTCGACGATGAGGCGCACCTTGTCCAGCGGCATCCGATTGACCGTGTGTTTGAGTTGCAATACGTCCAGCATCGTTAGGCTCCCGCTATAGGCCTGATCTCGGCTGGAATGTTCCGAGCCCGTGATCATGTGGTGACGGCTGCTAGGGTAATTCAAAAGTACTGTACAAATAAACAGTATTCGGTAATAGTGAGTCTCGACGCTTGTCGACTCCCATGTGCGGCGGCGCTGCGTGGCGCTGCTCATCAATGCCGAGGACTCCCTGTAATGCACCAGATACTCATGACAATTGTGCTGTTGGTAACGCTGACCGGTTGCGTGCAACCCCAGGTCGAGCAACCCAAGGTCAATGCCAATTACCTGGTCATCGAAGACAGCCAGGCCTGGGCTGTGCTGGTTTCCGATGGCAAGCGTGTTGAAGAGCACGGTGTGGTGGTCGATGCCATCAAGCTGGCCAGCAACGATGCTCCCGTGGCCGCCAGCTACGTGATCGACACGCCAAATTGCGGCAAGCTGCAGTGGCTGGTCGAGCGTCAGGACGCCGCCGATGGCGTGACCACACGCATGACCCTGCACGACAACAAGCAGCTGGGCGCATCGAATTGCGTGATCGGCGAGGGCCTGACGCGAATCTGGACGGTGCTGGACTATTCCAGTTGAACTTGGTCCAGCTGACCTCAGGCGCCGACGCTGACTGCCGCTTTGCGTTCTTCGGCGGTGATGCGCTGGCAGATCTCGATGATCTGTTCACGCATCCAGCGGTTGGCGGGATCCTGGTCAGTACTGTCGTGCCAGTACAGGTGGGTTTCCAGCGAGGGGATGCCGGCCACTGGCAGTTCGCTGAAATGCAGGTCGTTGTCGCGGGCAAAGCGCTCCGGTACGGTGATCGCCATGTCGGTGTCGCGCATCACCCGGCAGGCCATCAGGTAATGCTGCGAACGCAGGGCGATACGTCGCTGAATACCCATCTTTCCGAGTGCCAGGTCGACATAGCCCAGGCCGCTGCGGCGGCTGGATATCTGGATATGGGTCAGTGACAGATAGGCCTCCAGGCTGAGCTTTTCCTTGGCCAGTGGATGCCCGTGGCGCATGGCGCAGACATAGCGATCTTCCATCAGTTTGACGTGGCGCACCTGCGGGTCGATGTTCAGTGGTGCGTCCACGGCGAAATCCAGCCGGCCGGCGGCCAGTTCCTTGGTGGTTTCGCGACGGCGAACCAGCATGCTTTCGATGGTCACGCTTGGTGCCTGGCGGCGCAGGCGCTGGAACAGCGGCGGCAGCACCACCGCTTCGGTCAGGTCGGTCATGCTGATGCGAAAGCTCTTGGTCGCCTGCGCCGGGTTGAAGGTGCGGCTTTCCTGTACCGAGATGCGCAACTGCTGCAAGGCGTTGCGCACCGGGGTGATGATGTTCTGCGCCATGGGCGTGGGCACCATGCCCTGGGCGGTGCGCACGAACAACGGGTCGTTGAAGGTCTCGCGCAGACGGGCCAGGGCATTGGATACCGCGGGCTGGGTAATGCCGACGATCTGCCCGGCGCGGGTGAGGTTGGCTTCGGTGTAAATGGCGTCGAAGACCACGAAAAGATTGAGATCCACCTTGTTCAGGTTCATGCCTGAGCGACTCCGTGCGTTGTTCTTGTGCGCCGATCTTATATCGGTGATGAATGTTTATACACGCTGAAAATAGCGTCGATAAATGACCCGCCGTCCACTAGCATCCTCCGCACACAGAAATGCAGCCGAGGTGCGCCGTGGATTTCGCCTATTCCCCCAAGGTTCAGCAGTTGCGCGAGCGCGTCAGCGCGTTCATGCAGGATCATGTCTATCCAGCCGAGGCCGAGTTCGAGCGCCAGGTCGCCGAAGGTGATCGCTGGCAGCCGACGGCGATCATCGAGCAGCTCAAGGACCGCGCCAAGGGCGAAGGCCTGTGGAACCTGTTCCTGCCCGATTCCGAACTGGGCGCCGGGCTCACCAACACCGAGTACGCGCCGCTGGCCGAGATCATGGGCAGCTCGCTGATCGGCCCCGAGCCGTTCAATTGCGCGGCGCCCGACACCGGCAACATGGAGGTGCTGGTGCGCTACGGCAGCGAGGCGCAGAAACACCAGTGGCTCGAGCCGCTGCTCAGCGGCGAGATTCGTTCGGCCTTTGCCATGACCGAGCCGCAGGTTGCCTCTTCGGACGCCACCAATATGCAGGCCACGGCCGTTCGTGATGGCGAGCATTGGGTGATCAATGGCCGTAAGTGGTGGACCTCGGGCGCCTGTGACCCACGCTGCAAGATCATGATCTTCATGGGCCTGACCAACCCGGATGGCCCGCGTCACCAGCAGCACTCGATGATCCTGGTACCCATGGACACCCCTGGGGTGAAAGTACTTCGCCCGTTGCCGGTGTTCGGTTATGACGACGCGCCCCACGGCCACGCCGAAGTGCTGTTCGACGATGTTCGCGTGCCGTACCAGAACGTGCTGCTCGGCGAGGGCCGCGGTTTCGAGATTGCCCAGGGGCGCCTCGGTCCTGGGCGCATCCACCACTGCATGCGCTCCATAGGCATGGCGGAGCGGGCCCTGAAACTGATGTGCGAACGCGCCATTGGGCGTACCGCGTTCGGCAAGCCGCTGGCGCGCCTGGGCGGCAACATCGACCTGATCGCCGAGTCACGCATGGAAATCAACATGGCGCGCCTGCTCACCCTCAATGCGGCGTACATGATGGATACGGTCGGCAACAAGGTAGCGGCCAGCGAGATCGCACAGATCAAGGTGGTGGCGCCCAACGTGGCCTTGAAGGTCATCGATCGTGCCATCCAGATGCATGGCGGGGCAGGGGTCAGTGGCGATTTTCCCCTGGCCTACTGGTACGCCATGCAGCGCACCCTGCGCCTGGCCGATGGCCCGGATGAAGTGCACCGTGCGGCCATCGGCAAGTACGAGTTGGGCAAGTACCTGCACAGACCCTAGCTGCCCGGCTCCTTGTCAGTGCCCGGCACCAGGCTCAGCTTCTCGCCGTTCAGGCGCATGTGCAACTGGGCCGCGAAGGCCCGCGCGGCGCCCTCATCGTCGAACATCAGCGTGCGCTTGCCCAGGCGCACGCACCAGCGTGCCCCGTCGGGTCGGTCCATGCGTTCAAGCAGCACGTCTCGTTCGCTCACGTCGTCTCGGCAGGTTTCTTGTCACGGGTTTTCAGCAACGACAGGATCACGCCGCCGGCCAGTACGCCCATGGTAACGCCGAGCGACAGCAGGGCGGGCACCTTGATGAAGCCGTGCAGGAAAATCTTGCAGCCGATGAACATCAGCACGATGGCCAGTGCGTACTTGAGGTACACGAAGCGGTGCATCAGCGCAGCCAGGGCGAAGTACAGGGCGCGCAGGCCGAGGATCGCGAAGATGTTCGAGGTGTAGGCGATGAACGGATCCTGGGTTATGGCGAATACCGCTGGCACGCTGTCCACCGCGAATACCAGGTCCGCCAGTTCGATCAGCACCAGGGCCAGCAGCAGCGGGGTGGCGAACAGCAGCATCTTGCCGCTGGCCGGGTCCTTCTGGCGTACCAGGAATTTGCCGCCGTGCAGGTCATCGGTGACCCGGATGTGCTTGCGCAGGAAGATCAGCAGCTTGTTCTGCGACAGGTCCGGGTGCTCGTCATGATCCTTGCTGAACAGCATCTTGATGCCGGTGAACAGCAGGAACGCGCCGAACACGTAGAGGATCCAGTCGAACTCCTGCACCAGGGCGGTGCCCAGGCCGATCATGATGGCGCGCAGCACGACCACGCCGATGATCCCCCAGAACAAGACGCGGTGCTGGTATTTGCGCGGGATGCCGAAGAAGCCGAGGATCATCGCCATCACGAAGACGTTGTCCATCGACAGCGACTGTTCGACCAGAAAGCCCGTGTAGAACTCCAGCGCCTTGGTGGCGCCCAGTTCCCACCACACCCAGCCACCAAAGGCGACGCCCACGCTGAAGTAGCCCGAGTAGAGCAGCAGGCTCTCGCGCATTTCGATTTCGTGTTGGTCGCGGTGCAGCACGCCGAGATCGAAGACCAGCAGCGCGATGACGATGACGATGAAGGCCAGCCAGAAATAGTACGGGGTGCCGAGAAACGGCGTGAGCATAAAGGCATGTAGAGCTGTCATGGGCCCTCCCTGTCGATGCCTAAGTTGAGATTCAACTTAGTGACTCCGACATCACGATGAGGGGACTCATCGCCAGAGGGGCCCGGCGTCACATGTTCATAAGGCTAGGATGAATCGGGCGGTTCGGCAAGTACCTGCCGCGCCTGGAAAAATCAGTAAACCCAGACCTCCACGCGGCGATTCTTGATCCTGCCGCTGTCGCCTTCGTTGTCGGCGACCGGCAGGTCGTCACCCAGGCCGGTGACCTCACGCATCACCACACCTTCGCGAGCCAGTTCGCGGCGTACCGCCATGGCGCGCAACTTGGAAAGCAGCTCGGCACGGGCGGAGACCGCCTTGGGATCGCCAAAGCCGACCAGCACCACCCTGTTCTGCAGCTTGTCGTGCTGGCGCAGGTAGTCGAGCACGCGGCGCAGGTCCTGCTGCGCCTTGTTGTCCAGGCTGGCGCTGCCTTCCTGGAAACGAAAGTTCACCGACAGGCGCTGGGCATTGCGGGCCAGTTCCTGATAGGCCGGCGGCATATCCGCAGTGGCCTCGATTTTCACCGCTTCGACGGTCTGCGCGATGAAACCGTTCTGCGCGACGATTGCCTGGCCCCTGGGGCTCTGGGCGAATTGCAGCAGGGCTTCGGCCCAGGGATTGCTGCGCTTCGGCGGCCCGTACAGGAACAGGCGGCGCGACAGCGGGTAATCCTCGGTGGCGATCAGCGTCACGCTCGGTGCCATCGGCTGCGAATCACCAGCGGCAATGGCCACCGCCTTGGCCTTGCGCACGTAGGGCAGGCCGATGAAACCGATGCCGTTGGGATCGCGGGCCACCGAGTCGGACAGCTGTTCGCTGGACTCGAAGCGCTTGGCCTTGGCCGACAATTGCTTGCCGTTGGCGCCCAGTACCAGTTCCTTGAAGGTGTCGAAGGTGCCGGAGTTGTCGTCCCGGGCGTACAGGTTGATGGCGCCGGCGCGGCCGCCAAGCTGCGACCAATCGCTGACCTCCCCGGAGAAGATCTGCGCCAACTGCTGGGTGCTGAGTACGTCGATGGGGTTGCTAGGGTGTAACACGATGGCCAGCCCGTCGATGGCGATGACCTGTTCGGCGTCCTGGCTCTTCATATTGCCGAGCGACGACAGGCTGGCGCTTTCGCTGTCCTTGATGGGGCGCGAAGAGGCGGCGAGTTCGGCGCTGCCCTGGCCGATGGCGGTGAAGCCGGTTCCCGACCCGTGGGCGGCGATGGTCACGGTAATCTTGCGGCCCGCGCCATTCAGCGCGCTGACCGCCTGCTCGTTTTCCTGGGTGACCCTGGTGCGAATGTCGTTGAGCCCTTGCTCCTGCATCAGGCCCTTGACCAGGGCCGGGCCGAGACTGGCGCCGATGGTGTTCGAGCCCTGAATGCGCAGCACCGGCCGGTCATCAGCCGGCAGGGGCAGGGCGGCGAAGGCCGTCCAGGGGCTCAGGTAGAAGACGAAACCGAGCAGCAGGAAGGTCGCCGTTCGGCTCCAGGTCTCATGGTCACAACGGGTTGAGGTGCGCAGCATGCGGCAATCACCTTGCAAGGGGCGGTTGAAGTGCTGCGACGATAAGACAGAAAAATGACTACACGATGACGGTCAGCAACCGAGTTGCAGCCAGATCGGTGCGTGGTCCGACGGTTTCTCCATGCCGCGCAGCTCGTAGTCGATACCTGCGTCCTCGAGGCGCTCCTGCAAGGCGCGCGAGGCCAGGATCACGTCGATGCGCAGGCCACGCTTGGGCTCGTCCTCGAAGCCGCGGCTGCGGTAGTCGAACCAGCTGAAGCGGTCATCGACCTCGGGGTGCAGTTGGCGGAAGCTGTCGACCAGGCCCCAGTTCTTCAGCGCTGCCAGCCACTCGCGCTCCTCCGGCAGGAAGCTGCATTTGCCGGTTTTCAGCCAGCGCTTGCGATTGACCTCGCCGATGCCGATGTCGCAGTCCTCGGGAGAAATGTTGATATCGCCCATGACGATCAGTGGCTGGTCATGGGCGAAGCGGCTTGCCAGCAGCGCCTGCAGATCCGCGTAGAAGCGCTGCTTGGCGGGAAACTTGGTGGGATGGTCGCGGCTCTCGCCCTGGGGAAAGTAGCCATTCATCACCGTGACGGGATTGCCGTTGGCGTCCGCATAGGTGCCATAGATAAAGCGCCGCTGGGAGTCCTCGCCGTCGTCCGGAAAACCCTTGGTGATCTCCAATGGCGCCTGGCGCGACAGCAGTGCGACACCGTAGTGGCCTTTCTGGCCGTGGTAATGGACGTGGTAGCCCAGCTCACGGATTTCCGCCTCGGGGAACTGCTCGTCGCTGACCTTGGTTTCCTGCAGGCCGATCACGTCCGGCTGGTGCTTCTCGATCAGCGCCGCGAGTTGATGCGGGCGGGCACGCAAGCCGTTGATGTTGAAGGAAACGAGTTTCATGTGGCGATCCTGAACGTAGCGGGCAGTAAAACTGCGATGCTAGCCGATCAGCTCGGCAGGCGGCCAGCGCAGTGGAAATTCGTTTCCATTCATAAGTGCACTGGAATAGCGCGTTTGCCGTGATAGCATCCCGGTATGAGAGTAATTTCGACACTCGGCGCGGGATGCGCGCTCATGCTGTTCAGTGCTGCGCTGCTTGCTGAAGACGCTCGTCTGGTGGTCAGCGTACAGCCAGCCAACAATGCCCTGAAGAGCAATGTCGAAGGCTACATCGGCAATCTCGGCGAGCGCGATGTCGAGGCGCTGCAGCGGCTACGGCGGGTGGTCGAGGGCCAGGCCGAAAAAGCCGCCCAGGCACTGGGTTATTACCAGGCGCAGATCAGCAGCGAAGTGGTCGAGCAGACGCCGCCACGCCTGAATGTACGGATCGTGCCCGGCGAACCGGTGCGCATTGGCAAGGTCACCGTCAGGGTCGATGGGCCGGCGTCGCAAATGCGCGCCTTTCAATTGCCCAAGAACGCCCAGCTGACTCAGGGCGCGCGGCTCAATCATGGCCGCTACGAGGCGGCCAAACGGCATATCCAGAACCAGGCGTCGCGCTATGGCTTCTTTCGCGGGCGCTTTACCCAGCAGAGCCTGCGTATCGATCCCCAGGCCGGCCTGGCCGATATCGAGCTGGTCTACGACAGCGGCCCGCGCTACAGCCTGGGCCACGTCAGCTTCGAAGGCGACATGCCCTTCGATGACGAACTGCTGCAGCGCATGGTGCCGTTCCCGGCGGACACGCCCTATGACTCGGAGCGCATCGCCGAGCTCTACCAGGCGCTGCGTTCGAGCGGCTACTTCGAATCGGTGCGGGTCGATGCCAGCCCCACGGTGGCCGAGCAGCAGGTGATTCCCGTCAACGTGCACCTGCAGACCCGCTTGCCGCGCACCATGGGCCTGGGCCTGGGGTTTTCCACCGACGTCGGCCCGCGCGGGCGCATCCAGTGGGAGCGGCACTGGGCCAACCCGCAGGGGCACAGCTATGGCGCGGAAATGGAGCTGTCGGCGCCGCGGCAGAACGTCGGCCTGTGGTATGACATACCCGGCAACCCACCGATAACCGACAAGCTGCGCATCGCCGGCGGCTACCAGTACGAGGAGCTGGCCAATACCGACAGCCTCAGCCGCCTGCTGACCGTCGGCCCGGAATGGCACAGCCAGCTCGACAGCGGCTGGCAGCGGGTGATTTCCCTGAAATGGCAGCGCGAGGAATACCGCCTTGGCGATGACTCGGGACTCAGCACCCTGCTGATGCCCGGCATCAGCTATTCCTACCTGCACAGCGACAGCCGCATCGATCCCAACGATGGCTATCGCCTGCAATTCGACGCCTCGGTGGCCAAGGAAGGGCTGCTGTCCGACTCCGACGTGGTACACGGCAACGTGCTGGTCAAGGGCCTCACCACGCTCTGGCAGAACCATCGATTTCTCGGTCGTGCCCAGTTCGGCGGTACCGAGTCCAAGGGCTTCAATTCATCGGTGCCGCCGTCGCTGCGCTTCTTCGCCGGTGGCGACCAGAGCGTGCGCGGCTACGACTACCAGAGCCTGTCGCCGGTGAACAACCAGGGCGACAAGATCGGCGCGCGCTACATGCTCGCCGCCAGCGCCGAGTACCAGTACAGCGTCGCCGACAAGTGGCGCGTGGCGACCTTCTACGACACCGGTAACGCCTTCAATTCGCTGGACATGCCGACCCTCAAGAGCGCCGTGGGCATCGGCGTGCGCTGGGTGTCGCCGGTGGGGCCGCTGCGCCTGGACCTGGCGCATCCGCTGGATGACGAAGGCGGTGTGCGCCTGCACTTTTCCATGGGGCCGGAACTGTGAGGCGGGCGTTCAAGTATGCCGGCCTGAGCCTGGCCGGGGTGCTGACGCTGCTGCTGGTGCTGTTGGTATGGATGTTGGCGTCGGCGTCCGGCAGCCGCTGGGCCCTCGGCCTGGTGCCCGGGCTGCAGGTGGAGGGCTTCGAAGGACGGTTGGGCGGGCGCTGGAGCGCTGCGCAGCTGCGCTGGCAGCAGGGCGACGACCAGGTATTGGTGGCCCAGCCGCGGTTCGACTGGTCGCCGGCGTGCCTGCTGCGTTTGACCTTGTGCATCGACACCCTGCGCACTGAGCGCATCGAGCTGAATTTCGCGCCGGGCGAGGAGGCGCCAAGCGACGAACCCTTCAGCCTGCCGCAGCTGGAGCTGCCGGTGGCGCTGCAGGTCGGCGAGGTGTGGATCGGCAACCTGCAGTTCAACGGTGATGACCAGCTGCAGGGGCTCGAACTGGCCGCGGACTGGGCACACGAGGGGTTGAATATCCGTCGGCTGCATGTGCAGCGTGACGACCTGGTCGTCGACCTGCAGGGCCATGTTCGGCCCAGCGGTGAATGGCCGCTGCAGCTGCAGGGCAGCGCCGTACTGCCGTCGCCCGATGAGCAGCCCTGGAACCTGACGCTGCAGGTCGAAGGCAATCTGCGCCAGCGCCTGGCCCTGGTAGTCGACAGCAGCGGTTATCTGGCCGGGCGCCTGAGTGGCGAGGTGCAGCCGCTGGTCGAGCATATCCCGGCAACGCTGACGCTTAGCGCCGACGGCTTCAAGGCCGAGGCATCGCTGCCCGATACCCTGCGACTGAACGCTGTCACCCTCAAGGCCGCCGGCAATCTCCACGACGGTTACGGCATCGACGGCACGGCCACGCTGCCCGCCGAAGGGGGCCCGGTTGCCCTAGCGCTGCGGGGCCGTGTCGATGCGGCCGGCGCGGATATCGAAACGCTGCGCCTGGCAGCCGCCGCAAGCCAGTACCTGGCGGTTAACGGTCGCCTGGACTGGCAGGACGGCTTTAGCGCCGACACCCATGTCGACTGGCAGGATTTCCCCTGGCTGCGTCTGTATCCGTTGCAGGAAGCCCCCCCGGTCACCGTCAAGACGCTCACCGGTGATCTCGCCTACGACAATGGCAATTACCTGGGCAACCTGTCCGCCGCGCTCGACGGCCCGGCCGGTGCGTTCACCATACAGACGCCGCTCAGCGGCGACCTGCAGCAGATCCACCTGCCCCAGCTGCAGGTGCGTGCCGGGCAAGGCAAGATCGAGGGCCAGCTCAGCGTCGGCTTCGCCGAGGCGGTGCGCTGGGATGCCCAACTGCAGGTCAGCGACTTCGACCCCGCTTACTGGGTCGCCCAGTTGCCCGGGCGCATCGCGGGTCCGCTGCGCACTCAAGGGCAATTACTCGACGGGCGCCTGGAGTTGACCGGCGACCTCGATCTGCAAGGCCGTCTGCGTGGCCAGCCAACGCAGCTGCAGGCCAAGGTCGCAGGTGCCGGTGAGCGTTGGGATGTAAGCGCATTGAACATGCGTCTGGGCGACAACCGTATCGACGGCAGCGGCCAGCTGGATCAGCGCCTGCAGGGCCAGGTGCGCATCGCTCTCGATCGGCTCGGTCAGTTGTGGCCGGGGCTGCAGGGGCAGGCCGCCGGGCGATTGAACCTGGCCGGCAGCCTGCAAGCCCCGCAAGGTACCTTCAGCCTCGATGGCCAGGGCCTGGCATTCGAGGCAATGCGCCTGCGTCAGCTGGGCCTGGATGCCACGCTGGACGGCAACGGCCAGGCCAGGGTGCAGTTGCGCGGCCAGGGTATCGCCAGCGGCGACAGCCAGCTCGGCAACCTGACGGTCAATGGCACCGGCAACTCGCTTCAGCAACAGGTGGACCTCAGCCTGCAAGGGCCGCAATTGCAGACCAGCCTGGCGCTCGATGGCACCCTGGAGCAGGGCAACTGGCGCGGTCGCCTGAGTCGCGTCGAGATACAGGCCGGCGGGCAGAACTGGCGGCTGCAGGCACCGGCCTCGCTGGTGCGCCTGGCCAGCGGCGAGATCGACCTCGGCGCCCACTGCCTGCGCTCCGGCGCGGCCAGCCTGTGCGGCGAACAGCAGCGCCTGCAGCCGGAACCGAAGATCCGTTATCGCCTCGCCGACTTTCCGCTCGACAGCCTGGCGCCGTGGTTTCCGGATGATTTCGCCTGGCAGGGCACCCTCGATGCCGACGTGCATCTGGATCTGCCGGCCGCAGGCCCCAGCGGGCGCGTGGTGGTGGATGCCGGCAGCGGCACCTGGCGCGTGCGCGACCAGGATCGATGGGTGGATTTCACCTACGACAGCTTGCGCCTGAGCAGCGAGCTGCGCCCGCAACGCATCGACACTGAGCTGAACCTGCGCGGCCCACGCATCGGCGAATTGTCGGTACAGGCGCAGCTCGACCCGCGCCCGGCGAACAAGCCCTTGTCCGGCCAGTTTCGCCTGGGCGGCCTCGACCTGGCCATTGCCCGGCCGTTCGTGCCCATGGTCGAGCGCCTGGCCGGGCAACTGAACGGTAGCGGCACGCTGTCCGGTGATCTGCTCAAGCCGTTGGTCAACGGCCAGCTGGCGCTCAGCGGCGGCGAACTCTCCGGTGGCGAACTGCCCACCCGTTTCGAGGACCTGGACGTTCGTGTGCTGATCGCCGGCGAAAGCCTGCAGCTCGACGGTGGCTGGCGCAGCGGCGAGCGAGGGCAGGGCACGCTCGACGGCGCGCTGGCCTGGGGCGGCCCGCTCAGCGGCAACCTGAACGTGCGGGGCAATCGCCTGCCGGTGACCGTCGAGCCCTATGCCGACCTGGAGGTCGAGCCGGACATGCAGGTGCGCCTGGCCGATGATCAGCTGTCGGTCAGTGGCAAGGTGTCGATTCCCCGCGGCAAGATCGTCGTTCGCGAGTTGCCGCCGTCCACCGTCAGAGTCTCCGACGACGCGGTGATCGTCGGTGCCGAGGCCCGCGAGCAGCAGCCGGTGGCGATCAGCATGGATATCGATGTGGAGGTGGGCAGCGACAAGCTGACCTTCAGCGGCTTCGGGCTCAATGCCGAGCTGGCAGGCCGCGTTCATATCGGCGATGACCTGGATACCCGCGGCGAGCTGAACCTCAACAAGGGCAACTTCCGCGGCTATGGCCAGCGCCTGACCATCCGCCGTGCGCGCCTGCTGTTCGCCGGGCCCATCGATCAACCCTTCCTGGACATCGAGGCGATCCGCAAGGTCGACGACGTGGTGGCCGGGCTGCGCCTGACCGGCAGTGCCGACCAGCCGCGCACCGAGGTGTTCTCCGAGCCGGCCATGAGCCAGGAACAGGCGCTGTCCTATCTGGTACTGGGCCGGCCGCTGTCGACCGGCAGCGAGGACAACAACATGCTTGCCCAGGCCGCGCTGGCACTCGGCGTCGCGGGCAGTTCCGGAGTCACCGGCTCGGTGGCGCAAAGCCTGGGCATTCAGGACTTCCAGCTGGACACCGACGGCAGCGGCCGTAGCACCAGCGTGGTGGCCAGCGGCAACCTGTCCGAGCGCCTGAGCCTGCGTTACGGGGTCGGCGTGTTCGAGCCGGTCAATACCGTGGCGCTGCGTTATGCCCTGACCCGCCGCCTGTACCTGGAGGCGGCGAGCGGCCTGGCCAGTTCTCTGGACCTGTTCTACAAGCGGGATTTCTAGGCCTGACCGGAGGCGGCCGGCAGCGCCGAGATAAGCGTTTGCGGGCCGCGTCGACTGGCGTAGGATGACCGTTCCTGCGTGTTTTCACCCATCAAGAGAAGGATTGTTTCATGGCACAAGTAACCCTGCGCGGTAACCCGGTTGACGTCGATGGCCAACTGCCGCAAGTCGGTCAGCAAGCGCCGGCGTTCACCCTGGTCGGTGCTGGCCTGGCCGACGTGAGCCTGAGCAGCCTGGCGGGCAAGCGCAAAGTGCTGAACATTTTCCCAAGCGTCGATACCCCGACCTGCGCCACCTCGGTGCGCAAGTTCAACGCCGAAGCCAGCCAGCTGGCCAATACCGCCGTGCTGTGCATCTCCGCTGACCTGCCGTTCGCCCAGGCGCGCTTCTG
Organism: Pseudomonas argentinensis; assembly: GCF_001839655.2. Classification (NCBI taxonomy): domain Bacteria; kingdom Pseudomonadati; phylum Pseudomonadota; class Gammaproteobacteria; order Pseudomonadales; family Pseudomonadaceae; genus Phytopseudomonas; species Phytopseudomonas argentinensis. The sequence goes on from NZ_CP056087.1 coordinate 2,978,769, forward strand.
CGGCGCCGAAGGCCTGGAGAATGTCATTAATCTGTCGACCATGCGCGGCGCCGCCTTCCTCAAGGACTACGGTGTGGCCCTGAGCTCCGGCCCGCTGGCTGGCGTGGCCGCCCGCGCCGTGGTGGTGCTGGATGAGCACGACAAGGTGCTGCACAGCGAGCTGGTCGGCGAAATCGCTGACGAGCCAGACTACGACGCTGCCCTGGCTGCGCTGAGGTAAGCCACCCGCGCTACCCGAAACGGCCTGCCTTGCGCAGGCCGTTTTCGTTTCAGCGGGTCATTTGTTCAAGGCCGCGGTGACCAGCCGGCGCAGGCGGTTGGCCACCGGCGACAGTTCGCGGCCTTTGACCAGCAAGAGGTAGTAGGGCGACATCTCGATGGTCATGTTCAGCGGCAGCACCTTGAGCCGGGCGCCGACCTGATCGCCGAGCAGCAGGTCCGGGACCTCGCTGGCCAAGGGCGCGATGGCCGATGACGACACCAGGATGGCGATCATCGCCAGCAGCGAGGTGGTGTTGGTGATATTGGTCGGCAATGGTGCGCCGGCACTCAGAAACGCCGTTTCCATCGCCTCGCGGATCGGCGCCCGATGGCTCTGCATCACCCACTCGTAGTTCGACAGATCGCGCAGCGTCACCTGGTCGACGTTGGCCAGGGGATGATCCTGGCGCACGATCAGCTTGAGGGTTTCGGTGCGCGCCGGGTAGATCTCGAAATCCGCCGGGTTGACGCCGCGGGGCAGGCGGGCCAGTACGAAATCGTTCTTGCCGCTCGCCAGGTCATGCACCAGTTCATCACTGGCGGCCACGTTGACGTGCACATCGGCGCGCGGCGAAATCGCCTTGAGCTGGCGAATCGCCGGAATCACGAAACCCACCGCTGCCCCCGTGACGGCGCCGACCGTGGTCATGCCGCCTTCGCCGCGCTTGAGCTCCTCGACGTCCTGGGCCAGGTCGCGCAGCTCCACCAGCATGTTGTGCGCGCGGCGGGCCAGCGCCCGGCCGATCAGCGTCGGCAGCATGCCCTTGGCATGGCGTTCGAACAGCCGGGCGCCCAGGGTGTGTTCGATATCGGCCAGCATGCGCGAGGCGGCGGGCTGGGTGACGGTCAGCTCGTCGGCAGCCAGGCCGAGCTGCCCATGCTCGGCGATGGCGGCGATCAGCCGTAGCTGGGGAATCTTCAAGTGACGGGCAATGCCGATGTCCATGACGGTGCTCATTGTTGTCGTTATGCGCCGAGTGTGCGCCTTGAACAGCGGCCTGTCGATCATGGTATGCCAATATTGGTATGCCGTTGCGCGAAATATGAATTTGCTTGATATGGGGGTGTGCTTCTATCGTCAGGGCTGCTTTGAGCTCTTCGTTGCCCGAACAACAATAATCGCGATGTCGCGCGTTCCTGAGCGCGCCAGGCGTCGCCAGGAGAAGCTGAATGAACACAGTCCGTAAACTCGTGGCCGCCATGGCCATGGGCGCCACCCTGGTAAGCGCCGCTTCCGTCGGTGCTGCCGAGAAAGGCTTCGTGGGTATCGCCATGCCGACCAAGTCGTCCGCCCGCTGGATCGACGACGGCAACAACATGGTCAAGCAGCTGGAGAAAGCCGGCTACAAGGCCGACCTGCAGTACGCCGAAGACGACATTCCCACCCAGGTCTCGCAGATCGAGAACATGATGGTCAAGGGCGTCAACGTCCTGGTCATCGCCGCCATTGACGGCACCACCCTGACCAACGCCCTGGAAAACGCCAATGCCGCGGACATCAAGGTGATCGCCTACGACCGTCTGATCCGCGACAGCGAATACGTCGACTACTACGCCACATTCGACAACACCAAGGTCGGCGTGCTGCAGGCCGAATCCCTGGTCAAGGGCATGCAGGCGCGCGGCAAGGGTCCGTACAACGTCGAGCTGTTCGGTGGCTCGCCGGACGACAACAACGCCTACTTCTTCTACAACGGCGCCATGTCGGTGCTGCAGCCGCTGATCGACAAGGGCGAGATCAAGATCCTCTCCGGGCAGACCGGCATGGGCAAGGTCGGCACCCTGCGCTGGGACGGCGCTACCGCCCAGGCGCGCATGGACAACCTGCTGTCCGCCAACTACACCAAGGAACGCCTCGACGGCGTGCTGTCGCCCTATGACGGCATCTCCATTGGCGTGCTGTCGTCCCTCAAAGGCGTCGGTTACGGCTCCGGCGACATGCCGATGCCGATCGTCACCGGCCAGGATTCGGAAGTGCCGTCGGTTAAATCGATCCTCGCCGGCGAGCAGTATTCGTCGATCTTCAAGGACACCCGCCAGCTCGCCGAAGTGACCGTCGGCATGGTCAAGGCGCTGCTCGAAGGCAGCGAGCCGCAGATCAACGACACCAAGACCTATGACAACGGCAAGAAGGTGGTGCCGGCGTACCTGCTGCAGCCGGTCACGGTCGACAAGAGCAACTGGGAAAAGGTGCTGATCGACAGCGGCTACTACACCAAGAACCAGGTCCAGTAAGCACGCCCCCGCCGGCAGCCAGGCGCTGCCGGCCATCCACCTCCTCGTTTACCTGAGCATGGCGCGCCCGCTGCGGTTGGCGCGTGCCTTGCGGATGGATAAAGCCATGCAGCAAGACATCATTCTGGAAATGCGCGGCATCACCAAGACGTTCCCGGGCGTGAAGGCGCTCAACAACGTCAACCTCAAGGTGCGCCGCGGCGAGATCCATGCCCTGTGCGGCGAGAACGGCGCCGGCAAATCGACCCTGATGAAGGTGCTCAGCGGCGTCTACCCCCACGGCAGCTACGACGGCGAGATCGTCTACGAAGGCAAGCCGCTGGCTTGCAGCGGCATTCGCGACAGCGAGCGCGAAGGCATCATCATCATCCACCAGGAGCTGGCGCTGGTGCCGCTCTTGTCCATCGCCGAGAACCTGTTTCTCGGCAACGAGATCGCCAGCAACGGGGTGATCGACTGGCCCGAGGTGTATCAGCGCACCGAAGGGCTGCTCAACAAGGTCGGCCTCGACGAGGTGGCCACCACGCCGGTCGAGAAGCTCGGCGTCGGCAAGCAGCAATTGGTGGAGATCGCCAAGGCGCTGGCCAAGGACGTCAAGCTGCTGATTCTCGACGAGCCCACCGCAGCGCTGCAGGAGAACGACAGCCAGAAGCTGCTCGACCTGCTACTGGAGTTCCGCGCCCAGGGCATTTCCTCGATCCTGATTTCCCACAAGCTCAATGAAGTCAGCCGCGTTGCCGACAGCATCACCGTGCTGCGCGACGGCGCCTCGGTGAGCAGCATGGATTGCCACACCGAAGAAGTCAGCGAGGAAACCATCATCCGCGGCATGGTCGGCCGCGACATGGAAAACCGTTACCCCGAGCGTACGCCACAGATCGGCGAAACCCTGCTGGAAATTCGCGACTGGAACGTCTGGCACCCCGAGTCGGCTTCCCGGCAAATGATCCGCAACGTTAACCTGCGCGTGGCCGCTGGCGAGGTGGTCGGTATCGCCGGGCTGATGGGGGCAGGGCGCACCGAGCTGGCCATGAGCGTGTTCGGCAGGAGCTACGGGCGCAACATTTCCGGCTCCGTGCACCTGCGCGGCCAGCAAATCGACGTGTCTACCGTGCGCCGCGCCGTCGACAACGGCATCGCCTACGTCACCGAGGACCGCAAGGCCCTGGGCCTGGTGCTCGACGAAAGCATCCTGTGCAACACCACCCTGGCCAACCTGCCGGGGGTGTCCAGCCATGGGGTGATCGACGAGCACGAGGAACGCCGCGTTGCCGAGCAGTACCGCGAGGCGCTGCATATCCGCACGCCCGGGGTGTTCCAGAAGGTGCTCAACCTGTCCGGCGGCAACCAGCAGAAGGTGGTGCTCAGCAAATGGCTGTTCGCCAAACCCGAGGTGCTGATTCTCGACGAGCCCACCCGCGGCATCGACGTCGGGGCCAAGTTCGAGATCTACAGCCTGATCAACCAGCTCGCCGCCGACGGCAAGGGCGTGATCATCATCTCGTCGGAGATGCCTGAGCTTTTGGGCATGTGCGACCGCATCTACGTAATGAACGAAGGCGCCTTCCTGGGCGAACTGGCACGTGAAGAGGCGAGCCAGGAAAAGATCATGTCGATGATCGTCAAGGCGTGAGCGAGGACAACGCAATGGAAACCAACAACCAAACCGCCCAAACCCAGCAGGCGCGACCCTCTCTGCTGGGGCACATGAAGAGCCATATCCGCGACTACGGCATGCTGCTGACTCTGGTGGTCATCATGGCGCTGTTCGAGGTGCTCACCGATGGCACGCTGATGCGCCCGGTGAACCTCACCAACCTGCTGCTGCAGAACAGCTACATCATCATCATGGCCTTGGGCATGCTGCTGGTGATCGTCTCCGGGCACATCGACCTGTCGGTGGGCTCGGTGGTCGGTTTCGTCGGCGCCGCCGCGGCGGTGATGATGGTGCAGTGGGGCTGGTCCACCTCGCTGGTGGTACCCGTGTGCCTGCTGATGGGCTGCCTGATCGGCGCGGCCCAGGGCTACTGGATCGCTTACTGGCAGATCCCCTCGTTCATCGTCACCCTGGCCGGCATGCTGGTGTTTCGTGGCCTGACCCTGGCAGTGCTCGATGGCCAGTCGATCGGCCCGTTCTCCAGCAGCTTCCAGCTGATGAGCAACGGCTTCATCCCGGACATCTTCGGCGTCAAGCGGCCCAACGTGACCGCCATCGTGCTCGGTGTGTTCGCTGCCGGGCTGATCATCTACCTGGCGGTGCGCGGCCGTCGCCGCGCCAAGCGCTATGGCATCGTCGATGAGCCGGCGCCGTTCTTCGTTGCCAAGAACCTGCTGATCGCCGGCGCCATCGTCTACATCGCCTACCTGCTGGCCACTTACCGCGGCCTGCCCAACGTGCTGATCATCATGGCCATGCTGATCAGCGCCTATACCTTCCTGACCAACCGCACCACCCTGGGCCGACGTATCTACGCCATCGGCGGCAACGTCAAGGCGGCCAAGCTGTCGGGCATCAACACCGAGCGCCTGACCTTCTTCGCCTTCGTCAACATGGGCATGCTCGCCGCCCTGGCCGGGCTGATCTTCGCCGCACGTCTGAACACCGCCACGCCCAAGGCCGGCGTGTCCTTCGAGCTGGACGTGATCGCTGCGGTGTTCATCGGCGGTGCGTCGATGTCCGGCGGCGTCGGCAAGATCATCGGCGCGGTGATCGGCGCCCTGATCATGGGGGTGATGAACAACGGCATGTCGATCCTCGGCATCGGCATCGAATGGCAGCAGGTGATCAAGGGGCTGGTGCTGCTGGCCGCGGTGATCTTTGACGTGGTGAACAAGAGCAAGTCCCGTTAAGGCATGCCCAGTCGCCGCCACCATCTTTCCGCAGTACCGCGCGCGCCAGGCACAGCCGGGCGCCGCGGGATGAACACGAGGTAACAGGCCATGAACAGCCACAATCAACCCTCAGGCAAGGCGGTGTACGCCGACCTGGCCGGGCGCACCGTGCTGATTTCCGGTGGCGCCACCGGCATCGGCCGCGCGCTGGTCACGGCGTTTGCCAAGCAGGGCGCACGTACCGCCTTCGTCGATATCGACGACAAGCACGGCAAGGCCCTGGCCAGCGAGCTGAGCGAGGCGGGGCACCAGGTGCTTTTCCTGCGCTGCGACATCACCGACGTGAAGGCCTACCAGGCGGCCATTCACAAGGTCGCCGAACGGTTCGGGCCGATCACCGCGCTGCTCAACAACGCCGCCAACGACGTGCGCCACGCCCTGGATTCGATCAGCGTCGAGCGTTTCGACGAGCTGATTGCCGTCAACCTGCGCCACGCCACCTTCGCCACCCAGGCGGTGGTGCCGATGATGCGCCAGGCCGGCGGCGGCGCGATCATCAACTTCGGCTCGGTGGGCTGGATGATGGCCTCGGCCGGCTACCCGGTGTATGCGGCGAGCAAGGCCGCCACCCACGGCCTGACCCGAGGCCTGGCGCGGGAGCTGGGCAAGGAGCGGATTCGCGTCAACACCCTGGTGCCCGGCTGGGTAATGACCGACAAGCAGCTTGCCATGTGGGTCGACGAAACGGCCAAGGAGCAGATTCGCCAGAACCAGTGCATGCCCGGCCAGTTGCTGCCCGAGCATATCGCCGACATGGCGCTGTTCCTGGCATCCGATGCGGCGGCCATGTGCACCGCGCAGAATTTCATCGTTGATGGAGGTTGGGTATGAGTACCTTCAAGCCGGCAGTCTGGCCGCGCAAGCTGCGCTCCACCGAATGGTTCGGCGGCAACTCGCGGGATCATATCTACCACCGCAGCTGGATGAAGAACCAGGGCCTGCCGGCCGACCTGTTCGACGGCCGCCCGGTGATCGGCATCTGCAACACCTGGTCGCAGCTCACCCCGTGCAACGCCCACCTGCGGGATCTGGCCGAGCGGGTCAAGCACGGCATTTACGAGGCCGGGGGCCTGCCGCTGGAGTTTCCGGTGTTCTCGGCTGGGGAAAGTTCGCTGCGCCCGACCGCGATGATGTACCGCAACCTGGCGGCGATGGACGTCGAGGAGGCGCTGCGCGCCAACCCGCTGGACGGCGTGGTGCTGCTGGCCGGTTGCGACAAGACCACCCCGGCGCTGTTGATGGGCGCGGCCAGTGTCGACATTCCGGCCATCGTGGTGTCCGGCGGGCCGATGCTCAATGGCTGGTTCCGCGGCGAGCGGGTCGGCTCGGGTACCGCGCTGTGGCAGATGTCCGAAGACATCAAGGCCGGCAAGATGAGCCGCGAGGACTTTCTCGAGGCCGAGCAGTCGATGTCGCGCTCGCCCGGCTCGTGCAACACCATGGGCACCGCCAGCACCATGGCCAGCATGGCCGAGGCGCTGGGCATGGCACTGTCCGGCAATGCGGCGATTCCGGCGGTGGACAGCCGCCGCCGGGTCATGGCGCACCTGACCGGGCGGCGCATCGTGCAGATGGTCAAGGACGACCTGAAACCGTCCGACATCATGACCCGCCAGGCCTTCGAGAACGCCATCCGCGTCAACGGCAGCATCGGCGGCTCGACCAACGCGGTGATCCACCTCTTGGCCATCGCCGGCCGTGTCGGCGTCGACCTGACCCTGGATGACTGGGACCGCCTCGGCCAGGACATCCCGACCATCGTCAACCTGATGCCCTCGGGCAAATACCTGATGGAAGAGTTCTTCTACGCCGGTGGCCTGCCGGTGGTGATCCGCATGCTCGGCGAGGGCGGCAAGCTGCACAAGGGCGCGCTGACCGTCTCCGGGGAAACCATCTGGGAGGAGGTCAAGGGCGTTCGCAACTGGAACGAGGACGTGATCCGCCCCGTCGACAAGGCGCTCACCGCCAAGGGCGGTATCGCCGTGCTGCGCGGCAACCTGGCGCCCCGCGGGGCGGTACTCAAGCCGTCGGCCGCATCAAAGCACCTGATGCAGCACCGTGGCCGCGCCGTGGTGTTCGAGGACATCGACGACTACAAGGCGAAGATCAACGACGAAAGTCTGGATATCGACGAACACTGCGTGATGGTGCTGAAGAACTGTGGCCCGCGCGGTTATCCGGGCATGGCCGAGGTCGGCAACATGGGCCTGCCGCCCAAGGTGCTGCGCAAGGGCATCACCGACATGGTGCGCATCTCCGATGCGCGCATGTCCGGCACCGCCTACGGCACCGTAGTGCTGCACACCACGCCGGAAGCGGCGGCCGGCGGCCCGCTGGCGGTGGTGCGCGATGGCGACATGATCGAACTCGACGTGGAGGCGCGGCGTATCCACCTGGATATTCCCGATGAGGAGCTGCGCCAGCGTCTGGCCGAATGGCAGCCCACCGTCGAGGCGCCGACCAGTGGCTATATCAAGCTGTTCCACGACCACGTCGAGGGCGCCGACAGTGGGGCGGACTTCGACTTCCTCAAGGGCTGCCGCGGCGCCGGTATTCCCAAGGACAGCCATTGAGCGGAAGAGGACAGCACATGAGCGAGGTCAGCTGGATCGCCGTCGACTGGGGCACCACGCAATTGCGCGCCTGGGCAATATCGGCGGGCGGCGAGGTGCTGCAGCGTGGCGCCTCGGCGCGTGGTATGGGCAGCTTGGCGCCGGATCAGTTCGAGGCGGCTTTGCTCGAGCTGATCGACGGCTGGCTGTCTGGCGATAAGGTCACCGAGGTGGTGGCCTGCGGCATGGTCGGTGCGCGCCAGGGCTGGTGTGAAGCGCCCTATGCCGAGGTGCCCTGCGCCCCCCAGGCCATGGCGCGGGTGATCAGGCCGCAAGTGAGCGATACGCGGATGCGCGTGTCAATCATCCCCGGGCTCTGCCAGCGCGCGCCGGCCGATGTGCTGCGCGGTGAGGAAACCCAGATCGCCGGTCTGCTGGCGGTGCAGCCGGACTATCACGGCCTGGTCTGCCTGCCCGGTACCCACAGCAAATGGGCCGAGGTGGGCGAGGGCCAGGTGTTGGGCTTCCAGACCTTCATGACCGGCGAGCTGTTCGCGCTGCTTAGCGGGCAGTCGGTGCTGCGTCATGGCATGCGCGGTGATCAGCCCCTGGATTGGTCGGCCTTCGAATTGGGCCTGCGCGCCGCCACCGAGCGCCCGTTGCTGGGCGCCTTGTTCGGCCTGCGTGCCGAAGGCCTGCTCGAAGGTCTGGCCCCGGCCGCGGCCTGGGCGCGCCTGTCGGGGTTGCTGATCGGCCAGGAGCTGAGGGGATTGCCTGAACGCTGGCAGGGCCTGCCGGTCTGTGTAATCGGTGATGGCGAAGCGGCCGAGCGCTATCGCCATGCACTGGCGACTCTGAACCTCTCGGCCCGGACCCTGGACGCCGAGCGGGTCACCCTGGCCGGCCTGGCGGCCGCCCACCGGCACATTCGAGGAGGCACCTAGACATGACTGCGACCCCCCACGGCAGCACCGCTGCGCGTATCGCCGACTCGCGGGCCTGCACCCTGGGCGAGGGCGTGTTCTGGCACCCGCAGCGCGAGCAGCTGTTCTGGTTCGATATCCTCGGCAAGCGCCTGCTCAGCCAGCAGAATGGCCAGCCGCTGGAATGGGCGCTCGGCGAGCGTGCCTCGGCCGCCGGCTGGATCGACAGCGATCGCCTGCTGATGGCCAGCGAAACCGCCTTGTCGATCTTCGATTTGCGCAGTGGCGCCCGTGAGCAGGTTTGCCCGCTGGAGGCGAACAACCCGCTGACCCGTTCCAATGATGGCCGCGCTGACCCCTGGGGCGGTTTCTGGATCGGCACCATGGGCCTCGAGGCCCTGCCCCAGGCGGGCGCCATCTACCGTTATTACCGGGGCGAACTGCGCCGGCTGTTCGCCGATATCACCATCACCAACGCCATCTGTTTTTCTCCGGACCGGCGCTTCGCCTATTTCGCCGACACGGCCCGTCAGCAGATCTGGCGCCAGCCGCTGGACGAATTGCACGGCTGGCCGAGCGGTGAGGCGCAACCCTTTATCGACGGCCGCGTGGCCAACCTGAATCCCGATGGTGCCGTGGTCGACGCCCAGGGCCGGCTGTGGAGCGCGCAGTGGGGCGCCTCGCGGGTCGCCTGTTACGACAGCAATGGCCAGTTCCTGCAGGCCGTGGCGTTTCCCGCCTCGCAGATATCCTGCCCGGCATTCGGTGGGCCCGATCTGTCGACGCTGTTCGCCACCTCGGCGCGCGACGGCCTGGAGGACGATCAGCTCGCCGCCGAAGCCCATGCCGGCAAGCTGTTCGCGGTGGAAGTGCCGGCCCAGGGCCAGGCCGAACATCGGGTAGTGCTCTAGGCGCCTACCGCCGTTGGGGTAACACCAGGCAATACATCCGCTGCGCCTAGGGAGCCCGAAACAGAGCCGCTAGGGGTCTTCATCCGGTGCATTTGTCGCTTTAAAACATCTGTGGAGGTAAATAGCCGGTAAAGAGGCTTTGCTTCATGCCGAGGAGTGCTTATCGTTCACGCTCCTCACAGGAAGCGATTGGCTCATGTCCGAAGTAAACACAACGTCCAGCACCCCATCCTCGAAACGTCAGTGGTTCATCGGTCTGCTCTTGCTGGCGTTGATCATCCTTCTGATCTGGTGGTTCTGGCCGGCCAAAAGCGCCCCGCAGGACATGCAGGGCTGGGGTTTCGACAACGTGCCGGTGCGCATCGCCCAGGTCGAATCCCGCGACTTTCCCATCGTGCTCAAGGCCCTGGGCACGGTCACCGCCTACAACACCGCCAATGTTCGCGCCCGCGTCGATGGCCAGTTGACCGAGGTGCTGTTCAAGGATGGCCAGCCGGTCAAGGCCGGTGACGTGCTGGTGCAGATCGACCCGCGGCCCTACCAGATCGCCCTGCAGCAGGCCCAGGGTACCCTGGCCGAAAACCAGGCCCAGCTGCGCGCCGCAGAAAAGGATCTGGCGCTGTATCGCGGCCTGTTCAAGGAAGACTCCATCGCCCGCCAGACCCTGGATACCCAGGAAGCGCTGGTCAACCAGTACCGCGGCACGCTGCAGAACAACCAGGCCGCCGTGGCCGAAGCCAAGCTGAACCTGGACTTCACCAGGGTGCGCGCGCCCATCGATGGCCGCCTGGGCATTCGCCAGGTCGACCGGGGCAACCTGGTCGCATCCGGCGATACCGATCCCATCGTGGTCATCACCCAGACGCTGCCGATCTCGGTGGTGTTCACCTTGCCCGAAGGCGAGCTGCCCGCCGTGCTGAAGCAGGTTCGCAGCGACCGCAAGCTGGTGGTGCAGGCCTGGGATCGCAGCGAGAAGCAGCAATTGGCCGAAGGCGTGCTGGAGAGCCTGGACAACCAGATCGACACCGCCACCGGCACGGTCAAGCTCAAGGCGCGCTTCGAGAACGCCGACGAGATGCTGTTCCCCAACCAGTTCGTCAATACCCGGCTGCAGGTCTCGGTACGCAATGACGCCCTGGTGGTGCCGGTGGCCGCCGTGCAGTTCGGCGCCAGCGGCACTTTCGCCTACGTGATCGATGGCGAGGACAAGGTTCAGGTACGCCAGATCAAGGTCGGTCCCAGTGATGGCGAGTTCACGGTGATCGAGGAGGGCGTCGCGGCTGACGAGCGCGTCGTGGTCGAGGGCACCGACCGCCTGCGCGAAGGCAACAAGGTGGAAGTGATCGGCCAGGGCACCAGCGAGCCGCCCGCCACCGGGGAAGCCGCCCCGCGGGTGCGTAGCGCTTCATGAACGTCTCGCGCCTGTTCATCCTGCGACCGGTCGCCACCACGCTGATCATGCTGGCGATCTTCCTCAGTGGCGTGATCGCCTACCGGCTGTTGCCGGTGTCGGCGCTGCCCGAGGTGGATTACCCGACCATCCGGGTGATGACCCTCTATCCGGGCGCCAGCCCCGACGTGATGACCAGCGCGGTGACCGCGCCGCTGGAGCGCCAGTTCGGGCAGATGGCCGGCCTCCAGCAGCTGTCGTCGACCAGCTCCGGTGGTGCCTCGGTGATCACCCTGCGCTTCAACCTCGAGGTGCAGCTGGATGTCGCCGAGCAGGAAGTGCAGGCCGCCATCAATGGCGCCACCAACCTGTTGCCCAACGACTTGCCGGCGCCGCCGGTGTACAGCAAGGTCAACCCGGCGGACACGCCGGTGCTGACCCTGGCGGTGACCTCCAGGGAATTGCCGTTGCCCCAGGTCAATGACCTGGTCGACACCCGCCTGGCCCAGAAGCTGGCGCAAACCACCGGGGTCGGCCTGGTGTCGCTTGCCGGCGGCCAGCGCCCGGCGGTGCGCATCCGCGTCAACCCCGAGGCCCTGGCGGCCTACGGCCTGAACCTCTCCGACGTGCGCACGCTGGTCAACGCCAGCAACGTCAACCAGCCCAAGGGCAACTTCGACGGCCCGACGCGGGTGGCCCAGCTCGACGCCAACGACCAGTTGCGTTCGGCCGACGAATACCGCGAGCTGATCCTCACCTACGCCAATGGCGCGGCGCTGCGCCTGGGCGACGTGGCGCAAATCGTCGACGGCGCCGAGAACCAGCGCCTGGCCGCCTGGGCCAACCAGAACAGCGCAGTACTGGTCAACGTGCAGCGCCAACCGGGCGCCAACGTCATCGACGTGGTGGACCGCATCCAGACCCTGCTGCCCAACCTGACCCAGGGCCTGCCGGCCAGCGTCGAGGTGACGGTGCTCACCGACCGCACCCAGACCATCCGCGCTGCGGTGCGTGACGTGCAGCACGAGCTGATGCTGGCCATCGCCCTGGTGGTGATGGTCACCTTCCTGTTCCTGCGCAAGGTGTCGGCAACCCTGATTCCGTCGGTAGTGGTGCCGCTGTCGCTGATCGGCACCTTTGGCGTCATGTACCTGGCCGGCTTCACGGTCAACAACCTGACGCTGATGGCGCTGACCATTGCCACCGGTTTCGTGGTGGACGATGCCATCGTCATGCTGGAGAACATCGCCCGCCATCTTGAGGACGGCGAGACGCCGCTCAACGCCGCGCTCAAGGGCGCCCGGCAGATCGGCTTCACCCTGGTGTCGCTGACCCTGTCGCTGATCGCCGTGCTGATCCCGCTGCTGTTCATGGCCGATGTGGTGGGACGGCTGTTCCGCGAGTTCGCCATCACCCTGGCGGTGGCCATCCTGATTTCCCTGGTGATCTCCCTGACCCTCACGCCGATGATGTGCGCGCGCCTGCTCAGGCACGAGCCGGAGGCGGAGCAGGGGCGCTTCTACCGTGGTGCCGGGGCCGTCATCGACGGCATGATCGAGCGCTATGCGGTGGGCCTGCGCTGGGTGCTGCGCCATCAGCCGCTGACCCTGCTGGTGGCCATCGGTACCATGGCGCTGACCGTGGTGCTGTACCTGGCGGTGCCCAAGGGCTTCTTCCCGGTGCAGGACACCGGGGTGATCCAGGGCATTTCCGAGGCGCCGCAATCGATTTCCTTCAGCGCCATGAGCGAGCGCCAGCAGCGCCTGGCCGATGTGATCCTCAAGGACCCGGCGGTGGCCAGCCTGTCGTCCTACATAGGCGTCGACGGCGACAACCCGACGCTCAATAGCGGGCGCATGCTGATCAACCTCAAGCCCCATGCCGAGCGTGACGTCAGTGCCAGCGAAGTGATCGAGCGGCTGCGCCCGGAGCTGAGCAAGCTCGCCGGTATCGAGCTGTTCATGCAGCCGGTGCAGGACCTTTCCATCGAGGACCGGGTCAGCCGTACCCAGTTCCAGTTCAGCCTGGAGTCGCCGGATCCGGCCCTGCTGGAAACCTGGTCGGCCAAGCTGGTCGAGGCGCTGCGCCAGCAGCCCGAGCTCAGCGACGTGACCAGCGATCTGCAGAGCCGCGGCCTGCAGGTGTACCTGAACATCGACCGCGACATGGCCGGGCGCCTGGGGGTGAGCGTCGCCAATATCGACGATGCGCTGTACGACGCCTTCGGCCAGCGGCAGATCTCCACCATCTACACCCAGGCCAGCCAGTACCGCGTGGTGCTGGAAAGCGCCAATGGCGGCAGCATCGGCCCGGCCGCGCTGCGCCAGATCCATGTGGCTACCGCCGACGGTGACCAGGTGCCCCTGTCGTCCCTGGCCCGGGTCGAGGAGCGCGCAGCGAGCCTGTTGATCAACCATATCGGCCAGTTCCCGGCGGCCACGCTGTCGTTCAACCTCAGCCCCGGCGTCGCCCTGGGCGATGCGGTGGCAGTGATCGAACGGGTGCAGCAGGAGATCGAGATGCCGGTCAGTGTGCAGATCAATTTCCAGGGCGCCGCCGAGGCCTTCCGCGCCTCGCTGTCGTCGACCCTGCTGCTGATCCTCGCCGCCATCGTGACCATGTACATCGTGCTCGGCGTGCTCTACGAGAGCTACATCCACCCGGTCACCATCCTCTCGACCTTGCCGTCGGCGGGTGTGGGTGCCTTGCTGGCGCTGCTGCTGACCGGCAACGACCTGGGGCTGATCGCGATCATCGGCATCATCCTGCTGATCGGCATCGTCAAGAAGAACGCCATCATGATGATCGACTTCGCCCTCGACGCCGAGCGCCACCAGGGCATGACGCCCCATGACGCCATCTACCAGGCGGCGCTGCTGCGCTTCCGGCCGATCCTGATGACCACCCTGGCGGCACTGTTCGGCGCCATCCCGCTGATGCTCGCCTCGGGCTCCGGCGCCGAGCTGCGCCAGCCCCTGGGCCTGGTGATGGTTGGCGGCCTGCTGCTCAGCCAGATCCTCACGCTGTTTACCACCCCGGTGATCTACCTGTACTTCGACCGCCTGGCGCGGCGCTTCAGCGGCCGCAGCGCGGCGGGGGTAGCGGTATGAGCGGCAAGTTCCAAGCGGCAAGCCGCAAGTTGAAGACGTGCCGCAGCGGGGCCTTTGCTTCTCGCTTGCAACTTGAAGCTTGTGGCTTGTGGCTGCCTCTATGAATCTTTCGGCACCCTTCATCCGCCGCCCGGTGGCCACGCTGTTGTTGAGCCTGGCGATCATGCTGCTCGGCGGCGTCAGCTTCGGCCTGCTGCCGGTGGCGCCGCTGCCGAACATGGACTTCCCGGTGATCACCGTACAGGCCAACCTGCCCGGGGCCAGCCCCCAGGTGATGGCGGCCACCGTGGCCACGCCGCTGGAGCGTTCCCTGGGCGCCATCGCCGGCGTCAGCCAGATGAACAGCAACAGCAGCCAGGGCAACACGCGGATCATGATCGAGTTCGATCTGGACCGTGACATCAACGCCGCGGCCCGCGAGGTGCAGGCGGCCATCAACGCCTCCCGGGAGCTGCTGCCCAGCGGCATGCGCAGCATGCCGACGTACCGCAAGATCAACCCGTCCCAGGCACCGATCATGGTGCTGTCGCTGACTTCCAGCGTGCTCGACAAGGGCCAGCTGTACGACGTGGCCTCGACCATCGTCGGCCAGAAGCTGTCCCAGGTCACCGGCGTCGGTGAGGTGCAGATCGGCGGCAGTTCGCTGCCGGCCGTGCGCGTGGCCCTGGAGCCGCGCCTGCTCGACCAGTACGGCGTGGCCCTGGACGATGTGCGTGCGACCATCGCCGCCGCCAACGCCAAGCGCCCCAAGGGGGCTGTGGAGGACGCCGAGCGCCACTGGCAGGTGCAGGCCAGCGACCAGCTCGAGCGCGCCGCCGACTACGTGCCGATGATCATTCGCTACCAGGACGGCGCGGCGATCCGCCTGGGCGATGTCGCCCAGGTCAGCGACGGCGTGCAGGACCGCTACAACAGTGGTTTCTACAACGACAAGCAGGCCGTGCTGGTGGTGGTGAACCGGCAGAGCGGGGCGAATATCATCGAAACCGTGGCCGGGATCCGCGCCTTGCTGCCGGAGCTGCGCAGCGTGATTCCGGCCAGTGCCGACCTGGAAGTGGCCATGGACCGCTCGCCGGTGATCCGCGCCACCCTCAAGGAGGCCGAACACACCCTGCTGATCGCCGTGGTGCTGGTAATTCTGGTGGTGTTTGCCTTTCTGCGTCGCTGGCGCGCGGCGCTGATTCCTGCCCTGGCGGTGCCGGTGTCGCTGGTCGGCTCGTTCGCCGCCATGTACCTGTTGGGCTTTTCGCTGAACAACCTGTCACTGATGGCGCTGATCATCGCCACCGGGCTGGTGGTGGACGACGCCATCGTCGTGCTGGAGAACATTTCCCGGCATATCGAGGCGGGCGAGACGCCCATGGCCGCTGCCTTCAAGGGCGCCCGCGAAGTGGGTTTCACGCTGCTGTCGATGAACGTCTCGCTGGTGGCGGTGTTCCTGTCCATCCTGTTCATGGGCGGGCTGGTGGAGCGCCTGTTCCGCGAGTTCTCCATCACCCTGGCGGTGGCCATCGTCATTTCCCTGCTGGTATCGCTGACGCTCACGCCGATGCTCTGCGCCCGCTGGCTCAAACCCGAGCCCAGGGAAGAAGCCCGTGAGCCGGGGCGGCTGGAGCGTATCGGTGCGCGCATCGTGCGCGGCTACGAACGCAGCCTGGACTGGGCGCTGCGCCACTCGCTGCTGATGCTGATCAGCCTGTTCGCCACCATCGCCCTCAACGTGTTTCTGTTCGTCAGCGTGCCCAAGACCTTCATGCCCCAGCAGGACACCGGCCAACTGATGGGCTTCATTCGCGGCGACAACGGCCTGTCGTTCCAGGTCATGCAGCCGAAGATGGAAGCCTACCGCCGCGCGATTCTCGCCGACCCGGCGGTTGAGAGCGTGGCGGGCTTTATCGGCGGCAACAGCGGCATCAACAACGCCATCATCATCGTGCGCCTCAAGCCGATTGCCGAACGTGATCTGTCGGCCCAGCAGGTGATCGACCGCCTGCGCAAGGAGGTGCCGAAGATTCCCGGTGGTCGGATGTTCCTGATGCCCGACCAGGACCTGCAGGTGGGCGGCCGCCAGGGGCGCAGCTCGGAAAACGAATACATGCTGATGTCCGGTGACCTGGACGCCCTGCGCGAATGGCTGCCCAAGGTGCGCGAGGCGCTGCGCGCATTGCCCGAGCTGACCGACATCGACGCCACCGAGGACGGCGGCGCGCCGCAGATTCGCCTGGTGGTCGACCGCGACGAGGCCAAGCGCCTGGGCGTGGACATGAGCCTGGTGACCGGTGTGCTCAACAATGCCTTCAGCCAGCGGCAGATCTCCACCATCTACGACAGCCTCAACCAGTACAGCGTGGTGATGGAAATCAACCCGCGCTACGCCCAGAGTCCCGAGGCCCTGAGGCAGATCCAGCTGATTACCGCGGACGGCGCGCGGGTGCCGCTGTCGGCCATCGCCCACTGGGAAAACAGCCTGGAAGATGATCGCATCAGCCACCAGGGCCAGTTTGCCGTGGAAAACATCGGCTTTTCCCTGGCCGAAGGCGTCAGCCTCGACCAGGCGACCCGCGCCATCGACCGCGCCGTGGCACGCATCGCGCTGCCCACCGAGGTGCAGGGCACCCTGGGCGGCACCGGCGCGGCGTTCCAGAAGACCCAGGACAACCAGCCGTGGATGATCCTGATGTCGCTGGTGGTGGTGTACATCGTGCTCGGCGTGCTTTACGAGAGCTACGTGCACCCGCTGACCATCCTCTCCACGTTGCCCTCGGCGGGCGTCGGTGCGCTCCTGGCGCTGCAGCTGCTCAACACCGAGTTCAGCCTGATCTCGCTGCTGGGGCTGTTCCTGCTGATCGGCGTGGTGAAGAAGAATGCCATTCTGATGATCGACCTGGCCCTGCAGCTCGAACGCCACGAGCACCTGAGCCCGGCCGAGTCGATCCGCCGTGCCTGCCTGCTGCGCTTCCGGCCGATCATGATGACCACCCTGGCGGCGCTGCTCGGCGCCTTGCCGCTGATGCTCGGCAGCGCCGAGGGCTCGGAAATGCGCCAGCCGCTGGGCATCACCATCGTCGGTGGCCTGATTCTCAGCCAAATTCTCACGCTTTACACCACGCCTGTGGTCTATCTCTATCTCGATCGCCTGCGCCACCGGGTCAACCGCTGGCGTGGCGTGCGCACCGATGCCGCTCTGGAAACGCCTCTATGACTTTTGCTTCCCGTCGAACCCTCTGTCTGCTGGCGCTCAGCGTTGCCCTGGCCGGTTGCGCCATCGGGCCCGATTACCAGCGTCCGGAGATCAGCACACCGGCGTCCTTCAAGCAGGCTGACGGCTGGAAGGCCGCCGTGCCGGCCGACGCCCTGGCACGGGGCGCCTGGTGGGGGCTGTACGGCGACGGCGAGCTCAATGCCCTGGTCGGTCGCCTCAACGTCTCCAACCAGAACCTGGCCGCCTCCGAGGCCCAGTACCGCCAGGCCCGCGCTTTGCTGCGCAGCGGCCGCGCGGCGTTCTTCCCGACCCTGTCGACCAGCGCCGGGATGACCCGGGCCGGGCAGGGCGGTGGTGACAGCACCCTGCGTACCGCCGATGGCATCGCCATTGGCGGTGGAAACTCGTCGAGTATCAGCAAGAACTACGACCTGAGCCTCAATGCCAGCTGGGAGCTGGATCTATGGGGCAAGCTGCGCCGCGGCCTGGAGTCCAACCGCGCGGCCTTCGAAGCCAGCGCCGCCGACCTGTCTGCCGTACGCCTGAGCCTGCAATCCGAGCTGGTGCAGAGCTACCTGCAATTGCGCGTACTGGACGAACAGCAGCGCCTGCTCGACGCCACCGTGGCGGCCTATCAGCGTTCGTTGCGCCTGACCGAGAACCAGTACCGCGCCGGTATCGTGCCGCGTTCCGACGTCGCCCAGGCGCTGACCCAGCTGCGCAGCACCGAAGCCCAGGCCATCGACCTGCAATGGCAGCGTGCCCAGCTCGAACATGCCATCGCCGTGCTGATCGGCGTACCGCCCAGCGAGGTCAGCATCGCCCGCCGCGACACCTTGCCAGGTTTGCCGGAGGTGCCGGCCAGCGTGCCATCTGCGCTGCTGGAGCGGCGCCCCGACGTGGCGGCGGCCGAGCGCCGGGTGATCGCTGCCAACGCCGAGATCGGTGTGGCCAAGGCCGCCTGGTTTCCTGACCTGACCCTTTCCGCCGCGGGTGGCTACCGCGGCAGCAGCTTCGCCGACTGGATCAACCTGCCCAATCGCTTCTGGTCGGTGGGCCCGCAACTGGCGTTGACCCTGTTCGACGGCGGCCGGCGCAGCGCCGAAAGCGAGCGAGTCGAGGCGGCCTATGACCAGACCGTGGCGCAGTACCGCCAGGCGGTGCTGGACAGCTTCCGCGAAGTCGAGGATTACCTGGTGCAGCAGCGCGTGCTGGGCCGCGAAGCCGAGGTGCAGGCCCAGGCGCTGGACGCGGCGCGGGAATCGCTGCGCCTGATCGAGAACCAGTACCGCGCCGGCACCGTGGACTACAACAGCGTGGTCAACGTGCAGGCCACTGCCCTGAGCAATGAGCGGAGCGCCCTGACGCTGCTGGGCAGCCGCCTGACCGCCAGCGTGCAACTGATCGCCGCCCTGGGCGGTGGCTGGGATGTGCAGCAGCTCGAAGAAGGCGAGGATTAACCACGATTCGTAGAACCGTAGCCCGGATTAGCCGCAGGCGTAACCCGGGAATCATCGCTGAGTCGTGAGGAAGAACCCGGGTGTCGCTTCGCTCGACCCGGGCTACAGGTACTGGTCAAGCCTGACGGTATACACCCTTGCCCGGCAGGCGCTCACGGTCGTGGGACGCATCGAATTCCAGCGCCGGCCCCTTGGGCACGATGCCGGTCGGATTGATGGTCTGGTGGCTGGCGTAGTAGTGGTGCTGGATATGCCACAGGTCCACGGTCGCCGCCACGCCGGGCCACTGGTACAGCTCGCGCAGCCAGTTGCTGAGGTTCGGGTAGTCGGCGATGCGCCGCAGGTTGCACTTGAAGTGGCCGTGGTACACCGCATCGAAGCGCACGATGGTGGTGAATAGCCGCCAGTCGGCCTCGGTCAGGTATTCGCCGGCCAGGTAGCGTGAATGGCCCAGGCGGGTCTCCAGTACCGTCAGCTCATCGAACAGTTCATCGAAGGCTTCCTCGTAGGCCGCCTGGGTGGTGGCGAAGCCGGCGCGATAGACGCCGTTGTTCACCGCCGGGTAGATGCGCGCATTGAGCGCGTCGATCTGCCCGCGCAAGGCCTCGGGGTAGAAATCCAGGTGGTTGCCGGTCAGCCCATTGAACGCCGAGTTGAACATGCGGATGATCTCCGCCGACTCGTTGCTGACGATGCGCTGTTGCCTCTTGTCCCACAGCAGCGGCACGGTGACCCGGCCGGTGTACTCCGGGTCGTCCCTGGTATAGCGCTGGTGCAGGAAGGCAAAGTCATCCAGGGCGTCGCCGCTGGAGCCGTGTTCGACGTCGAAGGTCCAGCCGTTCTCGCGCATCAGCCAACTGACTACCGACACGTCGATCAGCGGTTCGAGGCCCTTGAGCGTGCGCAGAATCAGCGTGCGGTGCGCCCAGGGGCAGGCCAGCGACACGTAGAGGTGATAGCGCCCGGCTTCGGCGGCAAAACCACCTTCGCCCGATGGGCCGGCCGAGCCGTCGGCGGTGATCCAGTTGCGCCGCTGGGCGTTCTCCCGCTTGAAGCGGCCGCCGGCGCCGGTGTCATACCATTGGTCGTGCCATTGGCCCTCGATCAGCAAGCCCATGTCCGTTACTCCCCCTATCATTTGATTGCCTGGAGTCTACCCAGTCAGCTATCGACAGAAGACGTAAAAACCGGGTTCAACGAATCGGCTGACTCGATAGATGGCGCGCCTGCCAGCGTGTTTCCGCCTCGGCGAACGCCGCATCACGCGACATGCCGAGCCCACGCAAGGCCAGCGCCATGGTGGCGATGATCGCGTATTGGCCATAGGCATCTTCGCCATCACCACGCCACACGGCCTGCAGGTGAGCCGGGTCCAGGTGCTCGGGTTTGACGTGGCGGCGCTCGGAAAGCATCGGCCAGTCCTCGTCCCAGTTCTCGCCGTGTTCGGTGCCGTACAGATGGCAGACGGCATCCGGGTTGAGTTCGATCTCGCCACCGTCACCCTTGACCACGATGGCGTGGTCGCCAAGCAGCCGGCTGGCCTCGCGGTGCACCGCCTGATAACCCGGGTGGAAGATGCTCTGCAGGCCGCAACGTGCGGCCAGGGGGTTGAGAATGCGCGCCAGGGAATGGATCGGCGAGCGCAGGCCCAGCACATTGCGCAGGTCGATCATGCGTTGCAGGGTGGGCATCCAGTCGCCCAGGGGCATAAAGACGAGGTTGCCGCTGTCCAGGTGTCGCGAAACCTCTTCCCAGCGGCGGCACAGCGGGATGTCCAGCTCGCCGAGCAGCTGCTCGCTGTACAGGCGCCCGGCGGTATGCGCGCCGCCGCCGTGCATGAAGATGCGCAGGCCGCTGCCTGCCAGGGCCTTGGCGGCGAGCAGGAACCAGGGCAGGTGGCGCTTCTTGCCGGCATAGGTCGGCCAGTCGAAATCGACCGCAATCGCTGGCGCCGCCAGGCGCGCGCGAACCGCTTCGGTAAAGCCGGCCATTTCCTCGGCGCTTTCCTCCTTGTGGCGCAGCAGCATCAGAAAGGCGCCGAGCTGGGCATCTTCGACCTTGCCGTCGAGGATCATGCCCATGGCCTCGCGGGCTTCCTCGCGGGTCAGGTTGCGCGCGCCGCGCTTGCCCTTGCCGAGAATGCGCACGAAGGCGGCGAAAGGATGTTCTGCGGGGGTGATCAGGTTCATAGGCAATTCGTGGGCTTGGGCAGGCCCGCCAGCTTGGCGGCGAGTTTGGCGGGAGTGCCATTGAACAGGCGGTTGAGGTGCAGGCTGTTGCCCTTGTCCGGCCCCAGTTTGAGGGCCACGTACTTGATCAGCGGGCGGTTGGCCGGCGACAGCTGGAACTCGGCGTAGAAAGCGCGCAGCAGCTCGAGGATCTCCCAGTGTTCGGCGCTCAGCTCAAGGGCTTCGCGCTCGGCCAGGGCCGTAGCGACCTCGACGGACCAAGCCTGCAGATCGAGCAGGTAGCCATCCTTGTCCAGCTCGATGGGGCGGTCGTTGACGATCAGGGTGCTCATGACCAGGTGTTCACCTTGCTGAATTGGCAGGCGAGGGCGACGAACCTCGGGTAGTCGATCCGCTCGATGGCTGCGGCAGGTTCAAGGCCGCGGGCCTGGATATCTTCGGCCAGGGCGTACAGCGAGACACCTTGCAGCGCTGCCAGGGCTTCTGCGTGGCCATTGCCAGGCTGGGCAGCGTAGGTGGCGTCGCCGCACAACAGCAGGCCGTCGCCGCTGCCCAGCAGGCGCAGGCAACTGCTCAGTCGGTCGTCGCTGAACGGGGAGCTGGAGAGTACATGCAGGGTCTTCATCACAGGGTGATCACCTGATCGTAGCGGTCGATAAGGGCGCGCAGCCCGTCGCTGTCCAGGCGCTCGACGTCCAGCGAGGTTTCCCTCAAGCCGCGCAGCGCAAGGCTATGGGCGCAGGCATACAGGGACTCGACGCCGAACATCGGCAGGGCCTGCAGGTTGGCGGTCAGATCCTTCTGCTGCACTGCCTGAGGCGCTTGCCCGACAGCCAGCTGCAGCACGCCGTCATCGAGAAACAGCAGGCCGATGGGCAGGTCGAAGGCGCCGCCGGCCAGGGCGATATCCAGCGCTTCGCGGGCGCCAGTGCCGTTCCAGGGTGCCTGGCGGCTGATGATCAGCAGGGATTGGCTCATCTCAGTCGCCTCCAAAGCAGATCAGCCGGTCGGCGTCTTGCGCCGCTTCGTGCAACTGGCCCAGGCCGGACAGCACCCAGGGCGCGGGCAGGTTGGCCGCCCCGCGCTCGTAGCGGCGTGCTTCCCTCTCGTCGAGCACGCCACGGCGCAGGGCGGCGGCGATGCACACCACACCGTCGAGCCCGTTGCTGGCGACGAATTCGCGCCACTGGCGCGCCACATCGGTTTCATCCTGGGGGCTGACGATGGTGCCCGAGGCGCTGTGCACGCCGTCGGCGTAGAAGAACAGGCGCACGATCTGGTGCCCGCCTTGCAGCGCCGCTTCGGCAAAGCGCAGCGCGCGGCGGGAAGAGGGCGCCGAAGGCGGCGAAAACAGGGCGATGGCGAATTTCATGAACGGCCCGGCTGTGGAAACAGGGCGCCATGATAAAGCCTGAGCGGTGGGGACAGAAACGAAAAAGCCCATATCCGCGGATATGGGCTTGCGCTGACGCAGTGCGAGCGGATTAGCGCTTGATGTCGCGCTGGGTCGGGCCGGTGTACAGCTGGCGCGGACGGCCGATCTTGTACGGGCCGGAGAGCATTTCCTTCCAGTGCGAGATCCAGCCGACGGTGCGCGCCAGAGCGAAGATCACGGTGAACATGCTGGTCGGAATGCCGATCGCCTTGAGGATGATCCCCGAGTAGAAGTCGACGTTCGGGTACAGGTTGCGTTCCTTGAAGTACGGATCGTTACGGGCGATCTCGTCGAGCTTCATCGCCAGTTCCAGCTGCGGGTCATTGATGCCCAGCTCGGCCAGTACTTCGTCGCAGGTCTGCTTCATGACCTGGGCGCGTGGGTCGAAGTTCTTGTAGACGCGGTGACCGAAGCCCATGAGTTTGAACGGGTCGTCCTTGTCCTTGGCCTTGGCGATGAACTTGTCGATGTTCGACACGTCACCGATTTCGTCCAGCATGGCCAGCACGGCTTCGTTGGCGCCACCGTGGGCCGGGCCCCAGAGCGCGGCGATACCGGCAGCGATACAGGCGAACGGGTTGGCACCCGAAGAGCCGGCCAGGCGCACGGTGGAGGTCGAAGCGTTCTGCTCGTGGTCGGCGTGCAGGATGAAGATGCGGTCCATGGCCTTGGCCAGCACGGGGCTGATCGGCTTGGTCTCGCACGGGGTGTTGAACATCATGTGCAGGAAGTTTTCCGCGTAGTTCAGATCATTACGCGGGTACATCATCGGCTCGCCCTTGGAGTACTTGTACACCATGGCGGCGATGGTCGGCATCTTGGCGACCAGGCGCATCGCGGAAATGTCGCGGTGCTGCGGGTTCTTGATGTCCAGTGAGTCGTGGTAGAAGGCGGAGAGGGCGCCGACCACGCCACACATGATGGCCATCGGATGGGCATCACGACGGAAGCCGTTGAAGAAGGTCTTCAGTTGTTCGTGAACCATGGTGTGGTTCTTGATGGTGCTGACGAACTGGGCCTTCTGCTCTTCGTTCGGCAGTTCGCCGTTGAGCAGCAGGTAGCAGGTCTCCAGGTAGTCGGCTTTCTCGGCCAGTTGCTCGATGGGGTAGCCGCGGTGCAGCAGTACGCCCTTGTCACCATCAATGTAGGTGATCTTCGACTCGCATGAGGCGGTCGACATGAAGCCGGGGTCGAAGGTGAAGTTGCCCGTGGCAGTCAGGCTCCGCACGTCGATGACATCTGGGCCAACGGTGCCGGATAAAACGGGCAGCTCGACGGGGGCTGCGCCCTCGATGATCAACTGCGCTTTTTTGTCAGCCATGTGTGGCCTCCTAGTTATGCTTGGAATCATCAGTCGGCCCCCCACGCAGGGCCCGCATCACTATAGTGTTATGAATCTGAAAGTCAATTTGCGAAAACCCAGGTACTAGAAGGGTTTGAGTGCCCTGCCTGCGACAAAAGGGCGCGCCCTATTACGCCATTTTCAGGCTTGACGCAATCGCTATTAGGTCGAGGTAACCGCGTTGTCATTAGCGACCTAACTGTCTATACTCTGCGCCCGACTACCAAGGGCCTTGAGCCCGGTTTCTGGTGGTTGTCACTTCTTGGGTGATGGGTACCTGACCAGTGCGCTTCCCGACAACTCAGCCCTGATAGCTGGGGCTCTCAGTGTGATAATAAAGCCGTGAATAGCCAACGACCTGTAAACTTAGACCTTCGGACGATAAAACTCCCAGTCACTGCTTACACGTCCATTCTTCACCGTATATCTGGCGTGATCCTTTTCCTCGGCATTGCCGTGCTGCTGTTCGGGCTCGACAAGTCGCTGGCCTCGGAAGAGGGCTTCGCGCAGGTGAAAGAATGCTTGACCAGCCCGCTGGCCAAGTTCGTGATCTGGGGACTGTTGTCCGCTCTGCTGTACCACCTGGTGGCCGGTGTGCGCCACCTGATCATGGATGCTGGAGTCGGTGAGACGCTGGAAGGCGGCAAGCTGGGTTCCAAAATCGTTCTCGTCGTATCGGCGATCCTGATCGTGCTGCTGGGGGTATGGATATGGTAACTAACGTCACGAATTTCTCGCGTTCGGGTCTCTACGACTGGATGGCTCAGCGCGTTTCTGCGGTCGTGCTCGCGGCTTATGTCCTGTTTCTGCTGGGCTACATCGTCCTGAATCCAGGCATGGGCTACGCGCAGTGGCATGGTCTGTTCTCCAATAATGCAATGCGCATCTTCAGCCTGTTGACCCTCGTTGCCCTCGGCGTTCACGCCTGGGTCGGCATGTGGACGATTTCCACCGACTACCTGACGCCGACCGCGTTGGGCAAGTGGGCAACCGTTGTGCGTTTTCTGTTCCAGGCCACGTGTGGCATCGCCATGTTCGTGTTCTTCGTCTGGGGC
Source organism: Pseudomonas argentinensis (assembly GCF_001839655.2). Taxonomy (NCBI): domain Bacteria; kingdom Pseudomonadati; phylum Pseudomonadota; class Gammaproteobacteria; order Pseudomonadales; family Pseudomonadaceae; genus Phytopseudomonas; species Phytopseudomonas argentinensis. The sequence continues at coordinate 3,003,726 of NZ_CP056087.1, forward strand.
GTGCAGATTCTTTGGGGTTTCTGATTCATGACTAGCATTCGTACTCTTTCCTATGACGCCATCATCGTCGGTGGTGGCGGTGCCGGTATGCGCGCTGCGCTGCAGCTGGCGCAAGGCGGTCACAAGACAGCAGTGGTCACCAAGGTCTTCCCGACCCGTTCTCACACCGTTTCCGCCCAGGGCGGCATCACCTGTGCCATCGCCTCGAACGATCCGAACGATGACTGGCGCTGGCACATGTACGACACCGTCAAGGGTTCCGACTACATCGGTGACCAGGACGCCATCGAATACATGTGTTCCGTCGGCCCGGAAGCGGTGTTCGAACTCGAGCACATGGGGCTGCCGTTCTCCCGTACCGAGCAGGGTCGTATCTACCAGCGTCCGTTCGGTGGCCAGTCCAAGGGCCCGGACAATCCGACCCAGGCTGCCCGTACCTGCGCCGCTGCCGACCGTACCGGTCACGCCCTGCTGCACACCCTGTACCAGGCCAACCTGAAGGCCGGTACCTCGTTCCTCAACGAATGGTACGCGGTCGATCTGGTCAAGAACCAGGACGGCGCCATCGTCGGCGTCATCGCCATCTGCATCGAAACCGGCGAAACCGTCTACATCCGTTCCAAGGCCGTGGTGCTGGCCACCGGCGGTGCCGGCCGTATCTACGCCTCCACCACCAACGCGCTGATCAACACCGGTGACGGCGTGGGCATGGCCCTGCGTGCCGGCGTGCCGGTGCAGGACATCGAGATGTGGCAGTTCCACCCGACCGGTATCGCCGGCGCCGGTGTACTGGTTACCGAAGGCTGCCGTGGTGAGGGTGGTTACCTGATCAACGCCCATGGCGAGCGCTTCATGGAGCGTTATGCGCCCAACGCCAAGGACCTTGCCGGTCGTGACGTGGTGGCCCGTTCCATGGTCAAGGAAGTGATCGCCGGCAACGGCTGTGGCCCGAACAAGGACCACGTACTGCTCAAGCTCGATCACCTCGGTGAGGAAGTGCTGCACAGCCGCCTGCCAGGCATCTGCGAACTGTCCAAGACCTTCGCGCACGTCGACCCGGTGGTTGCGCCCGTTCCGGTCATCCCGACCTGCCACTACATGATGGGCGGCGTTGCCACCAACATCCATGGTCAGGCCATCACCCAGGACGCCAATGGCAACGACAGGATCATCGAGGGCCTGTTCGCCGTGGGCGAAGTGGCGTGCGTATCGGTGCACGGTGCCAACCGCCTGGGCGGCAACTCGCTGCTCGACCTGGTGGTATTCGGCCGCGCCGCCGGCCTGCACCTGGAAAAAGCGCTGAAGGAAGGCGTGGAAGTCCGCGGTGCCAGCGAAACCGACATCGAACTGTCGCTGGGCCGTCTGGCTGGCGTCAACGAGCGCAGCAGCGGTGAAGACGTCGCCACCCTCAAGCGCGAGCTGCAGTCGTGCATGCAGAACTACTTCGGCGTATTCCGTACCGGCGAATACATGAAGAAGGGCATCGCTCAGCTGTCCGACCTGCGCGAGCGCATCGCCAAGGTCAAGATCAACGACAAGAGTCAGGCCTTCAACACCGCGCGTATCGAAGCGCTGGAGCTGCAGAACCTGCTGGAAGTCGCCGAAGCCACTGCCATCGCAGCCGACACCCGTACCGAGTCCCGCGGCGCCCACGCCCGTGAAGACTTCGAGGACCGTGACGACACCAACTGGTTGTGCCACAGCCTGTACTTCCCGGGTGAGAAACGTGTCGCCAAGCGCGATGTCAACTTCTCGCCGAAGACCGTACCGGCGTTTGAACCCAAAGTTCGTACTTATTAAGGGTGGCTACCATGTCTCTTGGCAAAAGCTTGAAAGTCAGCGTTTATCGCTACAACCCGGAAGCGGACAAAGCGCCGTTCATGCAGGACTTCGACATCACCATCGATGGCAAGGACCTGATGGTGCTGGACATCCTGGCCCTGATCAAAGAGCAGGACGAAGGCTTCTCCTACCGTCGCTCCTGCCGTGAAGGCGTGTGCGGTTCCGACGGCATGAACATCAGCGGCAAGAACGGCCTGGCCTGCATCACGCCGATCTCCAGCGTGGTCAAGGGCAACAAGCTGGTGATCCGCCCGCTGCCCGGCCTGCCGGTCATTCGTGACCTGGTGGTCGACATGAGCATCTTCTACAAGCAGTACGAGAAGGTGCAGCCGTTCCTGCAGAACGACACCCCGGCTCCGGCCATCGAACGCCTGCAGTCGCCGGAAGAGCGCGAGAAGCTCGACGGCCTGTACGAGTGCATCCTGTGTGCGTGCTGCTCGACCAGCTGCCCGTCGTTCTGGTGGAACCCGGACAAGTTCCTGGGCCCGGCAGCCCTGCTGCAGGCCTACCGGTTCCTGGCCGACAGCCGTGATACCAAGACCGCGGAACGATTGGCATCGCTCGATGATCCATTCAGTGTGTTCCGCTGCCGCGGGATCATGAACTGCGTGAACGTGTGCCCCAAGGGTCTGAACCCGACCAAGGCCATCGGTCACGTACGCAACATGTTGCTGCAAAGCGGTACCTGATTCACCGTTCTTTAGCTGTACCCGTAACGCCTGCCGCACCGACGTAATGTCGGTGTTGCAGTATCGCCAGGGCGTTGGCCTAGCCGCCGACGCCCTTATACGAAAAATATGACGACCAGCAGGGGCATTCGGGCTGGTGCCCGGACTATCTGCGGGATTCTTGGTGGCTTGCTGAAGTCGCTGCAACATGACTTCGCAAGCCAGTCGGTGTCCTCGCCGGTGGTGTCCCCTTACCGAGGGTGACCAAGCATGCAAGAAAGCGTGATGCAGCGCATGTGGGACAGTGCCCACCTATCCGGTGGTAACGCTGCCTACGTGGAGGAGCTCTATGAGCTCTACCTGCACGATCCCAACGCCGTGCCGGAAGAGTGGCGCACTTATTTCGATAAGTTGCCGTCCGAAGGCAGCACCGCCAATGACGTATCGCACTCGACGATTCGTGATCATTTCGTGTTGCTGGCCAAGAACCAGCGTCGCACTCAGCCGGCTTCTGCCGGGACCGTGAGCAGCGAGCACGAGAAGAAGCAGGTCGAAGTGTTGCGGTTGATTCAGGCATTCCGCATGCGTGGCCACCAGGCGGCTCAGCTCGATCCGCTTGGGCTGTGGCAGCGCCCTGTTCCTGCTGATCTGTCGATCAGCCATTACAGCCTTACCGACGCGGATCTGGATACCACCTTCCGCACGGGTGGTCTGGCAATCGGCAAAGAAGAGGCAACTTTGCGGGAAATCCGCGACGCTTTGCATCAGACATATTGTCGCACCATCGGCTCCGAGTTCACCCACATCGTCGATTCCGATCAACGCAGCTGGTTCCAGCAGCGCCTGGAAAGCGTACGCGGCCGCCCGCAGGTTTCCGCCGAGGTGCAGAGCCATCTGCTCGAGCGTCTGACCGCCGCCGAAGGCCTGGAAAAGTACCTGGGCACCAAGTACCCGGGCACCAAGCGCTTTGGTCTGGAAGGTGGCGAGAGCCTGATTCCGCTGCTCGATGAAATCATCCAGCGCAGCGGTTCCTACGGCACCAAGGAAATCGTCATCGGCATGGCCCACCGTGGCCGTCTCAACGTGCTGGTCAACACCTTCGGCAAGAACCCGCGCGACCTGTTCGACGAGTTCGAGGGCAAGAAAGTCGAGGGCCTGAGCTCCGGTGACGTGAAATACCACCAGGGTTTCTCCTCCAACGTGATGACCTCCGGCGGTGAAGTTCACCTGGCGCTGGCGTTCAACCCGTCGCACCTGGAAATCGTCTCTCCGGTGGTCGAGGGCTCGGTACGGGCGCGTCAGGATCGTCGTAACGACGCCCTGGGCGACAAGGTACTGCCGATCTCCATCCACGGTGACGCCGCGTTCGCCGGTCAGGGCGTGGTCATGGAAACCTTCCAGATGTCGCAGACCCGTGCCTACAAGACGGGTGGCACCATCCACATTGTGATCAACAACCAGGTCGGCTTCACCACCAACCGGGCCGACGACGCGCGTTCCACCGAGTACGCCACCGACGTCGCCAAGATGATCCAGGCGCCGATCTTCCACGTGAATGGCGATGATCCGGAAGCCGTGCTGTTCGTCACCCAGCTGGCCGTCGATTACCGCATGCAGTACAAGCGTGACGTGGTCATCGACCTGGTCTGCTACCGCCGCCGTGGCCACAACGAGGCCGACGAGCCGAGCGGCACCCAGCCGCTGATGTACCAGCAGATCGCCAAGCAGCGCACCACCCGTGAGCTGTACGCCGATGCGCTGAGCCAGTCCGGCAGCCTCGATGTCGATGCCATCCAGGCCAAGGTGGACGACTACCGTACCGCCCTGGACAACGGTCAGCACGTGGTCAAGAGCCTGGTCAAGGAGCCGAACAAGGAACTGTTCGTCGACTGGCGTCCGTACCTGGGCCATGCCTGGACCGCGCGTCATGACACGCGCTTCGATCTCAAGACCCTGCAGGAGCTGTCCAACAAGCTCTTGGAAACGCCGGACGGCTTCGTCGTTCAGCGTCAGGTCACCAAGATCTACGAAGACCGCGCCAAGATGGGCGCCGGCGGCCTGCCGCTGAACTGGGGCTACGCCGAAACCATGGCCTATGCGACCCTGCTGGTCGAAGGTCACCCGATCCGTATCACCGGTCAGGACGTTGGCCGCGGTACCTTCTCGCACCGCCATGCGCAGTTGCACAACCAGAAGGACGGCACCTCCTACCTGCCGCTGCAGCACCTGTACGAAGGTCAGCCGCGTTTCGACCTGTACGACTCCTTCCTCTCGGAAGAAGCCGTGCTGGCCTTCGAATACGGCTACGCCACCACCACGCCGAACGCGCTGGTGATCTGGGAAGCCCAGTTCGGCGATTTCGCCAACGGCGCCCAGGTGGTGTTCGACCAGTTCATTTCCAGTGGCGAAACCAAGTGGGGCCGTCTGTGCGGCCTGACCATGCTGTTGCCGCACGGTTATGAAGGGCAGGGCCCGGAGCACTCCTCGGCACGTCTGGAGCGTTACCTGCAGCTGTGCGCAGAGCACAACATCCAGGTGGCGGTACCAACCACGCCGGCGCAGATCTACCACCTGCTGCGTCGCCAGGTCATTCGTCCGCTGCGCAAGCCACTGGTGGTGCTGACACCGAAGTCGCTGCTGCGCCACAAGCTGGCCGTATCGACCCTGGAAGATCTCGCCGAAGGCTCGTTCCAGACCGTCATTCCGGAAATCGATGCGATCGACCCGAAAAAGGTCGAGCGCCTGGTGCTGTGCAGCGGCAAGGTCTACTACGACCTGCTGGAAAAACGCCGCGCCGAAGGCCGCGAAGACATCGCCATCGTGCGTATCGAGCAGCTGTACCCGTTCCCGGAAGACGACCTGGCCGAGATTCTTGCGCCGTACAAGAACCTCAAGCACATCGTCTGGTGTCAGGAAGAGCCGATGAACCAGGGCGCCTGGTACTGCAGCCAGCACCACATGCGTCGTGCCGCTTCGGCGCACAAGAAGTCGCTGGTGCTCGAGTATGCCGGGCGTGATGCGTCGGCGGCTCCGGCCTGTGGTTACGCGTCCATGCACGCCGAGCAGCAGGAAAAACTGCTGCAGGATGCCTTCACCGTTTAACGCCATCGCGAAGGAGGCGGCCCACCGAGGCCGCTTCCTCGAAATCACCGAATTAAGGAAAAGAACACAATGGCTATCGAGATCAAAGCCCCTACATTCCCGGAATCGGTCGCCGACGGCACCGTGGCCACCTGGCACAAGAAGCCGGGCGAAGCGGTCAAGCGCGATGAGCTGATCGTCGACATCGAGACCGACAAGGTAGTGATCGAAGTGCTGGCCGAGGCCGATGGTGTGGTCGCCGAAATCATCAAGAACGAAGGCGATACCGTCCTCTCCAACGAAGTGCTGGGCAAGCTGACCGAGGGTGGCGCTGCCGCCGCCGCGCCGGCCGCTGCGCCTGCGCAAGCCGCTGCTGCGCCGGCTCAGGCTGCTGCTGCACCTGCCGCTGCTGGTGACGACCAGATCCTCTCGCCGGCCGCTCGCAAGCTGGCCGAAGAGAACGGCATCGACCCGAACAGCCTCAGCGGTTCGGGCAAGGGCGGCCGGGTGACCAAGGAAGACGTGGTCGCTGCCGTCGAAGCCAAGAAGAACGCGCCGGCCGCCAAGCCGGCTGCTACCGCCGCTGCAGCAGCGCCGGTGGTAAGCGGTGCTGGCGACCGCACCGAGAAGCGCGTGCCGATGACCCGCGTTCGCGCCACCGTTGCCCGCCGTCTGGTCGAAGCCCAGTCGAACATGGCGATGCTGACCACCTTCAACGAAGTCGACATGTCCGAGATCATGGCGCTGCGTTCGAAGTACAAGGACCAGTTCGAGAAAGCCCACAACGGCACTCGCCTGGGCTTCATGTCCTTCTTCGTCAAGGCGGCTACCGAGGCGCTGAAGCGTCTGCCGGCGGTCAACGCCTCGATCGATGGCAACGACATCGTCTACCATGGCTACCAGGACATCGGCGTAGCCGTTTCCAGCGACCGTGGTCTGGTGGTTCCGGTTCTGCGTAACGCCGAACTGATGGGCCTGGCCGACATCGAAGCCGGCATCGCTGCCTATGGCAAGAAAGCCCGTGACGGCAAGCTGTCGATCGAAGAGATGACTGGCGGCACCTTCACCATCACCAACGGAGGTACCTTCGGTTCGATGATGTCGACGCCGATCGTCAACCCGCCGCAGGCCGCGATCCTGGGCATGCACAACATCATCCAGCGCCCGGTTGCCGTGAACGGCCAAGTGGTCATTCGCCCGATGATGTACCTGGCACTGTCCTACGATCACCGCCTGATCGATGGTAAAGAAGCCGTGACCTTCCTGGTGACCATCAAGAACCTGCTGGAAGACCCAGCGCGTGTGCTGCTGGACATCTAATACACCAGCCTCAAGCTGCAAGCGCCAAGCTTCAAGAGAAGCGCTCCGTCTTGCAGCTTGAAGCTCGAAGCTTGAAGCTGAAAAGGAATCTTTTATGAGCCAGAAATTCGACGTGGTAGTCATCGGTGCCGGCCCTGGCGGCTATGTGGCCGCCATCAAGGCCGCTCAACTCGGTCTCAAGACCGCGTGCATCGAGAAGTACCAGGACAAGGACGGCAAGATCGCCCTGGGCGGCACCTGCCTGAACGTCGGTTGCATTCCCTCCAAGGCGCTGCTGGACAGCTCCTGGAAGTTCCACGAAGCCCAGGACGGTTTCGCCGTTCACGGCATCAGCGCCAAGGGCGTGAGCATCGACGTACCGGCAATGGTCGGTCGCAAGAACACCATCATCAAGAACCTCACCGGCGGCGTTGCCGGCCTGTTCAAGGCCAACGGCGTGACCCTGCTCGAAGGTCACGGCAAACTGCTGGCTGGCAAGAAAGTCGAAGTCACCGACAAGGACGGCCAGACCTCCATCGTCGAAGCCGACAACGTGATCCTGGCTTCCGGCTCGCGTCCGATCGACATCCCGCCGGCTCCGGTCGACCAGGATGTCATCGTCGATTCCACCGGCGCCCTGGAGTTCCAATCGGTACCGAAGAAGCTGGGCGTCATCGGCGCTGGCGTCATCGGTCTGGAACTGGGTTCGGTCTGGGCTCGCCTGGGCGCTGAAGTGACCGTTCTGGAAGCGCTGGACAAGTTCCTGCCGGCCGCTGACGAAGCCGTCTCCAAGGAAGCCTTCAAGACCCTCACCAAGCAGGGCCTGGACATCAAACTGGGCGCTCGCGTGACCGGCTCCGAAGTCAAGAAGAAGCAGGTTACCGTCAACTACACCGACTCGGCTGGCGAGCAGAAGATCGTCTTCGACAAGCTGATCGTTGCCGTTGGCCGTCGCCCGGTGACCACCGACCTGCTGGCTTCGGACAGCGGCGTGGACCTGGACGAGCGTGGCTACATCTTCGTCGACGACCATTGTGCCACCAGCGTTCCGGGCGTCTATGCCATCGGTGACGTGGTGCGCGGCATGATGCTCGCCCACAAGGCCTCGGAAGAGGGTGTGATGGTCGCCGAGCGCATCGCCGGCCACAAGGCGCAGATGAACTACGACCTGATCCCGTCGGTCATCTACACCCACCCGGAAATCGCGTGGGTCGGCAAGACCGAGCAGCAGCTCAAGAGCGAAGGCGTGGCCGTCAACGTCGGCACCTTCCCGTTCGCCGCCAGCGGTCGTGCCATGGCTGCCAACGACACCGGCGGTTTCGTCAAGGTCATCGCTGACGCCAACACCGACCGCGTGCTGGGCGTTCACGTCATCGGGCCAAGCGCGGCCGAGCTGGTACAGCAGGGCGCCATCGGCATGGAATTCGGCACCAGTGCCGAAGACCTGGGCATGATGGTGTTCTCGCACCCGACGCTGTCCGAGGCGCTCCACGAAGCCGCGCTGGCAGTCAACGGTGGCGCGATTCACATCGCCAACCGCAAGAAACGCTAAGAAATCGTCGGTGCGTTGCCGGCCCTTGGGCGGCGACGTACGGACGGTTTTTCGCGAAGCAGAACCACGGTGCATGGCCCGTGCGAGGCCCAGGCCTATCGCGGAATGTGCGCCGGGCTGCCTTGAGGCAGCCACAGGTGGTGCGGCACGTGAGTGCAGCACCGATGCGCAATACCTAAACGAAGACGGTAGACAAGCATGAATCTTCACGAGTATCAGGGTAAGCAGCTGTTCGCTGAATACGGCCTGCCCGTATCCAAGGGCTTCGCCGTAGACACCCCGGAAGAGGCCGCTGAGGCCTGCGAAAAAATCGGCGGGACCGAGTGGGTCGTCAAGGCTCAGGTACACGCTGGTGGCCGCGGTAAAGCGGGCGGTGTGAAACTGGTCAAGAGCAAGGAAGACGCCAAGGCTTTCGCTGCCAACTGGCTGGGCAAGCGCCTGGTGACCTATCAGACTGACGCCAATGGCCAGCCTGTCACCAAGATTCTGGTCGAGTCCTGCACCGACATCGCCAAGGAACTGTACCTGGGCGCGGTCGTTGACCGTTCCAGCCGCCGTATCGTGTTCATGGCCTCCACCGAAGGTGGCGTGGACATCGAGAAGATCGCTCACGAAACCCCTGAGAAGATCCTCAAGGCGACCATCGATCCGCTGGTCGGCGCACAGCCGTTCCAGGGCCGCGAGCTGGCTTTCCAGCTGGGCCTGGAAGGCAAGCAAGTCGCTCAGTTCGCCAAGATCTTCGTCGGTCTGGCCAAGCTGTTCAAAGACCACGACCTGGCCCTGCTGGAAGTCAACCCGCTGGTCATCAAGGCCGACGGCGACCTGCACTGCCTGGACGCGAAGATCAACATCGACGCCAACGCCATGTACCGTCAGCCGAAGCTGAAGACCTTCCACGACCCGTCCCAAGACGACGCCCGTGAAGCGCATGCTGCCAAGTTCGAACTGAACTACGTTGCCCTCGAAGGCAACATCGGCTGCATGGTCAACGGTGCCGGCCTGGCCATGGGTACCATGGACATCGTCAACCTGCACGGCGGCAAGCCAGCCAACTTCCTCGACGTAGGTGGCGGCGCAACCAAAGAGCGCGTGACCGAAGCCTTCAAGATCATCCTGTCCGACAGCAACGTCGCTGCCGTTCTGGTGAACATCTTCGGCGGTATCGTTCGTTGCGACATGATTGCCGAAGGCATCATCGGTGCAGTGAAAGAAGTTGGCGTTAAGGTTCCGGTTGTCGTCCGTCTGGAAGGCAACAACGCTGAACTGGGTGCCAAGGTACTGGCCGACAGCGGCCTGAACATCATCGCGGCAACCAGCCTGACCGACGCTGCTCAGCAAGTCGTCAAAGCTGCGGAGGGCAAGTAATGAGCGTCCTGATCAATAAAGACACCAAGGTCATCTGCCAGGGTTTCACTGGCTCGCAGGGTACCTTCCACTCCGAACAAGCCATCGCCTATGGCACCCAGATGGTTGGCGGCGTGACCCCGGGCAAGGGCGGCACCACTCACCTGGGCCTGCCGGTGTTCAACACCGTGAAAGAAGCCGTCGAAGCCACTGGCGCCGATGCTTCGGTCATCTACGTTCCGGCTCCGTTCTGCAAGGACTCGATCCTGGAAGCGGCTTTCGGCGGCATCAAGCTGATCGTCTGCATCACCGAAGGCATCCCGACCCTCGACATGCTCGACGCCAAGGTCAAGTGTGACGAGCTGGGCGTGCGCCTGATCGGCCCGAACTGCCCGGGCGTGATCACGCCCGGCGAGTGCAAGATCGGCATCATGCCGGGTCACATCCACCTGCCAGGCAAGGTCGGCATCGTGTCGCGTTCCGGCACCCTGACCTATGAAGCCGTCAAGCAGACCACTGACGCCGGCTTCGGCCAGTCCACCTGCGTGGGCATCGGTGGCGACCCCATCCCGGGCTCCAACTTCATCGACATCCTGAAGCTGTTCCAGGAAGACCCGAAGACCGAAGCGATCGTCATGATCGGCGAGATCGGCGGTTCGGCTGAAGAAGAAGCGGCTGCCTACATCAAGGCCAACGTCACCAAGCCTGTAGTGTCCTACATCGCTGGCGTTACCGCTCCTCCCGGCAAGCGTATGGGCCATGCTGGCGCCATCATCTCCGGCGGCAAAGGCACTGCAGACGAGAAATTCGCTGCTCTGCAGGACGCTGGCGTGAAGACCGTGCGTTCCCTGGCTGACATCGGCAAGGCCCTGGCCGAGCTGACCGGTTGGGAAGTGAAGAAGGCGTAAGCCATTCTGATCTGCAAAGAAGGCCACCCGAGGGTGGCCTTCTTTTTTGCCTGCAGAAATGTTGCCCAGGCGACAGCACATTACAGCCAGCCGTCAGCCGGGCTGGAACGGGCGGGGCGTTTGCGGCAAAATCGTTAGCTTTGCAACTAACGGGCCTGGTCTCTATCCGAAACCTGCTCGCAACAAGGGTTCGCGCCACAAGGGCGAACGACGTTTCCCTCTATCCATCGGGATTCCCTCTCTCAACTCGGTTTCAGTGATGTGGTATTTCCCTCTATGACTCGCTTGAAAAGCCTGGATATCCTGGCTCTCGGTTTCATGACGTTCGCGCTTTTTCTGGGCGCGGGCAACATCATCTTCCCGCCCAGTGCGGGCTTGTCTGCCGGTGAAAACATCGGTGCTGCCGCTGTGGGCTTTCTGCTGACCGGTGTCGGCCTGCCGCTGCTTACCGTGGTAGCTCTGGCGCGTGTGGGCGGTGGTCTGCCTGCTTTGACCACGCCAATGGGACGCTGGGCGGGTATCGCGCTGGCGGTGGCGGTGTATCTGACGATCGGCCCATTGTTCGCCACGCCACGCACCGCCGTCGCTTCGTTCGAAATCGGTGTGCAGCCTTTCGTGGGCAGCAGCGCAACGGCCCTGTTCGTCTACACCCTGGTGTACTTCGCGGTGGTGCTGTTCCTGTCGCTGACGCCCGGGCGCCTGGTCGATCGGGTCGGCAAGTTCATCACCCCGGTGCTGATCGTCGCCCTGGTGATCCTGGGCGGTGTCGCGGTGTTCGCACCGGCGGGTGAGGTGGGTGAGGCGACTGGCGCCTATCGCAGCGAACCCCTGGTACAGGGCTTCCTGCAGGGCTACCTGACCATGGATGCCCTGGGCGCTCTGGTGTTCGGCATCGTGATCGCCAATGCGGTACGTGCCCGGGGCATCACCGACAGTGGGCTGATCACCCGCTATTGCGTGATTGCCGGCATCATCGCCGCGGTGGCGCTGTCACTTGTCTACCTGTCGCTGTTCTATCTCGGTGCCACCAGCCATGAGCTGGCTGCTGGCGCGGAGAATGGCGGGCAGATTCTCTCCAGCTACGTGAACCAGACCTTTGGCTCTGCCGGTTCGCTGTTGCTGGCGGTGGTGATCATTCTGGCTTGCCTGACCACCGGCGTGGGCTTGCTGACGGCCTGTGGGGAGTTCTTCAGCGACCTGCTGAACGTGTCCTACCGCAGCGTGGTCATCGTGCTGGCGGTGTTCAGCCTGGCCGTCTCCAATCAGGGCCTGACCCAGCTGATCAGCGTGTCGGTGCCCGTGCTGGTCGGGCTTTACCCGCTGGCGATCGTGCTGGTGGCGTTGAGCCTGATGAACCGCTTGTGGGTATCGCAGCGCCGAGTATTCATGCCGGTCATGGCCGTCACCTTGATCTTCGGCGTGGCCGACGGCATGGCCGCCGCAGGCTGGGGGGCCTACGTGCCCCAGGTGCTGAGCAAGTTGCCGCTGGCCGCCCAGAGCCTGGGCTGGCTGGTTCCGGTACTGGTGACACTGGTGACCAGCTGCGTGGTCGATCGCGCGTGTGGAGCCAAGCGTCAGGTCAGCGCCTGATCGCCCCTGCGCCGCACAAGAGCCGCTCCCCTGGAGCGGCTTTTTATTGCCTGCCACGGCTATAATCGCTCCAGCTTACAAGGAGCCTGCATGTCCATCAGCGAAGACTACCTCCACCATCTGATTGCCGCCTGCTGGTTCGTCCTGTGCTGGGCAGGCTACACCCGCTATGCCCACGCCAAGGGGCGCACCACGCCATGTCTGGCCAGCGTGCTGCACCTGTATCGCGAGGACTGGATGCGCCGCATGCTGCTGCGCGAGAACCGAATCGCCGACGCCAATGTGATCGGCAACCTCGAGCGCAACGCCTCGTTCTTCGCCTCCAGCACCTTGATCATCCTGGCCGGTATTCTTACCGTGCTGGGCGCCTCGGATCGCGCGGTTTCGCTGCTCGCCGACCTGCCGTTCGTGCAGTCGGTCAGCCGCGGCATCTCCGAGGTCAAGCTGCTGTGCCTGGGCGTGGTGTTCGTCTACGCCTTCTTCACCTTCAGCTGGTGCATGCGCCAATACAACTTCGCCGCCGTGCTGGTGGGCTCGGCGCCGATGATCGGCGAGCGCCACGTGACCGAGCAGGAGCGCAAGGCGTTCGCCGAGCGCACCGCGCGGGTGATCTCGATGGCGGCCAACCAGTTCAACTATGGCCTGCGCGCCTACTATTTCGGTATGGCCACCCTGGCGTGGTTCATCAACCCCTGGTTCTTCATGATGGTCAGCGCAGGGGTCGTGGTGGTGTTGTATCGCCGCGAGTTCCATTCGGATGTACTGGAAGTCATGGTGTACACACAAACGCCGACCTTCGAGCCGGCCAAGGAGAAAAGCGAGTGAGCATTCCATTCTGGTGCATCTTCATCAGCGCCTTGCTGATCTTCATCGCGAAGATACCGGTGGCCAAGGCAATGAAGGAGGAGGGAGGGCACTACGATAACCATCATCCGCGAGCGCAGCAGGCACGCCTGACAGGCGTGGGCGCACGCGCATTGGCGGCGCATCAGAATAGCTTCGAGATGTTCCCGCTTTTTGCCGTGGGCGTGTTGATGGCGCAGGTTACCCAAAGCAGCGGATGGCTGGTCGATATGCTTGCGGTGATATTTGTGCTTTCGCGAGTGCTCTACCTGCTGTGCTATCTGGCAGATCTGCATTGGCAGCGCAGTGCGGTATGGGTGGTGGGCTTGATATGCAGCTTGTTACTGATGCTGACGCCAGCACTCTGACAGGTGCAGGGCCGGGAGAGGGGACACTATCCGCAGCAAGCTGCGGATAGTGTGACAAGCATTAAGGCTGCTTGGCAGGTGCGGCTGGCTCAGCCGGTACCGCGGGTGGTGTAGCGGGCATGCCATCACCAGGTGCGGTGTTTTCCGGCGTGCTCTGCTGAGAATTCTGCTGTTGCTCGTCGGCGCGCTCTTGGGCAGCCTCGGCTTCTTTCTGAGCAGCTTCGTTGCTCTCTTGTGCCGCGTCGTTCATGGACTCTTGAGCTTCGGTACGGGATTCCTGAGCTTCTTGAGCTTTGTTTTCGGAAGGCTTGTCACAGGCCGCAAGGCCCAGCGTGGCAGCCAGCATGAAGGCGTAAGCGACTGATTTTTGCATGGTGGTGTTTCTCCTTAGGGTGAATGCCATTACCGTTTTTCGAGGCGCCGAAGGCGGGATAAGTTCACTGACTTTGTATCAACGCGCTTTTTTGTCCCGCTCAACCCCGTGAAAGCACCAATCCAGGGCCACCACGAAAAACGAAAAGGCTCGACGCGTCGATGGAACGCGCGCGCCGTGATGATTATCGTGGCGCCTTTTGCGCCGCTGACCGTGCTCGGTCGACGCCTGCTACTGATCTAAGGAAATCGAATGGATGCGTTGTTGATCCTGGGCGGCCTGCTGCTGATCCTCGTCGGCCTGGTGCTGTTGGTGATGCGCGGCTTCGCCACCAGCCTGCTATGGGGCTGGGCATGCCTGTTGCCGCCGTTGACGCTGCTGTTCATCGTGCGGCACTGGCGTCGGGCCAAGCAGCCCCTGGGCTGCTGCGCCCTGGGTATGATTCCGCTGATCGTCGGGCTGGCGGTGATGGCCGGGCAGGATCCGCAACGCCTGGAGGCCATCATCGGTCTGCAGTGGCTGCAGACCGAGCAGCCGGCATCGGGTGAGCTGGACATTCATCTGCATGGCCAGCTCAAGGGCGAGCCCTTCACGCCCCAGGAAGGTGCGCTTATCGATGGCGTGCTCAGCCTGCGCGAGGGCCAGGATTTCTTCGCGCGTCGCGAGTTGAGCATTCGCGGTCTGCCAGTGGGCGCCGACGGCTTGCGGCTGGATGTACTGCCCGATGATCCGGGGCAATTGCCGGAAGTCGAGCTGAGCTGGTTGTCGCCCGACCAGGAGCTGCCCGAGGCCCGTCAGCTCAAGGGTGGTTATACCCTGCACCTGGACCTGCGTCCAGAGGAGCCGAACCGCCTGGTGGGCGAATTCCATCTAGTGTTGCCGGCGCAGTTCCAGACCACCCTGACCGGCAAGGTCGAGCTGTTTCGCAATGGCTTGCGCTACCGGCAGGGCGAGGTCGATCGCACGGTCGATTCGCGCGATACCCTGAGCTACCTGATCACCGATTACCTGCAGCGACGCTTCGCCACCCGTGACGTGCAGCTGGCGCCGCTACCGTTGCACAACGTGACCACCGGCAGCTTGGCGCTCGACGTACAGGCGCGTGTGGGCGGCCAGGAACAGCGCGTTCCGGTGCACTTGAGCAAGCATCCGCAGCTTGGCTGGCGAGTCGATGATGATCGTTTCCCCGAGTTGCCTGAAATCGATAAATCCGCTGCGGCCGCTGCTGCGCCCAAACCGGCGCTGAGCGCGCCACCCACACCGCCCGATACGCGCCCGGAGCTGACTCTGGCGCGCCTGCTCGCCGAGCCGCAGCGCTACGTCAACCAGCCCATGCGCCTGTTTAGCGAGAAGGGCAGCGCGGTTCAGGGCCAGTTCGCCGGCCTCGACGAACAGGGGCAACTGGTGCTGCGTCAGCGCCTGAACGGCGCGGGCGAGGCACGCTTCACCATGGCGCCGGCGGACGTGGTGTATGTGGAGCGCGTCGACGACTGACTTGAATTTTTCCATGCCGCCCCCACCTGATGGTCATCCGCCGTACCGCGGCTTAGCCATCAATGTGGAGTTAGATGACCATGAGTGTGGAAACTCAAAAAGAAACCCTGGGCTTCCAGACCGAGGTAAAGCAGCTGCTGCACCTCATGATTCACTCGCTGTATTCCAACAAGGAAATCTTCCTGCGCGAGTTGATCTCCAACGCCTCCGACGCCGTCGACAAACTGCGTTTCGAGGCGCTGGCCAAGCCTGAGCTGCTCGAAGGCGGCTCCGAGCTGAAAATCCGGGTGAGCTTCGACAAGGACGCCAAGACCGTCACCCTCGAAGACAACGGCATTGGCATGAGCCGCGAAGAGACCATCGCCCACCTGGGCACCATCGCCAAGTCCGGCACCGCCGACTTCCTGAAGAACCTCTCCGGTGACCAGAAGAAGGACTCGAGCCTGATCGGCCAGTTCGGCGTCGGCTTCTATTCCGCGTTCATCGTCGCCGACAAGGTGGAGGTGTTCACCCGTCGCGCCGGTCTGGCTGCTGGCGAAGGCGTGCACTGGGCCTCGAAGGGCGAAGGCGAATTCGAGATCGCCACCGTCGAGAAAGCCGAGCGCGGTACCCGTATCGTCCTGCATCTGAAGAGCGGCGAGGAAGAGTTCGCCGATGGCTGGCGCCTGCGCAACGTCATCAAGAAGTACTCCGACCATATCGGCCTGCCGATCGAGCTGCCGAAGGAATTCCACGGCGAAGAGAAGGACAAGCCGGCCGAGGGGTGGGAGGTAGTCAACCGCGCCAGCGCGCTGTGGACGCGCCCGCGCACCGAGGTCACCGATGAGCAGTACCAGGAATTCTACAAACACGTTTCCCACGACTACGACAACCCGCTGAGCTGGAGCCACAACAAGGTCGAAGGCAAGCTGGAATACACCTCGCTGCTGTACGTGCCAGGCCGTGCCCCGTTCGACCTGTACCAGCGTGAAGCGCCGCGCGGTCTGAAGCTGTATGTGCAACGCGTGTTCATCATGGACCAGGCCGACGAGTTCCTGCCGCTGTACCTGCGCTTCATCAAGGGTGTGATCGACTCCAACGACCTGTCGCTGAACGTTTCGCGCGAGATCCTGCAGAAGGACCCGGTGATCGACTCCATGAAGTCGGCGCTGACCAAACGCGTGCTCGACATGCTGGAGAAACTGGCGAAGAACGAGCCCGAGCAGTACAAGACCTTCTGGAAGAACTTCGGCCAGGTACTCAAGGAAGGTCCGGCGGAAGACTTCGCCAACAAGGAGAAGATCGCCGGCCTGCTGCGCTTCGCCTCGACCGCCGAAGGCGAGGGCGAGCCGGTGGTCTCCCTGGGCGACTACGTCAGCCGTCTGAAGGAAGGCCAGGACAAGATCTACTTCCTCACTGGCGAGTCCTATGCCCAGGTCAAGAACAGCCCGCACCTGGAAGTCTTCCGCAAGAAAGGCATCGAAGTGCTGTTGCTCACCGATCGCATCGACGAATGGCTGATGAGCTACCTCACCGAGTTCGACGGCAAGTCGTTCATCGACGTGGCCCGTGGTGATCTGGACCTCGGCTCGCTGGACTCGGAAGAGGACAAGAAGGCCCAGGAAGAAGTCGCCAAGAGCAAGGAAGGCCTGGTCGAACGCCTGAAAACCGCGCTGGGCGAGCAGGTCGCCGAGGTTCGCGTTTCCCACCGCCTGACCGACTCGCCGGCCATCCTGGCCATCGGCGAACAGGACCTGGGTCTGCAGATGCGCCAGATCCTCGAAGCCAGCGGGCAGAAGGTGCCGGACTCGAAGCCGATCTTCGAATTCAACCCGAGCCACCCGCTGATCGAGAAGCTGGATGCCGAGCCGGACGAAGATCGCTTTGGCGACCTGTCGCATATCCTCTTCGACCAGGCCGCCCTGGCAGCAGGCGACAGCCTGAAGGACCCGGCCGCCTACGTGCAGCGCCTGAACAAGCTGTTGGTCGAGCTGTCCGCCTGAGAACCTGTCTACGACTAACTGCGCGTCGGCCCTGTGGCGTTCAAAACAGGCTCGGGATGCTCATGTACACCAGTACACTCCGCTTCCTCGCCTGTTTTCGCCTTGCAGGTCTCCAGCTCGCAAGGTCGTAAACAGCTTCTAGCCGCTAGCCGCAACGTAAAACGCCGCTCTATGAGCGGCGTTCTTGTATTTGCAGCCTCATTTTCGATTGCGTAGCCCGGGGCGAGCTCAACGATACCCGGGGAATATGCTGGGTATCGCGATGCTCAACCCAGGCTACGCCGACAGGCTCTATGCCATATGAGTGTGCAAAACATGCCGTGAGGCGCGATGCAAAAATGTGGGAGCGGCTTCAGCCGCGATCAGCCTTGAAATCGCCGATAGCATCGCGGCTAAAGCCGCTCCCACGAACCCGCGCCCAGCCTTCTAAAAGCGTACTACAGAGCTGATGGGAGATCGGGAAGGTGGGAGCGCGCCATGCGCGCGAAAAAAAAGCGGGCATGGGCCGCTCCCATAGGGGAAACCTGATATCGGCTTCTCGCCAGGGGGCGCAGGTTGCAACCGATATTGGCCAAGTCTGCGAAGCTAACATCCGTCCATACGAAAAAGCCCCATCATCCAGCGGATGACGGGGCTTCCTGTCGTGCCGGCTCAGCCGATCAAACGATGATGCCCTGGCTGCGCAGGTAGTCGTCGTAGGTGCCGCTGAAGTCGGTCACGCCGTTATCCGACAGCTCGATGATGCGCGTGGCCAAGGAGCCGACGAACTCGCGGTCGTGGCTGACGAAGATCAACGTGCCCGGGTAGTTCTCCAGCGCCAGGTTGAGCGCCTCGATGGATTCCATGTCCAGGTGGTTGGTCGGTTCGTCCATCACCAGCACGTTGGGTTTCTGCAGGATCAGCTTGCCGAACAGCATGCGGCCCTGCTCACCCCCGGAGATCACCTTGACCGACTTGAGGATCTCGTCGTTGGAGAACAGCATGCGCCCCAGGGTGCCGCGAATCACCTGCTCGCCGGTGGTCCATTGGCCCATCCAGTCGAACAGGGTCACATCGTCCTCGAAATCGTGGGCGTGATCCTGGGCGTAGTAACCGACCTCGGCGCTCTCGGTCCATTTCACTGCGCCGGCATCGGGCTTCAACTCGCCGACCAGGGTGCGCAGCAGGGTGGTCTTGCCGATCCCGTTGGGGCCGATGATCGCCACGCGTTCGCCGGCTTCGACGGTGAAACTGAAGTTCTTGAACAGCACCTTGTCGTCGAACGCCTTGCTGAGCTTCTCGATGGTCACGGCCTGGCGATGCAGCTTCTTGGTCTGCTCGAAGCGGATGAACGGGCTCACGCGGCTCGACGGCTTGACCTCGGCCAGCTGGATCTTGTCGATCTGCTTGGCACGGCTGGTGGCCTGCTTGGCTTTCGAGGCGTTGGCCGAGAAGCGGCTGACGAAGCTCTGCAGCTCGGAAATCTGCGCCTTCTTCTTGGCGTTGTCGGCCAGCAGCTGCTCGCGCGACTGGGTCGCGGCGGTCATGTACTCGTCGTAGTTGCCCGGGAACAGGCGCAGCTCGCCGTAATCCAGGTCAGCCATGTGGGTGCAGACCGAGTTCAGGAAGTGACGGTCGTGGGAAATGATGATCATGGTGCTGTTACGCGCCGTGAGGATGGTTTCCAGCCAGCGGATGGTGTTGATGTCCAGGTGGTTGGTCGGCTCGTCGAGCAGCATCACGTCCGGATCGGAGAACAGCGCCTGGGCCAACAGCACACGCAGTTTCCAGCCGGGCGCCACTTCGCTCATCGGGCCGAAGTGCTGCTCCAGGGGAATGCCCAGGCCGAGCAGCAGCTCGCCTGCGCGGGACTCGGCGGTGTAGCCGTCCATCTCGGCGAACTCACCTTCGAGCTCGCCAACCTTCATGCCGTCTTCTTCGCTCATTTCCGGCAGCGAGTAGATGCGGTCGCGCTCGGCCTTGACCTTCCACAGCTCCTCGTGGCCCATGATCACCGTGTCGATCACGTTGAATTCTTCGTAGGCGAACTGATCCTGGCGCAGCTTGCCCAGGCGCACGTTCGGCTCGAGCATCACCTGGCCGCCCGACGGCTCCAGATCGCCGCCGAGAATCTTCATGAAGGTCGACTTGCCGCAGCCGTTGGCGCCGATCAGGCCGTAGCGGTTGCCGTTGTTGAACTTGACGGAAACGTTCTCGAACAGCGGCTTGGCGCCAAACTGCATGGTGATGTTAGCGGTGGAGATCAAAGGTGTTACCTATCAATAAGTTATGAGCGCTTTTGCCAGGCCGACAGCGATTCGAGCTGATCCAGCTCGCCCCGGTGCAGAGTCGAGTTGGGCCATTTGCGCGGAGGTTGAGGGCAGCGTTCGTTCGGCGTGATCGAGCTGCCAGGCAATAAAGGCGGGATTACAAGCCTGATATTGCCGCTATTGTCGCATAGCTGTGCCGGCAGTTGTATGGCGTCCTGCGATGGTCGTGGCGGCAACGTCCCACTGCCTGTGCCATGCCAGCTCACGGCGTGCTGCGCCGGTAGGCAAAGCGCCGTTCGGCTGAAAGCTGCAAAGTTTCCTGAATCCCCGTAACAGCGCCTCTGTCACTAGTTACAGACGCGGTATTTCCCACCCATGTCGATGAGGTGACAGTAGTGAGATGCTTTATCTGTGGCGACGACGCCTGGTTGATTTCCAAAACCGGTACCTATGCAGCGTGCGATTGCCGCACCTGTGGCTTGTATCGAGTCGAGGGTGGCTGGTTCCAGGGCGCCGCTGCGCCGGTGCCTGCCGAGGATTTTCGCGCCTTTCTGCAATTACAGCGCGAAGAAAGCCCGGATGACACCCCGGTGATCAGCAGCGAATCGGCCAAATCGTTGCTCGCGCTGAGCCAGCTCAATACCTCGCAAGCGACCTGAACCTTGGGGTTCGCCTGCGCGTATGGGCCGGCGCGGCGTATGGCTTCGGCCAGGTTTCGATAACGGCGAGGGCATTTGGAACTTATGGCGCGCCAAGCATCTACAGTGCTGGGATTATTCGCTAACGGATGGAACATCGAAATGGCCAGTTCACCTCTGCTCACCACAGCCATCGTTTCGCTCGCCATGGCCATGGGACCGTGCCTGGTCGCGGCCGACCCGGGTAACGGCAAGGGGCACGGGCAGGCCAATGGCAAAGGTCAGGCCGAGCATTACCAGGGGCCAGGCAAACAAGCTGGTGGTGGGCCGAAGGCGGGGCGCCATGGCGGCCCGTCGATCGATCGCGGCGGAGTATTGAGCATCCTGCAGGGCAATCGATCCTACTGGTCGCCAGGCCCCAGCCTGCCGCCGGGCATTCAGAAGAATCTGGCGCGTGGCAAGCCGCTACCGCCGGGCATCGCCAAAAAGCTGGATGGCCGGCTGCTGGGGCAATTGCCGCGCTATGACGGCTACGAGTGGGTGCAGGCCGGTGTGGATCTGATTCTTGTTGCAGTGGCTACCGGGGTCATCTACGAAGTGCTGAATGGCGCGCTGGATTGACGCGTCGCCAGGCCAGGCAGCCGGTGACCTGCCAGGCCGCATCAAGCGCTTTTAGAGCGAACGATCCGCCCGGCCTTGACCTCGCCGGCATATTTGTTGAGCCGGTCTTCATCGTTGGTCAGCACGCCGACCATGCGCAGAATGGCCCACGCATCCGCCTCGTTTTCCGTGCCGCGCAGCCGTTCGGCTATTTTCAGCAAGTCGACGGAGACCCATCGAAGGTCTTCGGCCACGGCTTTCAGGTCTTGCTTGAGTATCTGGGTTTGGCGCTGGCCCATAGGTCCTGTTCTCATAGATTGGGAATCTGCACCGGTCAAGTGGAATAGCTCGCCGACCCGGTGCACTTTGCATCGACAAATTATCCTGCTTTTCGACCGCCATCGAAATCGACTTTTCGGCATGGCCCAAGGCGCTGCATTGGAGCAGCGGTGCTGCCATGAAGATTGACGCAGCCACGACGCTCGAGATGGCAAATGGCTATACTGCGATACGCAATGGCTTCGCGGATTGCGCTTTGCAGCCTGGCGAACTCGGCCCCTTCAAACTCTCGACTACGCAACCCCATGGTCACCACCGTCATCCTCGGCATGCTCTGCGTGTACCTGCTGTGTTTTTGCGTGATGTTCATGCTGATCAGCACGCGGCTCGCCGACAGGAAAATGGGCATGGAGGTCTTCGCGCTCGGCAATCTGCTGCTCGGCCTTGCCTATATCCTCCAACTGTTCGGCGGCGCGCCTGGCTGGAGCATGTTGAGCGTAATCAATCACAGCCTGACGCTCTGCGCGCCTGTCGCCTACCTGCTTGGTGCCCTGCGGTTCTTCGAACGACCCACAGCGGTGGTGCGCCCATTGCTTGCCCTGGCGGTTACCTACACGGTCGCCCAGGCGCTGGTGCAGCTGTGGCTCGGCGACGAGGCGCGTCATGCCTTGCTGGCCGGCACCTGTGCGCTGCTCTTTCTGCTCATGATGCTGGCGGCGCTGCACGGCAGCCGAACCTTCGCCAAGGATCTGCGAGTCGAGATGCTGGTGATGGCGGCGCTGATCGGCGGCATCTGCGCACTGAACGCCGCCAAGCTGGCGATGATCGTCAGCGGTGGCATGGCCGCGCTGGATATGAACGGCGGCTTTCAGAAGGTCTTCTACCTGTACATGTCGTTCCTGGCGACCGTACTGCCGCCCTGTGCGGTATGGCTGGTGCTGCGTCGCCTGACCGATGAACTGCGCAGCCTGGCGGCCCATGATCCGCTGACGCGCCTGCTCAACCGGCGCGGGCTGATGGACGCTCTGGAGGTACATTTTCGCTCACGTACTGCGCAGCCAGCCTTTCTGTTGATCGTCGACATCGACCACTTCAAGCGCATCAACGACACCCATGGCCACCAGGCCGGTGATCTGGTGCTGTGCCAGGTTGCCGACGTCATCAAGGCCAGCGCTCGCCAGGGCGATCTGATCTGCCGCCTGGGCGGGGAGGAGTTCGTGGTGGTCGCCCTTGGCTCGGACAGCACGGGTGTATTGCAACTGGCGCAGCGCATGCGCGCGGCAATCGACAACCATGAGGTATCTGATTCGAGCCGAGGCCAGGCCATTCGCTGCACGGCGACCATTGGTGTTTCAGGCCCGTTCAACGGCGTGCAGGTGTTCGATGAGTTTCTGCTGCAGGCGGATTCGGCGTTGTATCAGGGGAAAGCGGCGGGGCGTAATCGGGTTGAGTGGTCTTCTGTGCATCAGGTTTAGTCCAGTGCCATCCAGGTCTCAAATGGATATCGCGTCTGGCGCTGTCTCGTCATTCGACTTCTTGCCTTTGCAGCGCAGCTGACGAGTTGGTATGGCGGCGGCTGCGGCGAACCTGCCAGGCTTTCAAAGCCTCTGACACTGACACCTTCTCCTGCGGTGCGCTGTGTTACTTGCATGCGAACTACCGGCACCGCGTGCTCAGGTGTTTTGAACAGACAAAAGCAGGCCGGTACTCGCGTACCGGCTTGTTTGATCTTTTACTTTTTACTTATCGCGCAGGAAGTTCAGCAGGTCCTGGTTCAACTGGTCCTTGTTGGTATCCGCCAGGCCGTGGGGCGCGTCTTTGTAGACGATCAGCTTGGCACCTTTGATCAGCGCCGCCGAGGCTTTGCCCGAGGTTTCGATGGGGACAATCTGGTCGTCGTCGCCATGGATGACCAGGGTTGGCACGTCGAACTTGGCCAGATCCTGACGGAAGTCGGTTGCGGAAAAAGCGGCGATCGAGTCGTAGGTGTTTTTCGCACCGGCGCTCATGCCCTGTCTCCAGAAGGACTGGATCCGGCCCTGCGACGGTTTGGCACCGGGCCGGTTGTAACCGAAGAACGGACCGGAGGCGATATCCAGATACAGCTGCGAGCGGTCTTCTTTCGAGGCCTGGCGCAGGCCGTCGAATACCGAGAGTGGCAAGCCATTCGGGTTGCTGGCGGATTTCAGCATGATCGGTGGCACCGCGCTGATCAGGGCGGCCTTTTTCACCAGACCGGTTCCATGCCTGCCGATATAACGCGCCACTTCGCCGCCTCCGGTCGAAAAGCCGACCAGGGTCACCTCCTTGACCCGAAGCGCGGCAATCACGGCGGCCAGGTCGTCGGCGTAGTGGTCCATGTCGTTACCGTCCCAGGGCTGGCTGGAGCGACCGTGCCCGCGTCGGTCATGGGCGATCACCCGGTAGCCTTTCTCGGCGAGAAACTCCATTTGCGATTCCCAACTGTCGGAGTTCAGCGGCCAGCCGTGGCTGAACATGACGACCTGGCCATTTTTCGGACCCCAGTCCTTGTAATACAGTTCGACGCCGTCCTGGGTGGTGATGGTGCTGGCGGAGTGCGGAATCTCGGTCAGGGAATCGGCCGCCATGGCGATGACCGGCAAGGCGGCAGTGGCGAAGGCTGCCAGGGTATTACGAATGGATTTGTTCATGACCTGTACCTCTATCGTCTCGGAAAGGGATGGTTTGCTGTGTTGACGAGGGACAGTATCTAGGGTCTGATGATACGAAATATCACTAATCGTCCATTATTTTTAACGGATCGTATTTTTATGGTTGATCGTCTCGAGGGCTTGCTGGGACATTTCTCGGTCAGCGCGCGCACGTTCCAGGCAGGCCCGTTATGTGGCATCAACACCTTGGATGGCAGCCTGCCCTACGGCCAGCTGCACCTGTTGCGTCATGGCAAGGCCGAAGTCTGGCATGGCGCGACACGCGCGCACCGCCTCGACGGACCGACACTGCTGTTCTACCCCCGCCCCCTTGCGCACCGATTCGTGACCGATCAGGAGCAGGGGGCCGAGTTCGTCTGCGCGCACATTGCCTTCGAAGGGCACGCCGCGAACCCGCTTGGCAATGCGCTGCCCGGCTGCGTGTGCCTGCCGCTTGCCTCCTTGCCTGACTGCGTGCCGGTACTGACGCTGCTGTTCGCGGAAGCGCAGGCAAGCAATTGCGGGCGTCAAGCGATGCTGGACCGTCTGTTCGAGGTGATACTCATCCAGTTGCTGCGGCATTTGATGGAGCATGGCAGCACCCAGGCAGGGTTGCTGACTGGCCTCGCTCATCCCCAGCTGCGCCACGCGCTCGCGGCGATGCACCAGGCTCCCGCCAAGGCCTGGTCTGTCGAGTCCCTGGCCAGCGTGGCGGGCATGTCGCGCAGCGTCTTTGCCAACCAGTTTCGCGATGTGGTCGGTGAAACGCCGGCCGGTTATCTGCAGCGTTGGCGCATCGGGCTGGTGCAGAAATGGCTGAAGAATGGCCAGCCGCTCAGGCTGATTGCCGAGGAGGCCGGTTACAGCAGCGAGCCTGCCCTGTCGCGGGCGTTCAAATCCCAATGTGGCTTGTCGCCGAAGGCCTGGCTCGCTCAGGAACAGCAGCGTTCGCTTGAAGCGCGGCTGTAATTGCGCCCCCTCGTTCAGCCGCGCTGTGGCGCTATTGGCCTGGAAGAAGCCCGCAAATCCGGGCTTTCACGGGGGCAGGCAAGCGCTTTACCGCTTGTTCAAGCGCTGCGCCAACCGATCCCCGCCAAACTGGATAAGGCTGACCATCACCACCAGCACGACGATCACCGTCAGCATCACCTGGGTGTCGAAGCGCTGGTAGCCGTAGCGGTAGGCCAGATCGCCGAGGCCGCCTGCGCCGATGGCGCCGGCCATGGCGGAGGAGTTGATCATGGTGACCAGGGTGATGGTGAAGCCGCCAACGATGCCGGGCAGGGCTTCGGGGAGCAGTACGTGCCAGACGATATGCCGGCGGCGGCAGCCCATGGCCTGGGCGGCTTCGATCAGCCCGTGGTCGACTTCGCGCAGGCTGACTTCGGCGATGCGCGCGAAGAACGGCGTGGCGGCGATGGTCAGGGGCACCACGGCGGCCCAGACGCCGTAGGTGGTGCCGACCACCAGGCGGGTGAAGGGAATCAGCGCGACCATCAGGATCAGAAAGGGGATGGAGCGGAACAGGTTGACGATGGCGCCCAGCACCCGGTTAAGCCGTGGTGCCTGGAAGATGCCGCCCTTGCTGCTGGTGACCAGAAACACCGCCAGCGGAATGCCGGCCAGCAGGGCGAGCAGGGACGACACGCCGACCATCAGCAGGGTGTCGAGCAGGCCTTGCCACAGGCGTTCAAACAGCAGAGACATAACCCAGTACCTCCATATGGTCGGCCAGCGCGCGGGCGTTTTCGATGAGTGCGTCATGACCGAGGGCGCACGGGCCGACGGCCAGTATCAGGTGGCCCACGGCGTGGCCCTGGATCTGTTCCAGGCTGGCGTCGAGCAGCGTGGCGCGGCCGCCCAGGGCGGCGCCGATTGCTGGCAGGTCCGGTTCCAGACCCGTGCCGGCGAAGTGCAGGCGCAGCACCAGATCATCCGAGCTGCTGCCGCATTCTATTTGCAGGCGCTGTTGCAGACTTGCCGGCAGGGCGTGTTGCAGCGGCGCGAGCAGGGTGCGGGTGACCTCGTGGCGCGGCGCGCCGAATACCTGCCAGACCGGCCCTTGCTCGACCACCTCGCCACGCTCCAACACCACCACGCGGTCGCAGATCTCGCGGATCACCGCCATCTCGTGGGTGATCAGCACCACGGTCAGGCCCAGGCGCTGGTTGATCTCGCGCAGCAGGCCGAGAATGGCGTGGGTGGTTTCCGGGTCGAGGGCGCTGGTGGCTTCGTCGCAGAGCAGAATCTGCGGGTCGTGCACCAGGGCGCGGGCGATGCCCACGCGCTGTTTCTGGCCGCCGGAGAGCTGCGCCGGGTAGGCGCTGTGCTTGTCCTGCAGACCGACCAGTTCGAGCAGCTCGCGCACCTTGCGCTGGCGGGTTTCGCGCGGCACGCCGGCGACCTTGAGGGGCAGCTCGACGTTCTGCCACACGGTCTTGGCGGACATCAGGTTGAAGTGCTGGAAGATCATGCCGATGCGCCGGCGCAGGGCTACCAGGGCGTCATCGTCATAGCCGGCGATGTCGCTGCCGTCGATCAGCACGCGGCCACTGCTGGGCCGCTCCAGGCGATTGATGGTGCGCAGCAGCGAGGATTTGCCGGCGCCGCTGCGGCCGATGATGCCGAACACTTCGCAGCGGCTGATCGACAGGTCGATATCGACCAGCGCCTGTACCGGGCCCTCGGCGCCCTCATAGGCTTTGCCGAGCTTGTCGAAGTGCAGGTGAACGCTGGCCGCCAGGCTGGCCTGGGCCGCTTGCTGCAAGTGGGGATCGAAGCCGCTCATGTCAGATCTCCCAGCCGGCCTGGTAGAGGTTGCCGTGGGCCTTGTCGAGGGCGGCGCGCACGGCCGGCGAGTGCTGGTAGATGTCGATGAACTTGAGCAGGCGCGGGTCCTGCGCCTTCGCCGGCTGGGCCACGAAGTGGATGATGTACTCGGGATGGTCGACGCCGTCGAACAGCAGGGCCGAGGCCGGATCGAAGGTCTTGGCGAGGCGGATGTAGGCCGGGTAGCCCTGCACCAGGTCGACCTCGTCATAGGCGCGTACCAGCTGCACGGCTTCCAGCTCGATGACGCGGATGTTCTTCGGGTTGGCGGTGATGTCCTGCTGGGTCGCCTTGTAGCCGACGCCCGGCTTGAGCTCGATCAGCCCGGCCTTTTGCAGCAGCTGCAGGCCGCGCCCGCCGTTGACCGGGTCGTTGGCGATGGCCACCTTGGCGCCGTCCGGCAGGCTGGCGAAATCCTTGTGCTGCCTGGAGTAGAGGCCGACGTTGTTGACCACCCCGCGTGCCACGGGCACCAGGTCGTAGCCGCCCTCGGCCTTGGCGTTCTCCAGGAAGGGGATGTGCTGGAAATAGTTCACGTCGATGTCGCCATTGGCCAGGCTGACGTTGGGGGCGATCCAGTCGGTGAACTCGATCAGCTGCACGTCCAGGCCTTGCTTTTTGGCTTCGGCCACGGCCACTTCCAGCGGCGGGGCGAAGGCAGCGGTGGTGCCGAGCTTGAGGGCGGGCTCGGCCTGGGCCAGGGTGCTGGCGGCGAACAGCGCAGCGAAGGTCAGGGTTTTCAGCGATTTGAGCATGGTGGCGTCCTTGTTGAGTCAGAGCAGGTTCAGCGCGTTGGCGCTGAGGCTTCGCAGTTCGTGGGGGATGGCGTTGGCCTGTTGCAGGCGGGCAGGGTCGCGCCAGGTGGCGGCCGGGTGATCCGCCGGCAGCCGGGGGCCGTTACCAAACAGCTTGTGGCGCAGGGCACCGCCTGCGTAGGCGGTCTTGTAGCGGCCGCGCTGTTGCAGCTCGGGGATCACCAGGTCGATGAAGTCGGCGTAACTTTGCGGGGTGACGATGCGCGTAAGGTTGAAACCGTCCAGGCCGGTGGCGTCGATCCACTCGATCAGCTGTTCGGCCACCTGGCCGGACGAGCCGATCAATACCGGGTAGCGGCCGCCCAGGGCGTGCTGTTCCAGCAGCCGGCGCTTGGTCCAGCCGGTGAAGGTTTTCACCACCGATTCGATGGCGTTGGTCTTGCGCGCCGGAAGCGGCTCGTCGAGGCCGAAGGCGGCCAGGTCTATCCCGGTGGAGCTGGAAAAGTGCGCGATGCCGGCTTCCGGGCTGGCGTAGCGCAGGTACTCGGCGTGCTTGTCACGGGCATCGGCCTCGGTGGGCGCGACGATCACGGCGATACCCATGAATACCTTGATCGCATCGCCCTTGCGCCCAGCCGCCACGGCGCTGGCGCGCACCTGCTCGACCTGGGCGCGTACCGCCTCGATGCCATTGCCGCCGATAAACACGCACTCGGCGTGCTGCCCGGCAAAGCGTGAACCGCGCGCCGACGAGCCGGCCTGGAAGAGCAGCGGGGTGCGCTGTGGCGAGGGCTGGCTGAGGTGGTAACCCTCGACCTGATAGAACTCGCCGTGGTGGCGCACCTTGTGCACCTTGCCGGGCTGGGCGTAGACGCGCCGTTCGCGGTCGGCGAGTACGGCATCGTCCTGCCAGCTGCCTTCGAGCAGCTTGTAGAGCACTTCCAGGTATTCGTCGGCCTGGTCGTAACGGCGGTCGTGCTCGACCTGCTGGCTCAGGCCCATGGCCTTGGCGGCGCTTTCCAGGTAACCGGTGACGATATTCCAGCCGATGCGGCCACCAGTCAGGTGATCGAGGGTGGAGAGCCTGCGGGCGAAGGTGTAGGGCGCCTCGTAGCTGAGATTGGCGGTGACCCCGAAACCCAGGTGACGGGTGACGCTGGCCATGGCCGACACCAGCAGCAGCGGGTCGTTAACCGGCAACTGGATGGCTTCCAGCAGGGGCAGGTCGATGCCGCTGCCGTACACGTCATAAACGCCGAGGATGTCGGCGATGAACAGCCCGTCGAACAGCCCACGCTCCAGTAGCTGGGCCAGGTCGGTCCAGTAGCTCAGCCCGTTGAAGTTCACCGACTGATCATGGGGGTGCGTCCACAGGCCATGGTGAATATGCCCAACGCAGTTCATGTTGAAGGCGTTGAGGAGGATCTGTTTGCTCATCAGATCGTCCCCCGGCGCGGTGGCAGGCGGTCGTTGAGGTAGAAGTCGCCAATGGCGTGGTACTTCCAGCGCACCGGGTCGTGCAGGGTGTGGGTGCGGGCGTTGCGCCAGTGACGGTCGAGGCCGTGTTCGGCCAGGGTGGCGCGGCTGCCGGCCAGCTCCAGCAGCTTGCTGCCCAGCAGCAGCGAGGTTTCCGTGCTGATCGCCCGGGCTTCGGCGACCGCAATCGAGGCTGCCGCCATGCTGTCGGCATCCGGGGCGGACTGGGCGCGGTCGACGAATTCGCCGGCGCGCTCCAGCAGCGCCTCGCTGGCCGCCAGGCGCACGCGCAGCTTGCCGATTTCCTGCTGGGTCAGCGGATCATCACTGGCCTTGTCGACGCCGGCGTCGATCCATGGGCGCGACTTGTGCCGCACGAAATGCAGCAGGTCTTCATAAGCGCCACGGGCGATGCCGGTGTCGATGGCCGCGTGCAGCAGTTGGGCGAACGGGCCGACCGTGGTCGGGCGCTCGAAGGCGCTCTGGAACGGCACCACGTCATCGGCCGCCACCGCCACGCCTTCGAACACCACGCTGCCACTGCCGGTGGTGCGCTGGCCAAAGCCGCTCCAGTCGTCGATCACCTGCACGCCGCTGGCCTGGCGCGGCACGAAGGCGAGGAAGCCGACGCCGTCTTCATCGATCGCCAGGGTGGGGATGCGCTGGGCGAAGAGGGCGCCGGTGCAGTAGAACTTGCGCCCGTCGATGCGGTAGCCGTCGGCGCTGCGGGTCAGCCGCGTGTTACGATCCAGCGCGGTCCTGGTGCCCAGTTCGGCCAGGGCATTGCCAAAGCGCTGGCCGGCCAGCACCTCGGCATACAAACGGCGTTGTTGTGCCTCGTTGCCGTTCACCCGCAGCACTTCCAGAGCGTAGAAATGGTTCTGGGGGATTTGCCCCAGCGAGCCGTCGGCCTGGGCGATGCGGGCGATGACGTTGGCCAGGGTGACGGCGGAAACCCCTACGCCGCCAAAAGCCTTGGGCACGCTGATACCGCCGAGGCCGGACTGGCTGAACTGCTCCAGCTCGCCATAGGGCAACTGGCGATTGGCATCGCGTTCGGCTGCACCGGTTGCGAAGTGCTCTGCCAGGCGCGCGGCAGTAGCCAGCGCCTCGGCGTCGTCGCGGATGGTTACCGCTGCGGTTTTGAGAAGTGCGTTCATGGGTCAGATCCAGGAATGGCGGTTGGGGCGAGTGCCGTTGAGGTGCCAGGCGCCGATGGCGTGATACTTCCAACGCACCGGGTCGTGCAGGGTGTGGGTGCGGGCGTTGCGCCAATGGCGGTCGAGGCCGAACTCGGCCAGGGTGGCGCGGCTGCCGGCCAGCTCCAGCAGCTTTTCGCTGGCCTGCAGGCTGATTTCGGTGGTGAGCGCCTTGGCTTCGGCCACGGCGATCGAGGCCCGCGCGGCGCCGTCCGCATCGATGGGGGCAGCGGCCACGTCGTCGAGCACGCGGGCGGCCCCATGCAACAGTGCCTCGGCGGCGTGCAGCTCGATCTGCAGGCGGCCGATATCGGCGATCACGTAAGGGTCATCACCGGCGCGCTCGACCTTGGCGTCGATCCATGGCCGGGATTTCTCACGCACGAAGGCGATGGCGTCACGCACCGCGCCGTCGGCGATGCCCAGGTCGATGGCCGCCTGGATCAATTGGGAAAACGCGCCCTGGATGCTTGGCTTGCCGGCCAATGGCCACAGCGGCACGAGGTTGTTCTCATCGACCTCCACCTCATTGAGCAGCACGGTGCCGCTGGCGGTGGTGCGCTGGCCG
The DNA here is from genome assembly GCF_001839655.2 of Pseudomonas argentinensis. Taxonomy (NCBI): domain Bacteria; kingdom Pseudomonadati; phylum Pseudomonadota; class Gammaproteobacteria; order Pseudomonadales; family Pseudomonadaceae; genus Phytopseudomonas; species Phytopseudomonas argentinensis. The sequence continues at coordinate 3,034,335 of NZ_CP056087.1, forward strand.
AAGCCGGACCAGTCATTGACGATGCGCAATCCGGCGCGGCCGCGCTGGATAAAGGCCAGCCACGGGCGGCCCTGGTCGTCCAGCGCCTTGGCGGTCACCCAGTGGGCGAACAGGGCGCCGGTGGAGTAGAACTTCTCGCCACTGAGCAGCCAGCGGCCGTCGCGCTGGGTCAGGCGTGCACGCAGCTCCAGGGTGTGCTTGCTGCCGCGCTCGGGGCCGCCGTTGCCGATGCGCCAGCCGGCGAGCACGCTGGCGAACAGGCGCTGCTGTTGCTCCGGGCTGGCGGCGGCGTGCAGCAGGCCGATCAGGCCGAAGTGGTTTTGCGGAATCTGCCCCAGCGCCGGGTCGACGGCGCTGATGATGCGAAACACTTCGGCGATGGTCGGGTACGACAGCTGCTGGCCGCCAAAGGCGCGCGGCACGGCGATACTGCCCAGGCCGCTGGCGGTGAAACGCTCCACCAGCTCCCAAGGCAGGCGCCGTTCGCGGTCGCGCTGGATGACATCGGCCTGGGCGGCCTGGGCCAGGGCACGGGCGGCCTCCAGTGCGTCGGCATCGCTGGTCAGAATGGCAGCGGGGTGTAGGGGCGGTGCGACGTCCTGGTCGGAGACGCTGTCCTCAAGGGTAATCGGACGGGTCATGTGAACCTCATCGTGTGGCTGATTGCGCAGCGGCACCGGTAAGGCGCGCGCAGCGGCGGGAATCGAGGCGCCGGTGGTCCGGTGGCGGGGATTGATTCGGTGATTGGTGGGCTGCTGCCGCTATCGGCTCAGCTGTACAGCGAGGGCGGCGGGCCCTGGCCGCTGAGCAGCCAGTGACCGAGGTCGCGCACCTTGTAGTCGATGGGGTCGTGCAGGCTGTGCACCCGCACGTTGCGCCAGAAGCGATCGAAGCCGTAGCGCGAGCTGGTGGCGCGGGCGCCCATGTTCTCGAAGATCAGACTGGTGATATCCAGCGCAGCACGCACTGCCACCACCTTGGCCTCACTGATGGCCAGGGCGACCTCGGCGCGTTCGGCGGCGGTGAGTGCGGATTTTTCCCAGGCGCTCTGCAGGCGCTGCGCGGCGTGCTCGGCCAGGGGCAGAGCGGCGCGATAACGCAGCCACAGCTCGCCGTAGCGTTGCTGGATGAACGGGTCGTCACCTGCCTGGGCCACGCCGGAGGCCGGCCAGGGGCGGCTCTGTTCGCGGGTGTAGCGCAGTGCGGCGTCCAGCGCGCCCTGGGCGTTGCCCAGGTAGAGCTGGGTAAGGATCAGCTGCGACAGGCACGCGCGCAGGGTGGTGCGCGGGCTGGGGCCGACCGGGCCGAGCAGCTCGCTGCCGTCGACGAACACCTGCTCGAACTGCACGGTGCCGCTGTCGGTCTGGCGCTGGCCGAAGCCGTCCCAGTCCTGATTCACCGCCAGGCCTTCGCGCCCGCTGGGCAGCACGATGAACACGCGATCTTCGGAGTTCTTGCCGCGTGGTGCACTGATCACCAGGGCATCGGCGCCCAGGGCGCCGGAGCAGAACGATTTGCTGCCGTTGAGCTCGAAGTGCTCCTCGCGCCGGGTAAGGTGCAGCCCGACGTCACGGCCATTGGTGGCATTGCCCCAGAACCAGCGCTCCTGCACCGTGGTGGTCAGCCAGTGGCGCTGCTGCTCGGGGCTGGCGAACAGCAGGATGGTCGCCACCTGCAGGTGCTGGAAGGCAAACAGGTGGGCGAGCGAGCTGTCCGCCGCGGCCAGGTGGCGCACGATGCGGTAGATCTCCGGCCAGGCTGCGCCTTGGCCACCAAATTGCTGCGGCACGGCGAGAGTCAGCAGGCCGCTGCCGCGCAGCAATTCGCGCTCGGCCAGTGCGCTGCCGCCGGCCTTGTCGCGCTCCACGGCGCTGGCTGCCAACTGGCGGGCCAGGCGCTCGACCGTGGCGCTGCGGCTGCCGAAATCGGCCGGGAACAGATGCGCGGCGAACAGCGGTTGTTCCGGGCGGGCCAAATGAAGGCGTGCTTCGCTGCTCATTTCGCGGGGCTCCAGAGAGTGACCTTGCTGGCATCGACGGCCTTGGGCAGCAGGCCCGCGGCAAAGAAGGCATCGGCGATTTTCTGTTGTTCGGCCAGGCTGCCCGGATCGACCAGGCGAACTTGGTAGCTGCGTTTGGCATTGGCTTGCTCGACCACCACGGGGTCGAGATTGCCCCACAGCGGGCCGAGGATTTCAGCCGCCTGGCGCGGGTTGGCGCGCAGCCAGTCACCGGCTTTCACCAGTTCGCTGAACACGCTCTGCAACACCTGCGGACGAGCCTTGGCGAAGGCGGCGCTGCTCAGGTAATAGCGCTGGTAGTCGGCCAGGCCTCCGCCGTCGGCGAGGATACGGGTGGACAGTTGCTGCTGGGCGCCACTGAGGAATGGCTCCCAGGTCACCCAGGCGTCGACCTTGCGGTTCTCGAAGGCGGCGCGGCCGTCGGCGGGCGTCAGGTAGGCCGGTTCGATGTCGCCGAATTTCAGCCCCGCCTTGGCCAGTGCGGCAATCAGCAGGTAGTGAACGCCGGCAGCCTTGGTGACGGCGACCTTCTTGCCTTTTAGGTCGGCCAGGGTTTTGATCGGCGAATCCTCGCGCACGACGATGGCCTGGGCGTGGGGCGAGGGCGCTTCCTGGGCGAAATAGGCGAGGTCGGCACCAGCGGCCCGGGCGAACACCGGTACGGTATCGGCGACGTCGGCCGAGAGGTCGATATTGCCGACACTGAGCGATTCCAGCAGCGGCTGGCCGCTGGGGAATTCGTGCCAGCTGATGCTGACGCCCTGGTCCGCCAGCGCCTTTTCCAGGGTGCCCTGGCGCTTCAGCAGGCTGATCAGGGTCGAGGATTTCTGGTAGCCGATGCGCAGCTGTTCAGCGGCTTGAGACAGCGGCGCGGTGGCGAGGCCGAAGCTCAGAAGCAAAGCAAGCAAAGGGCGGTGCAGGGAGTGGAGCAATGACATGGCAGGGCCTCGGCAAAAACGCGTGGCGGCCATGCAGGGACGATCACACGTACTTCATGAATGAGCTGGTGAAGTCCGGTGATCCGGTGGAGAGAAGCTAATCGATATAAAAAACGGTTGGTAAATAATTTTTTGTACTTAGCTTAGGTCGACAATCCTCGGTTGAGGTATATGCAAAATAGTTACTACAAAGTGAAAAATAATTCTTTTTAGGGATTAGCGTTGCTCTCGTAGATTAGCCAACAGCCGACAGCGGACCACCGCATCGGGCCCGAATCAGGGGCTCTCTGCCAACGTCTTCATGTCGGCGACCGTCGAGCCCCTGAGCCGTGCCCGTTCTAACAGCACCCCCGCACTGGAGCATCGAGCATGAACAAGTCCACCCTGGCGCTGGCTGTCACCCTGGCCACTCTGGCCACCGAAGCGAGCGCCGCCGGTTTCATCGAAGACAGCAAGGCCAGCGTCGGCCTGCGCAATTTCTATTACGACCTGAACACCAAGAACACCGCCAACAACAATGGCAAGGCGCAGGAGTGGGGGCAGGGGTTCATCTTCAACTACGCCTCCGGTTTCACCCAGGGCACCGTCGGCTTCGGCGTCGAGGCCATCGGCCTGCTTGGCGTGAAGCTCGACTCCGGCGGCCGGGCTGGCAAGGCCGGCCGTGATCGCACCCCAGGCCAGCTGTTCCCGCTCGACAGCGACGGCAGCGCGGTGGACGACTATAGCAAGGCCGGGGTGACCGCCAAACTGCGTCTGTCCAGGACCGAAGCGCGCATCGGCACCCTGCAGCCCAAGCTGCCGGTGGTGATATTCAACGATGGCCGCCTGCTGCCGCAGACCTTCGAAGGCGGGCAGATCACTTCCAATGAAATCGACGGCCTGACGCTGACCGCCGGCCAGCTGGAAAGCACCAAGACCCGCAGTTCCACCGACGACATCGCCCTGCGCATCGCCGGTGCCTCGGGCGAGGCCGACACCAACACCTTCTACTTCGCTGGCGGCGACTGGAAGGCCACCCCGGACCTGACGCTGCAGTACTACTACGGCAACCTGGAAGACTTCTACAAACAGCACTTCCTTGGCCTGGTCCATAACTGGGCGATCGGGCCGGGGTCGCTGAAGAGCGACCTGCGCTACTTCGACAGCAATTCCGATGGCAAGAACGGCAGCGCGGCGGGCCGTGCCCAGGGCTACACCAGCAACGGCTACTACGGTAATGGCGTGACCACCGGCGAGGTCGACAACCAGACCTGGAGCGCCTTGTTCACCTACACCCTGGGTGGCCACTCCGCCGGCCTGGGCTACCAGCAGGTCGAAGGCGACAGCGCCTTCCCGTTCCTCAACCAGTGGGGCGGCTCGTCGTCCTACCTGATCACCGACCGGCAGATCGGCAAGTTCGCCAGTGCCGGCGAGCGCACCTGGGTGGCCGAATACGCCTACGATTTCGCCAAGCTCGGCGTGCCGGGCCTGAAGGCCAGCCTCGCCTACCTCAAGGGTGACAACGTCGACTCCTCCAGCAGTGACCTCAAGGAGTGGGAGCGTGACCTGCGCCTGGATTACACCCTGCTCGACGGCCCGCTCAAGGGCCTGGGCGTGTCCTGGCGCAATGCCACCCAGCGCGGCAACGTCGCCACCGATGCCGACGAGAATCGCCTGATCCTGAGCTACACCCTGACGCTGCTGTAAGGCCCGTTATCGCCATGAGCCGGCGGCCCGCAACGGGCTGCCAGCGTAGTTCATAAGGAATAGAGTCATGAACAGAACCGCTTTACGTGTCGGGCTCGCCGCCCTGCTTGCCGCCTGGCTGCCGGTTGCCGCGCATGGGGCGCCGCTCAAGGAAATTCGCCTGGATTACGCCTTTTATTCGCCGGAAAGCCTGGTAATCAAACACAACGGCTGGCTGGAAAAAGACTTCGCGCCTTCTGGTACCGAGGTGCGCTGGGTGCTTTCCCGGGGCAGCAACAACTCGCTGGAATTTCTCAACAGCGGCGCGTCGAATTTCGCGCTTACCTCCAGTATCTCGGCCTTTGTCAGCCGCGCCAACGGCCAGCCGGTCAAGGCCGTCTACAGCTACCTCTGGTACGTGCCCAGTGCCATCCTGGTACAGGCCGATTCACCCTACCGAACATTGCATGACCTGCGTGGCAAACAGATCGCCGCCACCAAGGGCACCGACCCGTACTTCTTTCTGCTGCGCGCCCTGGCCGCCGAAAGCCTCGAGCCGACCGACGTGAAAATCGTCCACCTGCAACATCCCGAGGGGCGCACCGCGCTGGAGCAAGGCCGAGTGGACGGCTGGGCGGGGCTCGACCCGCACATGGCCGGTGCGCAACTGGCCGGCGCGCGCTTGATCTACGAAAACGCCGGTTTTGGTCTTGGCGCCTTTCTCAATACCCAGGAGCGCTTCCTCAGCGAACAGCCCGAAGCCGTGGCCACGGTGGTCAAGGCCTACGAGCGCGCACGTCGCTGGATCGTCGCCAACCCCGAGCAGGCCGCTCAACTGATCGCCGGTGAAACCCAACTGCCGGTCGAAGTGATTCGCCTGCAACTGGGCCGTTACGATTTCAGCAAACCGCTGCCAGGCCAGCGGCATCTGGAGGCGATCGAGCCGGTCATCCCGCTACTGGTTAGCGATGGTGTGCTGCGCCGCAATGCCGATACCGAGGCGGCACTGGCCAGCCTGATCGATGCCCGCATCGCCAAGCAAATTGTCGAGGTCCGCGATGAGCCGCGCTGAGAGTCTATCTCGTGCCCAGTCGAGCCTTGTATGGCGCAGCCGGCTGCCTGGCTTGTCGAGCCTGCGCGGATGGTTGCTGCCACTGACGTTACTGGCCGTGCTCGAAGCGGTGGTGCGTATCGGTTGGATACCTGCCTATCTGATGCCCGCGCCCAGCGAGCTGGCGATCACTCTCTGGGAGCTGGCCGACGGCCCGCTGTGGGCCCACATCCTCGCCAGCACCCTGCGTGTGCTGGCAGGATTCGCCATTGGCGCTTCGCTGGCGCTGCTACTCGGCTCGCTGGTCGGGTTGAGCCGCCGGCTGGAAGCCTACCTGGATCCGACCTTCCAGGCCTTGCGTGCCGTTCCGGGCCTGGCCTGGGTACCGCTTCTGCTGATCTGGCTGGGCATCGACGAGTCGTCGAAAGTCACCCTGATCGCCATTGGTTCGTTCTTTCGGGTGTACCTGAACCTGGTGGCCGGCATCCGTAACGTCGACCGCAAACTGGTCGAGGTGGGCGAGCTGTACGACCTCTCACGTCTGGCGACCGTCCGCCGGATTTTCGTGCCGGCCGCGCAGCCGTATCTGTTCACAGGTTTGCGGGCGGGCCTGTCGATGGCCTGGCTGTGTGTGGTGGCAGCCGAACTGCTGGCCGCTACCGAAGGCATCGGCTACCTGCTGACCGATGGTCGTGAAGTCTCGCGCCCCGATCTCGTGCTGGTGGCCATCGCCACCCTGGCGGTGATGGGCAAACTGAGCGACAGCCTGTTGAAGGCCCTGGAAATCCGTGCGCTGGCCTGGCGGGACAACTACGGCGCAGAGAAATGATGATCGCCTTGATCGAACTGCGGCGAGTCAGTAAATCCTTCGGTGCCACTCTGGTGCTCGATGACGTCAGCTGGGGCCTGGTCGCGGGGGAAGTGGTCAGCCTGCTCGGCCCCAGTGGTTGCGGCAAGAGCACCTTGCTGCGCATCGCCGCGGGGCTGGATCGCGACTACCAGGGCGGCTTGCAGTTGGGTACACAGTTGCAGCGGGGGCGTGGCAACGGCATCGGCGTGGTGTTCCAGGAACCGCGGCTGATGCCCTGGCTCAGCGTGGCGCAGAACGTCGGCTTTGTCGATGGCCGGATCGCCGACGACAAATGGGTACAGCAGCTGCTGCATGACGTTGGCCTGCAGGGGCGCGGTGATGCCTTGCCCAAGCAGCTGTCGGGCGGCCAGGCGCAACGTGTGGCGATTGCCCGGGCGCTGTACAGCAAACCCCAGGTGCTGCTGCTCGACGAACCGTTCAGTGCGGTGGATGCCTTCACGCGGATGAAACTGCAGGATCTGCTGGTGGATCTGGCGGCCCGCTACGCAATCGCCGTGCTGCTGGTCACCCATGACCTGGACGAGGCGTTCTACCTCAGTGATCGGGTGCTGATTCTCGGCGGTACGCCCAGCCGGTTGCAGCGAGAACTGGCGGTGCCGCTGGCGCGTCCCCGTGATCGGCGCTCGCCCCACCTGGCGCAGCTGCGAAGTGAAGCACTGACCGAGTTGTACCAGTCCCACGCGCTGTAAGCGCCTGTTCATGACCTTTCTGGGCATGCGTACGTGCAACTACAAGGCAAAAGCGGACATTGAGCTTCAAGCCGCAAGCCTCAAGCTGCAAGAAGAAGCTAGAGCACTGCGGACTGCTTCTAACTTGTAGCTTGTAGCTTGTAGCTTGCGGCCGCTACCGCCACGTTGCAGTCAAATAGAAGGCCCGGCATGAAGATCATAAGCAGGCGCTAAGCGCCCGCGTTGGAGTCGGGCGCTGGTGTGTCACACCACGCCGGTAGCTTTCGGCGTATCGGCGCGGCTGCCCCATTCGGTCCAGGAGCCGTCGTACAGCGCCCCTTCGGGCAGCCCGGCCACTTCCAGGCCCAGCAGCAGGACTGCGGCGGTAACCCCGCTGCCGCAACTGGTGATCACCGGCTTCTTGCCATCGACACCTGCGGCGCTGAACAGGGTACGCAGGGTATCGGCTGGTTGCAGGGTGTGATCGCTGCGCAAAAGCCGGCTGTAGGGCAGGTTCTGGCTGCCGGGGATATGCCCCGAGGCGACACCCGGGCGCGCCTCGGCGGTGCTGCCGTCGAAGCGATTGGCGGCGCGGGCATCGAGAATCAGCGTGTCGTCGCGCTCGACCGCCTCCAGCACATCGCCCAGCCCCCGAACCTTGCGGCTGTGCACGTTGACCTGGAAGCTGCGTTCGCTGGCGGCCGCCGGCTCGCCGGCTTCGGTGGCGCGTTGTTCGGCCAGCCATTTGGGCAGGCCGCCATCGAGTACCGCCACATTCTGATGACCGAAGTAGCGAAACAGCCACCAGGCGCGGGCGGCGGAGAACAGCCCCTTCTGGTCGTAGACCACCACGCGGCTGTCGTTGCCCACGCCCTGGGCGCCGGCCAGCCGCGAGAAGCGGCCCTGGGACGGCAGGGTGTGGGGCAGCGGCGTGTCGGGGTCGGAGAAGGCCTCGATATCGAAGAAGCGGGCGCCGGGAATATGCGCCTTCAGGTATTCCTCGCGGCCATTCTTCGCCTCGTTGGGCAGGTAGGTGCTGGCGTCGAACAGCACCAGGTCCGCGGCATTGCCTTCGCGGGCCAGCCAGTCGGTGGTTACCAATGGTCCAAAAGTCATGCTTGATCTCCTTTTGCAGCGTTGGCGTTCATCCTGCCAGCTTGACGAGCCCGGCGCAGCCCCTGGCGACCGGCTGTAGCAGAGCGCTTTTGCCTATGCACAGAGCGCGCTCAGTCGCGAAAGAACACCTGTACCAGATGATAGCCGAACTGGCTCTTGATCGGCCCGTGCACCTCACGCAGCGGCTTCTTGAAAATCACCTGATCGATCACCCGCACCATCTGGCCGGGCCGTACTTCGCCGAGGTCACCTCCTTTCTTGCCCGACGGGCAGGTGGAGTGCTTGCGCGCCAGCACGTCGAAGGCTTCACCGCCGGCGATGCGCTTCTTCAGGGCAGCGGCTTCCGCTTCGGTCTTGACCAGGATGTGGCGGGCCATTGCCTTTGCCATGACAGGTTCCTCATTTATCGGGCGCGTATTGTGCCAGTATTCGCGTCGCCAGCTAAATGGCGTCATTAATTCGGCCTTAACGGGCCAATACCTTCATCGAATCTTGGCTAACGTAATAGCTTCAGTCGACAGGAACGCTGCCCATGGATCTGCACGCAATGCTGAAAATCCTCTCCAGCCAGGATGGCTCGGATCTCTACCTGTCGACCGGTGCGCCGCCCTGCGCCAAGTTCAATGGCGTGCTCAAGGCCCTGAGCAGCGAGCCGCTCAAGGCCGGCGCCGTGGCGCAAATCGCCGATGCGGTGATGGACGGCGCCCAGCGCGAAGAATTCGAGCGCGAACTGGAAATGAACCTGGCGATCTCCCTCAATGGCGTCGGGCGCTTTCGAATCAACATCTTCAAGCAGCGCAACGAGGTGTCCATCGTCGCGCGCAACATCAAGCTGGACATTCCGCGCTTCGAGGATCTGAGGCTGCCCGAGGTGCTGCTCAAGACAGTGATGGAAAAACGCGGCCTGGTGCTGTTTGTCGGCGGTACCGGCTCCGGCAAGTCGACCTCGCTGGCCGCGCTGATCGACTACCGCAACCGCAACAGCGGCGGGCACATCATCACCATCGAGGACCCGGTGGAATACGTGCACCGGCACAAGAAGTCGATCATCAACCAGCGCGAGGTCGGCGTGGATACGCGCAGCTTCCACGCGGCGCTGAAGAACACCCTGCGCCAGGCACCGGACGTGATCCTCATCGGCGAGATCCGCGACCGGGAAACCATGGAGCACGCCCTGGCGTTCGCCGATACCGGCCACCTGGCGATTTCCACCCTGCACGCCAACAACGCCAACCAGGCGCTGGACCGCATCATCAACTTCTTCCCCGAAGACCGCCGCCCGCAACTGCTCAACGACCTGGGCAACAACCTCAAGGCCTTCGTGTCCCAGCGCCTGGTCAAGACCACCGACGGCAAGCGCCGCGCTGCGGTCGAGGTGCTGCTCGGCACACCGACCATCCGCGATCTGATCAAGCGCAACGAGTTTTCCGAGATCAAGGAGATCATGGAAAAGTCCAGGACCCTGGGCATGCAGACCTTCGACCAGGCGCTGATCGACCTGGTCAACGAAGGCGCCATCGACGAGGAGGAGGCCGTCAAGAACGCCGACTCGGCCAACAACGTACGCCTCAAGCTCAAGCTTTACCGTGACAATCCCGCTGTTGCGGCGCCCGCAATGCAACCAGCGGCTGCGCTAGCCGACGTTCCCCCGGTGACGCCTGCCGGGCCCGCAGACTGGGGGCTGGAACTGAAGCTGGAAGACATCGAGCAAGACGCGCCACCCGAGGATCCGGGGCGCCACGGTATCTGATCCCCTTCAGCACTGTATGGGCGAAATTGTACAGCGCTGTGCGTGGCGCGTATGCCGGGGATGACCGTAGATTGCCTTATGGTCAAGAATTCCGGGGTAAGACATGCGCGTAGCCGTACTGACATTCGATGGTTTCAACGAGCTCGACTCGTTTATCGCCAGTGCCTTGTTCAACCGCCTGCGCGAGCAGGGCTGGCAGGCGCAGATCACCTGCCCGAGCGCGCAGGTCACCTCCATGAACGGCGTACGGGTCGAGGCTCAGCAGCCGCTCGAGTTCGCCCGTGAAGCGGATGTGGTGCTTTTCGGCAGCGGCATCAAGACCCGCGAGATCGCCCAGGACCCGAGCATCCTCGAGCGCCTGCAGCTTGACCCGGGCAGGCAGTTGATCGGCGCTCAGTGTTCGGGCACGCTGCTTATGGCCAAGCTGGGTTTGTTGCAGGCGCTGCCGGCCTGTACCGACCTGACTACCAAGCCCTGGGTGGTGGAGGCGGGGATCGAAGTGCTCAACCAGCCCTTCTTCGCCCGTGGCAACCTGGCCACGGCGGGCGGTTGCCTGGCGGCGCCCTACCTGGCGGCCTGGGCCATCGCCCGGTTGGCGGGTGAACAGGCTTGCGCCGAGGTGCTGCATTACGTGGCGCCGGTGGGCGAGAAGCAGGCGTTCGTCGATCATGCCCTGGGGGTGATCCGGGCCTATCTGCCGTAACGGATCATCGCTGTGGGCGAGCTTCGTGGGCTTCGATGATCGCCAGCACTTCAGCAATCGTGCTTTGCAAGTAACGCCCGGCGCGGTAGTCGGTCTTGGCTGCTTCGCCTCCGTCGACCACCGCCTGGGGCTGCTCGACGAAGCGGCCGATCGGCTCGAAGCGATCGTCCAGTACCAGCACCAGCGGAATCGAGATGCGCTCCAGCTCCAGCAGCGTTTTCAGGGCGTGCTCGGCGCGAGCCCTGGAGATGATCGCCAGGCTCACCTTTGCTTGCAACTGCTGCAGGTGAGCCATCGCCGCGAGGTTGAGCTGGCAATCCGGGCACCACATCTCACCGGCGGCCAGCAGATGATAGCGACCCTGAACGGCGGCCAGGCGCTGATGAGTCTCGGCGCTCAGGGCGTCGGTGCGGCCGAGCTGCGCCTGGGCGGTTCGAACCGTCTCGATCTCGGCGGGCAGGCCACGGCTGGCGAAGGCGTTGAATGACTCGCCGATGGCGAACAAGTCCTGGTAACTGGGCATTGACGTGCTCCTGTGGGCGGTGGTGCAGTCCAGCAGAAAAGTTCGGGTGCGGCAACCGCCTTAGCGGTTGGGTACGTAGCGTTCGATGATCCGCTGCAGGCTGCCGTCGTCGCGCATGCCCTCCAGCGCATCGTGGACCGATCGGACCAGTTGCGGGTCGCACTGCAGTGAGCAGGCGATGTACATGTCCAGCGGTGCGAGCAGGGCGCTCATGGCCAGCTCCGGCCCGCCGTCCCAGAGGTGACGACCTTCCAGGTCGGTGGTGAACCAGGCATCCACGCGGCCGCGCCTGACCAGTTGGATCGGCTGGTCGCCGAGTTTCAGGGCGTAGAGCTGGTCATTGGTAAAGCCGGCACGCCGGAGGATCTCTTCTTGCGCGGTGCCCAGGCCGACGGCCACCAGGCGATAGCGCTGGCGTGCCTCCTCCAGGCTGGAAACCGGATCGTCGCGGGTGAAGAAGGCGCGGGACAGCGGCTGGATATTGGCGACCCAGGTAAAGTGCGCTTCGCGTCCTGGGGTGCGCGAGAGAGGTACGATCATCACGTCGCGCGCTTGCTGGGTGCGCTTCTGGGCACGCGCCCAGGGCGCGTTTTGCACCACGGCACGGTAGCCTGCTCGCTGCAGCGCCATGATGGCGATGTCACCGGTAATGCCATGGCCGTCGTCGCCATGCAGCGCCAATGGCGCGGCATCCGGCATGTACAGCTGGATCGGACGTGGCTCGGCGGCCAGGTAGCAGGGCAGCAGCAGTGACAGCAGGCAGGCGATAAGGCGCAACGCGAACATTCCTTGGCGGTATGTCGCGAGTATAGGAGCTGCCGAACCGGATATCCGGGAACTACTGGCGCGATGGACGGAAGGCGGTTCCCATACCGGTAGGTTCAGGGCGATCACCCGGCCGTGTACCGGGTGATCGCCCCCGTCAGCTTTGCAGTGCGGGCAGGTCGCGATACAAGTCCAGCGCCTGGGGATTGGCAAGGGCATCGGTGTTTTTCACCGGTTTGCCGTGCACCACGTTGCGCACCGCCAGTTCGACGATCTTGCCGCTGATGGTGCGCGGAATATCGGTCACCGCAATGATGCGCGCCGGCACATGGCGCGGCGTGGTGTTGGCGCGGATCACCTGGCAGATCTGTTTCTGCAGCGCCTCGTCGAGCGTCACGCCGTCGCGCAGGCGCACGAACAGCACCACGCGCACGTCGCCGTCCCATTCCTGACCGATGGCGATGGACTCGAGCACCTGCTCGACCTTTTCCACCTGGCGGTAGATCTCGGCGGTGCCGATGCGCACGCCACCGGGGTTGAGCACGGCGTCCGAGCGGCCATGGATGATCAGCCCGCCATGGGGCGTTTCTTCGGCGTAGTCGCCATGGGCCCAGACGCCGGGAAAGGTCTCGAAATAGGCGCTGCGAAACTTCTCGCCGTCGGCATCGTTCCAGAAGCCCACCGGCATGGAGGTGAAGTGGCGGGCGCAGACCAGTTCGCCCTTTTCGCCGACCACTGCCTTGCCCGCGTCGTCCCACACCTGCACGTCCATGCCCAGGCCCTTGCACTGGATCTCGCCGCGGTACACCGGCGCCACCGGGTTGCCGAGGGCGAAGCACGAGACGATATCGGTGCCGCCGGAGATGGACGACAGGCAGACATCGGCCTTGATGTCGCGGTACACGTAATCGAAACTTTCATGGGCCAGGGGCGAGCCGGTGGACAGGAGCGCCTTGAGGCGGCTCAGTTTGTGGGTTTCGCGGGGCTTGGCAGCGGCCTTTTCCAGGGCGGCGATGAACTTGGCGCTGGTGCCGAAGATGCTGATGTCCTCGGCGTCGATCAGGTCGATCAGCCGGGTTGGCTGCGGGTGAAACGGCGAGCCGTCGTAGAGCACCAGGGTGGCGCCCAGGGCCAGGCCGGAGACCAGCCAGTTCCACATCATCCAGCCGCAGGTGGTGTAGTAGAACAGCGTGTCGTCGGCGCTCACGTCGCTGTGCAGGCCTAGCTCCTTGACGTGCTGCAGCAGCGTGCCGCCAGCGCCGTGGACGATGCACTTGGGCACGCCGGTGGTGCCGCTGGAGTAGAGGATGTACAGCGGCTGCTCGAATGGCACGGCAATGAAAGTCGGCTCGCCTTCGGCCTGGTAGAAATCGTCCCAGCACTCGACCTTCGCCTGGGTCTGGAAATCATCGGCCTTGCAGCCGGTGTTGGCGTAAGGCACCACCACCAGCTGCTGCAGGGTCGGCAGGTGGGTGAGTATTTCGTTGAGCTTGTCGGTCAGGTCGAGGTTCTTGCCGGCGTAGCGATAACCGGCGCAGGCGATCAGCACCTTGGGTTCGATCTGCCCGAAGCGGTCGATCACGCCCTGGGTGCCGAAGTCAGGCGAGCAGCTCGACCAGGTGGCGCCCAGGCTGGCGGTGGCGAGCATGCCGACCAGGGTTTGCCAGGTGTTGGGCATAAAGGCCGCGACCCGGTCGCCACTGCCTACGCCGGCTTCTTGCAGGCTGCGCTGCAGGCCGGCGACATGGGTCGCCAGTTGCGCATAGGTGAGTTGCTCACGGCTGCCGTCTTCGCCGATGGCGACGATGGCCGGATGGTCGTCACGGCGACGCAGCAGATGCTCGGCGAAGTTCAGGGTGGCGCCGGGAAACCAGTGGGCGCTGGGCATCGCCGGGCTTTCTTCGAGCACCGCTTGCGGCGCCTGGGCGAAGCGAATGTCGAAGACCTCGACTATGGCCTGCCAGAAGGCCTCGCGCCTGTTCACGCTCCAGGCGTGCAGGGCCGGGTAGTCGGCCAGGTCCAGGCCGTGGCGCTGGTTGATGAAGCGACGAAAACCATCCATGCGGGTGGTAGCGATACGCGAGGCGGAGGGTGTCCAGAGTGGCGTGTTCATCGGTACATCCAGTCAGGCGAGAAAATAGAAGCAGCCGGCGATAACCAGGCCGGAGTAGATCAGGGCGATCAGGCAGTAGCCCATGATGTCGCGGGCGCCGAGGCCGACGATGCCGAGCAGCGGCAGCGCCCAGAAGGGCTGGATCATGTTGGTCCAGGCGTCGCCCCAGGCAATGGCCATGGCGGTGACCGCCGGCTCCACGCCCAGCGCCTGCCCGGCGGGCAGCATGATCGGGCCCTGCACGGCCCACTGGCCGCCACCCGAGGGCACGAAGACGTTGACCACACCGGCGCTGAGAAACGCCAGCAGCGGGAAGCTGTCCGCCGACGAGCCATCGATGAACAGCTGGCTGATCTGCCCGGCCAGCGAGACGCCGCCCGCGCTGGCGCCGGTCATCATGCCCATGATGCCGGCATAGAAGGGGAACAGCAGCACGATGCCGCCGATGCCGCGCACGCTGATGTCGACGGCGCGCATGTAGCGCTCCGGGCTGCCGTGCAGCAGCAGGCCGAGAAACAGGAACAGGCCGATCACGGTGTTCAGGTCCAGGGCCAGGCCCTTGTCCATGAAATGACCGACGTAGAACAGCGCGGCCATGGCCACCAGGGCCAGGCCCAGCAGGCGGCTGTCGTCCAGGCGCTGGGCCGGGGTGTCGCGCTCGGGCGCTTCGGCCTCGGGTTCCCGCAACAGCTCGGGGTCGGCCACCTTGGTCTGCGCAGGCGCTGGGTGCATGGCGCGGTTGAGCAGCGGCAGGCCGACTACCAGAAAGGCGATGATGGTCAGGTTGAGTGGCGTGAACAGGGTCAGCGCCACGCCGATCGGTGCATCGATCACGCCGCCGCTGACCTTGGCCACGTCGGGCCCACCGCCGGCCAGCGCCAGGGGAATGGAGCCGGACAAACCGCCGTGCCAGACCAGAAAGCCCGAATAGGCCGAGGCCACCAGTAGCGGGTAATCCACACCCTTGACCTGCCGAGCCAGGGCGCGCGCCATCACCGCGCCGATCACCAGGCCGAAGCCCCAGTTGATCCAGCAGCCGGCCAGGGCGATCAGGGTGATCGCCACGATGGCCTGGGTAGGCGTACGCGGAATGGCCGCCAACCGATCCAGCAGGCGGCGAACCGGTGGCGCACTGGCCAGCGCGTGGCCGGTAACGAACACCAGGGCCATCTGCATGGCGAAGGCCAGCAGCGCCCAGAAGCCGACGTTCCAGTGGCGCACCATGGCCGGCAGGCTCTGCTCGGTGCTGAACATGGCCAGCGCCAGGACGAAAAGGGTGAGCAGGGCGGAAAACACGAACGACGAGGGCAGGTAGCGCTGAACCAGCTGCACGCTCCAGTGGGTGATTCGGTTGAACATCGGGTGACCTCTTATTGTTGTTGTGCGGCGCCTCCTGGCGCCGTTCCCTGCAGTCTATCGCGATTATTGGGCCAGCCAGCCGCCGTCCATGTTCCAGGCCGCGCCGCGCACCTGGGCGGCGGCATCGCTGCACAGAAACAACGCCAGCTCACCGAGCTGCCTGGGTGTGACGAACTCCAGCGATGGCTGCTTCTCAGCCAGTAACTTGCGCTTCTCCTCTTCGCTGTTGCCGCTCTCGGCGGCGCGGGCGTCGATCTGCGCCTGCACCAGGGGCGTCAGCACCCAGCCGGGGCAGATGGCGTTGCAGGTGATGCCGGTGGTGGCGGTTTCCAGGGCCACCGATTTGCTCAGGCCGACCAGCCCATGCTTGGCCGCCACGTAGGCGCTTTTGCCGGCCGACGCCGCCAGGCCGTGGGCCGAGGCGATATTGATGATGCGCCCCCAGTTACGCCGGCGCATGCCGGGCAGCGCCAGGCGGGTGGTGTGGAAGGCCGAGGACAGATTGATGGCGATGATCGCGTCCCAGCGCTGCGGAGCGAAATCTTCCACGGGCGAGACGTGCTGGATACCGGCGTTGTTGACCAGAATATCGAGGCTGCCGAACTCCTGCTCGGCGTAGGCGATCATCGCCTCGATCTGCTGCGGATCGCTCATGTCTGCAGGATGGTGAAGCACCTTGCCGCCGAATGCAGCCACGGCGTCGATGGCCGCCTGGGCGTCGCCAAAGCCATTGAGCAGCAGATCGGCGCCGGCGTCGGCCAGTACCAGGGCGATACCCAGGCCGATGCCGCTGGTGGAGCCGGTGACCAGTGCGGTCTTGCCTTTCAGATTCATAACAACTCCTTGGGTGCGCGGCGCTTGCCGCGGGCCGCGCATCTCAAAAAAATTAGACGATGCCGGTGGCGTAGAAGACGCCGATGACGAAAAACACGGCGAGGGTCTTGATAAGGGTGATGCCGAAAATGTCCTTGTAGGCTTCGCGGTGGGTCAGCCCGGTAACCGCCAGCAGGGTGATCACCGCGCCGTTGTGGGGCAGGGTGTCCATGCCGCCGCTGGCCATGGAGGCGACGCGGTGCATGACTTCCAGCGGGATATTGGCGGCGTTGGCAGCGGCGATGAAGCTGTCGGACATGGCTGCCAGGGCGATGCTCATCCCGCCCGAGGCCGAACCGGTGATTCCGGCCAGCAGGGTGACGGTCAGCGCCTCGTTGACCAGCGGATTGGGGATGCCCTTGAGTGCATCGGCGAGGATCAGGAAGCCCGGCAGCGAGGCGATCACCGCACCGAAGCCGTATTCCGACGCCGTGTTCATCGCCGCCAGCAGCGAGCCACCCACGGCGCTCTTGGTGCCCTCGGCGAGTTTCTCGCGGATCACCCCGAAGGCGCTGATCAGCACCAGCAGGATGCCCAGCAGCAGCGCCGCCTGCACCGCCCAGATGGCGGTCAGCTTGCTGACGTCGGTCTGCAGCGGTGTGGCCATGCCGGCCAGTTGCAGGCTGTGGGTCTTGCCGTAGAACGCGGGAATCCACTGGGTGAACAGCAGGTTGGCAACGCCCACCAGAACCAAGGGCGCAATGGCCAGCCACGGGCTCGGTAGCTTGATGTCGTCCGGGGTTTCCGGTTCGTTGCGCAGTTCGGTGCCGTAGCCTTCACCCGCGCGCCCTGCCTTGTTCAACTGGCGGCGCAGGTAGAGCATGCCCACACCGAGCACGAACAGGCTGCCGATCAAGCCCAGCCAGGGCGCGGCCCAGGCGGTGGTGTTGAAGAAGGTGGTGGGGATGATGTTCTGGATCTGCGGCGTGCCGGGCAGGGCGTCCATGGTGAAGCTGAACGCGCCCAGGGCGATGGTCGCCGGAATCAGCCGCTTGGGAATGTTGCTCTGGCGGAACATCTCGGCGGCGAAGGGGTACACCGCGAACACCACCACGAACAGCGACACGCCGCCGTAGGTGAGCAGGGCGCAGACCAGCACGATCACCAGCATGGCCTGGCCGGCGCCGAACACCCGAATGGCCGCGGCGACGATGGAGCGCGAGAAGCCGGACAGCTCGATCAGCTTGCCGAATACCGCGCCGAGCAGAAATACCGGAAAGTAGAGCTTGATGAAACCGACCATCTTCTCCATGAACACCCCGGTGAAGGCGGGCGCCACGGCGCTGGGATCGGTGAGCAGTACGGCGCCGAGGGCGGCGATGGGAGCAAAGAGGATGACGCTGTAGCCACGGTAGGCGGCCAGCATCAGCAGAGCGAGTGCAGCAAGCGCGATGATGACACTCATCGACTGTCTCCTGACCCTGCAGCACGGCGAATCGCAGGCTGCCGTTAGCCTTCGAGTAACTCGCACAGGCGCTGTGGGCGCTTTTGTTTTTGTTGTCGGCGGCGGGTGAGCCCGCCGCCTGGCTTTAGCGAGTTCTATGCCAAGTTGTTAAGTTGCTGAACTGAAAGGATTTTATCTTTATCGCGACGATATGCTGCTTCGTTTGTCCCAACTTTGGGACGAAAACGGACGGTTGATTCGTCCAGCATGGCATTTGCACTTGTCCCGAAAATGGGACGAGTCTCGAAATTAGGACGAGAGACCGAGCTCGAGCATCTTTCGGTACAGGGTGGAACGGCCCAGTCCCAGGCGCTGCGCCGCCTGTGGCACATCGCCGGCCGTTGCGGCCAGCGCCTTGCGGATCAGCTCGCGCTCGAAGCCGGCCCGGGCCTGATGGAAGTCTTCGATCTGCCCATCGTCCGCCGCCGCTGGCTGTGTCTCTGGCAAGGCCTGCAGCGTGCCGATGGCTGCCGCTACCGCAGCAGGGTCGAGCAGCGTTTCATCGCTGAGCAGGCAGGCGCGCTCGAGCACGTTGTGCAGTTCACGCACGTTGCCGGGCCAGGCATGGCGGGCGAGCAGGGCCATGGCATCCGGATGCAACTCATGGCGACCCTGCAGCGCATCGAAGATCGCTTCGCACAGCGCCGGCAGATCTTCCAGGCGCTCGCGCAGCGGCGGCACGGCGAGGGTCAGTACGTTGAGCCGGTAGTACAGATCGGCGCGGAAGGTGCCTTTGCGCACCGCCGCATCGAGGTCAATGGAGGTAGCGGCAATCAGCCGAACATCGCTGCGCAGCACCTCATTGGAGCCCACCGGCTCGAATTCCTTCTCCTGCAGCACACGCAGCAACTTGCTCTGCAGCGGTAAAGGCATATCGCCGATCTCGTCGAGAAACAAGGTGCCGCCGTGGGCGATCTGCAGCTTGCCGGCGCGGCCCTTGCGGTCTGCGCCGGTAAAGGCACCTGGGGCGGTGCCGAAGAATTCGGCCTCCAGCAGGGTTTCCGGGATCGCCGCGGTATTCAGGCTGACGAAGGGTTTGCTGGCCCGTGGCGAGGCATTGTGAATGGCGTGGGCCAGCAGCTCCTTGCCGGTGCCTGTCTCGCCCAGCAGCAATACCGCCGAATCGCTGGTCGCACTGCGCCGCGCCAGGCGCTTGACCTCCAGGCTGCGGGCGCTGGTGCCGATGAACTGGGCGAAGCTGTATTTGGCCTGGCGCGACTTCAGTTGCGAGAGGGTCGACGCCAGTTCCTGCTGCATGCGCTGGTAGCGGGCCAGCAAGGGCGATAGCGATCGCAGTTCGTCGAACAGGGCAAAACCGATGGCGCCGATCACCTGGCCGGCATCGTCATGGATGGGCAGGCGCATGACCACCAGCGGCTCGCGGGGCGTGTCCATCAAGTCCAGGAGGATAGGGCGGCCGCTCTTCACGACCTCGCGCAACAGGCTGCCCGGAATCACGCTTTCGCAGGGCCGGCCGATGGCTTCGGCGGCGCTGCGCAGGCCGAAGCGCTGGGCATAGCGCTCGTTCATCCAGACGATATGGGCATCGCGGTCGACGATGATGGTGCCTTCGCTGGAGTGTTCGAAGATCTCGAACAGCGATCGGATGGCCGACTGGCGAATGTGGGGGTAGTTGCCGAGATCCTGCATGGCGCGCTCGTCATGGGCATGGAGCGCGGATCATAACGCGGCGCGGCACCCTTGCGGTGCCGCGCCACCGCCTCAGGAGGCTTCGGCAGCCTTGCGCGGGGCTTTGCTGGCAGGCGCTTCGATCAGCCCGTCGGCGCGGAACATCGCCTTGATGCCACGCACGGCCTGGCGAATGCGGTCCTGGTTCTCGATCAGGGCGAAGCGCACGTGGTCGTCGCCATAGTCACCGAAGCCGATGCCCGGCGACACGCAGACCTTGGCCTCGGCCAGCAGCTTCTTGGCGAACTCCAGGGAGCCGAGGTGGGCGTAGGCCTCGGGAATCTTCGCCCATACGTACATCGACGCCTTGGGGTTTTCGACCATCCAGCCCAGCTCGTGCAGGCCCTTGACCAGCACGTTGCGGCGCTGGCGGTACTGCTCGGCGATATCCAGCACGCATTGCTGGTCGCCTTCCAAGGCGGCGATGGCCGCCACCTGCAGCGGTGTGAAGGTGCCGTAGTCGTGGTAGCTCTTGATTCGCCCCAGGGCGCTGACCAGCTCCGGGTTGCCGACCATGAAGCCGATCCGCCAGCCGGCCATGTTGTAGCTCTTGGACAGGGTGAAGAACTCCACGGCAATGTCCTTGGCGCCCGGCACCTGCATGATCGACGGCGCCTTCCAGCCGTCATAGACGATATCGGCATAGGCCAGGTCGTGGATCACCAGCACGTTGTACTGCTTGGCCAGGGCCACCACGCGCTCGAAGAAATCCAGCTCCACGCACTGCGCGGTCGGGTTGGAGGGAAAGCCGAGGATCATCATCTTCGGCTTGGGGATGCTCTCGCGGATCGCCCGCTCCAGCTCGATGAAGAAGTCCACGCCCGGTACCAGCGGCACCGAGCGCACCTGGGCGCCGGCGATCACCGCACCGTAGATATGGATCGGGTAGCTGGGGTTGGGCACCAGCACCGTGTCGCCATGATCCAGGGTGGCCAGCATCAGATGCGCCAGGCCTTCCTTGGAGCCGATGGTGACGATGGCTTCGCTTTCCGGGTCGATATCGACCTGATAGCGATCCTGGTACCAGTGCGAGATGGCCCGGCGCAGGCGCGGAATGCCGCGGGAGGTGGAGTAGCCATGGGTGTCTTCACGCTGGGCGACCTGTACCAGCTTTTCCACGATATGCGGCGGGGTGGCGCCATCGGGGTTGCCCATGCTCAGGTCGATGATGTCCTCGCCACGGCGGCGGGCGGCCATCTTCAGTTCAGCGGTGATGTTGAAAACGTAAGGGGGGAGACGATCGATGCGCGCAAAGCGGCGCGAAGCCTGGTCAGCCATGCTTTCCTCGAGAGACGTAAGCGCCCGGAACCGTCCGAGCGACGTAGGCCACTGCGGTGGCCTGGGCGGACAATAAGCCCCGCTGCAGGCTTTGTCGAGAGACTTGATGAGCGTGGCGAGAGGTTTTTCTACCTCGTCTACCTGTCGCCAAGAAACGCTATCCTAGCGAGCGACTCGAACACCGACACATCGTGCGGGCACCGGGCAGGCCAGTGCCGCATCACCACCAGAGAGGGAGCCTTATCAGATGACTCACCGCACTATCGCCATGGCCCTGTTCACTGCCAGTCTTGCCGTGACGTTGCCGGTCGCTGCGATGACCGAGCAGCAATTCCAGGACAAGGCCGAGCAGGTGTTCGCGCCATTGATGGACGAGTACGACGTGCCGGGCCTGGCGGTCGGCATCACCTGGCAGGGCAAGCACCATGTGTTCACCAGGGGCCTGGCGAACCGTGAAGCAGCCACGCCGGTGTCTCGCCAGACGCTGTTCGAGCTGGGCTCCCTGAGCAAGACCTTCAACGTCACCCTGGCAGCATTGGCCCAGGAGCGTGGCTTGCTGTCGCTGGATGATCAGGTCGGCGAGCGCCTTCCGGTGTTGAAGGCCTCGCCGGTCGGTGCGTTGAGCCTGATGGATCTGGCTACCCATCAAAGCAGTGGCCTGCCGCTGCAGGTACCGGATGACATCAAG
The DNA here is from genome assembly GCF_001839655.2 of Pseudomonas argentinensis. NCBI lineage: Bacteria > Pseudomonadati > Pseudomonadota > Gammaproteobacteria > Pseudomonadales > Pseudomonadaceae > Phytopseudomonas > Phytopseudomonas argentinensis. The sequence goes on from NZ_CP056087.1 coordinate 3,055,849, forward strand.
GGCGACAGTGCGCTGATGACCTGGCTGCGCCAGTGGCAGCCGACGGCTGGCGCGGGCCATGAGCGGGCCTACTCCAACGTCAGCATTGGCCTGCTGGGGCGTATTTCCGCCAGCGCATTCGGGCAGCCCTATGCCCAGGCGCTGCAGGAGCAGGTATTGGCGCCGCTGGCGCTCGCCAGCACCTATGTCCAGGTACCCGCCGCGCAGATGCAGCGCTATGCCTACGGCTATGGGCGGCAGGACGACAAGGCCATCCGGGTGAGCCCCGGCATGCTGGATGCGGAGGCCTACGGCTTGAGGTCGAACATCGACGACATGCTGCGTTTCGTCGATATCAACCTGGGCTCAACGGCGGCGCCCAAACCACTCGCCGCCGCCATCGCGGCTACCCACCAGGGGGTGACGCGAACCGCGCCGTTCACCCAGGCGATGATCTGGGAGCGTTATCCCTGGCCGCTTTCACGTGAACAACTGCTGGCCGGCAACGCGCCGTCCATGGCCCTGGAAGCGCAGCCTGCCAGCCGCTTGGCCAAGCGGGAAGCCGGCGAGCAGGGCGTGCTGTTCGGCAAGACCGGCTCGACCAATGGCTTTGGCGGCTACGCAGCCTTCGTGCCCGACGAGCGCATTGGCGTGGTCATGCTGGCCAACCGCAACGTGCCCCTCGAAGCCCGAGTCGATGCGTCCTACAAGCTGCTGCAGCAGGTGTTGGAAACCGGCCGCTGAAGCTCAAGCGCAGCGGTCCTCATAACGTCTTGCAGCTTTCCCGTCAGGCATAAAAAAGGTTCATCACGGATTGCCGGGAAAGACGCTCTTGATCTTCATGAAAAAGAATTCGCTATCCCGGTAACCGTACGCCATCCGCTTGATCACCTTTATTCGATTGTTTATTCCTTCCAACTGACCGGTGTGCATCGGCCAGCGAACCCGGCTGATGATGCCCCGCCAGTAAGTCTTTAGTCGTTTGGCGAACTGGATCAGAGCCGGTAGTTCGCTTTCCTGGGCATGGCGCAGCCATTGCTTCCAGGCCGATCGCCAGGCCCAGGCAGTACTCGGCGTCCAGAGTGTTTTGAGTTCAGCCTTCATCAAATAGACCGTCATCAACGCTTGGTTGGCGGCCAGCAGGTCCTCCAGACGGACCTGTTGTTCCGGCGCTTTCAAGTTCTGCGGATTGCGCAGCAATAGCCATCGCGCCTGCTTGATGACCTTGCGGGCAGGCTTGTCGTGGCGCAACCGGTTAGCCTCGTCGACGCGGACCCGATCAATCACCTCTCGGCCATATTTGGCCACCACATGGAAGAGGTCGTAGACCACTCTCGCGTTGAGAGAGTGCTGACGAACCTCCAGGTCAAAAGCAGTGTTCATGTCCATCGCCACCGCTTCGATTCGAGCACAACCCTCTGGCCCCAGTTCTTCGAAGAAAGGCCTGACTGCCGCTCGGCTGCGGCCTTCACCGATCCACAGCACTCGCCGGGTATCCGCATCCAGCACCACACTGGCGTAACGATGACCTTTGAAAAGGGCGAACTCGTCCATCACTAGGCGTCGCGGTTGCGCCTTTGGCAAAACGCTCAACGCCGCTTGCAAGGCTCGACGCTCCAGCAACCGAACGGTGTCCCAATGCAGCCCGAACATCTGAGCCACGTGTAGCGTGGGAAGGCGCTCGCAGGCTTGAATGACTGCCTCGGCTAAGCGGCGCGTCATGCGGGCATAGCGGTCCAGCCAACTGACAGCCTCCATGCGCTTGCCGCAGTCACGACAGCCCACCCGCCTGAGCAACACGCTGAGGCGCACCGCACGGCCGAGAATCGGCAGATCGCGAATGGTTCGTTCGCAATACTCATGAGTGGTTGAACAGGGCTTTTGGCAGCCGCCACAGGAAGGGAATCGGGTGGCGTGGGGAATCAGTTCGATCTGAAGCGCGTCGCCATCAGGCTTGATCGTGACGACAGAAAAGCCCTCCCAAAAAGGAAGGAAAGTATTAATATCGCGCATAAGAACGCCGGTTTGGTAGATGTGTTTGCTCGCACGAACATCATCAATCAAATCGGCGTTCTTGTTTCTGTGTTTCCCGGGATTCCGTGAAGAACCATAAAAAAGCCCCGCGCTGGGCGGGGCTCTTTCTGACGCGGGTGAAGCCTTACGCTTGAACGACCGGGATGTTCGCGTTGGCCGCGGCCTCGCGGAACTCGGCGATCTGGTCGAAGCTCAGGTAGCGGTAAACGTCGGCAGCCATGCTGTCGATGTTCTTCGCGTACTCCATGTACTCCTCGACGGTCGGCAGCTTGCCGATGATCGATGCGACAGCGGCCAGTTCGGCCGATGCCAGGTACACGTTGGCACCATCGCCCAGACGGTTCGGGAAGTTGCGCGTCGAGGTAGACACCACGGTGGAGTTCGCCGCCACACGTGCCTGGTTACCCATGCACAGCGAGCAACCCGGCATTTCCATGCGTGCACCGGCCTTGCCGTAGATACCGTAGTAGCCTTCTTCGGTCAGCTGGTGAGCGTCCATCTTGGTCGGTGGCGACAGCCACAGACGGGTCGGGATGGAACCCTTGACCTTGTCGAGCAGCTTGCCGGCAGCGCGGAAGTGGCCGATGTTGGTCATGCACGAACCGATGAACACTTCATCGATCTTCTCGCCCTGAACGCTCGACAGCAGGCGTGCGTCGTCCGGGTCGTTCGGCGCGCAGAGTACAGGCTCCTTGACGTCGGCCAGGTCGATTTCGATGATCTCGGCGTACTCGGCGTCGGCGTCGGCGGACAGCAGTTCCGGCTTGGCCAGCCAGGCTTCCATGGCCTGAGCGCGACGCTCCATGGTGCGGGCATCGCCGTAGCCTTCGCTGATCATCCAGCGCAGCAGGGTGATGTTCGACTTCAGGTACTCGGCGATGGCCTTTTCCGGCAGCTTGATGGTGCAGCCGGCAGCGGAGCGCTCGGCCGAGGCGTCGGACAGCTCGAATGCCTGCTCGACGGTCAACTCGTCAAGGCCTTCGATCTCCAGGATGCGGCCGGAGAAGATGTTCTTCTTGCCTTTCTTCTCGACGGTCAGCAGGCCCTTCTGGATGGCGTAGTAGGGGATGGCGTGGACCAGGTCACGCAGGGTGATGCCCGGTTGCAGCTTGCCCTTGAAACGCACCAGAACGGATTCCGGCATGTCCAGCGGCATCACGCCGGTGGCGGCGGCGAAGGCCACCAGGCCGGAGCCGGCCGGGAAGCTGATGCCGATCGGGAAGCGGGTGTGCGAGTCGCCGCCGGTGCCGACGGTGTCGGGCAGCAGCATGCGGTTCAGCCAGCTGTGGATGATGCCGTCGCCAGGACGCAGGGACACGCCGCCACGGGTGCGGATGAAATCCGGCAGGGTGTGGTGGGTGGTGACGTCGATCGGCTTCGGATAGGCCGCTGTGTGGCAGAACGACTGCATGACCAGGTCAGCGGAGAAGCCAAGGCAGGCCAGGTCCTTGAGCTCGTCGCGGGTCATCGGGCCGGTGGTGTCCTGGGAACCGACGGTGGTCATCTTCGGTTCGCAGTAAGTGCCTGGGCGAACGCCTTTGCCTTCCGGCAGGCCGCAGGCCTTGCCGACCATCTTCTGGGCCAGGGTGTAGCCCTTGCCGGTGTCGACCGGGGCTTCCGGCAGTTTGAACAGGTCGGTTGGGCCCAGGCCCAGCTCGGCGCGGGCCTTGTCGGTCAGGCCGCGGCCGACGATCAGCGGGATACGGCCGCCCGCGCGGACTTCGTCGAGCAGCACCGGGGTCTTCAGTTCGAAGGTGGTGATGACCTCGTCGGTGCCGTGCTTGCAGACCTTGCCCGCATGGGGATAGACGTCGATCACGTCGCCCATCTCGATATTCGACACGTCGAACTCGATCGGCAGGGCGCCGGCATCTTCCATGGTGTTATAGAAGATCGGGGCGATCTTGGAGCCGAAGCAGAAGCCGCCAGCGCGCTTGTTCGGCACGTACGGAATGTCGTCACCGAAGAACCACAGCACCGAGTTGGTGGCGGATTTACGCGAGGAACCGGTACCGACCACGTCACCGACGTAGGCAACCGGGAAGCCCTTGGCGCGTACTTCTTCGATCTGCTTCAGCGGGCCGATGGAGCCTGGCTGCTCGGGAACGATGCCATCGCGGGCCATTTTCAGCATGGCCAGGGCGTGCAGCGGAATGTCCGGGCGCGACCAGGCGTCCGGGGCAGGCGAAAGGTCGTCGGTGTTGGTTTCGCCGGGCACCTTGAAAACGGTCAGGCTGTACTTCTCGGCGATCGCCGGGCGCTTGGTGAACCACTCACCGGCGGCCCAGGACTCCAGAACGGCCTTGGCATTGGCGTTACCCGCCTTGGCTTTCTCGGCGACGTCGTGGAAGGCGTCGAACATCAGCAGGGTGTGCTTGAGCTGTTCGGCAGCTACGGTGCCCAGCTCGGCGCTATCGAGCAGCTCGACCAGGGTGGCGATGTTGTAGCCGCCCTGCATGGTGCCGAGCAGTTCGGTGGCGCGCTTCTTGTCGAGCAGCGGGGAGGTGGCTTCACCCTTGGCGACGGCGGACAGGAAGCCGGCCTTCACGTAGGCCGCTTCGTCGACGCCTGGCGGCACGCGATTGGTGATCAGATCGAGGAGGAATTCTTCTTCGCCGGCCGGCGGGTTCTTCAGCAGGTCGACGAGACCGGCCGTTTGTTCGGCGTTTAGCGGCTGGGGCACGATACCCTGGGCGGCACGCTCTGCTACGTGTTTGCGGTAGGCTTCAAGCACAGTTATTACCCTCATCAGTGGTCCCAAATGGGAAGTCCGGGACGCATGCAGGAAAGCATCAAACACATCCGTTGCGCAGCCTCATGGGCTGAGCACGATGGTTTCGATGCTTCCATCCGGAAGCTGCTTTCAAAGTTTTACGCCTGCAGAGCGGGGCTGATGAGGGGCTGGCATGGCCTGAGGGTGACCACGCCAACATCGCGCTGCAGGATCGACTGTGCTCGTGACGCTTTGAAAACAGCTTCCAACGGACATTGGCGCCTTTGGCAAGGCGCGCTGATTCTAGCGGAATCTTCGCGCGAAGTTAAGTGAAAGACCCATCGACCTCTGGGGTGATCCCCATTAGACAAAGGGCTAAGATGCACCCCTTCATTGTCCGGTTTATCGATTCAACGCATGCCCAATCAACGTATCAAGACACCTTGCATAGGTCTGTGCTCCACGGTATTCGGGGATACCGTATGCCGTGGTTGCAAGCGCTTTCACCATGAGGTGATCAACTGGAACGGCTACAGCGACGAGGAAAAGCAGTCGGTGTGGCTGCGCCTGGAAATGTTGCTGGTGCAGGTGATGACCGCCAAGCTGGAAGTGTTCGATGAGGCGCTGCTGCTCAAACAGCTGCAGCAGCGGCAGATTCGCTTCGTTGCGCAGCAGTCGGCCTATTGCTGGGCCTATCAGTTGCTGGCCCGCGGTGCCCGGGTGATCACCCAGCTGGAAGCCTACGGCATCGTATTGCTGCCCGAATTTCGCGATTGGGAGTTGCCGGAGCTGCGCGACGCCATCGACCGCGAGTTCTTTCTGCTCTCCGAAGCGCATTTCGAACGCTATATCGCGCCGCGCTTCCTCAAGGAAGGCATGGAGCTGCGCGTCTGATTCGCACGCGCGGTTCTTGAATGCAAAAAGCCCGGCACCTGGCCGGGCTTTTTCTTGCCGCGAGACCTGTCAGCGGTATTCGCACAGGTAGGCGGTGTCCTGTTCGACCTTGAGCTGGAACTTGCTGTCGGCCGGCACGGTGAAGCGGCTGCCGGCCGTGAAGGTTTCCCAATTGTCGCTGCCCGGCAGCTTGACGGTCAGGGCACCTGCGATCACGTGCATGATCTCCAGCTGGCCGGTGCCGAATTCGTATTCGCCTGCCGCCATCACGCCAATCGTGGCCGGGCCTTCTGCCATGCCGAACGCGATGGATTTGACGGTACCGTCGAAATACTCGTTGACCTTGAACATGTGCATCCTCGTGAGCGGCAGAATAGGTGGCTGGCAAGTATGCCCAAGGCATCTGGTGGCGTCACGTGTTGCGCGTGCCGCTTCGCTCGACCATGACCAAGGGCAGCAGGCGGGCGGTATTGCGTGCATCGTTCAGTGCGCGGTGCTGCTGGCCGCTGAAGCTGATGCCCGCCAGCTGCAGTGCGGCATTCAGGCCAACCGGACGGGGCAGTTGCCGCTCCTCGGTGAAGCGGCGCTTGAGATTGAGGTGGGGTAGCGTCTGCAAATGGCTGGTGAGTTCATGGCGCTGCCAGTCCTGCTCCAGCTGCTGGCGATCGTAATCGCCCCAGCTGCACCAGCCCTGCAGGCGCGGGTGATAGGGCTCCAGCCAACGCTCGAATTGCGGCCACAGCACCGGCAGCGTGGCGGCTTGATCCACTTCCGACTGGCTGATATGGGTCAACTGTCGGCAGAAGCGGGTCAGCATAGGGCGGCGCAATGGCCTTACGAAACGTTGGAAATGGTCGATCTCATGGCCGCCGGCATCGACCAGGCTGGCGCCGATTTCGATGATCTCCATGTGTTCCACCGGCCAGCCACCTTCTTCGGTGGTGGCTTCCAGGTCGATGACCAGCCAATACCCCATTGCCGCTCCTTTTGCTGCCGTCATGCCAGGGTCGCTCAGGGCTCAGACCGACGAGTGGTGCGATTCGTGCCATATATGAAATGCCATCATGGCCATTGTGTCTTTGCGGCGCTGGCTATACTTGCGCACGGAAGACCGTGGTTCTCTATTTCCCGCGTGAAAGGTGAGTGTGCTTCATGGATGACTCTGTGGTGTTTTCAGATGACGAGACGATTGGTGAAAGCACCCACCAGGCGTGGCGCATCCTGACCGTTGATGACGACCCTGACTTCCAGCGCGCAACCGCCTTTGCGATCGGCGAGATGGACATCCTCGGCCGGCGCGTCGAGATCCAGCAGGCTTTCAGCAACCGCGAGGCCGCCATGCTGCTGGCCGAGCAGCAGGATTTCGCCCTGGTGTTGCTCGATGTGGTGATGGAGACCGAAGACGCCGGGCTGCGTTTGGTCAAGACCCTGCGCGAGGTCATCGGCAACGCCGAGATCCGCATCGTCCTGCTCACCGGCGAGCCCGGCATGGCACCGGTGCAGAGCGTGATGCGCGACTACGACATCAACGACTACTGGTCCAAGAGCGAACTGAGCGCCGAGCGCCTGCGCACGGTGCTCACCGCCGGGCTGCGCAGCTACTCCCAGCTCAAGGCCACTGCCCGGGCACGCCGCGGCCTGCAGATGATCGTCGAGTCCAGCAATGCGCTGTTCTGTTCGAAGAACACCCGTGAGCTGTCGGCCAAGATTCTTTCCGAGATCGCCTCGCTGCTCGATCTCCAGGCCGAGGGCATCGTCTGTGTGAAGGCCCATGATGCCGGGCCCGGCGAGCTGCCTGACGCCTATGTGATCAGTGCCAGCGGCCGCTTCTACGGTTCCATCGACGGCAACCTCAATGGCCTGGGCGATGACGCGGTGGCCAGTGCGCTGCGCTGCTGCCTGCAAAAGCAGGCCACCCTGCGTTTCGACGATTGCACGGTGCTGTTCTTTCCGCGTTTCCAGGCGGGTGCGGACTACGCCTGCTACGTGGCCACCGAGCGTACGCTGGACGATACCGAGCTGGAGCTGCTCGAGGTGTTCAGTGCCAGCATCAGCCGAGGGCTCTACAACGTGGCGCTGTTCAGCCGCCTGGAGGAGATGGCCTACCAGGACGACCTGCTGAAGATTCCCAACCGCAATGCGTTGATCCGCATGCTCGACATGACCCTGAGCAGCCCCAACAAGAATGATCGGGTGCTGGTGCTGCTCGACATCGACAACTTCTCGGGTGCCAACACCGCTTTCGGGACCGGCTATGGAGACTTCATCCTCGGGCTGGTGGCCAACCGCCTGCGCGATGCCTTCGATGGCAATGTACTGATCGCGCGGATCCGCGATGATCTGTTCGCCGTGCTGGGCCCCGAGGATCAGGTGCGCGCCGAGGACATCGTGGCCTTGTTCCGTCGTCCCAACCGGCCCTACGAGCTGGGCCAGGTGCACAGCCTGAGCAGTGTCACCCTGTATCTGCGCGATTTCGAAGACAGCGCCAGCGTGGCGCTGCAGGACGCAAGGCTGACCCTCAAACAGGCCAAGCAGCTGGGCCATGACCAGCACGTGGTGCACGACCGCCGGCTGCAGAGCGCCCATGCCGAGTCGTTTCGCCTGTTGCTGGCGCTGCGTGATGCGGTGGCCAGCGACCTGATCAGCATCGAGCTGCAACCCCAGATCGATCTGCGCAGCGGCGTGGTCACCGGGGTCGAGGCCCTGGCACGCTGGTACCAGGCTGACGGCAAGGCAGTCCCGCCGCTGCAGTTCATTCCGCTGGCCGAGGCCACCGGCTACATCCTGCCCCTAGGCGATCTGCTCATGCGCCTGGCGTTGCAGGCAGCGCGGCGCCTGGCCGAAGGGGGTTACCGCGACATCCGCGTGGCGATCAACGTGTCGGCCACCCAACTGCTGCAGCGCGACTTCATCGAGCGATTCACCCTGCACCTGGAGGCGGCCGGCGTAAATGCTGACCAGGTCGAGCTGGAAATCACCGAGTCGGTGGCCATGCGTTCGTTCGAGCAGGTCTGCGAGCAGCTGCTGGCGCTGCGCGCGATGGGCGTCAAGGTGGCCATCGACGACTTCGGGACCGGTTTCTCGTCTCTCAACTACCTGCGCCAGCTGCCGGCCGACCGCTTGAAGATCGACCGTAGTTTCGTCGAGGAGCTGCGTGCGCAGGACGATGGTCAGGCAATCGCCGAAGCGATCATCCAGATCGCACGCCGTGTCGGCATGACGGTGATCGCCGAGGGCGTGGAGAACCAGCAGCAGGCCGAGTGGTTGAAACAGCATGATTGCCTGGAGGCCCAGGGCTATCTGTATGCCAGGCCAATGCCACTGGAGCGCCTGCTGACCTGGCTGGGCGAGCGTTCGCCGCGGTGATGAAGCGCCGCATCGCCGGCTGGCGAACGGCGCTTGCCAGGCCGCTGCCGCGCAATCTGCTGGTGTTGTTTCTGCCCTGGTCGCTGCTGATCGTGGTGCTCAGCCTGTTGCTCTACGATCGTATGCTCAATGATCGCCTGGAGCCGCTGCTCGAGGCGCAGACCGACAGCCTCAACGAGGGCGTGGCAGTGCTGGAGCGGCACCTGTCGAGTCTGCGTGGCGACCTGCAGTTTCTCAGCCAGCAGCCCTTGCTCAAGCGCGCCGTGAGGCAGGATGCCGACGATAGCGACGCCGCGCTGAGTGAGCTGTTCGCCGAGTTTTCCAACAGCCGGGCGATCTACCAGCACATCCGCTGGCTCGACGAGAGCGGCATGGAGCGGGTACGCATCGACAGCGTTGCGGGAAAGGCGCAGCGGGTTGCCGCAGCGGATTTGCAGAATGACTCGGCCGCCTATTATTTCGTGGAGACCATGCATCTCTTCAAGGGTGAGTCGTACCTGTCGCGCTTCGATCTCGAGCGAAAGTACCGGCCTGACGGCTCCGTCGACTCCCTGATACCGATCCTGCGTGCGGCGGTGCCGGTTTTCAGCGAGCGTGGCGAGCGGCGCGGCATCCTGATCCTCGACTATCGCGCCGAGCGCTTGCTGGAGCGGCTGCGCGAAACCTCCGTGGCCTATGGTGGCTGGTTGCAGCTGCTCGATCATGAAGGTTACTGGATGCTCGGCGAGCGCCCCGAACACGCCTGGGGCTTCTTGCTGGGCAAGCCCGAACTGACCCTTGCCAGCCACCAGCCGTCGAGCTGGCGACGCTTGCAGAGCGAGCAGCGTGGCTCGTTCATCGATTCGGCAGGCTTCTGGGCCTACAGCCATTTCCGGCCGAGCGATGCCGCTTCGGCAACCTCCAATGCCGCCGACCACTGGCTGTTGCTGTCTCACCTGCCTGCCCAGAACCTGAGCGAATTGCGCTGGGACGTCCTGTGGCGCGTCCTGCTGTTCTTCAGCGTCCTGCAGGGCGTGGGGCTCTTGATCAGCGTGCGTCGCGCCATCGACGAGGCCGAGCGGCTGCGCGCCGAGCACGGCCTGCACCTGAGCAGTCGGGCCCTGGCCGCCAGCAACGAGCAGTTGCAGCGTACCGTCGAGCAGTTGCAGCGCACGCGCCGTGCTTTGCTGCAGGCTGAAAAGCTGTCGTCCCTTGGCACCATGGTGGCCGGCGTCGCCCATGAGTTGAATACGCCAATAGGCGCCGCCAGCGTGGCGGCTTCGACCCTGGAGCGGGCCAGCCAGGAGTTCCAGGTGGCGATGCGCGAAGGCCTGAAGCGCACCACCCTGGAGCGTTTCGTGCAGCGTACCGACGACGGCCTGAGCATCATTCTGGTCAGCCTGGAGCGCATGTCGCAGTTGACCCGCGCCTTCAAGCAACTGGCCACCGACCGTGCCAGCACGGAACGGCGGCGCTTCGACCTGCGTGAACTGGTGGAGGAGGTGGTGCTGCTGTTGCAGCCGAAACTGCGCCAGAACGATCATCGGATCCTGGTGGAGGTAGCCCCGAATCTGCTACTGGACAGCTACCCGGGGCCTCTAGGGCAAATCGTGCAGAATCTCGTCGACAATGCCCTGGTTCATGCATTCGATCCCGGGGTGAAAGGTGTGGTCACCGTCCGTGGTCAGGTCGATGAGGCGCAAGGCCAGTGCGTGATCGAGGTCATCGACGATGGTCGCGGCATGAACGAGGAACTGATGGGCAAGATATTCGACCCGTTCTTCACCACCCGGCGCGGCCAGGGCGGTACCGGCCTGGGCTTGCATATCACCCACCAGCTGGCGGTGGATGTGCTCGGCGCCGAGCTGGAGGTCCACAGCACGCCGGGAGCGGGGGCGCGCTTCAGCATTCGCTTTGATTTGAACTGACTGTCGAGGCTGCCTGCTCGCCGTGCGGTAGGCTAGAATCGCCGCCGTTTGCTGCATGCCCCTTGTTCGAGGTCCGTTCCATGCAATGCCGTCCTGGTTGTGGCGCCTGCTGTATCTCCCCGTCGATCAGTTCCTTCATCCCGGGTATGCCCAATGGCAAGGCTGCCGGCGAGCGCTGCGTGAATCTGGCCGAGGACAATCGTTGTTCGATCTTCGGGCGCGAGGATCGACCCGCCGTGTGCGCCGCATTTTCGGCCGATTTCGCTGTCTGCGGTAATAGCCGTGAAGAAGCCATCCGCCTGCTGGCGTGGCTGGAAGGTGCCACGGCAACGGCTGTCTGACCCTCTACAGACAAACCCCGGAGAATGAAATGTCGTTGACCCGTTTGTTGCTAGCAAGTACGGCGCTGTGTCTCGCCTCTGCCGCCCATGCCGAGGACTGGCGCCTGGCCAAGGACGAGGAGGGCATCAAGGTCTACCTCAGCGAGGTGGCTGGCTCTCCCTACAAGGCTTACCGCGGCGTTACCCTGATCAAGAGCGATGTGGCCAAGCTCAGGGCGCTGCAGGAGGACGTGGTGGCTTCCTGTGGCTGGATTCACGAGTGCCAGGAGCAACGGCTACTCAAGCAAGAAGGGGATAAAAGCTGGACCTACACCCGTTTCAACACGCCATGGCCGGTGACGCCACGGGATTCGATCATCGAGGTCACCACCGAGCAGGGCGCCAATGGCAGCGTGACTCGCACCCTGCACGGCGTGCCTGATTATCGCCCCGAGGAAAAGGGCTATGTGCGCGTTGCCAGTGTCGAAGGCCATTGGACGATGACGCCCAAGCCCGACGGCATGGTCGAGGTGGAGTACGAAGCGCATACCGATCCCGGTGGCAGCGTGCCGTCCTGGTTGTCCAACAAGTTCGTGGTGGAGGCGCCATTCAATACGCTCAAGGGCATGCGCGAAAAGGCCCAGCAGTAATATTTCCAGGCCATAAAAAAACCCGCCATTGAGGCGGGTTTTTTGTTTCCGGGTGACGATCGATCAGTCGTCGCCGCCCATGATGCCGAAGATCTGCAGCAGGCTGACGAACAGGTTGTAGATCGATACGTACAGACTGATGGTCGCCATGATGTAGTTGCGCTCACCACCGTGAATGATCGCGCTGGTCTGGAACAGGATACAGGCCGACGAGAACAGTACGAAGCCAGCGCTGATCGCCAGTTGCAGGCCGCTGATCTGGAAGAAGAAGCTGGCCAGTACCGCACCCAGCAGGACGAAGAAGCCGGCGGTGATGAAACCGCTCAGGAAGCTCATGTCCTTGCGCGTGGTCAGCACATAAGCCGACAGGCCGCAGAAAACCACGGCCGTCATCATGAACGCGGAGCTGACGACTTCGGCACCGTTGGCCATGCCCAGGTAACGGTTGAGAATCGGGCCCAGGGTATAGCCCATGAAGCCGGTGAGGGCGAAGGTCGACAGCAGGCCCCAGCCGGAATCACGCAGCTTGGCGGTCAGGAAAAACAGGCCATAGAAGCCGATCAGCACCACAAAGATGTTCGGGTAGGGGACGTTGGCACGCTGTGCCATGAAGGCCACGATGCCGCTGAATGCCAGGGTGAGAGCCAGCAAACCGTATGTATTACGCAGAACGCTGCTGACTGCGGTTTGTTCAACCCGTGTAGGGCTATGGGCGTAATCTTGTTCGCGCATGGCGACACTCCTAGTAAATGCTGTTGGTCCGTGACCAAGGTCGAGAAGCATCTTAGCAGAGCCTTGGGTACTGCCAAGTCAGAGTGTTTGACAGTGTGTTGCGTTCCGGTAAGATGCCGCCCGCAGCCTGGGAGGTTGCAAAGGAATGTTTCGGCAAGCCGAGACAGTTCGTGTCGACCTGGAGGGTTGGCAGAGCGGTTGAATGCACCGGTCTTGAAAACCGGCGAACGTTAATAGCGTTCCCAGGGTTCGAATCCCTGGCCCTCCACCACTTCTGAAAAAGCCCGGCGTTCGCTGGGTTTGTTCGTCGTCCTCTATAGCTATAGCTATAGCTATAGCTATAGCTATAGCTATAGCTATAGCTATAGCGCGCGAGTGCGCCGTGCCGTAGCTCGGGAAGGAGAGATGCACGCCAGTCCCTTGCCCGGGTTCGCTTTCGATGGTCAGTGGACCATTCATCTCGTGACGAAGCCGCGCACCATGGCCGGGTCAAGGCCGGTGCCCTTGCCATTTTCCTTGGTGGTGAAGAAGGGCGCGAATACCTTGTCGGGCATTTGCGCGCTGATGCCGCAGCCCGTGTCGATATCCTGCAATCGCCTAACCAAGGGCCAGGCGTGTTTGCCGCTGTCGTTCCGCCGTCGAGCCTCTCAGCCCTGGCTGAACTCACCAAGGATTAGCAGGAGCGAATAGATGCCTGCGCCCAGAAGCGAGGCGAGTGACAAGGCGACGCCGAGTGCTATCCAGATCATGGTCGTGTTCTTCATATGGGCTGTTGACGGACTGCCCGCCCGCTAGCGGCGCTGGTGGGGCATAATCGAAACAGAATGAACACCCTGCAGGTTCGTTCAGGTAATTTGTGCGACTGACCGGTCAGGTTTTGCGCGGTTCGCGGAGCCGCTGGGGTCACGCAAGGCGAGGTGCTTGTTATTCGGGTGGCGGGAGCGGGGTCGCTGGGCTGGGGGCGCCGGGCATCCGCGATGGGTGGGGGCAGGGCTCCAGTACGGCTCATCCGTCTGGGTTTCTAGCGCGGCTCTGCTGTATCGAGGCCGCGCTGCAAGGGAAGCCGGTAATTATCCACGCTAACTGCAGCGCATCGATCAATAACCCAGTGTGCCTTTAAGATCGGCATACACCGCGGTCATCAGGATCTTGTTCTGCAGCTGGGCCGCGGTCAGGCGGCGCGTGGCCACCAGATTGCATTGCAGATCGAGGCAGTCCACCTGCAAGCCTTCGGCAGAGGCCTCCGTGATGATGTGGTAACGCCCGGCGGTCACGGTTTTGAGCTGCTTGATGAGCATGTCCATGGAAAATCCCTCGGTTCGGTTCGCGGTCTGTAAATTCAGAGCCATGCGACGGGTAGGGCGTTCCGAATATATTCCTTGCAAGGCAGCGCCCGGCGGCGCGGCATCTTTTCGACTGTTTGGTCACGAAAACACGGCCCAAGACCCATCCGTGTCGCAATGACACCTGCATGCCCACGACGGGTCTGCAAGAATGCGCCCAGGTAAATCCGTTCACCGTCCCCGGGATGTTTGGCGCTTGTAAATTGACGCCTATCACTAACTCATCCGTCAGGTTTTTTGTTATGGTGCGGTTCTCTCAGGTTGTCGCCGTGCGGCGCTCGCGCAGGTACGAGGTGTTCGTTTGATTAAGGTATTGGTTGTTGATGATCACGACCTCGTTCGTACGGGTATCTCGCGCATGCTGGCCGACATCGACGGCTTGCAGGTCATCGGTCAGGCCTGCTCCGGCGAAGAGGCGCTGAAGAAGGTCCGCGAACTCAAGCCCGATGTCGTGCTGATGGACGTGAAAATGCCCGGCATCGGTGGGCTCGAGGCCACCCGCAAACTGATGCGCAGCCATCCCGACCTGAAGGTCGTCGCGGTTACCGTGTGTGAAGAGGATCCGTTTCCCACTCGGCTGCTGCAGGCTGGCGCCGCTGGCTATCTGACCAAGGGTGCCGGCCTGGAGGAAATGGTGCAGGCCATTCGCATGGTGTTTGCCGGCCAGCGTTTCATCAGCCCACAGATCGCCCAGCAACTGGCCCTGAAATCCTTTCAGCCACAGAGCAGCAATTCGCCGTTCGACCTGCTTTCCGAGCGGGAAATCCAGATTGCCCTGATGATTGCCGGCTGCCAGAAGGTGCAAAGCATTTCCGACAAGCTGTGCCTGTCGCCGAAAACCGTGAACACCTACCGCTACCGGATATTCGAGAAGCTTTCGATCACCAGCGATGTGGAATTGGCGCTGCTCGCCGTCCGCCACGGCATGGTCGATGCCACCAGCTGACGTGAGCCCAGTGTTCGATTCCAGTGCCTTTCTCGCCACCTGCAGTGGGCGCCCAGGCGTTTATCGCATGTTCGACGCCAGCGGCAACCTGCTGTATGTCGGCAAGGCGAAGAACCTCAAGAAGCGGCTTGCCAGCTACTTTCGCAAGACCGGGCTGGCCACCAAGACCATGGCGCTGGTGGGCAAGATCGCCCAGGTGGAAACCACCATCACCGGCAATGAAACCGAAGCGCTATTGCTTGAGCAGACCCTGATCAAGGAATGGCGCCCGCCGTACAACATCCTGCTGCGTGACGACAAATCCTACCCTTACGTGTTCCTGTCCGATGGTGATTACCCGCGCCTGGATATCCACCGCGGCGCGAAGAGTCGCAAAGGTCGCTATTTCGGACCCTACCCCAGTGCGGGGGCGATCCGCGAAAGCCTGGCGCTGTTGCAGAAGGCCTTTCTGGTTCGCCAGTGCGAGGACAGCTACTACCGAAATCGCACACGACCGTGCCTGCAGTACCAGATCAAGCGCTGCAAGGCGCCGTGCGTGGGCCTGGTCGAGCCGGCCGAGTACGCCGAGGACGTGCGTCACTCGGTGATGTTCCTGGAAGGGCGCAGCAACGCCTTGAATGCCGAGCTGTCCGCCAACATGCAGCTGGCCTCCGCCGCGCTGGATTTCGAGAAGGCAGCGGAACTGCGTGACCAGATGGCCTTGCTGCGCCGGGTTCAGGACCAGCAAAGCATGGAGGGTGGCACCGGCGACGTCGATATCATTGCGGCAATGGTCAATCCCGGGGGCGCCTGCGTGCACCTGATCAGCGTGCGTGGCGGGCGGGTGCTGGGCAGCAAGAATTTCTTTCCCCAGGTGGCGATCGAGGAAGAGACGCAGGATGTGCTGGTCGCCTTCCTCGGCCAGTATTACCTGGGCAGTCACGAGCGGGATCTGCCCAGCGAGTTGATCGTCAATGCGCCGCATGAAGACTATCCGGTGTTGATTGCGGCCATTCAGGAGCTGCGTGGTCGCGAGTTGGCCATCAGCTACCGGGTGCGCGGTACGCGTGCACGCTGGCAGGCGCTGGCGGTCACCAATGCCGAGCAGGCCCTGGGCGCCCGGCTGGCCAATCGTGAGCATATGGCCGGGCGTTTCGATGCCCTGGCCGAGGCACTGGAGATGGACGAGGTGCCGCAGCGCCTGGAGTGCTTCGATATCAGCCACTCCAGTGGTGAGGCGACGGTGGCCTCCTGTGTGGTATTCGGCCCCGAAGGCCCGATCAAGTCGGATTATCGGCGCTACAACATCGAAGGCGTGACCGGCGGCGACGACTACGCAGCCATGCATCAGGCGCTGACCCGGCGTTTCAGCAAGGTCAGGCAGAACGAGGGCAAGTTGCCGGACATCCTGCTGGTCGACGGCGGCAAGGGGCAGCTGGCGATGGCGCGTGAGGTGCTGACCGAGCTCGAGGTTCCGCCGTTGATCCTGCTCGGCGTGGCCAAGGGCACCACCCGCAAGCCCGGCCTGGAAACCCTGTACCTGAATGATGCCGCCCATGAATTCACCCTGCCGGGCAATTCGCCAGCCCTGCACCTGATTCAGCAGATTCGCGACGAATCCCACCGTTTCGCCATTACCGGCCACCGGGCGCGCCGCGGCAAGGCACGGCGTACCTCGAGCCTGGAGGAGGTGGCAGGCGTCGGGCCGAAACGGCGCCGTGAACTGCTCAACCATTTTGGCGGTCTGCAAGAGTTGTCCCGTGCCAGTACGGAAGAAATCGCCAAAGCGCCGGGCATCAGTAAAAAGCTCGCCGGTTTGATTTATGCGGCACTGCACAGCGAGTAGAATGCCGCCTCACCTAACCGTCCAGTCGAGCCGATGAATATCCCCAACCTCCTCACGGTGCTCCGCGTTCTGCTGATCCCGATCTTCATCCTGTTGTTCTACATGCCATTTTCCTGGAGCTATTGGGCTGCCAGCGCGGTATTCGCCTTCGCGGCGGTGACCGACTGGCTGGATGGTTATCTGGCTCGCCGCTGGGAGCAGAGCACCCCATTCGGCGCATTTCTGGATCCGGTTGCCGACAAGCTGATGGTTGCCACGGCACTGGTGCTGCTGGTGGCCGAGCACGCCAACCTGTGGCTGACGCTGCCGGCGACCATCATCATCGGCCGCGAGATTGTCGTATCGGCCCTGCGCGAGTGGATGGCCGAACTGGGCGCCAGGGCGCACGTGGCGGTCTCCAACCTGGGTAAATGGAAGACCGCTGCGCAGATGGTCGCCTTGGTGATCCTGCTCGGCAATCCGCCGCTGTTCGGTTTCTGGGTGCTGATGGGCTATGCACTGTTGCTCGTGGCGGCAGCGCTCACGCTGTGGTCCATGGTGCAGTACCTGCTCGCCGCGTGGCCGCATCTGAGCGTGACCGCCGAAAAGAAATAACTTTTTTGAATCAAAGGCTTGACTGGGCGTTGTGAAGATATAGAATGGCGCCCGTCGACAAGACAAGCGGGAATAGCTCAGTTGGTAGAGCACGACCTTGCCAAGGTCGGGGTCGCGAGTTCGAGTCTCGTTTCCCGCTCCAGTTTCAACGGGCCGTCACGTACGGCCCGTTCAGTTTAAGGCTGAGTAGCAGAGTGGTTATGCACCGGATTGCAAATCCGTGAACGCCGGTTCGATTCCGACCTCAGCCTCCAAACGCAAAGCCCCGTAGTTACTGACTACGGGGCTTTTTTATGCGCGCTGGAAAGCGCATCCAAAGTGCTATTTCGAGCTCGTCCAAAGCTTTGGAAGGTCGAGGACTTGCTTCAGACGGCAGCGCGCCCGACTTTCATCGAGACAGGGTGCGTTGCCCGTGGGCACCGGCTGGGGGCTAGCAGTTTGTGCCGCCTGCTAGGCGCTGCCCTCCGGCCGTCCCGTGCTCTTGATCTTCAGAAGCGGCAAGCTCGCTTCAAACCGCCTTTGACCTGGGGTAACTGCTGAGATAGCGAGAAAGTTCGTCTCGGCCCGGTGCGCGGTGCGGGGCGCCGGGGCCGTCATTGGGGATGTAGAACTTGTCGGAGCGAGGGTGCTTTTCCTCTGCCAGGGAAACGGTCTGCAGTGACACCCAGGGCAGCACGATCGCGCCATCTTCGAAGCCGTAACAGCCGGAAAGCGACGCCAGGTGTAGGGTCTTCCTGTTGCCCCCCGGCAAGGTCAAGGTAGCCTGGCGCTCATTGAACAGACGGTGGGCGAACACCGGGCCCAGGAGCTTTTCGATGTGCTCGTTCAGGCTGCTGATGATCCCAGGCACCAGCATGATGTCGTCATGCTTCTTCATCGCCAGGTCGAGAACGCGGGAAAACTCTTGCAGGCAAGCGCCGTATTTCAGGGTGTGGTGCATCATGGAGAGTGTGTGTCCTTACTTCGTGTGGCTCCTGGTTGCTAGGGTAGTGCTCCCTGATCCATCTTGGAAGCTGCGGCCGCTTTGGTCGGCATGACAATCCGACGATCAGGCTCCGATGTTTTCAGGCGTTAACGGGGTCCCCCCCCGATATGTGGAACGTGGCCCCTGGCCCGAGCTCAACAGCCGGAAATGAAAAAGCCCCGAGAAAGCCGGGGCTTTGATTTGACCATGCACCTATAGGCAATTAGCGTGTGCCCGTCTTGAGGCCGTCGAGGTAATCGATATTGGCTTCCTGAGCTTTCTTGCTCGGCTTGGCCGCAGTTTGCAGTTCGCTCTTCAACTTCGCTTCCAAGGCATCGATCAGCAAGGTCTGCCTTGCCTGGCCTTCCAGATGGGCTTCGATGGCGCGGATGATCTCGGTGTTCATGCTGGTGTAGTTGTCATTGGCCAGGTCTTCGATGCGCTTGCGCATTCCATCCGGCAAACGGACGACGAACTTGTCCGCGGTGCGGGCATTGAAAATGGGTTTGCTCACGATTGGTTCCTCCATATCGAGTAATACTAGCTATTTGATAGTGTCTGAGGCGATAGTTCAGTCGGCCGGACGATTGGTACCCAAATTAAGACGCTGAACAAACTCCCTGCCTCTGCCCGAACCCGGCTTGTATATAGGCCACGCCAAAACAGTCATTATACCCTGTCTAATGTGGCATAGTGATATTGCCTGTCAACTCGGAAGCGGCATGGAAGTCCGGTAGCGTGATGCAGGCATCAGTATCTGAACCAACGAGAAGGAACTCGCAGGGCCGTTCATACGCCATCGCTGAAAATCGCCACTGACTTCGGCCTCAGGGAAAGCCTGTCGAAGTGGATCACCCATTCGCGACCTTGCTCGAATGGCAGCGGTTACCGGGCATTGTTAAAGGCCGAGACACTGACCGACATCCGGCAACTGCGGCCGCGACTCACGCCGATCAACACGCTCATCGTCCTCGCCCGGTAACCGTTAGGTTTCAGGGGGAGATCGGGTCGCTGGCCGGGAAGGTTTCCTCCAGCGCGTTTTCCATTCGTGCCTCTTCATTGCGCTTGCCGGCCTCGGTTGTGGTCGCTGCGCTGGGCTCACGCGGCGGCTCCTCGTCGCCACCATCGCGCTGGGTCTCCAGCAGGCTTTTGAGCTGGCAATGCCCGGTCAGCCCGCGCTTGGCAATCATTGCCGAGGCGGCGATCTTGAGCAGCCCCCCCACGCCGCCCTGCCTGATGCCACTGACCATGCCCATCGTGCCCACGGCCAGCGAGAGCAAGCGTTCGGTACCCTCTACGTTCTGCGTATGCATGTTTCACCTCATCGACTGTCGGTAATGCCCACCTAGGGGCAGTGAAGTAGGGAGAGGGCAGAACAGCGGGAGGTTCACGGTGCCTTACGAGTGGTCGCCCGGGGCATGGCAAACCGCCAGCCGATAGACGGGACAAAATGTCTCATGCCGGATTTCATGGGACAGCTAGACTCCACTCGTCATCAACGTGAGGAAGGAGTTTCCAGGATGATGTCCATTCTCGAGCAGCGTCATATAGTCGAATGTGCGTTTCTGCCCTTGGCGTGCAGTTGCGCCATCGATGGCAATGAGTCGGTGACGATTCAGATCAAGGATCCGGTCACCGCCCAGGTGTACCTGAATGTCACGGGAATTTCCCGCGCCGAACTGTCGACTTCCCGCCAGATTTCGCAACTGGTTATGCAGCTTCGCCAGGATCTGCGCACCCTGAATTCCGGCACGGCCAAGCGGCAGGCCTGAGCGCCTCGCAAGAGAGAGAGGGAACTGCCTGCCCGTACCTGGGGCCTCAGTTAGCAACATTGACCTGAGGAGGGCGACGATATGGACGGTGGAAAATTCGATGGCTACGATCTGGAGCGCTTCAACGCCTTGCTGGCGCAGGAGCTCGGCCTGAGCGAGGACGAGTTGCAGACCTGGATGCAGGAAGAGTGTGAGCGTGTCGACGAGAATGGCCAGTTGATCGGGCATGCGGTGACATTCAAGGCGGATATGCCCTTTGACCTGCGTGCGCGGATACGCGGCATGGCCGGAGACCATGTGGCTCACACCGGCATCATCCCGCTCGACGCCTGAGGCCTGACGGTCGCAAGCGGCAAAAAGCCTGAACTCTGCCGCTTGGCCAGGCCTCCAAAAAACATCAACCACTGTATGGAGCATTCGCCAATGGCACGTAAAACTTCGCTCGAGAGCGGCCTGGATCAGTTTCAACAGGAAAGCGCCAAGGAATTGAAGAAGCTTCTTGATCAGGCCAGCAAGGCGCTGGGTGATGCCGAGTCGTTTTCCGGTGACAAGGCCCATGAAGCCCGCGAAAAAGTGATCGCGCTGCTGAACGAGGCCAAGGGCACCATCACCGACAAAGGCCGTGAGGCTGTCGAATTAGGTCGCGAGACCATCGGCAATGCCCAGGATCGTATCGAAAGCAACCCCTGGACCTCGGTGGCCGTCGCCTCTGGTTTCGGCCTGCTGATTGGCCTGCTGGTCGGCCGTAGCAGCAGATAACTGCCGACGCGGGGTTGCCTGAGCCCTGCAGACGCGACCAGTGCTGTTGCGCTGCTAAACCGACAGCGCAACGCGATAACCTCGTAGATCACTGATTTACGAGGTTTTTTATTGCGTGCTTTAAACTTGCGGCGTTGCCTGGGGGTGTATATAGTCCTGCCCTCGCATATTTCGCCGCCCCGATGGTGAAATTGGTAAACACAGCAGACTTAAAATCTGCCGGCCGCAAGGCCTTGCCGGTTCGATTCCGGCTCGGGGCACCATTTCAGGCGTCGGCCCAGGCGAAGCCCGCGCGTCGGTCCTTTTATTTCTACGGGCGTGTCTCTCAGGCGCATCGGGTGAAGCATGGACAGCGCACTCGCTCCATTTCCCGAATCCTCATTGGCCGGCTTCAGATTGCGGCGCATCCGTCCTGACGATATCGAACAGGTCTATGCCGCTCTGTCGCATCCCCAGGTGATCGGCCATTACGGTGTTTCCTACCCGAGTCTGATCGCTACCCGCGAGCAGATGCAGTGGTATGAGCGGTTGTTGGCAGACGAAGCGGGCATCTGATGGGCACTGGCCGATGAACATGACATGTTGATCGGGTTCTGTGGCTTCAGTGACTGGAACCACGCGTACCACAGTATCGACATGGGCTACTGGTAATTGCCATTGCCGCAGCACTGGCGGCGCAGCCTCATGCGCAGGCCCTGCCGCACGTGCTTCGCCATGCCTTGACGGTCATGGGCATGCACCGCGTTCACCTGGATATCGAGCCGGAGAACGTCGCGAGTTGGCGACTGGCCGAGAAACTGGGCTTCAGCCGCGAAGGCACCTTGCGCGACGTCGAGTACAAGGGCGGGCGCTATCTGAGCCTGCATCAGTACAGCCTGCTGAGCACCGATCAGGCAGCGCGCGTGCTGGTGGCAGGCTGACCGGCGATAGCTGGCCGCCGCCGTGACGACGGCCAGCTCGGCGGATCAGTAATGCGCCTTGACCAGCAGGCTGATGGCGCTCTGATTGGTGCCACCGAGCACCTCGTCACCCAGCGGGCTGTCGTTGTCGATGCCGTACTTGTGCTTCCAGTAGTCGTACTCGACGCCCACGTAGAATTTCCGCCCCCAACCCATGGCCTTGGCCAGGTCGTATTTGATCTGCGGGTTGATGTGCAGATTGGCGTGATAACTGTCGTCGTTGTCCACCACCCAGTCGATGAAGCCATCGATCACCAGCTCCGAGCGGCCAACCGGGACGGTGTAGCTCCACACCGGGGTGATCTGCCAGACGTCGCGGCCGTCGCGCTTGCCATCCGGGCGGCGCAGGTAGGTGTTGAGCTGGAAGTAGTCGAAGCCGGGAATCGCCAGGTCCAGCGCCGGGCCCAGCAGGTAGGCGTCGACGTCGTCCTCGCCGAATTCATAGGTGGCCGCCAGCAGCACATCCTTGACCGGACCGAACGACAGATCGGCACCACTGAGTTTTCCGAACGACAGCCGTGGGCTGATTTCACCATAGAAGGTGTGGCCGTCACCGGCACCATTGGTGGCCTCGGTGTTGTACTTGATGCCGTCGACGAACAGGAACAGGTCACCGAAGCTCCAGCCGCTGGCGTGCTCGAAGGTCAGCGTCTGCTGGCGGGGCGGATCGATCTTGAAGTCGATGCCGTTAAGGTAGGTCAGGCTGTTGTCCTGCCAGAGCAGGAGGTCGGCCATGGCCTGGGCAGGCGCCAGCAGGCTACCCGCCAGCAACAGGGAGGTTGCGGAGTGTTTCATCACGAGGTGTTCCGGCAAGTGTTGAATAGTCGCTATGCCGCGTTGGGCGTCGAAGGCGTACGCAGGGGCAGGCAAGCGCTCTGCGGCGGCTGTCCCGGCAGCGCGCCGCGCGGGAGTGTACAGCATTTGCAGGTATCGGATGCGCCATGATCGGCCGGGCCGCAGAAACGACTGCGCCGTTTTCCGTTGGCGGGAAAACGGCGCAGGTCTCGCAGCGATGGGGTAGGTCAGGCGTCGAGCTGCTTGGCCGTCTCGACGCCGGAGGAGCTGAGCTTGATGGGGTAGTGGATGGACAACTCGCCGTCCGATTCGGAAAGGTTGCCATCGTGGATCAGGCCGTTTTTCTGCAGGTGCCTGAGCACGTCCACGACCGCGTGCTCGCCACGGAAATTGTCCAGCACCTCTTTGCCCAGGCCGGCAGGATGAGCGTGCAGCAGACGAGTGAGAACTTCTTTCTTCAGGTCATTGTCGATGGACATGCGAACCTCGCGTTGCGGTGGGTTTCACCTGTTGTGACTGCCCGCTGCCGCAAACGTTTGAGCTGTTTGCATTGCTCCCGTTGTAAGCCTTGCACGTCCTGCTAGACTGCTGCGGCGTCGATAACCCTCTCTCATTCAGGGACTTCCATGATCAAGAAATGCTTGTTTCCTGCCGCTGGCTACGGCACTCGTTTTCTCCCGGCAACCAAGGCCATGCCCAAGGAAATGCTGCCAATCGTGAACAAGCCGTTGATCCAGTACGGTGTCGAGGAAGCGCTGTCTGCCGGCCTTACCGAAATCGCCATGGTGACCGGTCGCGGCAAGCGTTCGCTGGAAGACCACTTCGACATCAGTTACGAGCTGGAAGAGCAGATCCGCAATACCGACAAGGAAAAGTACCTGGTCGGCATTCGTCGCCTGATCGACAACTGCACCTTCTCCTACACCCGCCAGGTGGAAATGAAGGGCCTGGGCCACGCCATCCTCAGCGGCCGTCCGCTGATCGGCGACGAGCCGTTCGCCGTGGTGCTGGCCGATGACCTGTGCCTGAACCTGGAAGGTGACAGCGTGCTGACCCAGATGGTCAAGCTGTACAATCAGTTCCGCTGCTCGATCGTGGCGGTGCAGGAAGTGCCCATGGACGAGATCCACAAGTACGGCGTGATCGCCGGCGAGATGATCCGCGACGACATCTTCCGCGTGAACAGCATGGTCGAGAAGCCCAAGGCCGAAGATGCACCGTCCAACCTGGCGATCATCGGCCGCTACATCCTGACCCCGGACATCTTCGAGCTGATCGAGAAGACCGAGCCGGGCAAGGGTGGCGAGATCCAGATCACCGATGCGCTGCTCAAGCAGGCGCAAGACGGTTGTGTACTGGCGTACAAGTTCAAGGGCCAGCGTTTCGACTGCGGCGGTGCCGAGGGTTACATCGAGGCGACCAACTTCTGCTACGAGAACCTGTACAAGACCGGCAAAGGCTGAATCGCGTCAGTCGCATTCGGAAAAACCGCCCTCGGGCGGTTTTTTTGTGCCAGCCGTGTCCTGCACGCGCATGGCAAGCCGCGGTCGCTCAGCTGGCGTTGATCGGCGTCGCGCCGGGGCCGAGGGGTTGGCCGTAGCTGAACTCGATCTGGTGACCGGCCGGATCGCGAACGCCGCAGTAATAGCCCACTGGATACGGCTCGTCGCGCTGCGCCCAGAGCAGGCACCCGGCAGCCTCGGCCTTGGCGACCACCGCATCCACCTCGGCGCGGCTCTGCAGGGCGAAACCGAAGTGGCTGTAATCGTTGGCCGCCAACTGGCGCGGCTGACCACCGGGCATGATCACGAAGATGAACTCGCTCTCCCGACCCGGCTCGGCCATCCACACGATCTGCGAACCCTTGCCGGGGCGACGGTGGATGACCCGCATGCCGCAGAAGTCTTCGTAGAAGTCGATACAGGCCTGCAGGTCCGGTACGTGCAGGGCGAGATGGGTAAGAATTGGGCGCATGAGCGTGCTCCTCTGTTAAGCCTCTAGACCCGGCAGCGTGCCGACAAGTTTGACCCTTGTGCCAGGCGGGCAGGGCGCTGCGTTTGCGGTATGCTCTGCGTCTGTTCAGGAGGCTGTTATGACCTACGATTTCGATCTGTTTGTAATCGGCGCCGGCTCCGGCGGCGTGCGTGCGGCGCGCTTCTCGGCCGGCTATGGCGCCCGGGTGGCCGTGGCGGAAAGCCGCTATCTGGGTGGCACCTGCGTCAACGTCGGCTGCGTGCCGAAAAAACTGCTGGTCTACGGCGCCCAGTTCGCCGACGAATTCGAGCACGCCGAAGGCTTCGGCTGGACACCAGGCCAGGCCAGTTTCAGCTGGCCGACGCTGATCGCCAACAAGAACCGCGAGATCGAGCGCCTCAACGGCGTCTACCGCAAGCTGCTGGTGGGCAGTGGCGTCACTCTGCTCGAGGGCCATGCACGCCTGCTCGACGAACACCGGGTGGAAGTCGGCGGCAAGACCTATAGCGCCGAGCGCATTCTGATCGCCACCGGCGGCTGGCCCCATATTCCAGAGATTCCGGGTCATGAGCACGCGATCAACTCCAACCAGGCGTTCTTCCTGGAAGCGCTGCCCAAGCGCATACTGGTGGTGGGCGGTGGCTACATCGCCGTGGAGTTCGCCTCGATCTTCAACGGCCTGGGCGCCGAGACCTCGCTACTGTACCGCGGCGAGCTGTTCCTGCGTGGCTTCGACAATTCCCTGCGCACCCACCTGCATGAAGAGCTCGGCAAGCGCGGCCTGGACGTGCAGTTCAACACCGACATCGCGCGCATCGACAAGCAGGCCGACGGCAGCCTCAAGGCCACCCTCAAGGATGGCCGTACGCTGGAAGCCGACTGCATCTTCTACGCCACCGGTCGGCGCCCGATGCTCGACAACCTTGGCCTGGAAAACACCTCGGTCAGCCTGGACGACAAGGGCTACATCAAGGTGGACGGCGAGTACCAGACCTCCGCGCCGTCGATCCTGGCCATCGGTGACGTGATCGGTCGCGTGCAACTGACGCCCGTGGCCCTGGCCGAAGGCATGGCGGTGGCGCGTCGCCTGTTCAAGCCGGACGAGTACCGCAAGGTCGACTACCGGATGATCCCCACCGCGGTGTTCAGCCTGCCGAACATCGGCACCGTGGGCCTTAGCGAAGAGCAGGCCCGCGACGCCGGGCATGAAGTGAAGATCTTCGAGAGCCGCTTCCGGCCGATGAAGCTGACCCTGACCGAGAGCGACGAGCGCACGCTGATGAAGCTGGTGGTCGATGCCAATACCGACCGGGTGCTGGGCTGCCATATGGTCGGGCCCGATGCCGGCGAGATCGTCCAGGGGCTGGCGATCGCGCTCAAGGCCGGGGCGACCAAGCAGGTGTTCGACGAGACCATCGGCGTTCACCCCAGCGCCGCCGAAGAGTTCGTGACCCTGCGTACGCCGGTGAACTGACTTGTCGATGAACCTGCTGTTCTACCTGGCTGACCTGTTCGGGGTAGCGGTGTTCGCCATCACTGGCGCGCTGATGGCCGGTCGCAAGTCCATGGACCTGTTCGGTGTGCTGGTGATCGCCATCATCACCGCCCTGGGCGGCGGCACCCTGCGCGACGTGATTCTCGACAATCACCCGGTCAGCTGGATTCGCAACGACACCTATATCCTGGTGGCTACCCTGTCGGCGCTGGGCACGGTGATCTGGGTGCGCATGACCCGGCCGATCCATGAAAAAGGCCTGTTGATCGCCGACGCCTTCGGGCTGGCGGTGTTCACCGTGATCGGCACCGAGGTCGCCCTGCAGTACGCCATGCCATCCAGCACGGCGGTGATCATGGGCGTCATGACCGGCGTTGCCGGCGGCGTGATGCGCGATGTGATCTGCAACGAGATTCCGCTGATCTTCAAGAAGGAGATCTACGCCACCGCCTGCCTGGCCGGGGCGGTGACCTTCGTGCTGCTGCGCATGCTGGAAACCCCGCACTGGCTGGATACCGGGGTGGCCATGCTGGTGGTGCTGGGCATTCGCCTGGCCGCCATTCGCTGGCGCTTTTCACTACCGCGGTTCCACTTGCTGGACCGCGACTGAGCCCGATCGCCTGAACGCTGCTCGTTCTCGCCACTCACACTGCTCGCCAAGGATGGTTGGTTCGATGGACCGCTTGCTCCTGTGTCTTTGTCTGATCTGCTCCAACGTCACCGCTCAAGAGGTGGTCAACGACGTGAGCGGTCTCAACCCTGTGGTGGTGGCGCGCGTGGTCGCGCCACGTAGCGAGCGGGATGTCGCCGATGCGCTGCGCAGTCACCTGGGCCCCGTCAGCATTGGCGGCGGGCGTTACAGTATGGGAGGGCAGACCGCTGCAGACGGCGCCCTGCAGCTGGACATGCGCGGTCTCGATCAGGTGCTGGCGTTCTCTGCCGAGCGCCGCGAGATTCGCGTACAGAGCGGGATCACCTGGCGCGCGATACTCGAATACATCGACCCATACGACCTGTCGCCGCAGATCATGCAGTCCTACGCCAACTTCACGGTGGGTGGCTCGTTATCGGTCAATGTGCATGGCCGCTATGTGGGTGAGGGGCCCATCGCGGGTTCGGTGAAGGCCATCCGTGTGGTGCTCGCCGACGGCCGCGTGGTGGATGCCAGCCCGAGCCAGAATGCCGCGCTGTTCCATGGCGTGATCGGCGGCTACGGCGGTCTGGGGGTCATAGTCGAGGCCACGCTAGGCCTGGTCGAGAACAGTCGAATTGCCCGGGAAAGTCAGGTCATGGCGCTGCAGGACTATCGGCCGTGGTTCTACCGCGAGGCAACCTCCCAGTCCGATCTGGTGATGCACAACGGCATTCTCTATCCCGATGATTTCTCCACGGTGCGCGCGGTTTCCTATCGGCGAACCGAAGCAGCGTTGACCGAAACGGACCGACTGAGCCCAGCGCAGCAGGGCAGCCATCTGCAGCGCGCGGGGATTCGCCTGAGCGGCTCGCCATCGGGCATCAAACTGCGCGAGGCGGCGCTCGACCCGCTGCTGTTTCGCAGCCCCAAGGTGCAATGGCGCAACCACGAGGCCAGCCTCGATCTCAGCGAGCTGGAGCCGATATCCGGGGCGGATTTCAGTTATGTGCTGCAGGAGTACTTCGTGCCGCCGGCGCAGCTGGAACTGTTCGTTGGCGAACTGGCGCGCCTGACTCATCAGCATCAGGCCAAGCTGATCAACGTTTCCATTCGCCATGCCAAGGCTGATCCGCACACGTTGCTGAGCTGGGCGCCCGAGGAAGTTTTCGCGTTGGTGCTCTATTACCGGCAAGGCACATCTGACAGCGAGCGGCACAAAGCCGCGGCCTGGACGCGTGATCTGATTGCCGCTGCCTTGCGCTGTGGCGGTCGGCATTACCTGCCGTATCAGATTCACGCCAGCCGCGAGCAGTTTCTGCAGGGTTACCCGCGGGCAGCGGAGTACTTCGCGCTCAAACGTCAGGTGGATCCCCGCAACCGCTTTCGCAACCGGCTGTGGGATGCCTATTACCAACCCTGATCAGTGACGAGTGGGTGCGTCGCCAAGAAACTTGCTGAGAAACTGCTGGGTGCGTGCCTGTTTGGGCGCGCGGAAGAGTTCGCGGGCATCGCCCTGTTCGACGATCACGCCGCCGTCGATAAAGATCGCCCGGTTGGCCACGTCACGGGCGAAACTCATCTCGTGGGTGACGATCACCAGGGTGCGGTTTTCTTCGGCCAGGGCGCGGATGGTCGCCAGCACTTCGCCTACCAGTTCCGGGTCCAGGGCCGAGGTCGGTTCGTCGAACAGGATCACGTCCGGTTCCATGGCCAGTGCCCGAGCGATGGCGACACGCTGCTGCTGACCGCCGGAGAGGCGCTTCGGGTAGGCGTCTTCCTTGTCAGCCAGGCCGACCTTGGCCAGCAACTGCCGGCCGAGTTCGATGGCCTTGTCGCGCGGCTGTTTCCTGACCACCACCGGGCCTTCGATGACGTTTTCCAGGGCGCTGCGGTGGGGGAACAGGTTGAAGTTCTGAAACACGAAACCCACGTGCTGGCGCAGCCTGCGAATCAGCCCCTGTTGCTGGCCGATCGGTTTGCCGGCGTCGATCTCGATGTCGCCGACGCGGATGCTGCCGCCATCGGGGGTTTCCAGGAGGTTGAGGCAGCGCAGCAGGGTGGTCTTGCCCGAGCCGCTGGGGCCGATGATGGCGACCACCTCGCCGGGGGCGATATCCAGGTCGATACCCTTGAGTACGGCCTGGCCCTTGAAGGATTTGCTCAGGTTGCGAACGGTGATCATGCTTGAGGCCATCAGTTGTCCGCCTCGTGGCGGTTGACGCGTGCTTCCAGGCGGTTCTGCAGGTGGGCGAGCAGGCTGGAGAGAATCCAGTAGATCACCGTCGCCGCCAGGTACATGGCGAACACCTCGTAGGTGCGGGCGGTGATCAATTGGGCCTGGCGGAACAGCTCCGGCACCTGGATGGTGGCCGCCAGGGCGGTGTCCTTGACCAGCGAGATGAAACTGTTGCCCAGCGGTGGCAATGCCGTGCGCATCGCCTGCGGGAGAATGGCGCGCAGCATCGTCTGGCTCTTGCTCATGCCGATGCTGGCGGCGGCTTCCCATTGACCGCGGTCGATGGAGGCGATGGCCGCGCGCATGATCTCGGCGACGTAGGCCGCCATGTTCAGGGAAAAGCCGATCAGCGCCGCGGTCAGGGGCTCGAGCTGCAACCCCAGTTCAGGCAGGCCGAAGTAGATGACGAACAGCTGCACCAGCAGTGGCGTGCCGCGGAAGAACGAGATGTAGACCCTGGCCAGCCAGCCCAGCGGGGCGATGGCGTAGAGCCTGACCAGGGCAAGGCCGAAGCCCAGCAGCATGCCGAAGAACATGCCGCCGAGGCTCAGAACGATGGTCCAGATCGCGCCCTTGAGGAGAAAGGGCAGGGAGTCCAGCACCAGCTGGAAGGTGTCCGGCATCATTGCGTGACGTCAGCCTTGAACCATTTCTCGGAGAGCTGTTTCAGGGTGCCGTCGCTGCGCAGCTTGTCGAGGGCCTTGTTGAGGGCCGCGAGCAGCTTCGGGTTGCCTTTGCGCAGGGCGATCCCCGATTCCTGGCGAGAGAAGGCATCGCCGGCAACGGCCATGCGCTCACCGGTCTTGGCGACCATCTCGAACGCGGCCAGGCGGTCGACTAGCACCACGTCGATACGGCCGACGTTGAGGTCCTGGAACTTGGTCGGATCATCGTCGTAGGTACGGATGTCGGCCTGCGGCACGTTTTCCTTCAGCCACTGCTCATAGTTGGTACCCAGGCCCACGCCGACCTTCTTGCCGGCCAGATCCGCGGCGCTCTTCACGCTGGCCGCTTCGCTCTTGCGGGTCAGGGCCTGGATGCCGGAAACGGTGTAGGGCGTGGAGAAGTCGTACTTCTTCTTGCGCTCGTCGGAGATGGTGACCTGGTTGATCACCACGTCGATACGACCCGATTCGAGGGAGGCGAGAATGCCGTCCCACTTGGTCGGCTGGAAGCTGGCAGTCACGCCCAGTTCCTTGGCCAGCGCGTTTGCCAGGTCCACTTCGAAACCGGCGAGCTTGCCGCTTTCGTCCTGGAAGTTGAACGGTGGGTAGGTGCCTTCCAGGCCCACCTTGATGCTGCCGTTGTCCTTGATCTTCTGCAGGTCATCGGCCGCGTAGGCCTGGCTGCCTGCGCCGGCGAACAGCGCCAAGCCGAGGCTGCCAATAAGGAAATGTCGACGCAGTGTGGCAATTATCATGATCAGGCCTCGGGGGTGTTGTTATGAGGTGCTTGGGACGCGGCACTCTAAGATGGGCGGGGTAGTCGAGAAAATAATAAAAAATTATTTGTATATGCCGTTCAGAGAGTCAAGGACTGGTACGCAAATAACGCAGGCGCGCCGCCGGTATGCAGGAAGACGACCGGCTTGCCTTCCTCGAACGCGCCTTTGTGGATGCCGTCGAGCAGGCCGGCGAAGGCCTTGCCGGTATATACCGGATCGAGCAGCAGGCCCTGGCTGCTCGCCAGCAGGCGAATGGCGTCCAGTGTGCCGGTGTTCGGCTCGCCGTAGCGCGGGCCGTAGTACTCGTCCCACAATTCGATGGCCAGCGCTTCCGGCACGTTGACGCCCAACAGCTCTGCGGTGCGTTGTACCAGGCCCAGCACCCTGGGGCGCTGCAGGTTGGCGGGGCGCGATACGGTAACGCCGAGCACCCGCCATTCAGGCAGCACATGGGCCAGGGCCAGCGCCAGGCCCGCATGGGTCGCACCGCTCCCCGAGGCCAGCACCAGGGTGCCGCTGTCGAGGCCCTTGACGCTGACCTGTTCGGCGAATTCCAGCCCCGCCTTGACGTAGCCCAGGGTGCCGAGGGCGTTGGAGCCGCCGATGGGAATCACGTAAGGGCTCTTGCCGGTGGCACGCAGGCGGTCGGCCTTGGCCATCAGCATCAGATCCGGCTCTTCGAGATTGTCGACATGCTCCACACGCGTGCCGAACAGGTCCAGCAGCAGGCGGTTGCCGTTGTGCAGGTAGTTCTGCTCCTGGGTGTCGATGGGGTTTTCCAGCAGGGCAACGCAGGCCAGGCCCAGCTTGGCGGCCAGCGCGGCGGTCTGGCGCACGTGATTGGACTGGATGGCGCCGGCGGTGATCAGCGTATCGGCCTGCTGGGCCAGGGCGTCGGAGCCCAGGTATTCCAGCTTGCGCGCCTTGTTGCCGCCCAGGGCGAACAGGGTCAGGTCATCGCGTTTGACGTAGATATCGCGGCCCATATGGTGCGACAGGCGCAGCAGGTGTTGCAGCGGGGTAGCATGGGGAACCAGTTCCAGGCGCTCGAAACGGCTCAGGGCTTCGCTGATCATGTTCATCAATCCGCAATGGAGGTGCTTTCACTGTAGAAGTGACCGCCCGAAACACAACAAGTGCGCCGGCTTCTGCTTATTCTGATAAGAAATATGAGAATGAATTAAAAGTATTTTCCACGTATAACTGTGAATCGTATTGTCAGCGCGCCGCCGCTATCCGGTCCGGCCGAATCATCCCCATGCTGCTGTCGGTCCACCGGCAACTATCGAGAATAAACATGAAAAAAACGCTTCTGTTGGCTGCATTGGCTTCCATCCTGACCACCCCGGCATTCGCCGCCGAGAAACTCACCGTGGCGGCCACGCCGGTTCCCCACGCCGAAATCCTCGAGCTGATCAAGCCGAAACTGGCGGAGCAGGGCGTCGACCTCGAGATCAAGGTGTTCACCGACTACGTGCAGCCCAACCTGCAGGTCGAGCAGAAGCAACTCGATGCCAACTACTTCCAGACCAAACCCTACCTGGACAGCTTCAATGAAAGCCGTGGCACCCACCTGGTGATCGTCAAGGGCGTGCACGTCGAACCCTTCGGCGGCTACTCGCGCAAGTACAAGAGCCTTGATGAACTCCCGAATGGCGCCACCATCGCCATCCCCAACGAAGCCAGCAACAGCGGCCGTGCCCTGCAGCTGCTGCAACATGCCGGCCTGCTGACCCTCAAGGATCCGGCCAACATCCAGGCTACCCCGAAGGACCTGGCCAGCAACCCGCACAACTTCACGTTCAAGCAGCTCGAAGCGGCCATGCTGCCGCGCGTGCTGGATCAGGTCGACCTGGCGCTGATCAATACCAACTACGCGCTGGAAGCCAAGCTCAACCCGAACAAGGACGCGCTGGTGCTGGAGAACAAGGATTCGCCGTACGTGAACTACCTGGTAGCCCGCCCGGACAACCAGAACAGCGAAACCATCAAGAAGCTCGCCGCCGCCCTGACCAGCCCGGAGGTGAAGGCCTTTATCGAGAAGAAATACTCGGGCGCCGTGGTGCCTGCGTTCTAAGAACCTGTCCACGATCTTTTAGGGGGCTTAAAAAGGCTGCTACAAGGCTGAAGCGGACATTGAGCTTCAAGCCGCAAGCCTCAAGCCGCAAGAAGAAGCTAGAGCACTGCAGAGCGCTTTTAGCTTGGGGCTTGCAGCTTGAGGCTGCTCCCGCCACTTTGCAGTCAAGGCGCTGAAGTCGAGCCGAAAGATCTTGAGCGGGCTCCAAGGCTCACGCCTGCTGTACGGACGCCGACAGGGCTGAACCTTGTCGGCGTTTTCGGTTGTACAGGCGTATGCGGATCGCCATAAGCAAATGCGAAAAAGGTATTTAAATTAATTTTTTTATATCGATATAGTTCTCCCATGCGTACCCGCTGGCTAACCGGCGCGCCGCACGACTGAATACAGGTGCCTGACACCTGCTTCTTAAGATGCGCCCCGCTGGCGCCCTTACCGTGTGGAGTTGCGCAAATGCCCGCCGTGTCGTTGAGTTCTGCCAGTCACCAGCCGACGCAGAACTTCGAAGTACGTCCGTTTTCCGCCGCCATCGGGGCCGAGATCGTCGGCCTCGACCTCAGCCGCCCGTTGAACGACGCCGATTTCGCCCGTGTTCACCAGGCCCACCTCGACTACAACGTCGTGGTGTTCCGCGACCAGCGCATCACCCCGCAGCAGCAGATCGATTTCAGCCGCCGCTTCGGTATCTTGCAGATCCACGTGCTCAAGCAGTTCCTGCTGCAAGGCCACCCGGAAATCTTCATCATCTCCAACATCAAGGAGAACGGGCAGCCGATCGGCCTGGGCGATGCCGGCAAGTTCTGGCATTCGGATCTTTCGTACAAGGAATTCCCCAGCCTGGGCTCCATGCTCTACGCCCAGGAGCTGCCCGAAGAGGGCGGCGATACCCTGTTCGCCAGCCAGCAGCTGGCCTTCGAGACGCTGCCGACCGAGTTGCGCCAGGCCATCGACGGCAAGCGCGCTGGCCACTCCTATACGACGCGTTATGCCGATGAGGTGTTCGCCGGCATTCGTCGCCCGACGCTGACCGAGGCGCAGCTGGCCGAGGTCAAGGCGGTGATCCATCCAGTGGTGCGCACTCATCCGGAAACCGGCCGCAAGGGCCTGTTCGTCAACGAGAACTTCACCACTCATATCCTCGATGTGCCCGAGGACGAGAGCCGGCAGATCCTCGCTGAGCTGTACGCCCACAGCGCCAAACCGGAATTCATCTATCGCCATCAGTGGCGGGACAACGACATGGTGTTCTGGGACAACCGCGCGCTGATCCATCTGGCCACCGGCTTTCCCAGCCATCTGCGCCGGCGCATGCACCGCACCACTATCCAGGGCGATGCGCCGTTTTAAGCGGTAGCTCGCCACACCCGAATTTCCGCACTTTTTTGACTGGAGCCTCGATATGTCGGCAGGCAAGCGCTTTCCCTTTATCCCTCGTTTTGGCCGGCTGGCTGGCAGCATCGCCCTGAGTCTGAGCCTGCTGGCCGGCAGCCTGGCGGCGCCGCAATTCGCCCATGCCGAGGGGCAGATCCGTATCGCCGAGCAGTTCGGCATCGTTTACCTGCTGCTCAACGTGGTGCGTGACCAGCAGCTGATCGAAAAGCACGGCAAGGCCGAGGGCCTGGACATCAAGGTCGACTGGCAGCAGCTCTCCGGTGGCTCGGCGGTCAACGATGCGCTGCTATCCGGCGCCATCGATATCGCCGGTGCCGGCATCGGCCCGCTGCTCACCGTGTGGGATCGCACCCACGGTCGTCAGAACGTCAAGGGCGTGGCTTCACTCGGCAACTTTCCTTACTACCTGCTGAGCAACAACCCCGAGGTCAAGACCATCGCTGACTTCTCCGCCAAGGACCGTATCGCCGTGCCAGCCGTGGGCGTATCGGTGCAGTCGCGCTTCCTGCAGTACGCCGCCGCCAAGCAGTGGGGCGACAAGGCATTCAACCGCCTCGACAAGTACACCGTGGCACTGCCGCACCCGGATGCCACCGCGTCTCTGAAAGCCGGTGGCACCGAGCTGACCGGGCACTTTTCCAACCCGCCGTTCCAGAACCAGGCGCTGGAAAACCCCGATGTGCATGTGGTGCTCGACACCTACGAGCTGCTCGGGCCGAACTCGCCGACCGTGCTCTATGCCACCGAGAAATTCCGCACCGAAAACCCCAAGACCTACAAGGCTTTCGTCGCGGCACTGGCCGAAGCGGCGGACTTCGCCCAGCACGACAAGGGCGCGGCAGCCGACACCTACCTCCGCGTCACCGGCGCCAAGATCAGCCGCGAGGATCTCCTGAAAATCATCGACAACGAGCAGTTCCAGTTCACCGTCACCCCCACCAACACCTACCCGCTGGCCGACTTCCTGCACCGTGTCGGCGCCATCAAAAACAAACCGGCCAGCTGGCAGGACTACTTCTTCCAAGACGCCGCCATCGGTCAGGGAAGCTGAAATCATGAACGCCACTCTGCAAGGCCACACGGCCGGTACCCCCGTTGCAGGTGCCTTCGACACCCTGTTGCAGGTGGACAGGGTCAGCCTCGAGTACCGCACCCCGCAGCGCGTCGTGCGCGCTACCCACGAGGTCAGTTTCGAGGTGGACCGTGCCGATCGTTTCGTGCTGCTCGGCCCGTCTGGTTGCGGCAAGTCCACGTTGCTCAAGGCAGTCGCCGGGTTCATCGAACCGGTGGCCGGCACCATCCGCCTCGATGGCGCCCAGGTGCGCGAGCCAGGCCCGGATCGCATCGTGGTGTTCCAGGAGTTCGACCAACTGCCACCGTGGAAGACGGTGAAGCAGAACGTGATGTTTCCGCTGCTGGCCTCACGCACCCTGGGCCGTAGGGAGGCCGAGGCGCGTGCCCTGGATTATCTGCACAAGGTCGGCCTGGCTGCCTTTGTCGACGCCTATCCGCACACCCTGTCCGGCGGCATGAAGGCGAGGGTGGCGATCGCCCGTGCCCTGGCCATGCAGCCGAAGATCCTGCTGATGGACGAGCCCTTCGCCGCCCTCGACGCTCTGACCCGCCGCAAGATGCAGGAGGAGTTGCTGGAGCTGTGGGAGGAGGTGCGCTTCACCCTGCTGTTCGTCACCCACTCCATCGAGGAGGCGCTGATCGTCGGCAACCGCACGCTGCTGCTGTCGCCACACCCTGGCCGGGTGCGGGCAGAAATCAACAGCCATCAGTTCGGCCTGCACAGCCTCGGCGGCGTTGGCTTCCAGCAGACCGCGCAGCGGATTCACCGCCTGCTGTTCGACGAAGCGGTCGACAACGGCACGGCCGCCGAGCTGGGTTTCCAGGATATCCGCATCGCCTACTGAGGAGCGTTTCGCCATGAGTCTTTCCCCCGCACGGCGTGAGGAATACGAAATCCCCCTGCAGCCGCTGCCCGGTCTCAAGCTGGAACGCGAGCTGTCCCTCGGTCAGCGTCTATGGCAGCAGGGCTGGCTGCGCAAGTCGCTGATTCTGCTGGCCCTGGCATTGATCTGGGAGGTGGCGGCCCGCTACCAGGCCAACGACCTGCTGCTGCCCAGCTTCCTGCAGACGGCCAGGGCCTTCATGGAAGGCATCGGCACCGGCGAGCTGCTGGAAAAGATGGCGATCTCGCTGTCGGTGCTGGTCAAGGGTTACCTGATCGGCATCGTCCTGGCCTTTCTGCTGACCAGCCTGGCGGTCTCGACCCAGCTCGGCCGCGACCTGCTGTCGACCCTGACCTCGATGTTCAACCCGTTGCCGGCCATAGCGCTGCTGCCGCTGTCGCTGCTGTGGTTCGGCCTGGGCGAGAACAGCCTGATCTTCGTGCTGGTGCATTCGGTGCTCTGGGCCCTGGCGCTCAATACCTACGCCGGCTTTCTCGGCGTTTCCGAGACCCAGCGCATGGCCGGGCGCAACTACGGCCTCAAGGGCCTGCGTTTCGTGCTGTTCATCCTGATCCCGGCGGCACTGCCGTCGATCCTCTCGGGGCTGAAGATCGGCTGGGCCTTCGCCTGGCGCACGCTGATCGCCGCCGAACTGGTGTTCGGCGCCTCCAGCGGCAAGGGCGGCCTGGGCTGGTACATCTTCCAGAACCGTAACGAGCTGTACACCGACAAGGTCTTCGCCGGGTTGGTGGCGGTGATCCTGATCGGCCTGCTGGTGGAGAACCTGATCTTCGCCAGCATCGAGCGGGTCACCGTCAAGCGCTGGGGGATGCAGCGTTAGGGCACAGTAGGGTGGATCACGCTTCACCGATCCACCGTTTCGCAATCGCAATGGTGGATGAAAAGAGCGTCATCCACCCTACGTAACCAACTTACTGATCACATAACGAGAAACGACCATGACCACCACGTTCAAACTTGGCCGCCTGGCCACTGCGCTGGGTTTGCTCGGTGCCCTGGCGATTCCGCTGGCCGCTCAGGCCGAAGGCCAGATCAGCATCGCCCAGCAGTTCGGCATCGGTTACCTGGTGCTGCACGTGGTCAAGGACCAGCAATTGATCGAGAAGCACGCCAAGGCCCAGGGCCTGGACAAGATCGACGTCGAGTGGCGCACCATCTCCGGTGCCACCGCCATGAACGAGGCGCTGCTGGCCGGTGCCATCGACGTGGTGTCGGCTGGCGTGCCGCCGATGCTCACCGTCTGGGACCGCACCCACGGCCGGCAGAACGTCAAGGCCGTGGCCTCGCTGGGTTCGCTGCCCAACTACCTGCTGAGCAACCGTGAGGAGGTGAAGAGCCTCGATGATCTCGGCGAGAAGGACCGTATCGCGGTGCCGGCTGCCGGTGTCGGCTTCCAGTCGCGTACCCTGCAGATCGAGACCGCCAAACGGTATGGCAATGCCGACTTCCAGCGCTTCGACAAGATCTCCGTCAGCCTGCCGCACCCGGATGCCACCGCGGCGCTGACCAGGGGCGGCTCGGAAATCACCGCGCATTTCTCCAGCCCGCCGTTCCAGTACCAGGCGCTGGAAAATCCCAGGGTGCACAAGCTGACCAGCAGCTACGACATCCTCGGCGGCCAGGCCACCTTCAACGTGCTCTACGCCACCGAGAAATTCCACGACGACAACCCGAAGACCTACCAGGCCTTCTACGACGCCCTGGTCGAAGCCTCGCAGATCATCAGGGCCGACAAGGCCGCGGCAGCCGAGACCTACATCCGCGTGGAGAACTCCAAGCTGCCGCTGGCGTTCGTGAAGAAGATCATCGAGGATCCGGAAAACGACTTCACCGTGTCGCCGCAGCGCACCTTCATCTACGCCGAGAAGCTGCACGAGCTGGGCGTGCTGAAGAACCAGGCCAGCTCCTGGAAGGAATACTTCTTCGAAGAAGCCTATGCCAATCCAGGGAGCTGATCAGCGTTGAACTGGATAGGGCCCTGGATACTGGGCGCTTCACTTCTGGCAGCGTAGCGACTCGATGAATGGCTGGGGAACGACCAGCAAGGGCAGTTCCTGCTTGGCTTGCAGGCTCTCCATAGTTCACCAGAGGCGGCAAGTGGATCGACTGGCTCGCCTGCTGACTTCAGCTGCCATCAACAAAGCCCGCCTGGGAAATCAGGCGGGCTTTGTTGCATCTGCGTGCAGAGCATCAGACCAGCAGGGGTTTGCGGCTATGGACGGGGTTCGGGAATAATTTTTCGTTTAGCATGGATCGCGCCGCGCCGATGATTGAGCACTGCGAAGATGTCAGGCCTTTGGCGATCTTGCACAGTCAGTCCTTGCGATTGCGGCGCAACTCCTCCAGCAACTTGTGCTTGTCGCGCTCGCGCTTGGCAATCACGTCACGCTCGCTGCGGATCTGGGCATGGCTGAGCAAGGCAAAGATAAAGCTGCCGCCGATGATATTGCCGGCCAGGGTAGGCCCCGCAAACATCAGCCAGAAATCGCCCCAGCTCACTTCGCCGGCATACACCAGATAAGACACCTCTACCGAGCCGACCACGATATGGGTGAAGTCACCCAGTGCCATCAGGTAAGTGATCAGCACGATAATGGCGATCTTGGCGCTTTCCATCGAGGCGATCATCCACACCATGGTGGCGATCATCCAGCCTGAGATGATGCCTTTGGCAAGCATCTTGGACACGTCGTTTTCCATCACCTTACGGCCGATTTCCAGAAACGCCACGTCGGTCTGGGCATCGAAAATCGGCAGGCGCAGCATCACCCAAGCCACCAGCAGGGTGCCGGCCAGGTTTCCGCATAGCACCACGCCCCAAAGACGCAATAGTCGCCCGACATTGTTCAGGGTCAGCTTGCTCATCACCGGCAGCACGGCGGTCAGGGTGTTTTCCGTAAACAGTTGCTGACGGGCGAGGATCACCGCCAGAAAGCCTGCCGAATAACCGAGGCTGGCGATCACATGACTTTCATCGCTGGGGCCCAACCGAGAGCGGAACAAACCCATGGCCATCAGCGACAGGCCCATGGTCAGCCCGGCGGCCAGCGCCGACCACCATAATGCTGCGATGCTGCGTTCCAGCTCATGGTCGCCCTGGATCCTGATGGTTTCATGCAACACCGCCGCCCGCGGCGGCAGCTTCTCATCGATCTCGCGCTCTTCTTCGGCTGACAGGCCGGGGGTCTTGCCGTCTGCTTGTTCGTGCATACCAGTTACCTTCAGGGGTGGAACGGCGGAGGCCCGTCTGTCTGAGAACCTGTTCAAAGTCTGCTGCGCGTCGGCACTGCGGCGTTAAAAACAAGCTCTGAGGATTTCAGACCTGCGGCGCCCGGCGTCGTTCTGCCGTTATGAAGGCGTCCATGCCTCGCGGCAAAATGGGCTACAGCGCAGCCGTGCGTGAAACGTCAACAGACCCTAGTGCGTAGTGGAATATGGTTATGATAAAAGGGTTCTTTTAAGGCATAAGGCCATCGGGCAGGCTACCGCCCTTATCTGCCCCCTCGTAAGGAAACCCTGGATCATGCTGAAGAAACTCCTGCTGGCGACTGCCGTCACCACCTCGCTGCTCGGTAGCGCTGCGGCGCTGGCTGCGGACAAGCCGATTCTCAACGCCTCCTACGATGTCGCCCGCGAGCTGTTCGCCGAGATCAACCCCAAGTTCCAGGCTCACTGGAAAGCCGAGACCGGCAAGGATCTGAAGATCGACCAGTCGTTCGCCGGCACCTCGCGTCAGGCCCAGGACATCATTCAGGGCAAGAAGGTCGACACCGTTACCTTCAACCAGGTCACCGACGTGGACATCCTCGCCAAGCGTGGCCTGGTGCGCAAGGACTGGGCCGAGCAGTTCCCCAACCACAGTTCACCGTACTACAGCACCACCGCCTTCCTGGTTCGCAAGGGCAACCCCAAGAACATCAAGAACTGGGACGATCTGGCCCGTGAAGACGTGAAGCTGGTGTTCCCCAACCCGAAAACTTCCGGCAACGCCCGTTACAGCTACCTGGGCGCCTGGCTGTACGCCAACGAAGCGTTCAAGGGCGACGAAGCCAAGATCAAGGCGTTCGTCGGCAAGGTGCTGCGCAACGTCGAAAACTTCCCCACCGGCGGCCGTGGCGCCACCGTGGCCTTCGCCCAGAACGGGCAGGGCGACGTGCTGCTGAGCTTCGAATCGGAAGTGGTGAATATCGCCAAGGGCGAAGAATTCAAGTCCGGCGAGTTCGAGGTGGTGGTTCCGCCGGTGAGCGTGCTGGCCGAGTTCCCGGTGGCCATCGTCGACAAGGTGGTGGACGAGAAGGGCACCCGCGACGTGGCCAAGGCCTACCTGAACTTCCAATACAGCAAGGACATCCAGAAGCTGCTGACCACCTACCACTACCGTGTGCAGGACAAGGAAGTAGCCGCCGAGACCGCGGGCCAGTTCCAGGAGCTGCGCCTGGTCAACCCGACCGAGGTACTCGGTACCTGGGACGAGATCACTGCCAAGCATTTCGATGGCAATGGTATCCTCGACCAGCTTCTGGCCGAAGGCCGGTAATCGGCTTGCAGTCGACCGACGGCGATAAGGCAGAAGCAGCCGCTCGCTAGGTAGGGTGGATGACGCTCTTTTCATCCACCATTGCGATCGCAGAGAGGTGGACGGGTGAAGCGTCGTCCACCCTACAAAAGGCCGCTAACGCCACTTTGCAGCCAGTACAGATGGCGTTACCGCGGAAGAAGAAATAAGGGCCAGTGGCTGCGGCCAGTGAGTGCTGACCACCCTGGCTATCGAGCGCATTAGCCGTACTCCACGAACCGCCGACCTCGGCGGTTTGTGCATTCAAGGATTTCCGAGTGAGCAAGACCCCTGTTTTCTTTCTGCAGAACCCGTTGCTGCCGGGTTTTGGCCTGAGCTTCGGTTTCAGCGTCTTCTACCTGTCGCTGGTCATCCTGTTTCCGCTGTCCGCCTTGCTGCTGTACGTCAGCGACATGAGCTGGGCGCAGTACTGGCAGGCGATCAGTGATCCGCGCGTGGTGCAGAGCTACAAGGTGACCATCAGCGGCGCCTTCTACTCGACGGTGATCGTCACGCTGATCGGCCTGCTGATCGCCTGGATCATCACCCGTTACGACTTCCCGGGGCGCCGCCTGGTCGATGCCCTGGTGGACCTGCCATTCGCGCTGCCGACTTCGGTGGCCGGCTTGACCCTGGCGACCCTGCTGGTGCCGGGCGGCTGGCTGGGTCAGTATTTCGAGGCCGCGGGCATCAAGATCGCCTATGCCTACCCGGGCCTGCTGATCGCCATGGTGTTCACCAGCCTGCCGTTCGTGGTGCGTACCGTGCAGCCGGTGCTGCAGAGCCTGGGCAGCGAATACGAGGAAGCGGCGCGCACCCTGGGCGCCAGGAAGTGGCAGAGCTTCGTCTACGTAGTGCTGCCGAGCCTGGCACCAGCGCTGATCACCGGCGCGTCGCAGTCGTTCGTGCGCAGCCTGGGCGAGTTTGGCGCGGTGATCATGATCGCCGGCAACATTCCCTACAAAACCGAAGTGTCCTCGCTGATGATCTTCGTGCGCCTGCAGGAGTTCAACTACCCGGCGGCGGCGGCGATCGCGTCGGTGATTCTTCTGGCTTCGCTGTTTCTGCTGTTCACCTTGCAGGTGGTGCAGGGCAGGCTGTTCAAATGGCAGAGGCAAGGTCGATGAAAAAGCCTCAATACTGGCATCAATGGTTGCTGATCGGCCTTGGCCTCGGCGCGGTCGCGCTGATGCTGCTGGTGCCCCTGGCGCTGATTTTCACCCGGGCGCTCAGCGGTGGCTGGGCGATGCTGGTCGACAACCTGTCGCAAGACTACATGCAGCACGCCATTGGCCTGACCCTGCTGGTCGCCGCGCTCACCGTGCCGCTGAACCTGTGCTTCGGCATTCTGCTGGCCTGGTGCGTGACCCATTACGACTTCCGCGGCCGCAAGTTGCTGACCACCCTGGTGGACATTCCCTATGCGGTGTCGCCGGTGGTGGCGGGTCTTTGCTATCTGGTCGTCTATGGGCTGGAAAGCGCCTTGGGGCAGTGGTTCTACGCGCGCGACATGCAGCTGATGTTCGCCTGGCCGGGCATCGTGATGGTCACGGTGTTCGTCACCGCCCCTTACGTGGCGCGTATTCTGATTCCGGTGATGCAGTCCCAGGGCAACGACGAGGAAGCCTCGGCGCTGTGCCTGGGTGCCAACGGCTGGCAGATCTTCCGCCATATCACCCTGCCCAACATCAAGTGGGCGCTGCTGTATGGCGTGGTGGTCACCAATGCCCGGGCGGTCGGCGAGTTCGGAGCGGTGTCGGTGGTCTCCGGCACCATCCTCAACCAGACCCTGACCCTGCCGCTGCTGGTCGACCAGCTCAACAACGACTACAAGCCGGTAGCGGCCTTCACCGCCGCAGCGTTGCTGGCCTGCATGGCGCTGCTCACCCTGTTGCTCAAGACCTACATGGAATGGCGCCAGCGGGTGAACATGCAGCGCGCTGCCGACAGCTGAGTCAGCGGGCGATCTGCGTCAGGTGCCTGGCCAGGGCGGTCTTGAACGGCGGCAGGTTCTGCGCCAGGCGCAGGCCCGCATTGCGCAGCAGGCGGGTAGGCGCGCGATCATCGGTGTACAGGCGCACCAGCAGGTTGGTGGCCTGATACAGCGGCCAGCTGGCCCGCTGCTGGGCACTGGCGTAGCGCTGCAGTACGCCTGGCTCACCGATGTCCCGGCCATGGTGCAACGCGCCGAGCAGGGTGTCGGCCAGGCGCTTCTGGCTTTGCAGCCCAAAGTTGAAGCCATGGGCCGTGACCGGGTGCATGCCCACCGCGGCGTCACCGACCAGCGCGCTGCGCAGCCCGGCGAAGCGCTCGGCATAAACGCCCACCAGCGGGTAGGTGATGCGCTCGCCCAGCAGCTCCATGCGCCCCAGGCGCCGGTCGAAACGCCGTTCCATCTCGCGGGCGAAGGCCTGTTCATCGAGGCTCATAACCCGATTCATTTCCCCAGGCGCAAGGGTCAGCACCGCCGAGGCGCAGTTGCCGTTCAGGGGCAGCAGGGCGAGGGTCTGCCCGTAGCCGAACCATTCCCAGGCGACCTGTTCATGGCTGTGCTCGTGGGCCATGCGGCAGACAAGCATGGTCTTGCCGAAATCCTCCTGGCGTGCGCCGATGCGGAGGCGCCTGCGGGTTTCCGAAAAACGGCTGTCGGCCGCGACGATCAGGCGAGCCTGCAGCGTTGCGCCGTCGCTCAAGCGCAGGGTGACGCCGTCAGCCGAGCAACTCAGCTCGCTGATCGTGCGTTCGCAGAGCAGTTCGATATCTGTACATTCGCTTACCGCGCC
Organism: Pseudomonas argentinensis; assembly: GCF_001839655.2. Lineage (NCBI taxonomy): Bacteria > Pseudomonadati > Pseudomonadota > Gammaproteobacteria > Pseudomonadales > Pseudomonadaceae > Phytopseudomonas > Phytopseudomonas argentinensis. Next base: position 3,098,970 of record NZ_CP056087.1, read on the forward strand.
ATAGGCGGCCCGGCGAATCACCTGGTTGGCCACCAGGCAGCCGAGGCGCTGTTTGCCAACCGCCGCGGCGGCAATGCGCAGGGCATAGGGGGAGGGGCCGTTGAGCACCTGGGCGTCGCGCAATGGCGCAATTTCCTCGGGAAAAAACTGTTGCCACAGGCCCAGGTTCTCGAGGGTGCGTTGCGAGGCGTGGGTCAGTGCGATGTCGCGACCGTCGAATGGCGGCGTGGCCAGTTCAGCTTCCCTCTGCCGTTCGATGATACGGATGGACAAGCCATGGCCCGACAACGAGCGCGCCAGGCATAGCCCGGCAGGCCCGGCGCCCACGATCACGACATCGGTTTTCATGGCTGTTTCTCCTGAAGATCAGCCGCCAGTCTAGGTCAGCACTAGCCGGCAAAACTTGCTCAGGATCAGCCCATCTCGGGATTACCAGAAGCCGATGGGGTGACGCTCGTTGATGTAGTCGAGCGGCAGGGCGAAACCCTTGCGGAAGAAATTGGCCAGGCGGGTATCGATGACCTTTTCGTTGATCGAGGCGAGCAGCGACTCCTGACGGTGGATATCGCCGCTGTCGGCGTAGAACTCCTCGTGCAGCATGCGCTGCGAGGCCAGGTTGGCGACCAGGCTGTAGCTGCTCACGGTGTCTTCACCCGGTCGGCTGGCCGCCAGGATCAGGCGCGGCTTGTCATGCTCCAGCACCAGATCGACCACCACGTCGAGATCGTGATTGCGTGCGTAGCTGGCCGCTTCCTCGAACAGCGGGCGCGCCTTCTCGCTCAGCGCCTGGACGAATGCCTGACGCAGCGAGTCGTCGCTCACGTCGTGCAGCTCTTGGGTGTCTTGCGGTTTGCGCAGCGTATTCACCTGTCATCCCCTCGTTCTTAGGCTCTCTAGCCTGGGAAAAACAGCCCGGGTGCGGAGTTCATCCGACACGATCAGCGGTCGGCGCTAAATGCTTCGGAACTTGTGTGCCCCAGCCACTGCCATAGACACACGGTAACGATTGGGTAGGAGACATTCGCGGGCATGCAAAACATCGAGCAGGCGGTCCATTTCCTGGAAAAGTACAACCTGGTGCTGAGCACCGCGGAGTCGGCCACGGCCGGCCTGCTGGCTGCCACGGTGGCTGCCGTGCCGGGTTGTGATGGCGTGCTCGAGAGCGGCTTCGTGGTGTATTCCAAGCGCGCCATGCAGGCCTCTCTGGGCGTCAAGCCGGAGACCATCGAGACCTTCGGCATGAACAGCGAAGAGGTTGCCCGCGAGATGGCCTTGGGCGTGCTGATGACCAGCAGCGCCGACATCATCCTGGCCATCACCGGCGCACCGACCGCCGACGACAAGCGCGGCCAGGAAATCTATGACGGCGCCATGTGCTTTGCCTGCGCCACACGCCTGGCCGAGCACCAGGGGGTGACCAGCGAGACCGTGATCCTTCCCGGCGACAACAACGAACGACGTGCGGCCGCCGCACGCCATGCTTTGCTGCAACTGCCTTATTACTACGAACGGCTGCGTCAGACCTCCTGATGCCGGCGTTTCAGCGACTTGAGCAACATTGACCATTCAAGGAAAACCCATGATCAAGAAATGCCTGTTCCCTGCCGCCGGTTACGGCACGCGCTTCCTTCCGGCGACCAAGGCCATGCCCAAGGAAATGCTGCCCGTGGTCAACACGCCGCTGATCCAGTACGGCGTCGAGGAAGCACTCGATGCAGGCCTGAACGAGATCGCCATGGTCACCGGCCGCGGCAAGCGCTCGTTGGAAGACCACTTCGACATCAGCTACGAGCTCGAGCACCAGATCCGCAATACCGACAAGGAGAAGTACCTGGTCGGCATTCGTCGCCTGATCGACAACTGCACCTTCTCCTACACCCGCCAGGTGGAAATGAAGGGCCTGGGCCACGCCATCCTCAGTGGTCGCCCGCTGATCGGCGACGAGCCGTTCGCCGTGGTGCTGGCCGACGACCTGTGCCTGAACGTCGGCGGTGACGGCGTACTGACCCAGATGGTCAAACTGTACAACCAGTTCCGCTGCTCGATCGTGGCGGTGCAGGAAGTGCCGATGGACGAGATCCACAAGTATGGCGTGATCGCTGGCGAAACCATCCGTGACGACATCTTCCGCGTCAGCCACATGGTCGAGAAGCCCAAGGCCGAAGACGCGCCGTCGAACCTGGCGATCATCGGCCGCTACATCCTGACCCCGGACATCTTCGACCTGATCAAGGACACCGAGCCAGGCAAGGGCGGCGAGATCCAGATCACCGATGCCCTGATGAAGCAGGCGCAGGAAGGTTGCGTGCTGGCCTACAAATTCAAGGGCCGTCGTTTCGACTGCGGGGGTGCCGAGGGCTACATCGAGGCGACCAACTACTGCTTCGAGAACCTCTACCGTGAGGGCCGCGGCTGATCCGCGACGCTGAACGAGAAAACCGGGCCAGGGCCCGGTTTTTTTTTGTGTGGATCAATCGCGCCTCGGATCACCAGCAGGGTACGGTCGTTACGCCAGCCAACTCCACTTCGCTCCTGAATCCAACGGTCTGGCGAGCGCGCTGGTCATGTGGCGTCGAATCCCGCTGCCTGCAGCTGCCACAGTCTTTCGAAACTGCCACCTTGCTGACGCAGCTGTTCGGGCGCGCCGTCTTCGACGATACGACCCTTTTCCAGCACCACCACCCGATCGAAGCTGGCCAGCGTCGACAGCCGGTGCGCCACGGCCAGGACGGTACGGCCCTGCATCAGGTTGGCCAGGGCGGCCTGGATTTCCGCTTCCGAATGGGTGTCGAGTGCCGAGGTGGCCTCGTCGAGAATCAGGATCGGTGCGTCCTTCACAAAGGCCCGGGCGATGCCCAGGCGCTGGCGTTGGCCGCCTGACAGCATGACGCCGCGTTCGCCGACCAGGGTGTCATAACCCTGGGGCAGCTCACGGATAAAGGTATCGCAGAAGGCATGGCGGGCCGCAGCGACCACCTCGTCGTCACTGGCATCCGGGCGGCCATAGCGGATGTTCTCACGAATGCTGCGGTTGAACAGCGCGGTTTCCTGGGGCACCACGGCCATGCGGGCGCGCAGGCTGTCCTGACTGACGTGGCGGATATCCTGACCGTCGATCATGATCTGCCCGGCCTGCACGTCGTCGAGGCGCTGGATCAGACTGATCAGCGTCGACTTGCCGGCACCGGAGGCGCCTACGATGCCTACTTTCTGACCGACCGGCACATGCAGGTCGAAATCGGTGAACACGCGGCGGCCATCAGGGTAGGCGAAAGCCACCTGATGGAATTCGATATCGCCACGCGCGAGCGATAGCTGGGTATCCGGGTCATCCAGCGCATGGGGCTGCACGATGATGCGCAGGGTGTCTTCGATGGCGCCGAGTTGCTGGGTGGTGTCGACCAGTGCCAGGGCCAGATCGCGCGAACCGTGCAGGATGCGAAAGGTGAGGGCGCTGACCATCACTACGTCGCCAGCGGTCACGGTGCCGGCGATCCACAGCTGGATGGCCCATACCAGCATGCCGCCGGCCATCAGCGACAGGCAGATGTCGTGCATTACCCGGGCTTTTTCCAGGTACATCCAGCTGCGCCGCTGGGCACGGGCTTCCAGGCCGATTTCCTCGGCCAGGCGCCGGCTCTCGCGATCGCGGGCGGAGAATGCCTTGATGGTCCATACGTTGGACACCACGTCCACCAGCTCGCCACCCACCCGTGCTGCCTGGGCGGCGAAGCGTTGGTGCTTGGTGCGGCCGCGGATACCGAAACCGGTGATCAGCGCCGCGACCACCATCACGAATAAGATCAGCGCCCATGCCATGTGCGCATGCACGGTGAACAGCACGATGACCGCGCCGAGAAAGTCCACGCAGGGCGGCATGATCTTCCAGGCCAGGCCACCATAGATGGCGCCAGCCGCCTGGCCGGTGGCGGAAATGCGGTTGCCCAAGGCGCCGGCGAAGTGTTCGGCGAAGTAACGCATCGGGTGGCCGGTAAGATGGCGGAACAGGTCGACACGCAGGTCCACGCAACTGGCCACCACCGTGTGGCAGCCGAGCCAGCCGCCGAGGCGCCAGAACACGTTTTCGATCACGATCAACCCGATGAACAGGCACAGGGGCAACCACACCTGAGCCTGCTGGCGGTCATCGGTGGCCATGGCGTCTACCAGCAGCTTCATGCCGTATTGCACGGCCACCGCGCAAGCACTTGCGCCGAGAATGAGCAGGAACACACCGCCGAAATGCCAGGGGCGGCGGCGCACGTAATGGCCGAGAAAGGCCACCGGGCGGGCGGGCAGATGGCAGCTTCGCTGGGCGGCCTGAGCGCTCATGCCTGGGCCACCAGACGAGCCGCCAGCGCCTGAATCTCTGCCTGTTGGCGACGTAGCTCTTCTGCGAACGGCGTGTAAAGGGGCCGTTCACCGCGGGCATCGGCGTAGCCGAAGAGCCCCGTCTGGCAATGCCGGTCATCCGTCCAGCCGGGGTAATCGAGGACCGGGTACAGGCAGATGCCCTCCAGCGGCAAACCACGCTGCAGGGCCAGGCGCACCTGCTCGCCGACATAGCGCAGCCATTCGGCGCGTTGCTCGCCTTCGGCGCCCGTTTCGGCAACCAGCAAAGGCCGGCGGTAACGCTGATGGACCTCGGCGAGCATACCGGCGAATGGCCGGTAGCCCGGCTCACCGCGCCACAGTGTGCCACCGCCCGCATACCACTGATTGTTCGGGTAGAAATTGACGCCGACGATATCCAGGTACTCCGGCTTGCCGCCGAGCCCAGGCCACTGCAGGCCGGCGAGCATGTCCCAGGCTTGGAACTGGGCCAGGCGGTAGCGCTCGGCTTCGGCCTGGGCGTCAGGACGATCGGTGCGCGGCACCACGTGAATCAGGGGGTCGACCTGAACGAAGCGTGCCCGCGGATCAATGTTGCGGATGGCTTCGATGGCGGCGATGCTGGCGCGCACCAGTTGATGCTTGAGTTCGTCACCACGGCCTTCGCTCAGCGGCGAAAAATAGGCCACTTCACCGCCCGCCCAGGCCCAGAAGGACATTTCGTTGAGCGGCGAATAGAAGGGCACGCGGTCGCTTTCATCGCGCACTACACGCGCCGTCGCCGCCGCGAAACGCGCGAAGCGTTCCACGAACTCGGGCCGCCAGATGTCGATGTCGTCGGGCCAGCCGTAATGGCAAAGGTCCCAGATCACCTGTATACCGGTCTGTTCGGCAGCCCGAAGCTGAGGCAGAAAACTCGACCAGTCGTAGTGCCCGGGCTGCGCCTCGATCAGGTGCCAGCGCAACCCGTCCCGTGCCGAACGGATGCCTTGGACGCGCAAGGCCGCGTAATCCTCGCGGGCCCAGGCGGCATGGCCAGTGCCCTCGAGCAAATCGAGCCGGCGCCCATCGCCGCGGCGATGCGTCGAGCATTCGAAGCCGCCCAGGAAGAAACTCTCGAATAGCGAGGGGAGGTGCATCGCGCGTCCTCAGGTGGCTTGCCTGGCGGGGCTTTGATCGTGCTCCAGGTCGGCTGCAGGGTCACCGCTGTGAGCCTGCTCAATGCGTTTGTACAGCGCCAGCGCCTGGCCGACGACCTGATCCATATTGTAGTACTTGTAGGTACCCAGCCTGCCAAGGAAGGTCACGCCCTCGGTCTGGCTGGCCAACTGCTCATAGCGCTTGTAGAGCTCGGCGTTTTCCGGGCGCGGAATCGGGTAATACGGGTCGCCTTCGGCCGATGGGTATTCATAGGTGATGCTGGTGCTGGGGTGCTGCTGGCCAGTGAGGTGCTTGTATTCGCTGATGCGTGTATAGGCCACTGCTTCGTCAGGGTAGTTGACCGTGGCCACTGCCTGGAACTGCGCCTGGTCGAGGTTACGGTGCTCGAACTTGAGTGACCGGTAGGGCAGTTTGCCGAAGCAGTGGTCGAAATACTCGTCGACCGGGCCACAGTAGATCAGGTGCCCGTAGCGCACCTCGTCACGCACCTGGCGGAAATCGGTATCCAGTTGGATGGTGATGTTCGGATGGTCGAGCATGCGCTCGAACATTCGCGTGTAGCCGTGCAGCGGCATCTGCTGGAAGGTGTCGGTGAAATAGCGGTCATCGGTGTTGGTGCGCGTTGGCACCCGCGAGGTGACCATCTTGTCGAGTTGTGACGGATCGAGCCCCCATTGCTTGCGGGTATAGCCGCGAAAGAATTTCTCGTAGAGCTCGCGGCCGATCTGGTTGACCACCACGTCTTCGCTGGTGTGGATGGTGGCTACCGGCTCGGCTCGGCCGGCCAGATACCGTTCGGCTTCTTCGTCACTGGCCAGGCTCAGGCCATACAGCGCGTTGAGGGTGGTGCGATTGATCGGGATGGGTACTTGCTGGCCGTCGACCACCGCCAAGACGCGGTGCTCATAAGGCCGCCATTCGGTGAAACGCGACAGGTAGTCGACGATTCGCTGCGAATTGGTGTGGAAGATGTGCGGCCCGTAGCGATGCACCAGCACGCCCGCTTCGTCATGGTGGTCGTAGGCGTTGCCGCCGATATGCGCGCGGCGGTCGACCACCAGCACGCGCTTGTCCAGCCCGGCGGCCAGTCGTTCGGCGAGCACGCTGCCGGCGAAACCAGCCCCGACGATCAGGTAATCGAAGGCCTCGGTGAGGTCTTCGCCTGGCGATTGCTCAGCGACGCGGGTAGGGCGATTCAACGGATGCATTCGATCATCTCCTTCATCTTGGCCTGGGTCTGGTCCCAGGACATATCGCCCAACACACGGTCGGCCGCTGCCTGCATGGCGTCGCGGTCAGCTGCCAGCGCAAGGGCCTGCTCGCAGGCTGCCACAAACTCCTCGGCGGTCGCTGCAATCAGCACCAGGCCGCAGTCGCCGTAGCTACGCACCACATCGTGGATAGGCGTTGACACCACTGGGCGCCCGCCGGCCAGGTACTCCGGGGTCTTGGTGGGGCTGATGAAGCGGGTCGAGGCGTTAAGGGCGAATGGCATCAGGGCCACATCCCAGCCGGCGAGGTAGCGGGGCAGTTCGTCATAGGTCTTGCCGCCCAGGTAATGGATGTTCGGCTGGCTTGGCAGGGCTGCCGGGTCGATCTTCACCACCGGGCCGATCATCACCAGCTGCCAGTTCGGGCGCATGCTCGCCACGGCACCGAGCAGGTCGATATCCAAACGCTCGTCGATCACGCCATAAAAGCCGAGTCTCGGCGTGCCGATTCGGGCCTGGTCGGCGGGCTCTTCCTGAGGCTGCCGGGCGGCGGCGAAATGGCTGATATCGACGCTGCTGGGAAAGGCGTGGGCGTTGTCATGCAGCTCGCGCTTGGCTTCCCAGATGCTGTAGCCACCGGTGAACACCAGGTCCGCCTTGGCCAGTAGCTCACGCTCACGCTGCACCAGCTCGGGCGGCGCGCCGTGGAATGCGGACAGTTCGTCCATGCAGTCGTAGATGATGGCGCGTGGCTGCAGGTGATCGGTGAACGCCAGGCTCATCGGCGTGTAGTACCAGAGCAACAGGTCATCGACCTGTAAGCGCGCCAGGTAGGCGTCCAGCAGCTGGCGAGTCGCGGCGTGGCCGGCCTGCGCGTCGACACCATGGGGCAGGCGGGGCACCAGCACCTGCACACCTTCCTCGTCGGGTCGTACTTCCAGCCAGGGGTCGGCCTCGTCGGTGACCACCGGTTCTTCGAAGAACAGCACGTTGCAGGTGCGAACGAAACGGGCCATCAGGTGCTGCGGCCGCTGATAGACGAAACTCCAACGCAGGTGTGACAGACACAGCAGCGTCGGGAGGCTGGGGTCGAAAACCACCGCGGTGTCAGCTTCGGCCGAAGGTTTCGATGACTTGCCGATTTGCCCTTGAAAAGATCCTGCCCAGCTCATGTTCGCGTCTCCTTAAATTGGCCGCACAAGCGAAGCGGCGGGATTCAGCACCGGCGTTTCGGTTAAGCGAGTGGATGCGAAAAGTGGACGATGGGGGTTCCGAGCAGTTCAAGTCATCGGCTGAAAGGTCGCCGGATGACACGTTCATCCTATGACCTGAACTCCTGTGAACAGACCTTCGTCGTTATCTCTGTAGTCGGTCGTCTTGCAGCCGAACACGCAGCCCGTGTCGTTGATGCAGTCCATGGGTGTCATCTCTCGAGCGACCCAAGCGGAGGTCAACATGATATTGGTCACAGGCGGAGCCGGTTATATCGGTTCCCATGCAGTTCTTGCGCTTCTAGAAACCGGCCACGAGGTGCTGGTGCTGGACAATCTCTGCAACAGCTCGCGGCTATCGCTCGACCGCGTAGCCTTGCTGACGGGCCGCCAGCCGCGATTCATCGAAGGCGACGTGCGCGATGGCGCGCTGCTCGATGAACTGTTCCAGCGCTGGCCCATCACTGCGGTGATGCATTTTGCCGGGCTCAAGGCTGTCGGCGAGAGCGTGCGCGAGCCGCTGCGCTATTACGAAACCAACGTGGCCGGTAGCATCACCCTATGCCAGGCGATGGCCAGGGCAGGCATCTTCCGGCTGGTGTTCAGCTCGTCCGCCACCGTTTATGGCGAGTCGGTGAGCATGCCGATTCGCGAAGATTGCCCGACTGGCATTCCCACCAATCCCTATGGCCAATCGAAGCTGATGGCCGAGAACGTGCTCAAGGCACTGGCCGACTCCGACCCGCGCTGGTCCATTGCCCTGTTGCGTTACTTCAATCCTATCGGCGCCCATGAGTCCGGCCTGATTGGCGAAGATCCCAACGGCACTCCAAATAACTTGCTTCCGTACATGCTTCAGGTCGCGGTTAGACGACAGCCGCAGCTGAGCATCTACGGCGGCGATTACGCCACCCACGATGGCACCGGCGTTCGCGATTACATTCACGTGATGGACCTGGCGCAGGGGCATATCTGCGCCCTCGAGAGGCTTGGCCGCAGCGCTGGTGTATCGGTTTGGAACCTGGGTACGGGACAGGGATATTCGGTGTTGGAAATGGTGCGTGCCTTCGAGCAGATCACCGGGCGCGCGTTGCCATACCGTATCGTTGCGCGGCGGCCGGGTGACATCGCCCAGTGCTGGGCCGACCCCAGCAAGGCGCGAGTCGAACTGCAATGGAACGCCGAGCGCGACCTGCATGCCATGCTGGCCGACGCCTGGCGCTGGCAGCTCAGCAATCCCCAGGGGTATCAGCACGAGCAGGCGCCGCAGGCGGTCATGGTCGGCTAACCGGCGGGTGGGCCTGCTGCGGCGCAGCAGGCCCGTTGTCGCGACCTCAAGGGATATCCGGCAAGGTCAAGCTTGCCAGGGGCAGACAGTCGTTCTGATTGTCCTCCAAAGCGTCGCGTGTGCGCTCGTAAGCCTCATCGGCCGCGGTGATCAGCAAGTGCCAGTCGTCCGAGGAAATCACGGCGCGTTCCTTCAGCTCGTCGGCACGGGCGACCAGTGTCTGGTGATAGTCACCCGGGCATTGCAGTCGATATACATCATCTTCAAGCAGCATTCGCCAGGCTGCCAGCTCCATTTCGGCAGGTGTTTCGCTCATACAGCGGTCCCCTTGCACAAGGAATCGAGGGTTCATGACATTGACCGCGCTGGCCAACACCCGTGTGCACGCCCCGGACGAACGGGGCGCGCGGATCGCCGTAGTCAACTGACCTGGTTGAGCAGGTCGCGCCGGATCAGGTCACGAACCGTTGCCAGGTGCACCTCCTCCTGCTCGAAGGCGGGTTTGAAGCTTTCGGCGATGAGCGGGTGGCCGCCTTTGTGGGCCAGTTCGATAAGTAGCTCCCAGGCAGCGTTGTCTTCCAACTCGATGGTCAATATGGCGCTCAATGATTGCGACAGGGTAGTGCGCGGATCGGTCAGCACCTGCAGCACGCCTTGCGCCTTCACCGCGGCGACATCGGCACAGGGAGTCATGGTCGTCGGGTCGCCGCCCAGGGTTTCGATGGCCTCGCGTACCAGGTTCATGTGCTCGAGTTCCTGGGCCTGGATCTCCCGAAGGGTAGCCACAAGCGCCGGGTTGGCGCCGACCGCCGAGGTGGCCTTGGCGACCATCGCTTCGTACAGCCGCACGCCGGTTCGCTCGAACGCCAGGCGTTCGCCGAGCTTGTCCAGCAGCACTTCCGGGTGATTGCCGAGCATCTTGTCCAGGGCGGTCTTGAGCATACCTTTGGTGGAGCCGGGTGGTGGCACCGAGCCGATGCGCTCGGCGGTGCCGATGGCCTGTTCGCGTGCCTGGGTATAGGTGCCCATGTCGCCCGGCACATCAGCCGGGTAAAGGCGTGTGGCTTCGAGTTGCTGTTGGGTATCCTGTGGCGACATTTTTGCGCCGGTGCGATTGAGTCCCAGGTTGACTTGTCGTTCGCTCATCATGCTTCTCCCGCCGGGTTGAGTTCGGAGCCGGGTTTCCAGTGGTAGCCGGCCGATACGACGTTGGCCGGCACGCCCTCGCCATTGAGGCGCGCGCGGTAATCCAGCGAGGCACGGCCTTCCTTGTCCTTGGCAACGTAGTCCACGCCACGGGCGCGCAGGTCGATCTCCTGCGCCAGGGTCTGGCGCACGAAGTCACGTTGGCTCTTGAACTGGATCATTTTCGGCAGTTGGCCACCGAGCACTTCGGCCGGATCGCGACGTTCGTACTTCTTGAACAACTCGCAGGCCAGGTTGAGGTGGCCCAGTTCGTAATCGAGGAAGCGCTCCCATAGCGCACGGATACGCGGGTTGTCCTCCTGCTCGGCGCAGCTGGCGTAGGTATAGACCTCCATCGCCTCGTGCACGAGCCACTTCTCCATAAAGCTTTCGCTGGGGTCTTGCAGCGAGCCGTACTGCGTGACGTGCTGCTCCTCGACCGAGGCGATTTCGGCATACAGCGCCCTGGCCACGGGGTCGGCGAACAGCGGACCGATGTTCATGTAATAGTCGTGGGTCTGGTATTCGGCACCGGTAATCAGCGCGGCGTGGATCTTGGTGATCAGCGCGGCGCTGTCTTTCTGATAGTTGTCGCGCAGGTCATCGTCCGGGGCGCGATGATGCTCGCTGGTCGGGCGGCCGGGAATGATGTCCGTGTAGCCCTGCAGGATATTGTTGGCGTCCTTGCCTTCCAGGCGATCGAGCATCGCCGCGTAGCGGTACAGGTGATCGAAGTCTTCGAGCAGGCCAAAGCGATAGGTCTGCGCCTGGTAGGGATCCGGCTCGTTCTGGGCGACCGCCGCGGTGACTTCGATGGCCACCTGCTCGTAGGCCACGGTGGTTTCCAGCGGTGAATGATCGGAAGACAACAGCCAGTTGATCGCGGTCATCTGGTGCTGTTCGACGCGGCGGATCTGCGCCAGGGGCAATTGCAGTTCCTTGTGAAAACGCGCCCCGAAGTGCTTGAGGCGCAGCGCATCGGCCTCGACGCCATTCATCAGGATCACCCGGACCCGGGTGAACGCATCGTCGTCCAGCTTGCTGATCGGTCGGCTGGCCATCTCGCGCCAGGTGAACGTCTGCTTTTCCAGGGGCGTTCCCCTGTTGTCCAGCAGGGTGTCGATCGTGCTCATGGGTAAACCTCCATCATCATTGTCACGGAAGTCGGCGACATCTCGGGCCTGCCGTACTTCCTGGACTGATGGCGGGTTCGGCCCATTACAGGCCTGCGACAAGTGGCCGCTTCGCTGCCCGGTTCGTTTTCGATAGGCTCTGTCACTGGCCTATAAGCACCGCCCTAGAGCGGTTCGAGCCGTTTCGATGGTGCTCGCTCGGGGCACCGGGTGTGTGACGTAAGTTATTGAATGGATGAGCTTTTTCCCACTCGTCAATCATCGTGCACCAGGGAACGGGTGCTTGGCGTCCAGGTCTTGTAGGATGGTGGGCGGTCAGGTCTGCAGTGCCCCTGCATGCCAGGGCGAAAGCAGGCGGATCGCATACATGACGCGGCTGTCGAAGCTCGGGCAGGGGCCGCGGGCAGTTTTGTTAGCGCCCATTTTTAAGGTTCTAGTTCGCTGGTTTGTCAGCTCACAGGCGCACCTCACGATGATCATCAACGCTCTGGTTTTCTTCACTACCCTGACCGCCATGGAAGGCGTGGCCTATCTCGCCCACAAGTACGTGATGCACGGTTGGGGCTGGGGCTGGCATCGCTCTCATCACGAGCCCCGCGAAGGCTGGTTCGAGAAGAACGACCTGTACGCGGCGGTATTCGCCGGGCTGGCCATCGTGTTGATCGCCCTGGGCACCCAGGGTTGGCACCCACTGGAATGGATCGGCGCCGGCATGACCGCCTACGGCCTGGTGTATTTCGTCGTCCATGACGGCCTGGTGCATCACCGCTGGCCGTTTCGCTTGGTGCCGCGCAGCGGCTATCTCAAGCGCCTGTATCAGGCGCACCGGATGCACCACGCGGTGGAGGGCAAGGAGCGCTGCGTGTCGTTCGGGTTTCTCTATGCGCCGACTACGGCGCGTCTGAAGGCGCAGCTGCGGGCGATGCACGAGGGTCCGCTGCGCAAGGCGGACGGGGCCGCTGCCACAGATCGGCGGAACGAGCCGGCCAGCGCGCGAAACGGCTCGTAACCGCCTGCCACAGGCCGCTCAGCACCGCGCCGATCTTCTCTGCCTTGGAGGTGGAGATGCGCTCATCCCAGGCGTGCTCGCCAGCTTCCAGCACCTTCATGCCGATCTGCCGATAGACCACGGCCGCCGTCGCTACCGCCCAGGCAGAGCGCCAGGGCAGGGCGCTGAGGCCTGCCCTGGCGCTGGCATAGTAGGGCTCGGCCAGCTCGACCAGGCGCTGGCCGAGCAGGGCCACAGCCGGGCGGTGATGGATGTCGGCGAGCCGGTCGAGGGGGACGGCCTGCTCTTGCAGCCATTGCTCGGGCAGGTAGCAGCGGCCCACGGCGGTGTCATCGATGATGTCGCGGGCGATATTGGTCAGCTGGAACGCCAGGCCCAGGTCGCAGGCGCGATCCAGGGTCGGCTCATCGCGCACGCCCATCACCCGGGCCATCATCAGGCCCACCACACCCGCGACGTGGTAGCAGTACTCGAGGGTGTCATCGATGCTCAGGTAGCGGCGCTCCAGCACATCCATCTCGAAACCGGCCAGGTGTTCGAGGGCGTGCTGCTCTGGAATCTGGTGGGCGAGCACCACCTGGCGAAAGGCCGCGAAGGCCGGGTCGTCCAGCGCGTCGCCGCGGTAAACCGCATGGGTCTGGGTCTTCAGGTGTATCAGGCGCCGCTCGGCTTCCTCGCGGCTGATCGACACGGCGTCGTGGCCGGCCTCCTGACCATCGATCACGTCGTCGCAGTGGCGGCACCAGGCGTAGAGCATCACGGCGCTGCGCCGGGTGGGTTCGTCGAACAGTTTCGAGGCCGCGGCAAAGCTTTTCGAGCCCGCCGCGATGCTCCGGTTGGCGTGTTCGATCAGCGCGTCGTCCTGCGGCACGCCGGTCATGCCTGCAGGTCCTCGAGCATCAGGCTAGCGGTGGCCTTGGCCGACCCGATCACGCCCGGTACGCCTGCGCCCGGATGGGTGCCGGCGCCGACCAGGTAGACGTTACCCAGCTGGGCATCGCGGTTGTGTGGGCGGAACCAGGCGCTCTGCTGCAACACCGGCTCCAGTGAGAACGCCGAGCCCTGATAGGCGTACAGCTCGTCGCGAAAATCATCCGGGGTGAAGATCCGGCAGGTCACCAGATCCTCGCGCAGGCCGGGCATGTAGTGTTCTTCGAGATAGGCGAGGATACGGTCGCGGTAGCGCGGCCCTTCGATGCTCCAGTCGATGGGCGCGTTACCGAGGTGCGGCACCGGCGACAGCACGTAATGGCTGGAGCAGCCCTCGGGGGCCAGGCTCGGGTCGGTCACGCAAGGCGCGTGTAGGTAGAGGGAGAAATCCTCGGCCAGGGTCTGGCCCTTGAAGATTTCCTCGATCAGCTCGCGGTAGCGCGGGCCGAAACACACCGTGTGGTGCTGCAGCTGGGGCTGCGGGCGCTTGAGACCAAAGTGGATCACGAACAGCGAGTTGCTGAAGCGCTTGCCTTTCAGGCGCTTGCCTTCCTGGCGGCCGCGCGGGTGGCCAGCCAGCAGCTTGTCATAGGTGTGCACCACATCGCCGTTGGAGGCCACGCTGTCGGCCTTGAAGTGCCGGCCGTCCTGCAGACGCACGCCCGTGGCGCGGTTGCCCGCGGTGTCGATGGCGGCCACGTCGGCGTTCAGTTCCAGCGTGCCGCCCAGGTCTTCGAACAGCCTGACCATGCCCTGCACCAGCGCGCCGGTGCCGCCCTTGGGAAACCACACGCCCCATTCACGTTCCAGGGCATGGATCAGCGTGTAGATCGACGAGGTGGCGAAGGGGTTGCCGCCCACCAGCAGCGAGTGGAAGGAGAACGCCTGGCGCAGTTTGTCGTGCTCGACGAAGCTCGACACCATCGAATAGACGCTGCGCCACGCCTGCAGGCGGGCCAGCTGTGGGCCGACTTTGAGCATGTCGCCAACCGACAGGAAGGGCACGGCGCCGAGCTTCAGGTAGCCCGCCTTGAACACGGCTTTGGAATAGGCGAGAAACCGCTGGTAACCGGCCACGTCAGCCGGATTCAGGGCGGCAATCTGCCGGTCCAGCTCGGCCTGGTCGTTGGCGTAGTCGAACTGCGTGCCGTCTTCCCAGCACAGGCGGTAGAACGGCGCGACCGGCAGCAATTCGACGTAGTCCTCGATCCTGCGGCCGCTGAGGGCGAACAGCTCCTCGATGGCGCTGGGGTCGGTGATCACCGTCGGGCCGGCATCGAAGGTGAAGCCCTGGTCGCGGTACACATAGGCACGGCCGCCGGGCTGGTCACGTTTTTCCAGCAGGGTGGTCTGGATGCCCGCACTCTGCAGGCGGATGGCAAGGGCCAGCCCGCCGAAACCCGCGCCGATGACGATGGCTGTTTTCGCTTGGTTCATGAACGCGTCTCGAAATGCCTGGGCGAGTGGCGCAGGGCCGCCCGCATGGCTTGGTCAACGGGGACCGGCGGTTTGCCGACAAGAATTCGTGCACGGTCGTACCAGGGGTTGCGGCTGGCGTAGAAACGCTCGATCAAAGCGGCTGGCAGGCCGTAGAAACGTTGCATCACCTGCCAGCGATCCTGTGGCCGGCCGGCCAGGAACAGCATGCGGTTGAGCAGGCGATAGAAACCCTGGTTGCGCCATTCACCCCTGGCGTGCTCGCGCAGATCGCGGGCCAGGGCGGCGGCGTCGCCCAGCTGATAACCCACCAGCCAGTCGGCCAGGCGCACGGCGTGGGGCAGGGAGTACCCGGTGGTGCAGTGGAACAGGCCGGCGCGCAGGCCTGATAGCGGCTGGCCGGCGGCCTCGTCCCAGAAAGCGTCGAAGTCGCCGGCCAGGGTGATCGGTAGCACACCCTGTTCCTCGCGCAGGCATTCGGCTATCTGCCAGCCATGCTGCTGCGCATAGGCTGCGATGTGCTGGCGAAGCTGGTCGGTACCGGCGCGGTGCTGGTCCACGTAGTGGGTGTCCTCGATCAGCAGGGTATCGGCCGAGAAGGGCAGCACGTAGACGAACCGGTAGCCATCGCCCTGGGGCACTCGCGCATCCATGATGATTGGCGCAGTCAGCCCGTGGGGCCGTTCGAGGCGCAACAGCTGGCCGACGAAGGCCTGCTGGCCAAGCACCAGGTTGCTGCTGGGCCGCGCGCCACGCCCGTCGATGACCGCCCGCGCCTCCAGGCGCTCGCCGCTTTCCAGCATCACCCGGGTTGGGCTGACCTCGGCGATGCGGCAGCCCAGCAGCAGCCCGCTGCCCAGCGCCGGGGTGAGCACCTCGGCGAAGCGCTCGCCGGTGATGCTCGCATAGCCGCTGTTCAGGGTTCGCGACAAGTAGGGGAAGTGCACCTGGTAACTGGCCCAGCGCTTGACCACCAGCGGTTCCAGCCAGCGGTGCTGAGCATCACTCAGGTCGCCGTCATGGAACGACCAGGTGTGGTTGCCGCCCAGGCTCTGTTGCTCCTCGATGCACAGCACCTTGAGGTCCGGGCGTTGCTGCTGCAGGCGCCAGGCGATCAGGCCGTTGGCGAGGCCGCCGCCGGCCAGGATCAGGTCGTAGGTCATAGGGTGTGCGCCTGTGCGGTGGCGTGGCTGACCACGGCAGCCTCGACGATATCGGCCGCCCGGCTTACCCCGCCGGCCTGCTGCAGCTCGTCGATCAGCGCGTCGAAGCCTGACAGCGGCCGGGCGAGCAGCTCGCGAAGCGCCGCTTCGATACGGGCCGCGCTGGCTCGCCGGCTCAGTTGGCTGCCCACACCACGGTAGGCCACCCGTGCAGCGACGCCCGGCTGGTCGAAGGCGATCGGCATCACCAGCATCGGCGTGCGCGCAACGATGGCATCCATCACCGTGTTCAGGCCGCCGTGGGTGATCACCGCATCGGCCCTTTCCAGCGCCCATTGCTGCGGCGCGAAGTCGGTGACCCAGGTGGCGCCGCGGTCGATCAGACGGCGTTCCTGGGCGGCATCGAGCTTGCCGCAATGGGCGATCAGCAGCTGCCCATCGAGGCGCTTGCAGGCCTTGGCGATGCGCTCGAACAACCCGAGCCGGTCGCCCTGCAAGGTACCCAGGCTGGCGAAAAAGAACGGCCGTGCCCCGTCGATCGGCCATTCACCCTGCTGCGGCGTGGCCGGGCTGCGCAGCGGGCCGACCGCATGGAAATGCGCCGGCAACTGGCTGCGTGGGAAATCGAAACCGCCTAGGGTCTGGCTGAGCTGCGCCAGGGGCGACAGGCACTCATGCAGGGCCGTGCGTGGCGGCACGCCCAGGCGCAGCGCCGCATCCTGGATCACTCTACCCAGGGGCTTCATCAGCCAGTCGTATACCTGGGTGCTGCCGCGGTACATGTGTTGACTGCGTTCATCGGTGGCGTAGGCGAAGGGCATCACCGGCAGGGGCAGCCCCGGCTCACGGTTGACCGGCAGCGCGCAGGCTACCGAGAAGAACGGCAGGCCCAGGCTTTCCGCGACCAGCCCGCCGGCGGGTTCCATCTGGTCGCAGAGCAGGGCCTCCACGCTGTTATCGGCCAGCGCCTGGGGCAGCTCGTTGCAGAGCATGGCGGTGGTGGCTGCCATCTGCTTGATGATGCGCCGCAGGCCCCAGGGCGTGTCCGGGCGTGCGGCCTGGTGCAGGGTGCGCGCCAGGCTGCCGGGCGGGTGGCTGTTGGCACCCACCGAGCGAAAGGTCACACGCGGGTCGCTGAGCCAGTGCGCGGCGTCGGACTGATGAAAGAAGGTCACCCGGTGGCCGCGGCCGATCAGCTCGACGGCGAGGGCCTGCAGGGCCTGGAAGTGACTGTAGTAAGGCGGTGCGACAACCGCGAAGTGGGTCATGCCTGGCTCGCCAGCAAAGGCGCCTGGCGCAGCGCGGCCAGGTTGGCCGAACCGGTGCAGAAGCACGCGGTACGCAGTTGCCGAATGACGATCTGGAAATGCTCGATCACCGCCTCGGTCGACAGTGTTGCGCCGGGCAGCGCGCCCGCCGCCTGGCCGACGATATCGGCGCCCAGGCGGATGGCCCTGGCGGCATCGACGCCGTCGCGTACCCCGCCGGAAGCGATCAGCGTCACGTCCGGCAAGGCAGCGCGTATCGCCTGCACGGCGCTGGCCGCAGGAATGCCCCAGTCGGCGAAGGCCATGGCCACCGCCCGATCGGCCGGGTTGGTGGCACGCTCGCCTTCCACGGCCGCCCAGCTGGTACCGCCGGCACCGGCCACATCGATGACCTGCACACCGGCCTCGACCAGCGAGCGGGCCACGCTGGCCGACAAGCCGGCGCCGACTTCCTTGACGATCACCGGCACCTCCAGGCTGTCGACCACCCGGGCGATCTGCGTCAGCACACCGCGCCAGTCACGGTCGCCTTCGGCCTGCACGGCTTCCTGCAGCGGGTTGAGATGAATGATCAGGCCATTGGCCTGTAGCGCATCGACCGCGCGCCGAGCCAGGTCGAGGCCGTTCACCTCGAGCAACTGGGCGGCGCCGATATTCGACAACAGCACGATATCCGGAGCGAGGCGACGCAGCTCGCGGGTCAGGCCCTGGTCATTGCCGGTCTGCAGGCTGACGCGCTGGGAGCCGACGCCCATGGCGATGCCCAGTGCCTGGGCGGCCTCGGCCAGGTGACGGTTGATGGCTTCGGAGCGCACCGCGCCACCGGTCATGGAGCTGATCAGCAGGGGCGCCTGCAGCGGGGCGCCGAGCAGCGAGGCGCGCAAGTCGATGGCGCCATGGTCGAGTTCGGGCAGGGCGCAGTGCTCGAATTGCACCTGCGACCAACCGGCGCCGACACGGGTAACGGCCTTGTGCCGATCCAGAACGATATCCAGATGATCATCCTTACGCCGACTGAGGTCGCTATTATTCATGCAGGCTCCATTGCGCCGGAATCATTTTGCTGTGCATGCGGTCTGTCCAGAACGGAATAATCGAATAGCATGTCGATCGAGCCGCCTTGTACAAGTTTTTGAACAACCTGCTGGCGGGCAAGATTATCAGGCAACCGCGCGCATTAGACGTTCCAACATTACAAATCGGCTTTGGTTACGATGATTGAGATGCCAGGATCGTACAACGTCGTGACCCTCGGTACGTAACAGGTGTGCGTACTGCAGGCATACAGAAGAAGAGAGTGAACGATGACAGCCTATGCGACCGCAACGATCGACAGCGGATTCACCGAACACCTGATGCAGCTGCGTGCCGCCGTCGATGATCGACTCGACGAGCTGTTGCCGCCTGCCAGCAACGAGCGCGACCTGGTCGCCGCGGCGATCCGTGACGGTGCGCTGGCGCCGGGCAAGCGTATGCGCCCGCTGCTGTTGCTGCTCGCCGCCAACGGGCTGGGCGCCAACCAGCGCCAGGCGCTGGATCTGGCCTGTGCCATCGAGATGGTGCATGCCGCCTCGCTGATTCTCGACGACATGCCCTGCATGGATAACGCCCAGCTGCGCCGCGGGCGGCCCACCGTACACCTGACGTTCGGTGAAGACATCGCCATTCTCGCGGCCGTGGCGCTGCTGTCACGGGCTTTCGGCGTGGTGGCCTCGATCGACGGGCTGCGCCCGCTGGTGCGCACCCAACTGGTGGAAATTCTCGCCAACACCGTCGGTTCGCAAGGCTTGGTGCAGGGGCAGTTGCAGGACCTGCGCGACGGCAAGCACGCCCGTAGCGAAGAGGAAATCGCCGCCACCAACAACCTCAAGACCGGGGTGCTGTTCAGCGCGATCATGGACATGGCGTTTCTGATCAGCGATGCACCCAAGCCGCTGCGGGGGGTGCTGCAGCGCTTCGCCATCGAGCTGGGGCACGCCGTGCAGCTCTACGACGACCTGCAGGACATCAATCCCAACAGCGACAAGGACCAGGGCAAGGACAACGGCAAGTCGACGCTCCTGGCGCTACACGGTGAGCAGAAGGTGCGCGAGCGCCTCGATGGTCACCTGGCGCGGGCACACATCTGCCTGGATGAAGCCTACCGCGGCGATGCCCATATCGGCCGCTTCCTGGGCATGCTGTTCGGCTGATTACCGGGGCAGCGCTTCCAGCGCGGCCTGCAGGGCTGCCGCATCACTGAAACGCTGTTCACCCACCACGTTGCCATTGTGCACGTCCAGCCACTGCACGGTTTCCCGATCACCGGCGTAGCGGCTGGCGACCCGACCGGTCTGGTCGAGCATGATCCGATACTTGGCCGAGCGCATGGCCGGCACCGCGACCATCTTGGCCAGCGACGGCATCTTCTCGATGTCGGCCACGTAGACCACGTGACGAGCATCCAGGAAACCCTCCGGCTGTTCTTCCAGCGCGCCGTTGACCAGGCGGGCGGTGGACATGCTGCGCGCCACCAGCACCACGCGGGCGCTGTCGTCCAGGGTATAGGCCTTCTCGAATTGATCCAGCAGCGTCCAGCGTGTCGGCGCGGGCGCGTCGGTCGCCCAGGTGGAGGAACAGACAACACTGAACAACAGGATGCAAAGTCGTTTCATGGCAAGCCGCTCGGTAAAAAAGTGGCAGCACAATAGAGCGCGGCGGTCACGCTTGCCAAATATTTTGCATTTGCCCGGCCCGCTCGGCGCTGCAGCTGCCGGCCTGGGCAGGGCCCGGTAAATCCGAGTGCCAGGCTACCTTTCGGGATGGTTGTTAATTAGAATCGATCTCGTTATTGATCTTTCGTAACGGGTGTTTGCATGGGTGGTGTGGCTGTATCGAGCGAACGCGCGTTCGACGACCTGTACCGGGAGCATCGCAGCTGGCTGGAGCAGTGGCTGAGCCGCCGCCTGGGCAATGGCTGGGATGCCGCCGATCTCAGCCAGGATGCCTTCTTGCGCGTGTTGGCCGGTTCCCAGGCGATCAGCGAGCTGCAGGAACCCCGTGCCTACCTGAAAACCATCGGTAAACGCCTGCTGATCAACCTCTACAAACGGCGCAGCCTGGAGCAGGCCTATCTGGAAGCGCTTGCGCAATTACCGGAAGCCTGTGCGCCGTCGCCGGAAGAGCGCTGGCTGGTGCTGGAAACCCTGCAGGCCTTGGACGAACTGCTCGACGGCTTGCCCCAGATGGTGCGCCGGGCGTTTCTGCTCAGCCAACTCGAAGGGCTGAGCTACCGGGATATCGCCGAACGCCTCGAGGTCTCCGAGCGCAGCGTCAAGCGCTATATGGCGCAGGCCTACGAGCACTGCCTGCTGGTCGAGCTGTGCTGAAGCGGGAGGTCAGTGGCGACACTCGGCATGTCGCGCGCTCGGCGGCGCGTTGGCTGGCGTTGCTCGAGTCCGGCGAGGCCAGTGAGCACGACCACAGGGCCCTGCAGCGTTGGCGTGACGTGCATGCCAGCCACGAACATGCCTGGCAGAAGATTCAGGCCTTGCGTTCGCGCTTTGGCGCATTGCCATCCGAGTTGGCGATGGCCAGCCTCGACCGCCCTGACCAGGGCCGGCGGCGCCTGCTCAAGGGCATGCTCGGGTTCGCCACCCTGGCTCCAGCGGCCTGGCTGGTCAGCCGTGAACTGCCGATCGAAGCCTGGCGTGCCGATCTCTCCACCCAGGTCGGCGAGCGGCGCCGGCTGACCCTGGCCGATGGCAGCGTGCTGGATATCAATACCGATTCTGCGCTGAACCTCGACGCCGATGGGCGTCGCCTGACTCTGCTGCGGGGCGAGGTGGCCCTGAAGGTCGCTGACAGCGCTCCATTCGTTATCGAGACCCGCCAGGGCAGGGCGACCCTTGCGGCTGGAGAGATCTGCGTGCATCAGCAGGGCGATAGCTGCCAGTTCTCGGTGCTGGCTGGGTCGGTGCAACTGCAGGCAAGTACTCATGAGACACAGGTTCTGCAGCGGGGGCAGCGAGTCACGCTGCGCGCTGGGCGCATCCAGTCCACCCAGACCTTCGACACTGGTGCGCCTGGCTGGCGTGACGGTGTGCTGATGGCCAACGATCAGCCGCTCGGCGACTTCCTGCGCGAGCTCGACCGCTACCGGCCGGGCATTCTGCGCTGGTCGCCGGCCTTGGAGACGCTACGCGTCACCGGCAGTTTTCGCCTCGCCGATACCGATCAGATCCTCGATCTGCTGGCTGCCAGCCTGCCGCTGGACGTGCTCAAGCGTACCCGTTACTGGGTCACCCTGGTGCCGCGCGAAAAAATTGCCTGAAGCCTGTCCCTTTTTTTTCACCCACCTGTCATGGGAGGTAGTGAATTAAAAAGAGAGCGTCTGCCATGCCTTCACTGACACGTCATCGGCCTCGTCTGGTGTCTTCGATTTCCTGCTCCACCCTGTGCCTGAGCCTGATGCTCGGGCTGGGCAGCATCGCGCCGCTGAGCGCCGGGGCACAAACCGCCGAGCGCAGCTACAGCGTGCCGAGCAGTAGCCTCGGTGAGGCCCTGAGCCGTTTCGCCAGCCAGGCCGGGGTAAGTCTGTCGGTAGATCCGGCGCTGGTCAGCGGGCGCAGCAGCCATGGGCTGTTCGGCACCTACAGCGTCGATGAAGGCTTTGCGCGCCTGCTGCAGGGCAGCGGCCTGCGCCTGCAACCGGTGGGCGACTCGGCCTATACCGTTGCGCCGGCAGCCGACAGTGCCGACACCCTGGAAATCGCCCCCACCGCCATCACCGGGGTGACCATCCCTTCGCAAAGCCTGGAAGGTGAGCGCTACGCCGGCGGCCAGGTCGCGCGCCGCAGCTCCCAGGGGCTATTGGGCTCGCGGGATTTCATGGAGTCGCCCCTGAGCATGACCACCTACACCAGCGAGGCGGTGAAAAGTACCCAGTCGCGCACCCTGGCAGACCTCACCGCCAGCGACCCGGCGGTACGCTCCACCAACCCGGCGGGCGGGCGCTTCGAGCAGTTCACAATTCGTGGTTTCAGCCTGTTCAACAGCGATGTGTCCTACGACGGGCTGTACGGCATCATGCCGACGTACTCCATCGACATGGAGATGGCCGACCGCGTCGACATCCTTCGTGGCCCGACCCAGCTGGTCAACGGCATCTCGCCACGCGGTAGCGTCGGCGGCGGCATCAACCTGGTGCCCAAGCGCGCCACCGACAAGCCGATCACCGAGTTCACCGGCAGCTACGCCTCGGACAGCCAAGTCGGCGGTGCCGTCGACGTGGGTCGTCGTTTTGGCGAGGACAACCGCTTCGGCATTCGTTTCAACGGCGTCAAGCAGTCCGGTGATACCGAATGGGATCACCAGAAGGTCAACCGCGAGATGGCCGTGGTCGGGCTGGATTTTCGCGACGAGCGCCTGCGCCTGTCGATGGATCTGGGGCACACCGAGCGCGATACCGATGCGCCCCAGGAGCGCGTGCTGGTCGGCGCCAATGCCCCTGTGCCAAGGGTCGATGACGTACGCCATAACTATGCCCAGGCCTGGACGAAAGCCGAGACCAGCGACACCTTCGGTGCGCTGCGTGGTGAGTACGATATCGACGATTCGCTGATGGTTTACGGGGCGGTAGGGGCGCGCAAGAGTAATTACGATTTCCTGCGTCATAACGTGTCGATCACCAATGCCGCTGGTGACTTCACCATCCAACCCCGTGACTTTACCCGGGATGAAGACGTACGCACTGTAAACGCAGGTGTACGCAAGTGGTTCCAGACCGGGCCCGTCAGCCATGAGGTCAATCTGGCTGCCGATTATTTCTCGATGGATTTCGAGAATGGCGGTGGGCGTTACGCCAACCGTGCGGGCAATCTCTACAACCCGATCGCGACACCTGAGCCGACAGTGCGGACTCGTGATGATGCCAAGGTCTACACCGAGAACCGCTTCAGTGGTGTCGCGCTCTCCGACACCATGGGGTTGCTCGAGGACCGAGTGCTGCTGACGCTGGGTGCACGCTGGCAGCGCGTGAAGGTCGATGATTGGGAAAACGGCATCAAAGGCGAGACCGGCTACGACGAGGAGAAACTGTCGCCCTCGGTCGGTGTGCTGTTCAAGGCCACCGATCAGCTGTCGCTCTACGCCAACTACATGGAAGGCCTGAGCCAGGGCAAGATCGCGCCGTCCACCGCCAACAACGAAAACCAGATATTCGCGCCCTTCATCAGTCGTCAGCTTGAGGCCGGCGCCAAGTACGACCTGGGTAGGTTCGCGATTACTGCCGCTGTGTTCCGCATCAAGCAACCGGCTTACGAGACGGCGGCGCCAGTAGGTAGTCAAGTCGAGGGGACGTTCGGCCCCAACGGCAAGCGCATCAACGACGGTATCGAGCTGAACGTGTTTGGCGAGCCCATCGAAGGCTTCCGCCTGCTCGGGGGCGTGATGTATATCGACAGCGAGCTGAAAGACACCAATAACGGCGGCGCCAACGATGACAACCGCGCGCCGGCCACCCCCAAGTACAACGCCAACCTCGGCGCCGAATGGGACGTGCCAAGGGTTCAGGGGCTGACCCTGACCGCCCGCAGCATGTACAGCAGTTCCCAGTATCTGGATCAGGCCAATACCAAGGAGATCGACTCCTGGACGCGCTACGACCTGGGCGCGCGCTATGTCTTCAAAGTCAGCGAGACCGATGTCACCTTGCGTGGCACCGTCGAGAACGTGGCCAACTCCCGGGACTGGATCTCGGCGGGCGCCTCGGATGACAGCGAGGCGGGCCTGACCCTTTCAACCCCGCGCACCTTCTTGCTGTCGGCAACCCTCGGGTTCTGATCCAGTGACTAGGATCGAATTTGCAGGGTAGTAACAGGTCGTTGTCCGGGCGCACATTGATGCGCCTGTCCCTGGGCGTTCTAGCTGGCGGTGCAATCCCCCTGGCCAAGGCCGGGCCTGCACCGCGGCGCGTCATCAGCCTGTTTCAAGGCGCCACCGACACTGCGGTGGCGCTTGGCATTCGGCCGGCCGGCGTGGTCGATCCGCGGAGCGAGAAACCCATGTATCGGTACCTGCGCCGGTCCTGGCCGGCGTGGCCCATGCCGGCCTGGAGACCCCGCCGAGCCTGGCGGACATCGCCTCGCTCAGCCCGGACCTGATCGTCGCCTCGCGCTTTCGCCGCGAGCGGATTGCCAGGCTGCTCGAACAGCCATGCCGGCAGCGTACTGGCCGAGCTGGGTTTCGTGTGGAACCAGCGGACTATTGCTCGACCTGCCCGTTGATCCGCCCGAAGGCCCCCGCGATGACGCCAGCGACCGAAACCGTTGCCGCTTATCGCGGTTCCGCGCTCGGGTGGCCATCCCCTCGTCTGTCTGCCAGCGCGATCTTGGCGCCATTCTCCTGATTGACCATCCAGCGCAGCAGGCTGACCAGCGACACCTTGTGATCCCGCGTGGCGCCCCAGATGGACTGGTTCTCGCAATACAGCTCGGTATAGCGGCTGAGCACCAGGTGGCGGCCATCGGTGTCGAGGCGCAGTTCCAGTTCGCGGCAATGCAGGGTGGTCATATCCGGGGTTCTGATTCGCCGGTGTAGGACCAGCACGTCTTCAACGCTCATCGCTCGCTCCACAAAGATCCGCTTGTGTGCCGAGTTTGCCCTCGGCGACGAAATGCGCTCGCCGCTCGGCCACCGCATCGCGCAGGGCCAGGTAGTAATCGGGCTGCTTTCTCAGCTCGTCGGTCAGCGGCAGCGCCTCGGCGCGGCCATCGACGATGCCGCCGACGGTATTCACCGTGCCCAGTGTCTCCAGGGTGTCGCTGTTGCTGCCGAACGGCGAGACCACGAAACTCAGTACCTTGCCGCTGGCGTCGCGCAGGTTGCCGGTGCCCAGCAGCGGCAATTCGACGATCGGGCCGTTGGCGATATTCCACACGCCGAAGGTCTGGCCGAAGTCCGCCTCGTGACGTTCGATGTCCAGCCGTCCGGACACGTCGATCAGGCCGAGGATACCCACCGTGGTATTGAGCGCGAAGCGGCCGACCGTGGTGACCGAGCGCCGACCGTTGCCCTGCAGCAGATCGTTGATGAACACCTTGGGTTCGCCGAAGTTGGCGACGAAATTGTGCACGCCGCCCTGCACGAAGCCGGGCAGGTGCCGATAGCCGCGGGCCACCGGGGCCAGCAGGTAGTCGTCGACGCTGCGGTTGAACGCGAAGATGCCGCGGTTGAGCGGCTCGACCGGGTCATGGGGCGCTGCCAGCGTGCCCTGGCAAAGCTGGGTGGAAGAAGGGGTGGGGCTGGCACAGCCCGCGGCCAGGCTCAGGGCAGCAGCCAGCGAAAGCGTACGGGTGAAGGGACGAGCGAAAGCAGGAGTCGGCATGGGTGATCCTCGATGGAAATTGCGCCGATGCTGCCTGGCAGGTTTTGCCGGTGAATGTCCGCCTTGTTGCGAAATCGCCGCTTTATTGCCGGATTGAAATATATGACGCGCCCGCGCCAATGGTTTTAGATAGCCGCTCCACAACTGCCCGCAGCGAGCCCCGCGTGAACCACCTATTGCTGGTGGACGATGACCTCGACGTCCTCGCCCTCCTGAAGAAATTCCTCGAGCTGCACGGCTACCGCGTCGACGTGGCCACCGATGGCGCCAGCCTGTGGCAGGCGATGCAGCGCCAGCAGCCCGACCTGGTGATCCTCGACGTCATGCTGCCGGGGGAGAGCGGGCTGGTGCTCTGTCAGCGCCTGCGCAGCGAACACGGCATGGCGGTGATCATGCTCACCGCCATGGGCGAACTCAGCGACCGCGTGGTGGGCCTGGAGCTTGGCGCCGATGACTACCTCACCAAGCCCTTCGACGCCCGTGAGCTGCTGGCCAGGGTGCGCGCGGTGCTGCGTCGTACCGGCCAAGTCAGGAGCGTGCTCAACGACAAGCCGCGACCGACCCTGGAGTTCGCCGGCTGGCAGCTGGACGTCACGCGCCGGGAACTGCGCTCGCCGGACAAGGTGATGATTCCGCTGTCCGGTGGCGAATTCGAGTTGCTGCTGGTGTTCGCCGAGCACCCGCGCCGGGTGCTCAGCCGCCAGCAACTGCTGGACATGACCCGCGGCGAGGCCTTTGAGGCCTTCGATCGCAGCATCGACGTGCAGGTCAGCCGCCTGCGCCGCAAGCTGGAGGGCGATGTCAGCGGCGTGCCGATGATCCGCACGGTGCGCAACAGTGGCTACCTGTTCACTCCCAGCGTGCTGGTGAAACGATGAAGCCGCTGCAATGGCTCAACTGCCCCAGCGATACGGTGGCGCGCTGGATCGCCCTGACCACCATGGCCGCCATGCTGACCGCGCTGCTGCTGACCTGGGCACTCAGCCAGCTGGCCGGCGTATGGGCACGGCCACCGCTGCTGCAGACCGGACTGCTGGAGAGCCTGGCCAGTATCAGCCGGATCATCGACGCCGCGCCGGTCGAGCAGCGGCCGTCCATCGCCAGGTTCGCCAGTAATGAGATATACAGCACCACCTGGCTGCGCCGCTTCGAGGATGCCGAGGTGCCCACGCCGTACGACGATGCGGAGTTTCGCGCCGGGGAAGAGTTTCTGCGCAGCCAGTTGGGCAATCCCAACGCCAGGATCCTGGGCTATGAGCCGGATGAATGGCCGGTCAACGACCCACGGGCAGGTTATGCCCTGTTGGTCGAATTGCGCGACGGCTCATGGGTGAAGTTCTCGGCATTCACCCGCAACTGGGGCCTCGACCCATTGCCGCGCAACCTGATCGTCATCGCCCTGGTGCTGCTGTCGACCATTGCCGTGGCGCTGATCGCCACACGCCATCTGGCTGGGCCGCTGGAGCGCTTCGCCCGCGGCGCCCGGCGCTTCGGCAGTGATTTCCGCGCGCCGCCCATCGCCGTCGAGGGGCCCCGGGAGATCCGCCAGGCCATCGTCGCCTTCAATGCCATGCAGGCGCAGTTGCAGCACTTCATCCATGACCGCACACAGATGCTCGCGGCGATTTCCCACGACCTGCGCACGCCGCTTACGCGCATGCGCCTGCGCGGCGAATTCATCGACGACCCGGAGCAGCAGGCCAAGCTGTTTCGCGATGTGGACGAGATGCAGGCGATGATCAACAGCGCCCTGGAATTCTTCCGCGACGAAGCCCGCCTGGAACCGGCGACCGCCTTCGACCTCGCCGGGTTGCTGCACACCCTGGTCGACGACTACCGGGATGCCGGCATCGAGGTGCAGCTGAGCCCTCCCGGGCGACTGGTCTATGTCGGTCGGCCGATCGGCATCAAGCGCGCGCTCGGCAACCTGCTCGACAACGCCATCAAGTATGGCCGCGAGCCGGCCGTCACTCTGGAGCAGGGCGCACACGGCGTGCTCATCCGCGTGCGGGACCGCGGGCCGGGCATCGACCCGGCGTATCAGGAGGAGGTCTTCAAACCCTTCTTCCGTATCGAGGGCTCGCGCAACAAGCACACCGGCGGCGTTGGCCTGGGGCTTTGTGCCGCCCGGGCCATCGTGCTGGAACACGGCGGCAGCCTGTCCTTGCGCAATCGCCCCCGCGGCGGCCTGGACGTGCGAGTCGAACTGCCGTTCACCTGAGCACCTTACGACGTTCAGCTGACCGGTCCGGCCTTCCGGCTCGCCAAGAAGGCCCCAGCCGGAGGGCTCGTGGACGTCCGGCGACGTCATCGTGACAAAGCCGGCCGGTTCGACAGGTTTCTGATGGACGCCGGCCGGCAGAGGATCCTTCTTGAAGGAAGGCGATTGGTGGGCGCCCAGCGGATCCGCGCTGGTCTCGCGCTCGGCCATCTTGCGCGTGCCATTTTCCAAGAAGGCGAACACTGAAGTTCCTGTGCAGCCTGGGCGTCGCTGCGTTCTCCCGTTTACTCCTAAGCGGGCCGCGGGCCATGGGCGGTGGTTGACGGTCGAACAGCCTCGACCGGCCGTTACATAAGTTGCACCGGCTGCCGGTTGCGCAGGTCACAAGCCTACGATGATCATCCTGGGAGCCGCCGATGAAACGCCTGCGCATCGCCACCTTCAATATCAATGGCATCAACGCCCGACTGCCCAACCTGCTGAGCTGGCTGGAGCGCGAGCAGCCGGACGTGGTGTGCCTGCAGGAGCTCAAGACGCCGGACAAGTCGTTCCCGGCCAGGGATATCGAAGCGGCCGGCTACGGCGTGGTATATCAGGGGCAGACGTCGTGGAACGGCGTGGCTATTCTCGGCCGCGACACCCAGCCCCTGGAAATTCGTCGCGGCCTGCCCGGCGCCGAATGGGACACCCAGGCGCGCTATATCGAGGCGGCGGTACTCGGCGTGGTGGTGGCCTGCCTGTACCTGCCCAACGGCAACCCGCAGCCCGGCCCGAAATTCGCTTACAAGCTCAGGTGGTTCGAGCACCTGATCGAGCATGCACAGACCCTCCAGGCCAGCGAGCACCCCGTGGTGCTGGCTGGCGACTTCAACGTGGTGCCAACCGATTTCGATATCTACAACACCCGTTCCTGGCTGAAGGATGCCTTGCTGCAGCCCGAGAGCCGCGAGTGTTTCCAGCGTCTGCTGGATCAGGGCTGGGTGGACGCGTTGCGCACCCTGCACCCGGATGAACAATTGTTCACCTTCTGGGACTACTTCCGTCGCCACTGGCAGAGCAACTCCGGGCTGCGGATCGACCACCTGCTGCTCAACCCGGCACTGGCGCCCTACCTGCAGGCGGCGGGCGTGGACACCTGGGTGCGTGGCGAGGAGCACCCCAGTGACCATGCGCCAACCTGGATCCAGCTGAGCAGCCGCAAACGGCGAAGCAAATGACGCCCATGCTGAACCCTTATGGACGATCAGAGGTTTTATTTCTTTTGGAAATAAGTAAAGACCGTTTTCATATTTGCAGCCGCTTTGGGTGACAAGGACAATGCTCTATTACGCAATTTTTTGATACAGGTCAAAGCCTTACTTTAAAGGTGCCTTTTGAACCCATCCCTCAGCGGCCAGCTGGCCAGAACGCTTTTCGACAGCCAGCCGGGGCCTGACGAGCGTCAGCGTGCCCGCGACGGCCTGATCGACTATTTCGCCTGCTTGCTGCCGGTGCAGCTCGGCCTGGTGCAGGACTCGGGACTGGCGCCGATACGTGGGGTGTTTCCTGCTGCGCGCAGCATGGAAAATCATGCGTTGCAGCTCGGCTACATGAGCCATGCGCTGGATTTCGACGACTACCATGGGACCTTTCGCGGCCACCCGACCACCGTGGTGCTGTCGACGCTGCTGGCTTTGCTCGAAGACCAGCCGCCGATGGCGGTCGAGGACTTTCTCGACGCCTATATCCTCGGCGTCGAGCTGGCGGGGCGCCTGGGCAAGGCCATCGGCACCCGTCATTACGCGGCGGGGCTGCACAGCACCGCGACGCTGGGCGTGATTGCGGCGACCGGCGCCGCGTGCCGGTTGCTGCGCCTGACGCACGAACAAAACGAAGTCGCCCTTGGCCTGGCCGCCACCCAGGCTTCGGGCCTGCGCGCCCAGTTCGGCTCCGCGGCCAAGGCGTTGCATGCCGGTTTGGCCGCACGCAGCGCGGTCAACAGCGTCGAGTTGGCCCGCGCCGGTTTCGCCGCGCAGCGCCACGGCGTGCTGGAGGCATTTCTGGCCACCCTGGGTTACGGCGTCGAACGCCCCGATGATCTGCTGGCCGAGTGGGGCGCACCCTGGCGAATCATCTCGCCAGGCCTGGAGTTCAAGCGCTACCCAACCTGCGGTGGTACCCACAGCGCCGCGGAGGCGGCCTTCGCGCTACGCGAGCGGCTCGGCGGCGACATGGACGCGGTGCAGCATATCGAGGTGAGCTTCCCGCCGGGCGCCGATACCGCGCCCAATATCATCGCCCCGGTCAATGGCGTGCAAGCACGCTTCAGTCTCGAATACGTGATCGCCGATGGGCTGCTCAACGGTGCGATTTCCCTCGAGCGTTACGGCGAAGAACCGGTCGATACCCGGATCGCCGCGCTGGCCGCCCGGGTACGCCGGGTACCGGACCCCAGTGCGCCGGCCGACGAGCTGGATCCGGACCGGCGCTTTCACCGCGTCACCCTGTTCATGGCCAATGGCACGTCCCACAGCCACTGCGTGACCCGCCTGGAAACCGCCGCCGCGCCCACCGATGTGCTGGCCAAGCTGCGCAACAATCTTCGATCCCTGCCCGAGGCCCGGCTGGCCGCGATCAGCGGGGATCTGCACCTCGCTGACGATGCTGCGCTGCATCGCCTGGCTTCACTCATTCGCTGTCAGTAAGGATTGGTTATGTCCGTGCAATCTGCTTCACCCCGTCAATTGCGCCTCGGCCTGTTCGTACAGGCGCTGGGGCACCACGTGGGCGGCTGGCGTGCCGAGGGCGCGAAAGGCTCGCCCACCGACATCGACTGGTTCACCTGGATCGCCAGGAAGGCGGAAGAGGGCAAGTTCGACATGTTCTTCGTCGGCGACGCCCTGGCCACCAGCGTGCACCGCCTGCCATCCACCATGTCGCGCCTGGAGCCGCTGACCCTGCTCTCGGCCCTGGCCGTGCAGACCAAGCACATCGGCCTGGCCGCCACCGCGTCCACCACCTTCGACGAGCCGTTCCACCTGGCGCGGGCCTTGTGCTCGGTGGACCATATCAGCCGTGGCCGTGGTGCCTGGAACGTGGTCACCTCGTTCTCCCTCGACGCCGCGCGCAACTTCAGCCGTGAAGACCTGCCGTCCCACGCCGACCGCTATGAAATGGCCCGCGAGTTTCTCGACGTGGCCTTCAAGCTGTGGGATGGCTGGGAAGAGGGCGCCATCGTCCGCGAAAAGGAAACCGGCCGTTACTCGGACGAAAGCAAGATCCACGCGGCCAACCACAAGGGCAAGCACTTCCAGGTGCAGGGCCCGCTGAACATCGCGCGCTCGCCCCAGGGCCGCCCGGTGATCATCGAGGCCGGCTCGTCGCCGGCAGGCCAACAGTTGGCCGCGCAAACCGCCGAGGTGGTGTTCACCGCCGCGTCGTCGCTGGAGGAGGGCCAGGCCTTCTACCAGAGCCAGAAGCAGTTCGTGCGCGACGCCGGTCGTCAGCCGGACCATCTGCTGATTCTGCCGGGGGTGATGCCCATCGTCGGCCGCACCCGTGAAGAGGCCCAGCAAGTGTGGAACCAGCTCAACGAGCTGGTGGACATCGACAACGGTATCGAGCAACTGTCCGCCCGTTTCGGCGTGGACATGACCGCCTACCCACTCGACGGCCCGGTGCCGGAAATCCCCGCCACCGAAGGTAGCCAGAGCCGCGTCAAGCTGCTCACCGAGCTGGCCGCCCGCGAGAACCTGACCCTGCGCCAACTGGCGGCGGTGGCTGCAGGCTCCCGTGGTCACCGCGTGGTGGTCGGCACCGCCGAGGATATCGCCGATGACTTCCAGCACTGGCTGGAGCAGGGCGGCGCCGATGGTTTCAACATCATGCCGGCGGTGCTGCCCGAGCAGCTGGAGCTGTTCGTCGAGCTGGTGATTCCCGAGTTGCAGCGCCGCGGCCTGTTCCGCACCGATTACCAATTCAGCACGCTGCGGGAAAACCTCGGCCTGCCTTCCGTCGACGAAAACTTTGCCGCCGTTGCCCCGCTGGCAACCGAGAAGGAGTGACCATGAAAGGTTCTGCACTGACCGCCGCTGCTTTCGCGCTGCTGCCACTGACCGGCGCCATTGCCGCCGACAAGGGCGTGCCGTTCAACGCCACCGCCAAGCCGGCGGCCGACGCCGCCCTGCATGACACGCTGCCGGAGGCGATCAAGAAGCGCGGCAGCATCATCGCCGGCACCAACCCCAATACGCCGCCGACCACTTTCTACCAGGCCGACAACAAGACCCTGGCCGGGCGCGAGATCGACATCATCAGCGCGGTCGCCGACCGCCTCGGCGTCAGGCTGGAACTGCGCGACACCGGCGGCTTCGACAACATCATTCCGGGATTGAAATCCGGGCGTTACGACGCAGCGATCTCCAATATCGACGCCAACGCCAAGCGCCTCGAACAGGTCGATTTCGTCGGCTACTACAACGCCTCCAAGCTGGCCCTGATCGGCCGTGCGGATGCCGACAAGGGGCCGTTCAACAGCTTTGCCGAGCTGTGCGGCCAGACCGTCGGCGCCGGCGCCGGCACCTCCCAGGTGACCCGCCTGCAGCAGGCCAGCGAGGCCTGCGTGGCCGATGGCAAACCGGCCATCCAGGTGCCGATCTTTCCGGATCGCCCAGCCGGCGTGCAGGCGGTGATCAGTGGCCGCGTGCCTATGTTCTTCGGCCCGTACGAGGGCCTGCGTTACCAGGCCAACCAGGTGAAGGCGCTGAAACTGGCCGGCGAGATCACCATCGAGGACACCATCGTCTCCATCGCCCTGGTCAAGGATTCGCCGCTGGGCAAACCGATCCAGGCGGCGCTCAACTCGCTGATCAAGGACGGCACCTACCAGCAGATCCTCGACAAGTGGGAAATCGGCTTCGGCGCCGTCGAAACCGCCGGCCTCAACGAAGAAAACCTCAAATGAGCCAACGGCCTGACGACGACATCGCCGGGCTGCGCATCGTCAAGCACCGTCACTGGGGGCGCTGGTTCAGTGCCCTGATCGTGCTGGTGCTGCTGTCGCTGGTGGCCACCTCGATGGTCAACAACCCGCGTTTCGAATGGGAGGTGGTGGCGCAGAACCTGACGGAGGAGTCGATTCTCGCCGGCGTGCTGATGACCATCGAACTGACGGTCATCTCGGTGGTGTTCGGCTTTGCCGGCGGCACGCTGCTGGCCCTGATGCGGCTGTCTTCCAATCCGGTGCTGGTCAGCGTCAGCTGGGCCTATACCTGGTTCTTCCGCGCCGTGCCGATGCTGGTGCAGCTGTTTCTCTGGTACAACATCGCGGCGCTGTATCCGCAGCTGTCGCTGAGCCTGCCATTGGTGGGCGAGGTGTGGAGCGCGGCGACCAACGAGATCATCAGCCCGTTCAGCGCTGCGGTACTGGCCCTGGTGATTCACCAGTCCGCCTATGCCGCGGAGATCATTCGTGCCGGTATCCAGAGCGTTGGCCAGGGCCAGCTCGAAGCGGCCAAGGCGCTCGGCTACCGGCCCGGACAGATCTTCCGGCAGACCGTGCTGCCCCAGGCCATGCGCACCATCCTGCCGCCCGCCGGCAACGAGGTGATCGGCCAGCTGAAAACCACCGCGGTGGTGTCGGTGATCGCCCTGCAGGACGTGCTCTATTCAGCGCAGATCATCTACCAGCGCACCTATGAGGTGATCCCGCTGCTGCTGGTCGCCACCCTCTGGTACCTGGTGATGACCTCGGTGCTGTCGGTGCTCCAGCATTACATCGAAGTGTGGTACAGCCGCGGCAATGGCCCGGCGCGCATAAGCTGGCTGCGCCGCAACAAAGGCACGCAGGAGTCCGCGTCATGAGCGAGTCCATCCGCCTGCGTGGCGTGCACAAGCAGTTCTCCGGCAATACGGTGCTGCATGGCATCGACCTGGACATCACCGCCGGCTCGGTGACGGTGATTCTCGGGCCGTCCGGCTCGGGCAAGTCGACCCTGCTGCGCTGCATCAACCACCTGGAAAAACTCGACGGCGGCACCATCCACGTCGGTGACACCCTGATCGGTTATTGCCGCAAGGGCCAGGCGCTGTACGAACTGCCGGAAAAGGCCGTAGCGAAGCAGCGCCAACGCATCGGCATGGTGTTCCAGCAGTTCAACCTGTTCCCGCACCGCACGGTGCTGCAGAACATCGCCGATGCACCGATCCGCATCCTCGGCCAGAAACGCGCTGACGTGGAGGCGCGGGCCATGCAGCTGCTCGACCAGGTCGGCCTGGCGCACCGTGCGCAAGCCTGGCCACGGGAGCTGTCCGGCGGGCAGCAGCAGCGAGTGGCGATCGCCCGGGCACTGGCCATGCAGCCAGAGGTGATGCTGTTCGACGAGCCGACCTCGGCACTGGACCCCGAGCTGGTGGGCGAAGTGCTGCAGGTGATGAAGCAGTTGGCGCACTGGGGCATCACCATGGTGGTGGTCACCCATGAAATCGGCTTTGCCCGCGAGGTGGCGGACAATATCGTGTTCATGGACAACGGCAAGGTGGTGGAGGCGGGCGATGCCCGCGCCTTGCTGGACGACCCGCAGCATCCACGGCTGCGTGAGTTCCTGGCCAGCGTGCTGTAAGGCGCCGTCTGGTGGTGAGCCCTTGCTCATCGCCAGGTGCTTTATTTAGCCCGGCTTGCGTGAACGGCATTTAGAAATTGCGCAGCCGTTGTAGATGGGAGAGGGCGTCGAATCGAGGCGAGCTGCCAAGTAACAGCGCAGCCACGCGCGCAGACGGGTCGGAATCGCTCGCCTGATGCGTTAAAGTAGCCGGTTTGCGTAAGAACCGTCATGGCCATAGCCATGAAGGGCTTCAAACCTTCAAATATGTGTGGTGAAGATGACCAAGCCTTTCATTTCGCTGTGCCCGGAGGTCACTCGGGCACATGCGTTGAGGCTGATGGACTGGTTGGAAGATGATCGCGTTACCTGCTACCTGAGCGATTCGCGTGATGTTTCCCGCTCCATCGAACACGCCATCGATCGGACTCAGTTGCCGATTCTGACCCATCTGTTCAACCAGGGCGGCCGCTTCTTCATGGCCTATGACCGGTATGACGAACCGGTGGGCTTCGTGCGTCTGATCAAGAGCGGCGCGGAGTGCGAGATCGTCCTGGCCATCGGCGACAGCGACAAGTGGGGGCAGAACCTGGGCACCCGCACGATCCGCGAAGGCATGAAACTGGCCTTTCTCGACATGCGCGCCGAGAAACTCATCGCCAAGATCCATCCGGATAACCTGCGCTCGCAGAAAGCCTTCCTGCGCAGCGGCTTCGAGCTCGGGAGCGAAACGCCGACCATGACCTCATGGGTCATGACGACCGGTCGCTACCTGCAGCTGCTGCGCGAAGATTCCTTCCGCGATGCGCCAGGGATCTACATCACCGAAATGGACAAGGCCAAGCTCGACAATTTGATCGCGCTGGAGGAAGGCCCGGTCGTCCAACTCGAACACGAGCTCGAACGCGCCGTTGTCGTCGAGGCTGAACAGGTGCCCAGCACCGTCGTCACCATGAACTCCAGGGCCCTGGTGCAACTGGGCGACGAAGCGTTCGAAGTGACCCTGGTTTACCCCGAAGACGCTGACCACAGCGCCGGCAAGCATTCGGTGTGCTCCGATCTGGGTGCCGCCATCCTGGGGTATCAGGAGGGTGACGCCATCGACTGGCGAATCGCCGGGCGTACGCGGCAGATCGAGATCAGGAAGGTGCTTTACCAGCCGGAGGCTGCGGGCGATTTCCATCTGTAATTGCACCTAGCTCCGTGTTTGCTCATTAGCGCGAAGATTGAATCGTCCCGGATTTTCTATACCTCCTGACGCGGGTTCAGCTAATAAAATGCAGCCAGCAGTCATCCTAAAAGACGGGGGTGTTCATGATGTGATCAGTGCGTTCTTTTCATTCGCTCAGCCTGAAGCTGATTCGTGCAGAGTTACTGGTTAGCGCGTCGCTTTCACTAAATCTTCACAAAATCATAGTTTGATGGCATACGGCCATCTGTTTAGATGCACGCTGTTTTGACGCCACTTTTGCCTTTCATGGACGAAATGCATGTACGCAGACCGCAGCTCGCTGTACATACGTTTAGTTATTTTTCTGCCTACGCTATCTATGGCGCAGACGATGGGAGAGCGTGAGCTAATCCGCAAGCCTCAGGAGCGCCTGCAGGAACTCCAGCAGTTGCCAGGCAAGCACGCCGAACCGAGCGTGCCCCCGACATCCGGAAACGAGCGCTGCTTCGCCATCGAACAGATCGAGATCAGCGGCGCCAGCCTGCTGTCCGAGGCCGATCGCAGCACCATTCTCGCCCCGTTCGCCGACAGCTGTTTGGGCGCCAGCCAGCTCAACGAGCTGCTCAAGGCGATCACCAACCATCATGTCGACCATGGTTACGTGACCACCCGGGCCTACTTGCCGCAGCAGGATCTGTCGGCCCTTACCCCGATGATCACCGTGGTCGAAGGCCGCCTAGAAGGCCTCGACAGTTCTGCCCTGGCGATTGACCGCGAGCAGGCCATGAGCTTTCCCGGCAAGGTCCTCAACCTGCGTGAGCAAAGCTCATCCTCGGTAAGCACATCGATCAGTCGGGCAACCGCGCCAGCTAATGGCAACTGGGATTCAACCACGGCCTATATCGGCACAGCCTTCGTCAACGCCGATATAGGCCGCCAGCGGCCTCCCTGGAACGCCCCGACGTGATCACCGAGCGCGAGCGCCCGGTGTATTTCCGTTTCGACCTGTTCTTCTGATTGCCGATTCGCTTACACCCTGGAGCACCCTGACATGGACGTTCGCAGCCCGTTTTTCCAGAACATCGCCCTGATCGTTGCCGGCGTCATGTTCCTCAACCCCATCGTCGCCACTGCGGCGCAACTGACGGTTGACGCCCAGGCCGGCGGCAATACCAGCCTCGACCAGGCCGGCAATGGCGTGCCCATCGTCAATATCGCCACGCCCAATGGCAGCGGCCTGTCGCACAACAAGTTCACCGACTACAACGTCGGCCAGCAGGGGCTGATCCTCAACAACGCCACCGAGCGGCTGCAGAGCACCCAGCAGGGCGGCATCATCATTGGCAACCCGAACCTGCAGGGGCGAGCCGCCGGCGTCATCCTCAACGAAGTGACCGGCAGCAACCGCAGCCAGCTCAAGGGCTACACGGAAGTGGCCGGGCAGGCAGCGCACGTCATCGTCGCCAACCCCCACGGCATCACCTGCGACGGCTGCGGTTTCATCAACACCCCGCGGGCGACCCTGAGCACCGGCGCGCCGGTGGTCAACAATGGCCGCCTGCAGGGCTTCGACGTCAATGGCGGCGACATCGCCATCGAAGGCGCTGGCCTCAATGCCAGCAACGTCGACCAATTCGACCTGATCACCCGCAGCGCGCAGATCAACGCCGAGATCCACGCCAAGCGCCTGAACATCATCGCTGGCCGCAACGAGGTCGATGTGGCCACCCTGCAGGCCACTGCCAAGGCCGATGACGGCTCCCAACAGCCGCAACTGGCCATCGACAGCTCGGCCTTGGGCGGCATGTACGCCGGCGCGATTCGTCTGGTCGGCACAGAGGCGGGCGTGGGCGTGAAACTGGCCGGTGATATGGCCGCCAGTGCCGGGGATATCCAGATCGATGCCAGTGGCAAGCTGAGCCTGGCGCAGACCTCGACCGCTGGCGACCTGGCCATCGAGGCGGGTGAGATGGCGCTGACTGGTAAGACCTACGCCGCCGGCCAGGCCAGGCTCGGCGCGCAGGGTTCGCTCCAGGTGCAACAGAGCCTGGCTGCGGCGGGGGATGTTCAGCTCAAGGCGGGGCAGGTGATCAACCAGGGCCTGGTCGAGGCCGGCGTCAGGGCCGACAACAGCCGCACGGCGGCGGATCTGCGCATCGAGGCGCAGCAGGTGCGCAATGCCGGCAGCCTGATCGGCAATCGCCAACTGGAGGTCAAGGCCAGCCAGCGCCTGGACAATCAGGGTGGCACGCTCAGTGCCAAGACGCTTACCCGAATCGATGCAGCGCAGTTGGATAACCGTCAGGGCCAGGTGCGCGGCGATGCTGCTTTGAGTGTGGTGGCGGGGGACGTGGACAACCGCAGCGGGCAGATGGCTGCCAAGCAAGTGGACATCGCCGTAGCGGCTGACGGTGCGCTCGACAATCGGCAAGGTACGGTGTTTGCCCAGGAGCGTCTGGACGTTACAGCAGGCGATTTGGACAACAGCGGTAAAGGGACCCTGGCCAGTCAGGGGAGCCTCGGCGTCACGCTCAGCGGCCACCTCGATAACCACGGCCAGGGAACGCTGGTCAGCCAAGGCTCACAGCGTATTCGTGCGGCCTCCGTCGACAACAGCGACGATGGTCTGCTATCGAGCCACGCCAGTCTCAGCCTGAACGAGGCAGCGACGGACAACCGAGGTGGCAGGATTCAGGCTGACGGAGTGCTCAGTCTGAATCGGGGCCGCCTGGACAACCAGGGCGGCACGCTCAGTGGCAAGGGGAACGTGAGTCTTGAACTGGCCGGCCTGGACAACCGTAATCAAGGGCAGGTCAGCGCTAGGGGAGATCTCGATGCGAAGATCGATCACCTCGAGCAGGCCAACGGCGGTGAATTGCTCAGCCAGGG
This sequence comes from Pseudomonas argentinensis, assembly GCF_001839655.2. Taxonomy (NCBI): domain Bacteria; kingdom Pseudomonadati; phylum Pseudomonadota; class Gammaproteobacteria; order Pseudomonadales; family Pseudomonadaceae; genus Phytopseudomonas; species Phytopseudomonas argentinensis. Next base: position 3,137,522 of record NZ_CP056087.1, read on the forward strand.
CCGGCTAACCCTGGAAGGCAAACGCTTGGATAACAGCCAGGGTGGCTTGATTGCCGCTACTGAAGCCTTGCAGATCGTCGCTGGCGAAGCCCTGCTCAACACGGGCGGGGAAATTTCCACGCCCGGCCTGGCAGTGGTTCGAGTCCAGGCCGATAGCGGGCAACCCGCTGCCGTGCTGGATAACAGCGGCGCTGGTCTGATCGTCGCGGATCAGGGGCTGGAGCTGTACGTTCAGCGTTTGCTGAATAATGCCAAGGGTGTGCTCGCCGGGCGTGATGGCTTGATTTTGCGCGGTGGCAGCCTGGACAACAGCGCTGGCGGCACCCTGACGAGTCAGCGAACGATTGGTGTGCAGCTCGAGGGGGCCTTGAACAACCAGAGTCAGGGCCGAATTCTCGCGGCCAATGGCCTGCAGATCGAAGCCGCTCGCATCGATAACCAGGCGGCTGGTCTGCTTTCCAGTGGCGCGGCACTGGGCGTTACGGGGGGCACCCTGAACAACCAGGGGGGCGTGGTGGTCAGCGATGGTCAACTGAGCATCCGTAACAGCAGCCTGAACAATAGCCATGCCGGTAGCATCAGTGCCGGGCAGACGCTGAGCATTGAAACTGGGCAGCTCGATAATCACGGCCAGGGTGGGATCACCGCCGCTGGCGACCTTTCACTGAATGCCACCCAGCTCAACAACCACGACCAGGGCCGGATCGCCGCCAAGGGCACAGCCCAGGTCAGCGCCACGGCGCTGGATCAGCACGCGGGTGGTGAGCTGGTCAGCGAAAGCGCGCTGACCCTCGACCTGCAGGGCGGTGACCTCGATAACAGCGGCCAGGGCCTGATCGCCACGCCGGGGGCCTTGCTGCTGAAGAACCTCGGCAAGGTCGACAACAGCGCCGGTGGTGAAATCTCCAGCAGCCAGGGCTTTCTGCTCAAGGCCCGCGAGCTTGACAACAGCGCGGGCCGGGTGATCAGTGCCCAGGCGCTGCAACTGCAGATCACCCAACTGCTGAAGAACAGCCTCAAGGGCGTGCTCTCGGCCGGCAGCCTGGAAGTGACGGCGGCCAGCCTGGACAACGCCGCCGCCGGGGTGCTGGCCAGCAAGGGCGATATGCAGATCAAGCTTACCGGCAAGCTGGCCAACCACGACCAGGGCACCCTGTCGGCGGCCCAGGCGTTGAACGTTGAAGCAGCCGAGTTGGACAACGCCAACGCCGGCCTGCTGGCCAGCGGTGCCGAGCTGCAGGTGACGACCGGCGTCCTGAACAACCAGGGCGGCCGTCTGCTCAGCCAGGCAGGGTTCGTGCTCAAGTCAGGCGACCTGGATAACCGCGCAGGTGTGATCAGCAGCCGCCAGGCCCTCAACATGACGGCCAGCGCGGTCGACAACCGCGACAATGGCCTGATCACCAGTGCCGATGCCCTCGACCTGACGGCCAGCCGCCTGGACTCCAGCCGCGACCTCGGTAACAGCGGTGGCGAACTCTCGGCCAAGAAAGACCTGCGCCTGACCGTCAGCCAACTGATCCAGCGCCAGGGCCGGCTGATCGGCGAAGCGGGTGTGCACATCGACCTCAAGGGCGGCGACCTGGACAACCGTGGCGGTTTGCTCACGGCCAACGGCCCGTTGAGCCTGCAGGCGCTGGGCAAGCTGGACAACCGCGATGGCGGAGAAGTCTCCAGCACCCAGGGTTATCGGCTGCTCGCCAGTGCCATCGACAACGGCGAGCAGGGCCGCATCATCAGTGCCGGTAAGCTCGGTCTCGATGTGGGCACTGGCGATGTGCGTAACGCCGCAGGCGGGCTGATCTCCGGCTGGCAGGGCGTGGATATCGCCGCTGGCAACCTGGACAACAGCGCACGCGGCACCGTCTCCAGCCGGGGTGGCGCGCTGATGGTCAAGCTCGACGGCAGCCAGGGCGTGTTGAACAACAGCGGTGAAGGCGCTCTGGTCAGCAAGGCAGCGCTCGAGATCGAGGCCGGCAGCCTGGACAACAGCGCCAAGGGCATCGTCTCCAGCGGCGGCGATCTCGACCTGCGCCTGAGCGGCGCGCTCGACAACAGCGGCCACGGCCTGATCGACAGCCAAGGCAGCCTGACGGCCAATACCGGGGCGGTGAACAACAACGCCGGGCAGATCGGCAGTGGCAAAGCAGCCAGCCTGAACGCGGCCAGCCTGGACAACCGCGCCGGCCAGTTCACCAGTGGCGCGGCGCTCGGCCTCACCCTTACGGGCGAACTGCTCAATGGCCAGCAGGGCAAGCTGGCCAGTGCCGACCCGCTGGTGCTCAAGGCCCAGGCTGTCGACAACCAGAGCGGCAGCCTGATCAGCCAGAACCTGCTCGACCTGACTGCCAGCAGTTTGAATAACGCCAATGGTGGCACCGTCGCTGCACGCAATGGCCTGAACCTGCTGCTGACCGGCGCCCTGAACAATGCAGGCGGCGGCCTGATCCACAGCCAGCTCGGAACCATCAGCATCCGCGCACAAGACCTCGACAACACCGCCGGCAGCCTGAGCAGCCAGGGGGACCTGCTGCTCACCCTGGATGGCAAGCTGGATAACCAGAACGGCCAACTCCAGAGCCGCGGCGGCAACCTCGACCTGCAAGGCGCCACGCGTATCGACAACCGTGGCGGCGTGCTCAGCAGCCTGACCGGCTGGCTCAAGCTGGTCAGCGCCGGGCTGTTCGACAACGACGGCGGCACCACCCAGGCGCAGACGCTGAGCGTCGAGGCCCAGGGCCTGAACAACCGCGGCGGGCACCTCTCTGCCGTGAGCGGCAGCAGCGCGATCGACCTGGGCCGCGCCATCTTCAACAACCAGGGTGGTGGCCTGTATGCCCACCAGTTGCTCGGCGTGATCGCCGGCGATTTCAACAACCAGGGCGCCGCCTCGGGGCAGGGTGGCAAGGTGGCGGCCGGGCGCATCGACTTCGGCCTGTCGGGAGCGCTGAACAATACTTACGGCATCGTCGAAAGCACCAGCAGCCTGCGCCTGGCCAGCGCTGGCCTGGACAACCGCAACGGCAGCCTGCGTGCATTGGGCAGCAGCGGTGATACCCGTATCACCGCTAGCAGCCTGGACAACCGCCAGGGCCGCATCGAAACCGCCAACACCCACCTCGTGCTCGACACCGCCAGCCTGCAGAGCAGCGGCGGCAGTATCCTGCATGTCGGCACCGGCAACTTCGGCCTCAGCGCCGCCCAGGTCATGGGCGCTGGTGGTGACCTCAGCACCAACGGCCTGCTCAGCCTGACAGCCGATAGCTGGACCAACACTGGCGTGCTGCAAGCCGGGCGCCTGGTGCTGAACATCGGCACCTTCACCCAGACCGCCACGGGCCAGTTGCTGGCCAGCCAGTCCCTGAGCGGCAGCGGCGGCACCTGGATCAACGACGGCCTGCTGGCCAGCGACGGCAGCTTCAGCCTCGACCTGAGCGGTGCCTACAGCGGTGCCGGGCAGGTGACCAGCCTCGGTGCGCTGAACCTGAAAGCCGCCAGCCTCGACCTGGCGAGCGCCGCCCGCATCAGTGGCGGCGGGGTGAGCATCATCAGCAGCACGGGCACCCTGACCAACCGCGGGAGACTGACCTCGGCCGGTGGGCTGACCGTCAGCGCCGCCACCTTGAACAACTACGGCACCTTGGGCAGCAGCGAGACGCTGCGGCTCGTGGCGCCCAACCTGCTCAACGAGAGGGGGTTGATCTTCAGTGGCGAAGATATGGCGCTGCGGGTGGATAACTTCACTAATAAGTATGGGGATGTATACAGCCTGGGGGCGTTGAGCATTGCAGGCGATGATCAACTGAGTAATGCAAGCACGGTCGAGAATATTTCCTCGACTATCGAAGGCGCTGGCGATGTCTCTGTACATGCCGCTGCATTAATTAATCGCAGTGATGTGTTCAGTATCGGGCGAACCTTGGTGTCAGGGTTTATTGCAGTTCGCTGTCATGATTGCAAAGGGGATAATTACAATGTCGATTATATTGCGAGAGAGACGTATAAGAGTGAAGTTATAGGGGGCACGCCGTCATCAGCGATACTGGCTGGCCGCGATTTTTATTTTCAGGGCAGTCGTTTTTTCAATCAGAGCAGCACTGTATCTGCTGTCAGAAATCTCAACGTCAATACAGCTGAATTCACCAACCAAGGTGCAGTAAGCGGCACGATTGAGCGGACGCGAATTTACAACGCCGCTACGACAGATGGTTCAGTCGGACGTTTCATTAGTGGCACTGTTACGCCTTACAATCGGCGTAATAGTCCAGATTTTCCGAATAAATACTATGTAACCAGCTCAGGAGAGATTCGGCTGGCTTTGATTGTATGGGTTGATTTTTATCCTGAGTATGGCGGAGATATTTATGAGTATCAGGACTCTGTCACAGGTGCTTATGTAGGGACCGCCTATTCAGTTGAAGAGTCTCTATATGACGCGAATAACCTGTTGGCCCTTCCTTCGCGCCTAAACAACTACAGGCTGGTGAGTGACGTTGAAATCACAACGTCTGGCAGTACGTCCTACCCAGGTATCATGCAGGCGGGCGGAAATATCGTCATCAACGCGACAAACAGGCTGGAAAATGGCCTGCTTAGGGAAAACACCGCGCTACAGAGTGGAACCGGCCGAGTAGGCAACACCACAGCTAAGGGCACTGGCAAAACCACCGTGGTTCTGCTTAACCCCCAACTCCCCCCAGACCTGCAGCAAAAACAAGTCAACCCGCTAACGCTCCCCGGCTTCACCCTGCCGCAAGGCGAGAACGGCCTGTTCCGCCTGAGCCATCAAACAGCGCTCTCTGGGCGCGCCAGTACTATGCAAGGTGTAGACGCAAGGCCGAACGCAGTTGGCAGCTTGAGTTCGGTGAGCGTCAATGCAAATCAGGCTTCGCAGGCTCCTGTAACGGCAACTGGGAGTGCTTGGAGTCTGCAAGGCGGCCCTGCGGCGGTGGGTTTACCGAACGTTGATTTACCCCAGGTTGTAGGTGTCCAGAACCTGCCAGGCAATGCCGCGCCGCCTGTTCGGCACAAATATCTGATCGAAACCAACCCGGCGCTGACCGACCTCAAGCAATTCGTCAACTCCGACTATCTGCTGGGCAAGCTGGGCTATGACCCGGACCAGGCGCAAAAGCGTTTGGGCGATGGACTCTACGAACAGCGTCTTGTACGTGAGGCCATCGTGGCACGCACTGGCCAGCGCTATCTCGCCGGCCTGACCAGCGACGAAGCGATGTTTCGTTATCTGATGGATAACGCTGTTGCGAGCAAGGAACGGCTGAACCTGAGCCTGGGCGTGACCTTGAGCGCCCAACAGGTGGCGGCGCTGACTCACGACATCGTCTGGCTCGAAGAGCACGAGGTGGCGGGCGAGAAGGTGCTGGTACCCGTGCTCTACCTGGCCCAGGCCAAAGGTCGCCTGGCTGCCAACGGAGCGCTGTTCCAGGGCCGCGACGTCACGCTGATCAGCGGCGGCGAACTGGTCAACCAGGGCACCCTGCGCGCCAGCGAAAACCTCAATGCCACGGCCGGCAACATCCACAACAGCGGCCTGGTCGAGGCGGGCAAGCGCCTGCAACTGCTGGCGACCGACAGCATCCGCAACGCCCAGGGCGGCATCATCGCTGGGCGCGATGTCAGCCTGATCGCGCTGACGGGAGATGTAGTCAACGAACGCAGCGTGACACGCCACCAAACCAGCCACGGCAATAACCGCACGATCCAGGACTTCGTCGACAGCGCCGCGCGCATCGAAGCCGCCAACGATCTGAGCCTTATAGCAGGGCGCGACTTCAGCAACCTGGGCGGTGTGCTGGCCAGCCGGGGCGACCTGACCATCGAGGCCGGGCGTGACGTCAACATCAGCTCGGTAGAAGAGCGTGTCAGCCAGGCTCGCGGTCGTCATTACCTCAACGAGCGGGTGGCCCAGGTGGGCGCCCAGGTCAGCGCCGGGCGCGATCTGGATATCAGCGCCGGGCGTGACCTGGGCGTGATCGCCAGCCGCCTGGAGGCGGGGCGTGATGTCGCCTTGGCGGCAGGCAATGATGCCTTGATTGCCTCCGCTGCCAACGAAAGCCACTTCCTTTCCAAGAGCAAGAGGGTCATCAACCAGCGCGATCAGGTTCGCCAGCAGTCCAGCGAGATCATTGCGGGCGGCGATATCGCCGTCAGTGCCGAGAGCAACCTGGTGGTTGCGGCCAGCAAGCTGCAGGCCGGTGACGAAGCCTACCTGGTTGCCGGTGAGAACCTGGCCCTGCTCAGCGCCGAAGACTACGACTACTCGCTCTACCAGAAGAAGAAAAAGGGCAGCTTCGGGCGCAAGAGCTTCAAGCGCAACGAGAGCACCCAGGTCACCAATGTCGGCAGCGAGATCACCACGGGCGGCGATCTGACCCTGGTCAGCGAAGGCGACCAGCTCTACCAGCGCGCCCATCTGCAAAGCGGTAACGACCTGACCCTGGTCAGTGGCGGGGATATCACCTTCGAGGGCGTCAAAGACCTCGAGCAGGAAAGCCGCGAGAAGAGCAAGAGCAGCCTGGCCTGGCAGTCGAGCAAAGGTAAGGGCAAGACCGAAGAGACCTTGCGCCAGAGCGAGCTGATTGCCCAGGGCGACCTGGTGATCAAGGCCGTCGATGGCCTGAAGATCGATATCAAGCAGGTCAACCAGCAGTCGGTCAGCCAGACCATCGAGGCCATGGTCAAGGCCGACCCCAACCTGGCCTGGCTGAAAGAAGCCGAAGCCCGAGGTGACGTGGATTGGCGCCGCGTGAAGGAAGTGCACGACTCCTTCAAGTACAGCAGCTCCGGGTTGGGGGTTGGGGCGCAGATAGTGATCGCGATTGTTGTGGCGTATTTTGCAGGTCCCCTGCTCAGCCAGGGTATTGGCTCTTTAGGCGGCGCGACCGCTGCCGCCGGCTCAGGTACTGCAATGGCCGCATCAGGCACGGCCACGGCGTCTGCTGTGGCCGCCGGTGCCACAGCGGGGTCAACGGTTGCAGCCGGTTGGGCCAACGTAGCGCTTACGGCAGCGGCTACCGGTGCGACCAGCAATGCCGCGATCAGCGCTATCAATAACCGAGGTAACCTTGGAGCGGTACTCAAGGATGTGACCTCCAGCGACAACCTCAAAGGCTACGCGTCCTCGGCCATCACCGCAGGTTTCACCTCGGGAGTGCTGGATAGCGCCTTTGGTGTTACGGGTGACAATGTCAATAAGATCACCAAAGGCTTCAACCTCAGCAAGGCCAGTGAGCTGGCCAAGTTCGGCTCCTATCTCGGCGCGCAGGGCGCGGTACAGGCCGTAGCGCAAACCGCTATCCAAGGCGGCAGCCTGGGTGACAATTTGCAGACGGCCTTGACCGGCCAAATGCAGCACTTGTTGCAGGCTGGCGTCTTCCACAGCGTGGGTGACTTTGCCGATGGCAAGTGGCTGAAGAACATCAATTGGGATGATGGCAGCCCTGAAAAAATCGCTCTGCATTCTGTGATGGGCGGTTTACTCAGCGAGGCGACTGGTGGTGACTTCAAGACAGGGGCGCTGGCTGGCGGTGCCAACGAACTGCTGGTCGAACAGCTTACTGGCGTGATCAAAGGCGACAAAGGCCTAGAGCTGATGGTGTCGCAATTGATTGGCGTGGCTGCGGCGACGGCCACCGGTGGCGATCCGGCCAAGGCAGCGGAGCTGGCGAAGAACGCGACGGCTTATAACCGGCAGCTACATGCGGCTGAAGAAAAATGGTTGAGGGAAAACGCCAAGCGCTTTGCTGAGGAACAGGGCATCAGTGAACAGGCGGCGCTGGAGCGCCTGAGTCAACAAGCCCTCAAGGAGGTCGACTACCTATGGCGTGGGCTGCTCAGCGACGGCGACGACAGCACGGCGCAAGCCTTCCTGGCGGGTGCTGGTCAGACGTTTACCAATGACCTCGGCGAGCGGCAAGCGCTCTTTACCGCCCAGGGGCAGCAGCTGTTCCGGCCGGAAATGTTCGCCGATACAGCCGATCCGAAGTTCTACAGAGACTTCGTCCAGAGCGGCATCAGCCGAGACCTAAGCGCAGGTGTCCTGAAGGAATTCAAGGACTCCGGTATCGCCTTGAAGGACGATGCAGTCGAGCTGGGTAGGTTGCTCGTCGAACAGCCTGGCACTGTTCTAGACGGCCTTTGGGAGGGCATCAAGGGCACGCCTCAGGGCGTCGTGGATAGTTTCCACGAAAGCGGCAATGCCTTGGGCGAGGGCGCGGCGACAGCTTTCAACGAAAACATCGCCGGTAAACTCAATGCCATCTACGGCATGGACGTCTCCACCGCCCAGGAAACGATGCTGCTGCTGCGCACGGTGACGGCCGTGGCCAGCGCCGGTGCGGCGGGCGCGGTGGGCAAGGCGGGGGGCAAGGTCAGTGCTGAGCTTGCCGAGTCTGTTGGCAAGAAACTGGACGACGTCATCGATCAGTTGGCCGAGCAGGCCTTTGCAAAAAGCGGGGGCGTTTTCGACCCGAGTGGTAAACCCTTGCTTGATCTCAAGGTGTTGACCAATGAGCAAAAAATGGCCCTGGGTGAGTTGTTTGGCGAGCAGACGGTGAAGAAAATCATTCCTGAAGGTGAAAAGCTAGCGCGCATCCCGGGCGTGGGTGAGACGGGGATCGATGACCTGTACAAGGTCAACCGTGCAGATGTGGATTATGTAGTGATTGAATACAAGTTTGTGGGTAACGGGACTGGCAAAGGTAGTACACGGTTGGGTGATACCTTGGACGGAAAGCAGGGCAGTGAGAGTTGGGCATTGGGATCGGGGCGATTAGAAAAAGCTGTTGAGGACAGAATGATAGCTGCGGATATCGCAGACTCAATTAAGGCAGCTCGTACAGAGACTTGGGTTGTAACTACTAGACCGGATGGATCGACAATTGTTGAGGTGCTCGATACGGTTGGTAGATCGAAGCCGATAGATACATCTAATATATTAATTCCGAATGTGAATTTGTCGGGAGCTAAACTATGATTCGAGCGCCATTGGGAGACCAAGCATACTGGGATAAATGGGTTGATTTCAGTGAGGGGCGTACCCGGAAGATGTTATATGCCTTGGGATTACCCAGCAAAAATCAGAATTATGATCCCCAATATTCTTTTGATGCTGCTATTGAACATATACGCCTGTTTCTCGAGCGCTATTCTCGAGGTGATTCTGTCCGTAATTTAACTCAGCACTTTACCGGCTTGCTCGATGCCTGGGATTTGTCAAACAGGCTGGCCAACGAGTTGAATGCACAGCTGAATCCCGGCCAAGGTTGGGATCATCGTCATCTCTTAACGGCACCCCTGGCAACCGATGATCCACGCAGTCACGCCGATCCACGCTCATGGACCTTTAAATTGAGCGATCTCAACCACTACAACTGGTGTTTTTGGTTGGTGGGGTTGGCACTCGCCTTGGATATCTCGGATGACCAGTGGCAACGCCTGTTGCTGCTGATCGGCGGTGAAGGTGAGGACGAGCTACTCGATCGAGTGATTGCCAGCCGCGAGCCGTCACGTCGTATCGGTGGCGCGCTGCTTCATTCCAAACCCTATGCGCGCTTGCTAAAGGCGATAAACGCGCCGAAGGAACAACAGGCCGAGTGGCTGCGCGACTTTGTCGAGCATTGGTACGTGGAGTTGAAGCGTAAGGGCAAGGACGAATTGTGGTGGTATATCTATGGCGACCCGGAAAAACACCCATTGGAGAAGGGCAGCTACTTTGGCCGCTGGTGCGTTGAGGCGGTCGCTGCCGTCAAGGCGTTCGGACTGGACGATAGTCTCTGCCTGGGACACGAGCACTACCCCGGCGACTTACTACGCCCGGATGGGCCGAGCACACATCCTGTGCGACCGGAGCCGAAGCGCGGGTGGTTCGCCCGCCTCGTGGGAAAAGAACGCGATAAGACGGAATAACAGGCGCATGTAAAAAGGCATATTTATTTTTGAAGACCGAGCCGCTCTTCATCAACCCGACTACCTGCTGGGCAAGCTGGGCTATGACCCCGACCAGGCGCAAAAGCGCTTGGGCGATGGCCTCTATGAACAGCGTCTGGTGCGCGAAGCCATCGTGGCGCGCACGGGCCAGCGTTATCTCGCCGGCCTGACCAGTGACGATGCGATGTTCCGCTACCTGATGGACAACGCCGTCGCCAGTAAGGAACGACTGAACCTGAGCCTGGACGTGACCTGGGCGTGATCGCTAGTCGCCTGGAGGCCGGGCGCGATGTCGCCCTGGTGGCAGGCAATGATGCCTTGATCGCTTCCGCCGCCAACGAAAGCCACTTCCTTTCCAAGAGCAAGAGGATCATCAACCAGCGCGATCAGGTTCGCCAGCAGTCCAGCGAGATCATTGCGGGCGGCGATATCGCCGTCAGTGCCGAGAGCAACCTGGTGGTTTCGGCTAGCAAGCTGCAGGCCGGCGACGAAGCCTACCTGGTTGCTGGTGAGAACCTGGCCCTGCTCAGCGCCGAAGACTACGACTACTCGCTCTACCAGAAGAAGAAAAAGGGCAGCTTCGGGCGCAAGAGCTTCAAGCGCAACGAGAGCACCCAGGTCACTAATGTTGGCAGCGAGATCACCACGGGTGGAGACCTGACCCTGGTCAGCGAAGGCGATCAGCTCTACCAGCGTGCGCATCTGGAAAGCGATAACGACCTGACCCTGGTCAGTGGCGGGGATATCACCTTCGAGGGCGTCAAAGACCTCGAGCAGGAAAGCCGCGAGAAGAGCAAGAGCAGCCTGGCCTGGCAGTCGAGCAAAGGTAAGGGCAAGACCGACGAGACCCTGCGCCAGAGCGAGCTGATCGCCCAGGGCGACCTAGTGATCAAGGCAGTCGATGGCCTGAAGATCGACATCAAGCAGGTCAACCTGCAGTCGGTCAGCCAGACCATCGAGGCCATGGTCAAGGCCGATCCCAACCTGGCCTGGCTGAGAGAAGCCGAAGCCCGAGGTGACGTGGATTGGCGCCGCGTGAAGGAAGTGCACGACTCCTTCAAGTACAGCAGCTCGGGGTTGGGGGCTGGGGCACAGATAGTGATTGCCATTGCGGTGGCGTATTTCACGGCGGGGGCGGCGAGTGGATTGGTAGCGAGCGGCGCCTCGACGGCAGGCGCATCCGCCGCAGCCACTGGTGCCAGTGGCGCATGGGCTGCCGGCACCAGCGCCGCACTCCAGGGGGCGGGCTGGGCCAATTTGGCAGCTACGACTGTGCTCACTGGCGCTGCTAGTAATGCTGCGATCAGTACTATCAACAACCGGGGTAACCTGAGTGCCATCTACAAAGACGTCACGTCGAGTGATGCCGTAAAAGGCTATGCGGTCGCTGGTGTAACTGCTGGCCTTACCGCTGGCCTTTACGATGGCTGGACGGGCACTGAGACGACCTCAAGCTCGGCAAGCAGTGCAGCCGGCGGCTCCGGCACTTTGGCAAATAGCGGTGCCGTTGCGACAAGCGGTGGGCTATCGAGTGCAACCGGTATTGGGCAATTTGCAGCAAATCAAGCCTTGCAAAATGGAACATCCGCTATCTTGAACAAGGCGTTAGGCCGTGATGGAAGTCTGGATGAAGCTCTGCAGGCGACCTTGGCTAATACCTTTGCAGCGGCCGGATTCAATTTGGTTGGCAAGACCTCACGCGACTACCAGTTAGGGAACAGCAGCCTATCGAAAATAGGTTTGCACGCCGTCATGGGCGGGCTTGCCGCTGAAGCTATAGGTGCTGACTTTAGAACTGGCGCATTAGCTGCCGGAGCAAATGAAGCGCTTATAAGTACCCTGCTGAAGCAATACGACGGCATGAGTCTTAATGAGAAAAAGAGCTTAATTACTATGAACTCGCAATTGATTGGAGTGGTTGCTGAAATGGAACCAAATACAATGAGTTTGGGATTTATGACCTTGTCCCGCCAGGTGCTGTTAAATATGGACAAGCTGCTACTTCTCTTGGTCAAGATATGGCTGTTCAGGGCGCCTCACCAGAGGAAGTATCGGCTGCCCTGTAGGCAATGGCTCGTGGCGATGGTTATGATGGCCCAGAGCCGGCTAAGGAGCTTTTAAAAGCGTGGGCAATGACAGTGCTTACCGGTGGTGGCATGTTGGGAAATGGCGCTAGATTAGGATCCCTAGCACTAGGCGCAACTATAGGTGGGGGGCTAACGTCAGTTACCAACTAAGTACGGACTTAAACTCCATTAGTTACACTGATGCCACTGTAGCGGCGATTGTCGGCGCACTGAGTCAAGGGAGGGGATTTCTTGCCACGGAGGCGATTAGTGTTAGTGGCGCGTACGTTGGTAGCCAAGTTAAGGGAGTTGATCCTACTGGGGCGATGATTGGTGCGGGAGTTGGTACAGCAGCAGGTGCTGTTGCGGGGAAGGTTGTTAAAGACTCTTTGCCAAACTCTATGCCAAGCTCTTTAAAAGAAAATATCAGCGTTATTTTTGGCGCGGCTGCTTCAGAAGGGGTAGGCCCGTTATTAATAGTTGAGGAAAAGAAAGGTGAAAAATAAAAAACAATGGATTTTATGGCTGATTAAGACGCTTTCCATATCGACAGTGATGAGCTTTTTTGCAATGTTCTTTGCTGCTCTGTTAACTCGGCTCGTTAAGGGGATGGAGTTGGATTTAGTTGGGCTGATAGGCCCTTCTCTGAGCTTCTCCTGGCGGCTGGGAATTATAGTGACTGTGGTGGCGGTTGCTTTGGTGCTCATTGGCTCTTTAAGTAACTCTACAAGTAAGCAGCCTGGAGAAAAAATATCGCAAGATGACTAGAGAAAGAGAAAGGGGCAGGTTCTGAGGAATCCCTACAAAATTACTCCAGTACCTGAGCTTGCCGGTGAGCCTCTTCACGCAGCGATAGCTCCATCCTGCCGAGAGCCGAACAAGACAAATCAATGCAATAGTAAATGCAATAGGAGACAGACTAAATCGATGGGGTCAGAGTCTGAGGAATCCCCACAAAATATCCATGCAGATCAACCGGATAGCTTGAAGATGCCTGCATGAGTCGGGCAGTTTGGTAGTCGCCAAACCAACCAACCCCCGAGACTCATGCAGGCAGTACGATTCTTACACAAGGCATTTTCCCAAGCACTCCCCACAATCCACAGTAAACGACTGAACGCCTTGATGAGCGGCGACAGTGCGTTGTTGCATAAGCCCCAAGGATGGGGCAGCGGTTTACATGTCTGGTGCGAATGTCTAGAGCAGCAGGTCGAGCGAGGAGAAATGCCAGGCGGCTCAACGTGCCATCTTTGTCGAGGTGGGAGGCAAACGGGGCACAGGCCGATCCAGCGGTTAGCCGCCTCGCATATCTAATTTAACATAATATACATTATGCGAAGTTATGTGCTGTGGTTTGCCAGGCTCAAGCGGTCAGTTTTCAACGCTCAAATCCGCCTCTGTCCCGCCAGGCACTCACAGTGCCTATTGAGCGCTCACTCAGCAAATCACGCCCCCATCAGAATGCCGACGGCAATGAACACGAACAGACAGGCACAGAAGAATCCGCCGACGATCAAGGTCGCCTTCATGGCTCTTACCAAACGATTGTGCATTGCAAACCTCGGCCAGGCTGTGGTGAGTCCTGGCAATTCGACCACCGTCGTGACGCTCCAGGTTCAGTATTTCCGCCGGCCGCGTTCCTTACGAAATCAGCCCCAAGGTCAGGCCCTTCAAGGTGGCGGCTGCCCGCGTTGAACACTCCAGCTTGCGAAAGATGCTCTCCATGTGCGTGCGCACGGTGCTGGGACTGATCGACAGCCTGCGCGCCACTTCCTTGTTGCTGGCACCGCGGCTTATCTCGGAAAGGATGTCGCATTCCCGGGCACTCAACAGCGCGCTTCTCTGCTGAGGCGGCCGCTGCTTGCCTGCAGCGGCCGCGATCACGGTTTCGCATATGTCGCTGTCGAACACGCCGCGGCTGGCATCCTGGCGCAGCGCGCTCTGCGCCTGGGCCATATCGTGGGCCGATCGCCATGGCCTTGTGCTGCGCAGTGCTACCCAGGCAACTGCGGCCGCCAGTAAACGGTGCTCTTGGCTCAGGGCGTCAGCGGCCAGGCCGCGGAAATGGCCGCTGCCGTCGAGCCGTTCATAGGCATGGGCGGCAATGTCTCCCGGGCGCTGCAGTTCGGCGATGGGCTTGCAGGCTTTTTGCGTCCAGTACGGCACCAGATGAACGCGCTCTGCAGCACCGAACGGTAAAGCCCCCATGCTGTTCCAGATATGGTTGGAGACTGCCGCCCGGCCCAGGCCGTGCACGAGCGCAGCCTGACCGAGCTCGACCAGCGCGGCGTCGGGCAAGCCCCACAGCCGACCTGCCTGGACGGCAATATCCGCAACCTGCCTCGAATGACCTGCCAGCCACGGCAGCTTGAGGTCGATCACATCGCCCACCAGGCTCAGGGGTACCTGGCTGCGGGACGGCGCTTTGTCACCAGGCGCCTCGTCATGCGCCAACTGTGCCAGCCAGCCACCGGCGTGACGTTGCAGAAATGCCGCCAGCTTCGCGGGATAACGCCGGTCGCCCTGCCCGCCAATCCATTGCAGTGCTGTCTGCAGTCCGTGGGTGCGGCTGAGAATTTCCAGATCACCGGCCAGCACCACCTGGTAGACCGCCTCGGGAATCTGCCCGTGACTTAGCCCAGCCGGTCGGCCGGAGCCATCATGGGTTTCGAAGACTCGGTACAGCGCCGCTTCGACATCCGCGCCCAGGCCCAGCGTGCTCGCCACCTGTTCCGACACCTCGCAGTGCACGACGGCGAGCGAACCGGCTTCATGCACGGCGCGCATATGGTCGGCGCCCAGGGTTTGATCGAGCATGGCGCGGCGCCCGTCGACGTCATCGCCCAGCAGATGACTGAACCCCTCAGCGTTGGCGGTGCAGCCGGACCAGCGCAGCAAGGCGACCTGCTCGGCCACATCGAGATGGGCGCCCTCGCCCAGGCTCGCTTGCGCCAATTGCCTGGCCAGCCTGGCGACGCGCATCGAATGCCCCAGAGGTTGACCCATGCTCAGATCGCCGACCTGGGCGATGGCAGCCAGTGCCGCACCCGCAGAAACGAGAAGTGACGGAGCGTCGCTCACTAGAACAGTCCTTAGATCGGATAAATGACCGATACCGGCCAGGCGGCTTGGCCAGCAGAATTTGAACCACACCCACACAGGAGTTTATGCAATGAAAACCGTCAAATCTCAAATCGCTGCAATCGCACTCGCCATCGGCAGCACCTTGACCCTTGGCACCAGCTACGCCGCTGGCACCTCACCTTCGGTGGTGATCGTTCACGGCGCCTTCGCCGATGGTTCCGACTGGGCCAAGGTGGTGCCGCTGCTGCAGGCCGAAGGCGTTACCGTCACCGTGGTGCAGAATCCCCTTACCTCCCTGGCTGACGACGTGGCTGCCACCCAGCGCGTGCTGAACAATCAGGGTGGCAAGGTCGTTCTGGTCGGCCATTCCTGGGGCGGTACAGTCATCACCGAAGCTGGCAACGACAACAAGGTCAGCGCGTTGGTCTACGTGGCGGCCTTTGCACCGCAAGCCGGGCAAACCAGCGGCGAACAGGGTAAAGGGGCGCCGACGCCGCCCGGCATCAGCCAGCTGAAGACCGATAGCAACGGTTTCATCTACCTGACGCCCCAAGGCATGGCCAGCGATTTCGCCCAGGACCTGCCGGCCGCCCAGACCGCCGTGATGACCGCTACCCAGGGCCCGATCAAGGCGTCCGCGTTCGAAGACAAGGTTACCGCTGCAGCCTGGAAGACCAAGCCGTCCTGGTACCTGCTCGCCACCCAGGACCGGATGATTCACCCGGACGTTCAGCGCGCTTCCGCCAAGCGCATCGGGGCGCACCTGAGCGAAGTGGATAGCAGCCACGTGCCGCAGCAGTCCAAACCGGCCGAGGTCGCCAAGGTGATTCTCCACGCGGTGCATGAAGTGGCTGGGCAATGACCCAGAGCGGTTGCTGACACCGCGCCGGGGCCTTCATCGCGATGAAGGCCCCGGCGTTTTCACGCTACAGGATCAGGCTACCGATAACGGCGAGAATGAACGCGATGCCACCGAGCAGCGTTTCCATCACCGTCCAGGTTTTCAGCGTGGTCTTCTCGTCCATTTCCAGGAAGCGGCTGACCAGCCAGAAGCCGGAGTCGTTGACATGGGACAGCACCGTCGCACCACCTGCAATGGCCACCACGATAAAGCACAGGTCGAACTCGCTCAGCCCGGGCGTGGCGGCGACCATCGGTGCCACCAGCGCGGCGGTGGTGGTCAGTGCCACGGTAGCCGAACCCTGGGCCACACGCAGCGCCGCGGAAATCACGAAGGCGGCGAGGATGACCGGCATGCCGGTGTCCGACAGGGTGCCCGCCAGGGCGTCACCAATACCGCTGGTGCGCAGCACACCACCGAACATGCCCCCTGCCCCGGTGACCAGAATGATCGAGCAGATCGGCCCGAGCGCGCCTTCGCAAACCTTCTCCAGGTGCTGGCGGCTATGCCGGCCGCTGAACGCGATCAGCGCGAAGAGCACGGTGATCAACAGCGCCACGGGGGTCTTGCCGAGCATGCGCAGGAACTGCACCCAGTTGCTGCTGCCGTCGACGGCGCCCATCACGGTCAGCGTATTGAGCCCGGTATCGAGGAAGATCAATAGCAGCGGCAGCAGCAGGATGGTCATGACCAGGGCGAAAGCCGGTGGCGTGACGGTCTCGTCGCGCGGCACATCGGTCAGGAAGCTGCTCGGTAGCTTGAGATCGAAACGCTTGCCGGCCCAGCGGCCGAACAGATAGGCGCCGAAGTACCAGGTCGGAATCGCGATCACGGCACCAACGATAACCAGCAGGCCAATGTTCGCCCCCAGTAGTTCGGCGGCGGCCACCGGACCAGGATGTGGTGGAACCAGGGCGTGCATGGCCGCGAAGGCACCTGCCGCGGGCAGTGCGTAGGTCAGCGTCGAACCACCGAAGCGCTTGGCCACACTGAAGATGATCGGCAGCATGACCACCAGGCCGGCGTCGAAGAAGATCGGAAAACCGAACAGCAGCGAGGCCACGCCCAGCGCAAATGGCGCCCGCTGTTCGCCGAACTTGTTGATCAACGTGTCGGCCAGCACCTGGGCGCCGCCGGTGATTTCCAGCAGGCGGCCGATCATCGCGCCAAGCCCGACCAGCAAGGCCACCGCCGCGAGCGTGGTGCCGAAGCCGCCGAGTAGGGTCGGCACGATCTTGTCGAAGGGAATCTGCGTCGCCAGGGCCGTGAAGATGCTTACCAGCACCAGCGCCAGGAACGCATGCAGGCGGAAGCGGATGATCATCAGCAACAGCAGCAGAACGGCGCCAGCGGCGATGGACAGCAGTGGCCCGGCGCCAAGGGTGGTGGTCACCTCATTCATGATGAGCGCCCTCCTCCAGGCCTGCGGTCTGGTGATCGAAGGGTGTGCAGTACAGCTCAGCCTGATGTTTGGTATTCATGTCGCCTCCACTTGTCTTTGTTATGGGAGATCCATGGGTGCACGGTCAGCGGTCGTCGTCGGACGCCCGCCACCAGTCAGCGGCCTTGCGGCCAAGGGTATCGATGGGTTGCGTGGCATCCAGCGCCAGCGTCGAAGGCTCACCAAAGGGCGGCTCCAGGGTGGCGAACTGGCTGTCGATAAGGCTGGCGGGCATGAAGTGGCCCGGGCGATTGCCAACGCGCTGGGCGGCTTCCCCGCGGGACAGTTCGAGAAACACGAAGCCCAGGCCAGGCACGGCTTCGCGCAGCCGGTCGCGGTACTTGCGCTTGAGTGACGAGCAGGTCAGTACGGGATGGGGATGAATCTCGAGTGCGCGGGTCAGCTCCTGACCCAGGCGGGCCAGCCACTCGGCACGGTCATCGTCATCGAGGGGAATTCCCGCGCTCATCTTCTCGATATTGGCGGGCGGATGAAATTGGTCACCTTCGATCAGGTAACCGCCGACATGGTTGGCGATCGACTCGCCGACGCAGCTTTTGCCACATCCGGATACGCCCATGACGACCACTGCGGTTATCGGTTTGCTCATTGCAACTCCAGCAGAAGACAGCGCTATCTTTGGCGCATAAAACAATGCGCAAGACAGCGGCTTCAGATGTTGTAACTGTTATACGCCGGTTCCTGCTGCTCAGCGGCTGCTGACGCATCGCGGTCGATTGCCAAGCCTTTGAGACAGCGCTACCTTAACCAGCAACTCCGGCCGATGACAACCCCTGGCGATGAAATCCCCGACCCACAGCAGTTCCCGCACCCTCGGCATGCCGACCCTGGCGCAGGTCGCCGAACGCGCCGGGGTATCGACCATCACGGCGTCGCGGGCATTGCGCGGCGTGGCCACGGTGGGTGCCGATCTCGCCGAACGGGTGCGCAAGGCCGCCGATGAGCTGGGTTACGTGGCCAACCCGGCGGCGCGAACCCTGGCGTCGGCGCGCGGCACCTCGGTGGTGGTGCTGATTCCGTCGCTCTCCAACCAGCTGTTCATCGAACCGCTGGAGGCCATTCACGAGGTGATGCGCCCGCGCGGTATCGAGGTATTGATCGGCGACTACCACTATTGCCGCGACGAGGAAGAGCGACTGGTGCGCAACTACCTGCCGTACCGGCCGATGGGCATGTTGCTGACCGGTTTCGACCGCACCGAAGGCACGCGACACCTGCTCAGCGCCAGCGGTATTCCCTGTGTGCACATGATGGAGTTGAGCGATGCGCCAGGTATCGCCAGTGTCGGTTTCTCCCAGCAGGCCGCAGGCGAAGCGGCAGCCGCACACCTGCTGAAGCAAGGCCGCAAGCGGCTGGCCTATGTGGCGGCGCAGCTGGATCCCCGGGTGATGCAGCGCGGCGAAGGCTTTCGCCGCGCCCTGCATGCGGCGGGCGTCTATGACCCGGCCCTCGAGCTGCTGCACCCTCTGCCCTCGTCCATTGGCCTGGGTTGCCAGCTGTTTCGCGAGCTAATGCAGCGCCACCCGGATGTCGACGGCATCTTCTTCTGTAACGACGACCTAGCCCAGGGCGCGCTTTTCGAGGCGCAACGCTGCGACATGGCCGTGCCGGGCCGTGTGGCGATGGTCGGGTTCAACGACCTGCCGGCTTCTGCGCATACCGTGCCGCGGCTGTCATCGATCCATACACCGCGCACCGAAGTGGGCCGCGAGGCCGCCAACCTGCTGCTAAAAATGCTCGATGGCCGCCCCGCCACGCCCAATATCGACCTGGGGTTCGAACTGCGGGTGCGCGAAAGCAGCTAGGGCGTCATCAAATCGCAATGGATCTGGGCGATGCTGCAAGCCTGACACAAGGATGTGTCGCCCCAGAAAAGAGCCCGGTCGATACCGGGCTTTTCTTGGTTCTGGGGCTGATCACTCCAGCGTCAGGGCGACCCGTCCACGCTCGGGGCAGGCTTCCATGTAGCGATGCGATTCGGCGAACTCCTCGAAGGCGAAGGTCTTGTCGATCCGCGGCTTGAGTAGTCCATCGGCGGTGAGCATGTTGATGTGATCCAGCGCGCGCTGCACGGCAGCATGATCCTGCTCGATGCCCAGTTCCGAGTGCCCGGTGAAGTCCAGCACGCAATGACGGAAGAACTGCAGGTGCTTCTTGAACGCGGCACAGGCCGGGAACGCGGTGTCATTGCCACCGTTGAGGCCATAGAGGATCAGCTTGCCGCGGGTAGCGGCCACGTCACCGAGCAGCTTGAGCTGCTGGCCGGCGCAGTGGTCGAGAATCACCTCGGCGCCCTTGCCTTCGGTGTAGCGCTCGACCTCGAGGACCAGGTCCTGCTCCTCGGTAAAGATGATCTTGTCGGCGCCCAGCTCGCGCAGGAAGTCGCGGCTGCCCGGCACGCTGGTGGACACGATGACGTTGGCGCCCAGCGCCTTGGCCAGCTGCACCGACTGTGGCGCCAGGCAATGGCAGGCTTCGGTGATCAGCACGTGCTGGCCGGCCTTGAGCTTGGCCAGGTCGACCATGGCGAAATAGGCGAACAGCAGGCCGGTGTAATGGATACTCGCTTCGACCGGGCTGAGCACGTCGGGGTAACGGGTCAGCGCATAGCGCGGCACCACCACGACATCACCCCAGGTCGGGTAACGGTTGGGCGTGTTGGCCGGGAACGCGGCCACCGGCGTGCCGACCGCGAGATCGTCGACGCCCTCGCCCACGGCTTCTACGATACCGGCCAGCTCGGAGCCGACACCGGAGGGCAATTTGGCTTCCTCGGACGCCAGGTTCTGGCGCCACAGCACGTCACCCCAGCTGACGCCAAGCGCCTGGACACGTACCAGCACCTCCCCGGCGTTCGGAGTGGGTGTCGGCATTTCTTCGCACTGCAATACGCTGGCGTCGCCGAACTTGTGGAAACGGATCATGCGGGACATCGTCAACCTCAACTGATCGCGGATTGGGTCATTCACTGGATTCGACTTTATCTGCAGACCTGGGTGCACACCACCCGACACGACTAATAGTCGTCATGCCTGGCAGTGATATAGGCCGGCACAACGTGTGGATATGCGAATGATACCGGTGTCTTTCCCAATGCGCTCAAGTGCTCGTACTATTGGCGGACAAGGCTCTCACCAGCGTCCCGCTCTGGCAAGCCCGCACATTTGGAACCCGGATGAACCGCAACGACCTGCGCCGTCTCGATCTCAACCTGCTGATCGTGTTCGAAACGCTGATGCATGAACGCAGCGTGACCCGTGCGGCAGAGAAACTGTTTCTTGGCCAGCCGGCAATCAGCGCGGCCTTGTCGCGGCTGCGCAACCTGTTCGACGACCCCTTGTTCGTGCGCACCGGCCGCAGCATGGAGCCGACCGCAAGGGCCCAGGAAATCTTCGCCCTGCTCTCACCGGCGCTGGATTCGATCTCCACGGCGGTCAGCCGCGCCTCGGAGTTCGACCCGGCCACCAGTACCGCGGTGTTCCGTGTCGGCCTGTCGGACGACGTCGAGTTTGCCCTGCTCCCCGCCCTGCTGCGCCGCCTGCGCTCCGAAGCGCCCAACGTGGTGCTGGTGGTGCGTCGCGCCAACTACCTGCTGATGCCCAACCTGCTCGCCTCCGGGGAAATCTCGGTGGGTGTCAGCTACACCGAGGAGCTGCCGGCCAACGCCAAGCGCAAGACGCTGCGGCGCAGCAGGCCGAAGCTGCTGCGTGCCGATGCTATACCCGGTAAGTTGAG
Organism: Pseudomonas argentinensis; assembly: GCF_001839655.2. Taxonomy (NCBI): domain Bacteria; kingdom Pseudomonadati; phylum Pseudomonadota; class Gammaproteobacteria; order Pseudomonadales; family Pseudomonadaceae; genus Phytopseudomonas; species Phytopseudomonas argentinensis. The sequence goes on from NZ_CP056087.1 coordinate 3,158,718, forward strand.
CCTCGACGAATACTGCGCTCGCCCCCATGCCATGGTGTCCTTCGCCGGCGACCTCAACGGCTTCGTCGACGACCTGTTGGCGCGTTTCGGTCGCACCCGCAAGGTGGTGCTCGCCGTGCCGCAATTCAACGGCCTGGGCACCCTGCTGGCGGGCACCGACCTGATCGCCGTGGTGCCCGACTACACCGCCGCCGCGCTCACTGCGGCTGGCGGCTTGCGCGCCGAAGACCTACCCTTCGAAAGCGACAGCTTCGAGATGTCCATGGCCTGGCGTGGCGCCCAGGATAACGACCCGGCCGAGCGCTGGCTGCGCTCGCGGATCCAGATGTTCTTCGGTGATCCCGACAGCCTGGAATAGCACGTGGGATCGGCTAGCAGGCCTAGATTAAATAGATAGGTAGCTTTCTTTTTATATTCCAACGGGTAATATCATCATTCGCGATGATATTTATTTTCGTGGCGTTCGATTCGTGCCCGGATGTTGCAGCGACCAGACTCCGCCTCCATCACTCCCTCTTGGCGGATCGCAATCATGGAACAGCCCAATCCACGGCTCTGGCAATTTCCCCTGGCCCTTACCGCAGCACTGGTGCTGGCGGCCTGTGGCAAGAATCAGGAAACCGCACAGCAGATGCCTGCTCCCAAGGTCAGTGTGGCCGAAGTCATTCAACAGCCTCTCAACGAGTGGGATGAATTCACCGGCCGCCTGGAAGCGCCGGAATCGGTGCAGATTCGCCCCCGGGTTTCCGGCTTCATCGACAAGGTGAGCTTTACCGAAGGGGCACTGGTGAAGAAAGGCGACCTGCTGTTCCAGATCGACCCGCGCCCCTTCCAGGCCGAAGTCAAACGCCTAGAGGCCCAACTGCAGCAAGCCCGCTCCAATCAGGTTCGCGCCAGCAGCGAAGCCCAGCGTGGCGAGCGCCTGCGTGAAAGCAACGCGATTTCTACCGAGCTGGCCGATGCGCGCAAGAGCGCGGCCCAGGAAGCCCAGGCCGCGGTGGCCGGCATTCAGGCCGAACTCGACAACGCCCGCCTCAATCTCAGTTTCACCCGGGTGACCGCGCCCATCGATGGCCGCGTCAGCCGCGCCGAGGTCACCGCCGGCAACCTGGTCACTGCCAGCGAATCGCTGCTCACCTCCCTGGTTTCCACCGACAAGGTGTACGCCTACTTCGATGCCGACGAGCGCGCCTTCCTGAAGTACACCGAACTGGCTCGCAAGGCCGGTCACGACAGCCGCGGCAAGAGCCCGGTTTACCTGGGCCTGTCCAATGAAACCGGCAACCCGCACCTGGGCCAGCTGGACTTTCTCGATAACCAGGTCAACCCGCGCACCGGCACCATCCGCGGCCGCGCCGTGTTCGACAACCGTGATGGCCAGTTCACCCCGGGCCTGTATGCGCGCCTGAAGCTGGTCGGTAGCGACACCTACGACGCCATGTTGATCCAGGACGTCGCGGTCGGCACCGACCTGGGCAAGAAGTTCGTGCTGGTGCTCGGTGACAACAATACCGTGGCCTACCGCTCCGTGGAACTTGGACCCAAGCTGGAAGGCTTGCGCATCGTGCGCAGCGGCTTGGCCAAGGGTGACCGCGTGGTCGTCAATGGCCTGCAGCGCGCCATTCCGGGCAGCACCGTGGATCCGCAAGCCGTGCCGATGGCCGACGAGAAGACCCTGGCGACCCTGGAAAAGCAGCGCAAGGCAGTGGCCTCGGCGCGCAATGACGAACCCCTGAAGGTCAGCCTCAAGTAACAGCGGGCCTCGCCCTCTCCACCTTCCTACCCGAGACCTGCTCGCGCCGCCCATGGCGTGGGCAGGCTGGGCTGTGCCCGCATCACAAGGACATTAACGATGAACTTCTCGCAGTTCTTCATCCAGCGGCCGATCTTCGCCGCCGTGCTGTCGCTGATCATCCTGATCGGCGGCGCCATCTCGCTGTTCCAGCTGCCGATCAGCGAATACCCGGAAGTGGTGCCGCCCACCGTGGTGGTACGTGCCGATTTCCCCGGTGCCAACCCCAAGGTGATCGGCGAAACCGTGGCCTCGCCGTTGGAGCAGGCCATCGTCGGCGTCGAGGGCATGCTCTACATGTCATCCCAGGCGACCAACGACGGGCGCATGACGCTGACCATCACCTTCGCCCTGGGCACCAATCTGGATACCGCCCAGGTCCAGGTGCAGAACCGCGTCACCCGTACCATGCCGACGCTGCCCACCGAAGTGCAGCGCCTTGGCGTGACGGTCGACAAGGCCTCGTCGGACATGACCATGGTGGTGCACCTGACCTCGCCCAACGACGCCTACGACATGCTCTACCTGTCCAACTACGCCTCGCTGAACATCAAGGACGAGCTGGCTCGCCTCGATGGCGTCGGTGACGTGCAGCTGTTCGGCCTGGGCGACTACTCGATGCGTGTGTGGCTGGACCCGGACAAGGTCGCTTCCCGCGGGCTCACGGCCACCGACGTGGTCAACGCCATCCGCGAGCAGAACCGCCAGGTGGCGGCCGGCTCGCTGGGCGCGCCACCGGCGGCCAGCGACAACAGCTTCCAATTGTCGATCAACACCCAGGGCCGCCTGGTCAGCGAGGAGGAGTTCGAGAACATCGTGGTGCGCGCCGGCGAGAACGGCGAGATCACCCGCCTCAAGGACATCGCCCGGATCGAGCTGGGCTCCAAGCAATACGCCCTGCGCTCGCTGCTCAACAACAAGCCCGCCGTGGCCATGCCGATCTTCCAGCGCCCCGGTTCCAATGCCATCGCCATTTCCGATGCGGTGCGCGAGCGCATGGCCGAACTGAAGCAGAGCTTCCCCCAGGGCGTGGACTACGAGATCGTCTACGACCCGACCATCTTCGTACGCGGCTCCATCGAGGCGGTGGTGCACACCCTGCTTGAGGCCATCGTGCTGGTGGTGCTGGTGGTCATCCTGTTCCTGCAGACCTGGCGCGCGTCGATCATCCCCCTGGTCGCCGTGCCGGTGTCGTTGATCGGCACCTTCGCGGTCATGCATATGTTCGGCTTCTCGCTCAACGCCCTGTCATTGTTCGGCCTGGTGCTGGCGATCGGCATCGTGGTCGATGACGCCATCGTCGTGGTGGAGAACGTCGAACGTAATATCGGTCTGGGCAAGACGCCGCTGGAGGCGACCCGCCAGGCCATGAAGGAGGTCACCGGGCCGATCGTCGCCACCGCCCTGGTGCTCTGCGCCGTGTTCGTGCCGACGGCGTTCATTTCCGGGCTTACCGGGCAGTTCTACCAGCAGTTCGCGCTGACCATCGCCATCTCCACGGTGATCTCGGCCTTCAACTCGCTGACCCTGTCGCCGGCCCTGGCCGCCGTATTGCTCAAAGGTCATCACGAGCCCAAGGACCGTTTCTCGGTGGTGCTCGACCGGCTGTTCGGCCGCTGGCTGTTCAACCCCTTCAACCGCGTGTTCGAGCGGGCCAGCCATGGCTACGTCGGCACCGTACGCCGTGTGGTGCGCGGCAGCGGCATCGCCCTGATCCTCTATGCGGGCCTGATGGGACTGACCTACCTGGGCTTTTCCAGCACGCCGACCGGCTTCGTGCCGCCCCAGGACAAACAGTACCTGGTGGCGTTCGCCCAGTTGCCGGACGCCGCCAGCCTGGATCGCAGTGAGGCGGTGATCAAACGCATGTCGGATATCGCCGCCAAGCATCCAGGTGTGGAAAACACCGTGTCGTTCCCGGGCCTGTCGATCAACGGCTTCACCAACAGCCCGAACAGCGGCATCGTGTTCGTCACCCTCAAGGATTTCGACCAGCGCGAGGATTCGTCGCTGAGCGCCAACGCCGTCGCCGCCGATCTCAACGGCCAGTTCGCCAGCATCCAGGAAGCCTACATCGCGATCTTCCCGCCGCCCCCGGTGATGGGCCTGGGTACCATCGGCGGCTTCCGGGTGCAGTTGCAGGACCGTGGCAGCCTGGGATACGAGGAATTGTACAAGCAGACCCAGAACATCATCGCCAAGAGCCAGAACGTACCGGAGCTGGCCGGGCTGTTCACCAGCTACCAGGTCAACGTGCCCCAGGTGGAAGCCAACCTTGACCGCGAAAAGGCCAAGACCCATGGCGTGGCCATTGATGACATCTTCGACACCATGCAGGTCTATCTGGGCTCGCTGTACGCCAACGACTTCAACCGCTTTGGCCGTACCTACCAGGTCAACGTGCAGGCCGACCAGCGCTTCCGCCTGGACGCCGAGCAGATCGGCCAACTGAAGGTGCGCAACAACCGTGGCGAGATGATTCCGCTGTCGACCTTCGTCAAGGTCAGCGACACCTCCGGCCCGGATCGGGTGATGCACTACAACGGCTTTATCACCGCCGAGATCAACGGCGCGGCAGCCCCCGGCTATAGCTCCGGCCAGGCCGAAGCGGCGATGGCCAAGCTGCTCAGGGACGAACTGCCCAACGGCATGAGCTACGAGTGGACCGAGCTGACCTACCAGCAGATCCTCGCCGGCAACACCGCGCTGTTCGTGTTCCCGCTCTGCGTGCTGCTCGCCTTCCTGGTGCTGGCCGCCCAGTACGAGAGCTGGAGCCTGCCGCTGGCGGTGATCCTGATCGTGCCGACGGTGCTGCTGTCGGCCATCACCGGGGTGATCCTGTCCGGTGGCGACAACAACATCTTCACCCAGATCGGCCTGATCGTGCTGGTGGGCCTGGCGTGCAAGAACGCGATTCTCATCGTCGAGTTCGCCAAGGAGCAGCAGGAGCATGGCCTGGACCGCGTCGCCGCGGTGCTGGAAGCCTGCCGCCTGCGCCTGCGGCCGATCCTGATGACCAGCTTCGCCTTCATCATGGGCGTGGTGCCGCTGGTGCTGTCCAGCGGCGCTGGTGCGGAAATGCGCCATGCCATGGGCGTCGCGGTATTCAGCGGGATGCTCGGCGTGACCTTCTTCGGCCTGCTGCTCACCCCGGTGTTCTATGTGCTGATCCGCGCCTCCGTGGAAAAACGCGAGGCGCGCAAACAACAGGCCCGTCTGCAGGAGGCCCAGGCATGAATTCGATGACCCATCGGGTGTCGCGCACCCTGCTGATCTCCGCCCTGGCGCTGGCCATCAGCGCCTGCGCGGTCGGCCCCGATTACAGGGCGCCACAGGACGCTGCCGTGGTGTCCGCGCAAGCGGCCCAGGGTGGCTACGACACCGCTCGCTTCGAAGCGCAGTGGTGGCAGCAGTTCGATGACCCGACCCTCGATCAGCTGGTCGAGCAGTCGCTGCAGAACAACCGCGAGCTGCGTGTGGCCTACGCCCGCTTGCGCGCTGCCCGGTCGATTCGCGACGACGTCGCCAACGACCGCCTGCCCACCGTCACCAGCCGGGCCAGCAGCGAGATCGGCAAGGCCCAGCAGCCCGGCGTGACCGAGCAGCGAGTCAACGCCGAGCGCTATGACCTGGGCCTGGACATGGCCTGGGAGCTCGACCTGTTCGGACGCATCCAGCGGCAGCTGGAAGCCAGCGAAGCGCAGATCGAGGTGGCCCAGGCCGACTACCAGCAGCTGCAGGTCAGCTTGATCGCCGAGCTGGTCGACGCCTATGGCACCTTGCGCGGCGCCCAGCTGCGCGAAGGCATCGCCCGTTCCGACCTGGAAAACCAGCAATCGTCGCGGGACATCATCGAGCGTCGCCGTGAGGTCGGCATGGGCAGCGAACTGGACGTGCTGCGTTCCGACGCGCGCCTGGCAGCCACCGAAGCCACGCTGCCACAGCTCCAGGCGCAGCAGGTGCGGGCGCGCAACCGCATCGCCACCCTGCTCGGCCAGCGCCCCGATGCGCTGAGCGTCGACCTGTCACCGCGCCCGCTGCCGGCCATCGCCAAGGCCTTGCCGATCGGTGACCCCGGCGAGCTGCTGCGCCGCCGACCGGACGTGCGCGCTGCCGAACGCGAACTGGCGGCGGCCACCGCCCAGGTTGGCGTGGCCACGGCGGATCTGTTCCCGCGGGTCAGCCTGTCCGGTTTCCTCGGCTTTACCGCCGGGCGCGGCTCGCAACTCGGCTCCTCGGCGGCGCGCGCCTGGGGCGTGGCACCGACCATCAGTTGGGCGGCGTTCGACCTGGGCAGCGTCCGGGCCCGGCTGCGTGGCGCCGAGGCGGATGCCGACGGCGCCCTGGCCAGTTACGAGCAGCAGGTGCTGCTGGCTCTGGAAGAGTCGGAAAACGCCTTCAGCGACTACGGCAAACGCCAGCAACGTCTGCTGTCGCTGGTGCGCCAGTCGGAGGCCAGTCGCGCCGCGGCGGCCCAGGCCGCGCTGCAGTACCGTGAAGGCAGCGCGGACTTTCTGGTGCTGCTCGACGCCGAGCGTGAACGCCTGGCCGCCGAAGACAGCCAGGCCCAGGCCGAGGTCGAGCTGTATCAGGGCATCGTGGCCATCTACAAGGCACTGGGCGGCGGCTGGCAGCCGGCGTCCTGATCCTTTTTCCTCCCCCGGCCGGTTAACGGCCCTTGCCACCCCACGCAGACGCCCCTCTGCGTGGGGATTTTTTTTGGATCCATGAAAGCCCGTGCGCTGTTGTTGTGAGAACGGGCCATGTCCGTGATGTCGCGCGCACGGCCCAGGCGTCCCCGCGCGCACCCACGGGTGTGATCAAGCACGGCCACCATCCCCACCTGCAAAAATGATGGTTTGCATCGGAATCCTCGATTGCCCGGCAGGCCGCCTTCCGGTACAAACGGCACCTTGTTGCCGTAGGCCTTCATCTGGAGAGTTGCATGTCCCGCCCCGCCCCGCTGTTGCTGCTGATCGCCCTGGCCAGCGCCCTGATGCTCGCCGGCGCCCTGATTGCCCAGCATATGTTCGGCTGGGAGCCCTGCACCCTGTGCGTGCAGATTCGCCTGTGGCTGTGCCTGACCGCCGTCATCGCCCTGCTGCTGAGCGCGGCCTCGGCAGCCCGCCTGACCTGGCTGGCGGTGCTGCTGTGGCCGCTGTTGCTGGCCGCCAGCGGCATGGCGCTGATCGACAATGCCCATGTCACCCTGATCGAACTGGGCATCATGGAAAGCAGCAGTTGCTCGCCCTTCCCGTTCTACTATCAGCAATTGCCATTGCATGAATACTGGCCTGGCGTGTTCATGAGCGGCGGCGTGTGCGGCATGAACGACTACAAGATTCTCGGTGTGCCGTTCACCGCGTGGACACTGGCGAGCATCGCCGCGCTGTTCGTGCTGGTGCTGGTCACCCTGTGGCGCAGCATTCGCGGCACGCGCTGAGCCCTAATGCGCAAGGTACTGGTGATTGGCTACGTGTGGCCGGAGCCGCGCTCGTCCGCGGCCGGCAGCCGCATGCTGGAGCTGCTCGGGGTGTTTCGCGGCCAGGGCTGGCAGGTCACCTTCGCCAGCGCCGCGGCGCTGTCGACCCACCGTGCCGACCTGGCCGAACTCGAGATCGAGGAAGTCGCCGTCGCCCTCAACTGCGACAGCTTCGATACCTACGTCGCGGCCCTGCAGCCGGACCTGGTGCTGTTCGACCGCTTCTTCACCGAGGAGCAGTTCGGCTGGCGGGTCGAGCGGGCCTGGCCAGCGGCCCTGCGGGTGCTCGATACCAGCGACCTGCACTGCCTGCGCGATGCCCGCCACGGCCTGCTCAAAGCCAGCCAGCAGGCCTGCGCCAACGAAACGCAGCGCCAACAGGTGGGGCCGGTGCAGGCCTGCGCCCAGCAGCTGTATGCGGCCATGGCAGGCGGCGACATGGCCCAGCGCGAGGTGGCGTCGATCTACCGCTGCGACCTGACGCTGATGATTTCCGAATTCGAGATGCAGCTGCTGCAAGCGCAGTTCGGCGTGCCGGCGAGCCTCTTGCACGACTGCGCGCTGATGCTGATCCCGCCAGTGCTGACCGACCTACCCTTTGCCGAGCGCGCGCATTTTCTGAGCATCGGCAATTTTCGCCATGCACCCAACTGGGACGCCGTGCTGTGGCTCAAGCACGCCCTGTGGCCGCTGATTCGCGCGCGGCTGCCGCACGCGCAGCTGCATGTCTATGGCGCCTACCCGCCGCCCAAGGCCACCGCGCTGCATAACCCCAGGCAGGGCTTTCAGGTGCTGGGCTGGGTGGACGACGCCCACCGGGTGATGGCCCAGGCCCGCGTCTGCCTGGCGCCCCTGCGCTTCGGCGCCGGCATCAAGGGCAAATTGGCCGATGCCATGGCCTGTGGCACGCCCAGCGTGACCACCTCCATCGGCAGCGAGGGCATGCACGGCGAACTGCCCTGGCCGGGCATTATTGCAGACGATGGCCAGGCGTTCGCCGAGGCGGCCGTGCAGCTTCACGAAGACCCCGCCAGGTGGTCACAAGCCCGCGACCACGCCGCCCCGCTGCTGCAGCAGCGCTTCGATCGCCTGCGCCTGGCCGGCGAGCTGCTTGCCCGGCTGGAACAGCTGCTGGATACCCGTGACGCGCATCGGCAACGAAACTTCGTGGGCGCCATGCTGCGCCATCATCAGCACAAGAGCACCCAGTACATGTCCCAGTGGATCGCCGCCAAGCACGCACGCGGCAATTGACCCGACGAAGTGGCATTTTGCCTGATGACTTGGCACAGCTAGGACGGCTGTCACATATCTGGCGCCATGATTACACTAGACTTCACCTACAATCCTAATCGGTGCCAACGGCCGCTACTGCCAACCAGCGTCCGACCACAAAAACAGTCGACAAGAATAAGGTCTTCCACATGCTGAAAAAGATTGCTGTCGCGGCCGCCTGCGCCCTGACGCTCACCTCCTATACCGCCGTTGCCGAAGAAGGCGCGCTGGTGATCAAGCTGTCCCATGTGGTGGCCGACGATACGCCCAAGGGCCAGGGCGCGCTGATGTTCCAGCGCCTGGTCGACCAGCGCCTGGAAGGCAAGGTGCGGGTCGAGGTCTACCCCAACTCCTCGCTGTACGGCGACGCCAACGAGCTGGAAGCGCTGCGCAACAACGAGGTGCAGATGCTGGCCCCGTCCCTGGCCAAGTTCGACCAGTACACCAAGCAGCTGCAGGTCTTCGACCTGCCCTTCATGTTCGATGACCTGGAGGCGGTCAATCGCTTCCAGAAACGCGCCAAGGGTCGCCAGCTGCTGCGCTCCATGGAAGACAAGAACATCGTCGGCCTGGCCTATTGGCACAACGGCATGAAGCAGATGTCGGCAACCAAGGCCCTGCGCGTGCCAGGCGATGCCGCCGGCCTGAATTTCCGCATTCAGAACTCCAAGGTGCTCGACGCCCAGTTCGCCCAGCTGGGTGCGACTGCGGTGAAGATGCCGTTCGCCGAGGTCTACAAGGGCCTGCAAAGCGGCCAGGTACAGGGCGCGGAAAACCCCTGGTCGAACATCTACAGCCAGCGCCTGCACGAGGTGCAGCCGTTCATCACGGAAACCAACCACGGTGTGCTCGACTACATGCTGATCAGCAACGCGCGCTTCTGGTACGGCATCCCCCACCAGATCCGCACCGAGCTCGAAGCGATCATCGACGAGGTCACCTACGCGGTGAACCGCCAGGCCGAGGAAGCCAACCAGGCCGATCGCCGGCGTATCGAAGCCTCCGGCAAGAGCCAGATCATCACCCTCACCCCGGAACAGCGCCAGGCCTGGCGCGAGGCGATGCAGCCGGTCTGGCAGCAATTCGAGGCCGAGATCGGCAGCGACGTGATCAAGGCCGCCCAGGTGGTGAACCGCAAGCGGCACGACTGATCACCGCAAACGAAAGAGGCCCGCATGACGCGGGCCTCTTTCGTTTTACATCACAGTCCATGGCCGGGCGAAATCCGGAAAGTCGCCGCCGGATATCGCTGCGCTCGAGGCGGGCTACGAGAACGCGACTATCGGGACGCGTGCTGCGCCCCTTCGAACCACGCCAGCTTCTCGCGCAACAGCACAACCTCGCCAACGATCACCAGCGTCGGGGCATGCACCTCATGCTGCGCCACCAGGTCCGGCAGGTTGGCCAGGGTGCCGGTGAATACCCGCTGGTTTTCCGTTGTGCCCTGCTGGATCAGCGCCGCCGGCGTGCTGGCGGCCCGGCCATGGGCGACGAGCTGTTGGCAGATGGTCGGCAGCCCGACCAGGCCCATGTAGAACACCAGCGTCTGGCTGGAGGCCACCAACTCCTGCCAGGGCAGATCGGCGCTGTCGTCCTTCAGGTGCCCGGTGACGAAACGTACGGATTGGGCGTGGTCGCGGTGCGTCAGGGGAATGCCAGCATAGGCCGAACAGCCGCTGGCCGCGGTGATGCCCGGCACCACCTGGAAGGGAATGCCATGGGCCGCCAACTGCTCGATCTCTTCGCCGCCACGGCCGAAGATGAACGGATCGCCGCCCTTGAGGCGCAACACGCGCTTGCCGGCCTTGGCCAGGTCGATCAGCCGCTGGTTGATCTGCTCCTGGGGCACGGCATGATCGGCGCGGCGCTTGCCCACGTAGATACGCTCGGCGTCACGTCGGCACAGCTCGACGATGGCCGGGGCGACGAGACGGTCGTAGAGCACCACATCGGCCTGCTGCATCAGGCGCAACGCCCGAAAGGTCAGCAGGTCGGGGTCGCCGGGACCGGCGCCGACCAGGTACACCTCGCCCAGCGCCTGGGGAGCCGCGCCGTTGATCTTGTCTTCGAGCAGGCGGCGGGCCTCACCGAGCTTGCCGGCGAAGGCGCTCTCGGCGACCGGGCCCTGGAATACGTCTTCCCAGAACACGCGGCGCTGCTGCACCTCCGGGAACAGGTTCTTGACCTGGGCGCGGAAGATTTTCGCCAACCCGGCCAGCTGGCCGTAGGTGGCCGGGATCCAGGTCTCGATCTTGGCGCGGATCAGGCGAGCCAGCACCGGGGCATCGCCACCGCTGCTGACCGCGACGATCAGCGGCGAGCGGTCGACGATGGCCGGGAAGATCACGCTGCACAGCGCCGGCGCATCGACCACGTTGACCGGAATACCCAGGGCCTGGGCCTGTTCGGAAATCTGCGCATTGAGCGGCACGTCGTCGGTCGCGGCGATGACCAGCGACACGCCCTGCAGGTCACCTGCCTCATAGCCACGCAGCAGCAGCTCCCCCGCCCCTTGCGCGACCAGTTCGCGCAGTTCACCGACCACGTCGGGTGAGACCACCCGCAGCGTAGCGCCGGCATCGGCCAGCAGCCGCGCCTTGCGCAAGGCGATTTCGCCACCGCCCACCACCAGCACGCGGCGGTTCTGCAATTTGTGGAACAGGGGAAGGAAGTCCATGGGGCAGCCTCAAGCGGCAAGCCACAAGCCGCAAGCTGATCCAGCTGCTTGCGGGGTCGGACTTACCGCTCCATTTCGATAGCAGGATGCAGGCTGAGCGCAGCCTGCGGATACGGCGGAACAAACAATAGCTTCAAGTACTAAGCGCAGCCGTTCAGCTTGCCGCTTTCAGCTTGAGGCTTGCCGCCGCTTTCAGATGACCTCGATGCCACCCATGTACGGCTTCAGCACCTCAGGCACGCGGATGCTGCCGTCGGCCTGCTGGTAGTTCTCCAGCACCGCGACCAGGGTGCGGCCCACCGCCAGGCCGGAGCCGTTGAGGGTGTGCAGCAGCTCGGGCTTGCCGGTTTCCGGGTTGCGATAACGCGCCTGCATGCGGCGCGCCTGGAAGTCGCCACAGTTGGAACACGAGGAAATCTCGCGGTACTTGTCCTGGCTTGGCACCCAGACCTCCAGATCGTAGGTCTTGGTGGCGCTGAAGCCCATGTCACCGGTGCACAGGGCCAGCACGCGGTACGGCAGCTCGAGCAGCTGCAGCACCTTCTCGGCGTGGCCGGTCAGCTCTTCCAGGGCTTCGAAGGACTTGCCCGGCTCGACCACGTGGACCATCTCGACCTTGTCGAACTGATGCTGGCGGATCATGCCGCGGGTATCACGGCCCGAGGCGCCCGCCTCGCTGCGAAAGCACGGCGTGTGGGCGACGAATTTCAGCGGCAGCTGCTTGGCCTCGATGATCTCGCCGGCAACGATATTGGTCAGCGACACTTCGGCGGTCGGGATCAGGTAGAAGTCGGCCTCGCCCTCACGGCTGATCTTGAACAGGTCTTCCTCGAACTTCGGCAGCTGGCCGGTGCCCTGCAGTGCAGGCGCCTGTACCAGATACGGTGTATAGGCCTCTTCGTAGCCGTGCTCGGCGGTGTGCAGGTTGATCATGAACTGCGCCAGGGCGCGGTGCAGGCGGGCGATCGGCCCACGCAGCAGCGCAAAGCGGGCGCCGGACAGCTTGGCGGCGGTTTCGAAATCCAGCCAGCCGTGCTGCTCGCCGAGGCTGACGTGATCCTGCACGGCGAAATCGAAGGTACGCGGCGTACCCCAGCGGCGCACTTCGACGTTGTCGTCTTCATCGGCGCCCACTGGCACCGACTCGTGGGGCAGATTGGGAATGCTCAGCAGCAGGTTGTCGAGCTCGACCTGGATGGCGTCCAGTTCGCGCTTGCCCTCTTCCAGCTCGTTGCCCATGCGGTCGACGTCGGCCAGCAGCGGCGCGATGTCTTCACCGCGTTGCTTGGCCTGGCCGATGGACTTGGATCGACTGTTGCGCTCGGCCTGCAGTTGCTCGGTGCGGGTCTGGACGGACTTGCGCTGGGCCTCGAGGGCTTCGACGCGGGTCACGTCCAGTTCATAGCCACGGGTGGCCAGACGCTGGGCAATATCGTGCAGTTGGCTGCGCACCAGTTTGGAATCGAGCATTTCAGGTTCTCGTCGATCAGAGTTTGGTTAACGAAAGGCCCGCCCAGGTGGCGAGCAGGCCGCCCAGGACACTCACTGCCACATAGGCCAGGGCCAGCGGCGCCTGGCTGCCTTCCAGCAGGCGCAGGGTGTCCAGGGAAAACGAAGAAAATGTGGTGAAACCGCCCAGCACGCCGACGATCAGCCCGGCCCGAACGGGCAGCGGCACCTCGGGGCGCATCAGGAACAGGCCGTAGAGTACCCCGATCAGCAGGCAGCCGACGAGGTTGACGAGCAAGGTGGCGCCATAAAAATGCTGCGGCCAGTTGGCAGCGACCCAGTTGCCGGTGAAAAAACGCGCCAGGGTACCCAGTGCGCCGCCGACGGCAACCGCCGCAATGGTGACGATCATGACTTTCTCCGTTGCCTGGGGCTGTTGGCATCCTGGTTGGCCAGGTGGGCCAGCTTGTCGCGAATCTTCAGCTCCAGGCCGCGTGGCACCGGCTCGTAGTAGCGCCGCGGCTCGAGGTCCTCGGGGAAGTAGTCCTCGCCGGCCGCGTAGGCATCGGGCTCGTCATGGGCGTAGCGGTATTCGTCGCCGTAACCGAGCTCCTTCATCAGCTTGGTGGGCGCGTTGCGCAGGTGCAGCGGGACCTCTCGGGAGCCATTCTCGGCGACATCGCGCTTGGCGGCCTTGAAGGCCATGTACACGGCGTTGCTCTTCGGCGCGCAGGCCAGGTAGACGATGGCCTGGGCCACGGCCAGTTCGCCTTCCGGACTGCCCAGGCGCTCCTGCACGTCCCAGGCGTTCAGGCACAGGGTCAGGGCGCGCGGGTCGGCGTTGCCGATGTCCTCGCTGGCCATGCGCACCACGCGGCGGGCGATGTACAGCGGGTCGCAGCCACCATCGAGCATGCGTGCGAACCAGTACAGCGCACCATCGGGGCTGGAGCCGCGAATCGACTTGTGCAGCGCGGAAATCTGGTCGTAGAAGGCCTCGCCACCCTTGTCGAAACGCCGCCGCGTATCGCCAAGCAGGTCGAGCAACAGGTCGCTGCCGATCTCGCTGCCGTCGTCGGCCAGATCCGCGGCGTTTTCCAGGAAGTTGAGAAAGCGCCGGCCGTCGCCGTCCGCGGCGCTCCTGAGAATCTCGAAACTTTCCTGGGGCAGCCTCAGGCGCCGCTCGCCCAGCCCCTTGGGCTCGCTCAGAGCGCGCTCGACCAGCTTGCGCAGTGCGGCGTCGTCGAGGCTCTTGAGCACGTAGACCCGGGCGCGGGACAGCAAGGCGTTGTTGAGTTCGAAGGACGGGTTTTCGGTGGTCGCGCCGATGAAGATCAGCGTGCCGTCTTCCACATAAGGTAGAAAGGCGTCCTGCTGGGACTTGTTGAAGCGATGCACTTCGTCGACGAACAGGATGGTACGGCGGCCATACTGCGCCGCATGCTGCTGGGCCATCTCGACGGCCTGGCGGATTTCCTTGACCCCGGACAACACCGCGGAAATGGT